>DUCO01000039.1 GCA_012959765.1 Dehalococcoidia bacterium | reverse complement strand
CATCTGGAATCTATCCCAGAGAGTTCAAACCCGCCGATCTCTCTCTTGTTTCTGGCCCGAAATGTGTCCCATTGTTGTTGACGGCCAACAGGGGGTCAAAGTTTAGCTTGAGTTGTGCCGCCGGTTCAGGATCTGGTTGTAGTTGCTCCAGTAAGTCGTTGCAGAGTTCTCGGGCGTGTTCGGGGTCGCCTCCTGAGCAGAGCAGGATCATGTTGGCGTAGATTGAGTAGTCCCAGTATTTTGGCTGTTTGCAGTTCTGGATTCCGTGCGAGGCGGGGCCCGATGCCTTGTCGCCGCCGCACTGGCGCATGTCTTTCATTCCAACAGGCCAGCTCGAGGTATCTTCGTCGAGATCGGCGGTTTCGCAGCATCGTTCGTCTGCTTGAGCGATTCCCAGTTCAACCGCGTCGGAGTGTGACTTGAAGAACCTGACCTCGTAGTCTTTGCGATCATATATATCTAACGCCCAGAATCCGTAGTAAGCGCTTTCTGCACCGATCAGGCCTTCGACGTCGTAGGTTTTCGATTTCTTGAACCCGAACGCCGTTAAGTCGTCGATGTTCAGTGTCACACCGGGATCGGAGATGCGTTCGATAGCGGCCACTTCATCGCCGTCGCTGCCGCACGAGCTCAGGACGACGGCGACCAGTATCGTGGTCAGGATGATCAGGATCAGTCGAAATTGCGAACGGTGTTTGAGCATCGGTAACCTCCCGGTTACCGGGATTATCCTCCAATTGACGGAATCCGACCAGCCAGGGCGTTGGCACCAAAGCCTGCACCGCGACTGCAGCTGTGTCGGTTCACCTAATTTAGAACTTTATAAGCTGTGCTTACAGTGTTCGCGTCGAGAACTATATCGGCACCGGGCTGGCTTGCCAGTTTTTCTATGATTTGCATGAGTTCTTCGGACATTGGTACGTAGTAGGTGGCCCAGTAGTCGAAGTATTCCTGCCAGTCTTCGATCGATTGGAAGTGGATCAGGAAACGGTACTCGATTGACCGTTGACGCTCGAAAAGGCCCTGGGTGGCAACTTGATCAAGCGATCGTTCAGCCTTAGCGATCGTTTCGTTGAAATCCTGGCTGTATTCGAGTTGCCCGACTCGGGTTGTGCCGGAGCTGGCGCGTCTGTCGATCAGCACTCCGCCTGCCCGGAGCGAGCGGTGCATCTTGCGTAGAGCGTCGACGACGCCCTCGGTGTCCAGTCATCATATGGACCAGGCTAGAACTCCTACATCGTAGGACTGCTGTTCCAACTCGACGCCCGTCATGTCGGCTATGCGGAACTCAACGTTGCTGCTTAGATCGGATGGCCACTGTTCACGTGCCTCAGCGATTACTTCTTCGTCGGGATCGAACGCAAGGACTGAGCGCGCAACGTCGGCGTAGAGTTTGATCATTCGGCCATCGCCACAGCCTACTTCGAAGACACTCTTGCCTTTGAAATCTGCAAGATTGTGGAGAGCTTGTTTTTCCAGTTCCAGCGGATCGTGGATGCCGATCAAATTTGTTCTCCTTGGGTGTGTGCAAGCAAATTTCGTGGCTTCCCGTGTTTTCGGGATTATCGGGCCTCGCCCGTGATTCGACCAGTTTCACCTGTGAACAGACGACTGTGGTGATTAGTACAGCTGCGCTTTGGATTTGAACTCGCTGTGCTAGGGTTCGCACTATCCCGGCATGGACATGTTTGAGGTAAAGGGATCACGAAAAAGTATTTACTGGCACTTATTGTGGCAACTCTGTCTATTGGAATAATTTCAGCTACGGCTTCCGCACGGGCACCGATTTCAATCGACGTGAACCCCGGCGCAGGGAAACCCGTGTTCAACGAGAACCAAGACTCTGACGGGATCACACCGCCGGAAGTCACGATAGATACCCCGGCTGGTCTTAAATGCGTCGCGGCAATCATCTGCGGCGACGCGAGCTGATTATGGCTAATGTCGAAATTCGCCTACTTCAGGTTCGCTACCAGTTCGTCGCAGCGGGTGCGGTCGAACTCGCAGAGGAGGATTGCGTTGCCTGCCACGAGGAAGTCGGCGTAACCGGTGAACGACCCTCCGCTGAAGTCGAGAAGATTGCCGCCTTTGGAACGCTTTACGGCTCCTTCGATAGATCCTTCGGCTGCTGACACGCCGAACTCGAGTGCGTCTTCGTGTGACGAATAAAAGCGTATTTCGATGTCTTTCTGATTAAAGAAGCCGTACCAAATCTCGTTTGATTCAGGAACCGTGGCGGTGTCATATTCTTTGGATTTTTTCCACCCGGCTGCGGTGAATGATTCCGTGGTGAATGTTTCGTTTGGATGCATCACCATAGGTGCGCCATCGACTGAACCTACCTCATCTCCTGAGGACTCAGCTCCTCCACATGCTGCAAGAGCAACGACGAGTAGCAGGATCCAAATCGCTAAGTGAGCGAGCTTTTTCGAGTGCATTGAAGCTCCGAGCAATAGGTTTGTTTCGGATATCATACTGGGTTTTAGTTTTAGGCGCGAGAAGGAAGTTTGGCCGTAACAGACGGGGGCACTAGCGGCATGCTCACAAACCCTTCACAGGTATTTGAACCGCCCTCATGACATGTGATCTAGACTCCAATCAAGGGACAAGCCAACCTGATTCGCGAGGGCAGAAAACATGATTTACAGATCCGGATGGGTTATACATATCGGCTTATAAGGCCGCAGCAGCGCATAGCTGTTTTAGCGGCATCCAGGGATCACCTAGCTGGTATCAAACTTGCCACACAAGCCGTAAATCGCAGCCACATGAGCTAACAGCGACGGCTACACAAAGTGATAACCAAAACAGATAACTGGCTCGTCTGACCCGAAGAAGAGAATTAGAAAGAGCGACACCGTTCAGGTTGTCGCTCTTTTGCTTTGGTGTGCAAAGGAAGCGGCTCAACTCCGGCCTTTTTGCCGCTAAAGAAAACGTGCCAATGGCGCCGCCTTAGTGGCCGCCGTCACCGCTGCCGAGGCCGGAGACAGTCACCCTGTATGAAGGATCTTCGGATGGGTCACCATCGATGATCACGTTTGCCTTGCCAAGAATCCGCTGGCAGTTCTCGCTCAGGTGCAGCAGGTGTAATCTTCGATCCGCCGATTCGTAACGTCGTGCAAGATCGACAATCGCCTCGATTCCAGAGTGATCCCAAACACGGGAGTGCTGGAAGTCGATAACGACCTCTACGGGATCGTGTGGCGGGTGGAACAGGTCTCGGAACGCAGTGATAGATGCGAAGAACAGCTGGCCGTGAAGCATGTAGATCTTGCGATCGGGTCCACTTCCGGGGGCCTCTTCAACGTAGATCGATCGTGCCGTGTTCCATGCAAACACCAGCGCCGAGACGATGACTCCAACGATCACCGCGATTGCGAGGTCGGTGGCTACGGTTACGGCCGATACGAGAATCATTACAAACGCGTCGGCTACCGGCACTTTGCGAATAATTCGGAGACTCGACCACGAGAAGGTGCCGACCACCACAACGAACATCACGCCAACAAGTGCGGCTATCGGAATTCGTTCAATGAGCGATGAAGCGAAGAGAATATAGGCGAGCAGGAGTAGTGCTGCCAGAGCGCCAGAGAGTCGCCAGCGAGCGCCTGACTTCATGTTGATCATGCTCTGGCCGATCATGGCGCAACCGCCCATGCCGCCGAAGAAGCCGGTGAGGATATTTGCCGCGCCCTGCGACAGACATTCTCGGTTGTTCTGACCCTTGGTTTCTGTGATGCCGTCGATCAGCGAGACGGTCAATAGAGATTCGATCAGGCCAATGGCAGCTAGGATGAAGGCGTGCGGCAGGATGATCATCAACGTTTCCATGTTGAGTGGAACGTCGGGGACACCGAATGAAGGTAGTCCGCCGGAGATGCTGGAAAGGTCACCGACCGAAGTTGTGTTGACACCACCGAAGATAACAATGGCCGAAACGACAAGAATTCCGGCAAGGGCCGATGGGAATTTCGTTGTGAATTTCGGGATCAGGTAGATCACGGCCATGGTCACGGCAATTAGGCCGAGCATGATCGCCAGTTCTCCGCCGGGCAGCCATGACTCGGTACCGTCGGGACCTTCGAACTTGAAGCTTTCGAGCTGCGCAAGGAAGATGACGATTGCGAGTCCGTTCACGAATCCGAGCATCACCGGATAGGGGACCATGCGGATGAGCCGGCCCTGCTTGAGCGCGCCAACTGCCATCTGGATGATTCCCATGAGAATCACGGTTAGGAAGAGATATTCAACGCCGTGCTCTTTTACGAGTACGACCATGACAACGGCAAGGGCTCCGGTTGCGCCTGAGATCATTCCGGGGCGCCCGCCAGTTACGGATGTGACGAGGCCGACGATGAATGCAGCGTAGAGTCCGACGAGTGGTCCGACTCCGGCGACGAATGCGAAGGCGACCGCTTCGGGAACGAGAGCCAGCGATACGGTGAGGCCGGCTAGGACCTCAACTCGGATTCGCGCTGGTACGGAAAGCTCTTGCATGGTGGAGTCGCTGCTGTGAAATAAATTACAAACAACCTTCTTTTGTACACTTCGCCCCGCCTCAAAGGTTAACTAATGGTTACGGGTACCCACGGTTTCCGTGCTGGTTATCACCAAAAAACAGCAGTTTAGGTGGTTAAGTGGGGTGGCGTGCGGAGGTGTGCCGGTGGCATGAGCAGCGCGGTCTTCGGAAATTCGGCCCGTTAAGTTGGAGTGGGTCTTGACTGCATCAACTTCGGTGCGCGTGCGCTACCGCGGGGTTCGGGTTTGCTGGCGTCATCGAGATGCGATCAATCGATATCGCCAACTTACACACTGCTCTCTCTCTTTCGAGCATACAACACGTGTCTATCTTGAAATCAATCGCGGTACCGGGGGTACTTTCAGTGCTGGAGGTTTCACATGGACAGAGTTGTTGTTATTGGTCCCCGAGGTGCTGGAAAATCGAAGCTCAGTCGCCGGCTTGCCGAGATAACAGGGCTGCCTCATATCGAGTTGGACAAACTGCGCTTTAAGGACGATGGCCATCCGATTCCGATTAAGAATTGGACGGAAATTACTGAGAAGCTGATCGCTGGGGAGAAGTGGATCCTTGAAGGTCCGTACATGGCTTCTCTTGATCTTCGTTTATCTCGTGCCGACACTGTGATCGTTGTGCAACCTCGACGAATCCGTTGCTTTTACCAGTGGATAAAGCGAGAGATTCGCAGTAAAGATCAGTGGTTGCGATGGCGGTGGGTAAAACCGTTGCAGATTGTTTGGAGTTGGGGGAACGTGATGATGCCCCGCATTTGGGCGAAGATTGAGGTCAATTCAAGCGTCTACGACTATCGGGTACATCACCTGCTGAATCTCGATCAGATTGCCGGATATTTGCGATCGGTGGAGAAGTAGTACGCCGATTGATGGCGTGAGCGAGTTCGGCGTTGTTCGCTATGCCGTGTTCGCGTCGCCGGGTGCGTCAGCAGAAGTCTCGTTCGCGCTCACGATCGTCGCCCCGCTATTGGATACGTTCTCGATTGCCAGGGCGGTTCCGGCGAAGACGTTTTCTGAGCCAACTGATTCGAGGATTCCGAACTTGCGGAGGCTGTTGAACACGGTTGGCTGGATCGCCGAGAGCATTACTCGTGAGCCCAGTTTCTGGCGGGCTTTTACGATCGAGTCGAGGGTCATCAGGCCGGTTGTGTCGATGTACTTCACATCTTTCATTCGCAGTATTAGCGGGCGGGTGTCGTGCTCGAGCAGGCGCCGCTCGAATTCGAAAGCCGAGTGGAAAGATATGAGGCCCTGAGCGTTGAAGAAGATGATGTCTTTTCGCTGCTGCATGGTTTTGCTTAGTTCGGCTGAAACCTGGCGGATCTGACCATTTTCGTCGGGTTCGAGTTCGCTTGCGCTTTCGAGTGACGTGAGTTGCTTGAGGAGCAGGATTAGCGAGATGAACACACCGGCTGCGATGGCGTAGGTGAGGTCGACGGTTACTGTGATAATCAGCGTTGAGAAGAGGACTATGTGGTCCTGTCGCGGGGCGGTTTTTGCCATCTTGACCAGTTCAGGAAAGCTGATAATTCGCCACGCCACAACGATGAGTATCGCTGCGAGAACGGTCATTGGAATGTGACCGACCATGCTGCCGAGGGCGATGGTTGCGGTGAGAACGAACACGGCGTGGGTGATACCGGAAAGTCGTGAAGTGGCGCCGTTCTGGATGCCTGCACCGGTTCGGGCGATGGCTGCGGTTGCGGGGATGCCACCGAAGATCGGGGCGATGATGTTTGCAACGCCCTGACCGAAGAGTTCTTTTGTTGCTTTGTGGCGTCTTGAGGTGCCGGCGAGGTTGTCGGCCATGACTGCTGTAAGAAGCGTTTCGACTCCCATCAGGATGGCGACTGCGATGGATGAAGGAATTAATTTGATGAGTAGATCGAGGTCGAGCCAGTCGAAGGTAGGTTTTGGAAATGATCCGGGCAGGTCGCCGTAGCGGGTTGCGACCGTTGGGGTGTCGATGTCGATGTAGAAGACCATTAGCGAGACGGCGATCAGCGCCAGAAACGTTGGTGGGATCGCTTTTAGTTTCGGTAGGAAGTCCTGAACGAACGGCCATGCGAGCATGAGGACCACTGCGAAAATTCCGATGAGCGGGGTGGCCCAACTGACTGTGTTGAGGTGCTGGATGAGGTCCCACATTCTTTCGTGGAAATGTTCGCGTGTCGGGTCGGTTCCGGTGACGTTAAGGAAGCTGGCGATTTGTCCAAAGGCTATGGAAAGTCCGATTCCGGCTGTGAATCCGATGATCACGAGGCCCGGCATGTACTTCATTAGTCTGCCGAGTTTGAATGCGGTCATGACGAAGAGCAGGATGCCTGCCATTGCGCCGACGATGGGGAGCGCTTCTACGCCAAATTTAATTACCACGACGGTAAGAAGGGGCACTAGTGCCGCGGTGGGTCCGGTGATTGTGTAGCGGGATCCGCCGAACAGGGATGCGAATCCGCCTGCGAAGGCCGATGTGTAGAGGCCTGCAATTGGGGGAGCACCGACGGCAATGGCAAGTGCGATTGCGAGTGGTAGGGCGACGATTCCAACGACGATTCCAGAGATGACGTTGGTTCGGATTTCAGCGAAGGGCATGAAGGCTATTGGTTTTCTCGGCTTTAGCGCCGAGAGTCCCTGAGCCGGTGGATTGTTCATTCAGGTATCGAGATACTTTTTCTTAAGAACCGACATGGCTCCATTGCACAAGAAATCCGCTCGATATTCGTATGTTATTCGGCGATTTCGATCAGTGCCGCACAAATTCGAGCCCAAAACAGTGAGTGATTGTGGGCGCGTGAGGGGCGGAGCGCAACTTAGGGTTTAAGCGGGAGTTCGCCAATTTGCCGACTCCGCTGTGTTGTGCTTAGGAATTCCAGTGTAGGTACAACGCGCCACTGGGACTAAATAAACCTCGACCTCTCCTTGGCTCCTGCCGAGTGGTCGATGTAGACGCTTATGGTTTCGGTGAAGAAGTCGAAGCCTTCGGTGCCTTGTTCTCGTTGGCCTATTCCTGATGCACCGAGCCCGCCGAAGGGTAGGTGCACTTCACCGCCTAGGGTTGGGGCGTTTACGTGGACCATTCCGGTGTGGGCGGTGTTGATGTATTCGTGGGCTTGCACGAGATCTCGGGTGTATACCGATGACGATAAGCCGAAGTAGACATCGTTTGAAATCTCGACAGCTTCTTGCAAGTTGGAAGCTTTGAAAACGCTCAGCACTGGGCCGAAGATTTCTTCGCGGGCTATGCGCATGTTGGTCTTAACGTCTTCGAAAATAGTCGGTTCGACGTAGTAGCCGTCGGCGAACTCACCGTCCCGGAGATGGTGACCGCCAAACGTGAGTTTCGCTCCCTCTTCGGTGCCAACCCCGATGTACTCCAGCACCGTGTCGAGCTGGTTTTGCGAGGAAAGCGGCGCAACGTCCTTCGTCTCGTCCATCCCGTCGCCGATCGTCAGCGCAGCAGTCTGCTCCAGTAATATCGACATGAACTCGTCGTAAATCCCGTCCTCAACGATCGCACGAGAAGTCGCGGTGCAGCGCTGGCCCGTCGATCCAAACGCTCCCTGTACAACGCCGGGAACGGCCTTGTCGAGATCGGCGTCGTTCAAGATAATCGCCGCGTTCTTGCCACCCATTTCGCACTGAACCTTCTTCAGTAATTCAGAGGCCCGAGCGGTGATCGCAGTGCCGATTTCAGTTGAGCCCGTAAACGAAATGCCGCCAACACGAGGATCTTCAACCAGTGTGTTTCCGACCGATCCACCCGGACCCGTAATGAAGTTCAAAACCCCCGGCGGGAGGCCAGCCTCTTCAAAAATTTCTACCAATTTCACAGCCGACAAAGGCGTAGCGGAAGCAGGTTTGTAAACCACCGTGTTTCCGGCGATCAGACAGGGCGCAAGTTTCCACGTTGGAATGGCAAGCGGGAAGTTCCACGGCGTGATTAAGGCGACCACACCGATGGGTCTTTTCACGGTGTAGGCAACGGTGTCGGGAAGTTCGGAAGGAGTGGTGTAGCCGAAGAGTCGTCGACCCTCACCGGCGGCGTACTCGATGATGTTCATCGCCCGTTTCACCTCGCCCATCGAATCGGCGATCGGCTTGCCTTCTTCTATTGTTATCGTCTCGGACATCTCTCTCGCACGACGCCCCATAATGTCGAGCGCTTTGTACAGAATCGCTCCGCGTTGGGGAGCCGGTGTGTTCGCCCACCCCTTGGCCGCAGCGTGGGCTGCTGCGATCGCGTTCTCGGCGTCCTGAGGCAAACTCGACTGGAACTGGCCGATAACTTGCGATGTGTGGGCAGGATTCGACACCGGGTAAATCTGGCCAGAAACAGAGTCCTGCCATTTGCCATCGATGTAGTTTTGGTGAGTGCGTGAAGATGAGTTTTCGGTCATTATTCGGGTCTCTGGTGGGTCTTATTGATGGATGCCAGTTCCAGCCTCGATGGATATTTAGAAATATCTCGCCCCGATAGTACTCGGATAAGGTAGATTCGGGCTGGCGTGGAAAGCATTTCGCAGATATTCTGAGCGACCGCGAGCAAATCGAAATGTTCGCTAAGGAATTGCGCGCCTGAACCGAAAATTTTATCCGCGTATTAACTGGAGTAAATGAGCGTATGTCACCCGCCGGTAGTTCAACCGTCACAATCCACACATCGTCAACAGATCAGATCTCGACTGACAAAACAGTCCAGCTTCCTGACTATGACAAGCAGCGTTTGGAAGAGCTCGGCTTCCTGACGAATATGACCTTTGTGTTGATGTGCAACTATCACCAAACAGGTCACTTTGGCGGTGGCACGGCTTATACGCCCTATGTTATTTCTTCTCACCTCGCTGGACCTGAAAACGGTGGAATGACGTTCGACTACCGCCGACCCAAGCACCCGTTTGCTGACAAGTTCATGCTGGCTGGTGGGCACAACGCCCCTGTTACCTACGCCATGTGGATGCTCATGGGCGAGGCGCTCGACCGCAAGCACAAGGCGACCGGCGATGACAAGTACAAGGCCGACCCTAAGGTTTCGATGCTTGCAATTGACGCTCTTGGTTTCCGTCGTGGAGCCGGCGCGCTCAAAAATATTCTTGAAGAGAACGGTCTTGCCGATCACCCTATTTTTGCGCAGGCAAAGATCCGTGGGATTCGTGCGCTTTCGGGTCACTCGGAATCGACCGACCTGACGAACGATGTGAACGGTGGACCTTCCGGAGTTGGTATTGCTACCGCTGCTGGTAAGGCTGCGTTCTGGGACATGATGGGCGCCGATTCTTCCCTGAAAATTATCGGTCTTGAAGGAGAGTTCGCTCTCACTTCGGGTCACTCGCAGGAGTTCAAGACTCAGGCAGTGGCGAACCGAGTTGGCAAGCGCCTTCGTGTGCTGATGTCTTACAACAACGCCGGTATCGACGACGAGCTTATTGGCAGTGTTGTCAAGGAAGATACCTACGACATTCCAAACCAGTGGTCTGCGTACGGCTGGAACGTAATGCGTGTCGACAATGCGACTGACTACGATCAGGTAGTAGCTGCTTTAAAGACGATGGAAGACTGGGACGAGGCGGACCGTCGACCGATGATCGTCATAGGAAATACGGTCAAGGGCTACTGGCCCGGTGCTCCGGATGGTGAAGACCTTCCTGGCGGCGTCAAGCAGATCAAAAATCACGCCAGCCATGCCTACGGGATGCCGATGAACGGCGAGTACTTCCAGGCTCTGGCGGCAACATTTGAAGAGAAATTCGGCGTTACTTTCGAAGGCATTCACGATGGCGCAGTAACCGACCCGAAAGACAACCTTCTTCAGATGAAGACCAACATCGATATCGCGATGACGGTGCTGGAAAAGACTGGACTTGGCGATTGGCTCGCTGACAAGCTCGTCGAACTTGGCGATCAGGTCAACGACAACCTTCCACTTCGTGTCGACCCAACAACCGATCCGTTTATGGACGAACGACTTCTCGTGAAGAACCTTCCGCTGGAAGCGACCACGGTAAGCATCGAAAACCCTGTTACGGGCGAGAAGAAGGACGTTGATATCACCCTGTATGAGCAGCCTGGAGCCGTAAAGGGAACCCGTCGTGCCATTTCAGAGATCATCAAGTACGCCAACTACGTTACCGACAACCGTTTCGTGATCGTTGCCGCCGACCTTGCGGACTCGATCAACATCAACAACGGTTCGCTCTGGGGACATTACGACCCGATCAACAACATTGTTGGTACTCGCTTGAAGGCTCCGATTCAGGAGGCCGGAAACGCGCTTACTGCGGTTGGGTTTACAAGCCAGTCACTTTCTACCGACCCGAACCGATTCAACGGTGTCTGGTCGATTTCAGGTTCGTACGGTGCTTTCACTCCGCTTATGTACTTGCCGCTTCGTGTTTGGAGCCAGCAGAACCAGGATTCACCTTTCCGACTGGGTGTTGCACATATCTTGGCCGGTCACTCGGGACCTGAAACCGCTGCCGATGCACGAACTCACTTTGGTATTTTTGCTCCTCAGGTTTGGAAGCTGTTCCCGAAGGGTCAGGTAATTGTTCTGAGCTTCTGGGACTACAATGACGTTGCTGCGGGTTACTTCGCTGCTGCAAACATTGCAGCGCGAGATCCCAAGGTTGGCGTTATCGTCATGGAAGTCGCACGACCGGACTTCGCAGTGGCGGACCGATCGAAGTTTGCTGACACCGACATCAATGCGGCGGCCAAGGGCTTCTACTTGATTCGAGATTACGATTCCAACAAGCCGAAGCACGGTGTTGTTGTTACACAGGGCTCCAGTTCAACTGTGAACCTTGTGGACGTTCTGTCGAAGCTTGATGACGCCGGGGTGAATGTGAAGGTTGTTTCGGCGATCAGTGAAGAGCTGTTCGATCGACAGTCTGAAGAGTACAAGCAGAGCGTGCTTTCCGATGCCGAGAAGTTCGACATGATGGTTGTGACGACAGGAACTCGCCGAGTATGGCCGGTGACTGGTGTTGGTCCGTTGACGGACAAGTATTCGCTGACTTCCGACTGGGATGACCAGTGGTTGAGCGGCGGTACTGAGGACGACGTGATCAAGGAAGCGCATCTCGACAAGGATTCGATCTTCAACGGAGTGAAGCGATTTGCTGACGAGCATGACGCCCGACTTGCGAAGCAGGCAGCAGCCTTCAACGGCCACGGCGGGTAGCCAGCTACCGTTTCGCAAGTTCTGGACTGCGAATTACTCTCGCTGAAGCAAACCGGCACTGCCGTGCTGGGACAACGTAAGCTAGGCGGCGGTTTTGTGGCTTCTTCCGATTATTGAATTGCCTGGCCCTATTTGAGTAATGCCTCCGAAAATCGTGCATTGAGTTCGAATCTTCGATCGATCGACGAACTTGCTTCTGCGTATGCCCGCGTTCTGGAAGCGGTGTGGTCGATGCCAGCGTTCAGTCGTGGAGATAGCCGCTGACCTGCCCCATAAACCTGTACCACTCGCTATGTTAGTCCGACGGCCTGCTTCAACCTGATGGTTTCAGGCGCTGGTGGCCGGTACCCGGGTGAGCTGTGTGGTCGGA
>DUCO01000038.1:1288-2104 GCA_012959765.1 Dehalococcoidia bacterium | reverse complement strand
TACGGCTCTTTTTTGAACAGAATCATAACCGTGAAGTGATCGACGCACTTCGTGCTTCTGGGGTTGTTTGGCCCGCACCAGAAGGATCCACTTCCGGGCCGGTAGGCCCCTTCGCCGGGCGTACTGTCGTGATCACCGGGACACTCGGCGGAATGAGTCGTGATCAGGCCCGCAACTGGCTTGTGACTCGTGGCGCCAAGGTTACCGCAAGCGTATCGGCGCGAACCGATTTTGTCGTGACAGGTGCTGATCCGGGGTCAAAATATGATAAAGCGCTTGCGCTCGGTATCCCGGTGCTCGACGAAGCCCAGTTGCGGGCGATGGATAAAAACAACGGTAATTGATCTTGGGATACGAGGGCGTGTTCGCGCCTGCGGTAGAATCCCTGCCCGCCACTTTTCCTCATTCAAACCAGGAACGACTGTGTCAACGTTCCCTGATCCCTACGGACAGCTAAGGAGTACAGATGAATAATTCTTTTAATACCAGGACTTCGCTGGATGTTAACGGCCGGCGCTACCAGATTTTTGCGCTGGATGCTTTGTCCAATCAGTTCGACCTGGCGCGATTGCCCGTGACTCTAAAGATCCTGCTGGAAAACTTGCTTCGTGCAGAGGATGGCGTCGATGTTGTTGCTGGCGATATCGAGGCTTTGGCCAGTTGGAGCCCGGGTTCGACGAGTACGACTGAGATAGCCTTCGCCCCAGCCCGGGTTTTGATGCAGGATTTTACAGGGGTACCTGCGGTTGTGGATCTAGCCGCCATGCGCGAAGCTATTGCAGCGCTGGATGGGGATCCCGAGCGTATAAATCCTTT
>DUCO01000038.1:0-1038 GCA_012959765.1 Dehalococcoidia bacterium | reverse complement strand
GTGGTCGGGACTGATTCGCACACGACCATGGTTAATGGCCTGGGGGTGCTCGGTTGGGGTGCAGGTGGAATCGAGGCAGAGGCCGCAATGCTCGGCCAAGCCGTGACCATGCTGATTCCCGATGTTGTTGGATTTGAATTGCACGGCACCCTTCCCGAGGGTGCCACAGCCACGGACCTGGTCCTTAGCGTAGTCGAAATTCTGCGCCGTCAGGGCGTCGTTGGGAAATTTGTTGAATTCTATGGCGATGGGTTGGATCATCTTTCGTTGGCGGACAAAGCCACCATCGCTAATATGGCGCCCGAGTACGGGGCTACCTGTGGATTTTTCCCCGTTGATCAAGAAACGCTCAATTATCTGAGGTTGACCGGGCGACCCGAAGAGGACATCGCACTGGTAGAGGCGTACACGCGACGTCAGGGCTTGTTTCGGGAGCCTGGGGCAGTACCGGCGAATTACAGTGAGACCGTCCATCTTGATCTTGGCAACATAGTTGCCAGCATTGCCGGACCAAAGCGGCCACAGGACCGCATTGCCCTGACTGAAGCCCAGCAGGTGATTAACGACGCTGCAACGGAGCTACGCGGTAACAGCGAACGTCGGGCCGGCAAGATAACACTTGACGGCGAGACAATGGAATTTCCTGATCTTGGGGTCGCAATCGCCGCGATCACGAGTTGCACTAATACCTCAAACCCAGGTGTGATCATGGCAGCTGGCTTATTGGCCCGCAACGCGCGACAACGCGGCCTTACTGTCAAGCCCTGGGTCAAAACCTCCCTGGCGCCGGGCTCCAAGGTGGTGACGGATTATCTGAGTGACGCTGGCCTGCTCGACGATCTGGAACATATTGGCTTTTCTGTAGTCGGTTACGGCTGTACCACGTGCATTGGTAACTCCGGCCCGTTGCCCGCGCCCGTGAGTGAAGCGATCCGGGATCAGGACCTCATCGCCTGTGCGGTGCTCTCAGGTAATCGAAACTTCGAGGGCAGGGTGCATGCCGAGGTGCGCATGAATTTCCTGGCCTCGCCGCCCTTG
>DUCO01000037.1 GCA_012959765.1 Dehalococcoidia bacterium | reverse complement strand
TTCATTTCTCAATTGATCAGTAGATCCTGAAAATGAATTCAGGATGACAGGTGGGTGGCAGTGCCACTTTTTCTTGCCAGTGGCGTGTTGGCTGGGGCGTTGGGTTGGTGGCGGGTTGGCGTAGATCCTGAATCAAGTTCAGGATGACAGTAGATGAAGTGCGTCGGAAAAATTGACGGCGCCCAAACCCCTGGCGAAACTTTGCTGCGTAGAGGCCTCGAATGCAGGCGATTTGGCCGGTGTGTTGTCCGTTTTCTACTGGGATTCTGCCTAACGCCCACAGGAGCGTTGGGGCAGTGTCGGGTGCTCCTGGCCAGATTTCGGGGCGTGTTTCGTCGAGTCGATCTACTGTTACGCCTTCGATGGAAGGAATCAATAACTCGCGGGACGCCTGCCAGTAGGCGGTTACTTCTTCGACTGTGACATCGGGAAAATTTTGAACCGGCTCTATCGTGTCGCCACTGCCGCTTCGTGAAGGGTCGATGCCAAGCCGATCAGCCCAACCGCCCTCGATCCACGCGCTGTCACCTTCGCCTCGCAGGTACCAGCCCCACATGTCTTCCATGCGGCCCATGTGCCACAAAATCCACAGCACATGGTTCGACTTTGGAGTCGGCATCCAGCGTGCTTCTTCAAGCGATAAATCCTGAAGAGCACACGTTAGCTGGCTACCGTAATCATCCATCGATTGGAGCGTTACATCACGGTGATCCGGCGTTCGACTTGAATCGGCCACTCGTTATTCGCCCTCGCAGGTAACCGCCGCATCATTGGCTGCGAGTCTCAGCAGCATCTCATAGGGGTAGATTCCCGAGTCGTGACCATCGGTCCAGAGGAACTGGATTGCGTACTTGCCGACCATCAGGTGATCGGCCGCAATGATGTCTTCAGGCACCGCCGAAACAACCAGTATCGGCCGGCCCGTCATCTCTTCAACACAGGCAGCGCATGCGCACTGTAGCCTCAGGTATCGATACGGGTAGGTGCAAACTCGTCCGTCGTTCCAGGTGATCTGCACGCCGATTCCGGTCATATCAATTTGCGTTGGGGTGGCAATCGGGTTTCCTGAATATTGAGGGGTCATTGACGACATTTAGTTTTCGCGCTTTCGCTCGATCTTGTCGGGTTCAGTGCTGAATCAGGATTGTGCCTGCGACACTTTGCCGTAAACTTCCAGCCTTAGTTCTTGGTCAAGGCGCACCTCAGTTTATCGGCTGTATGGCGCAATCATGTGAATTCACAGTAGAGGAATATCGCCAGATGGCAAACGAAACGATCAAAGTCGGTTTCATCGGGGCTGGTGCCAACACGGCGTTACGGCACATACCGGGCTTGCGTGCTCAGCAGGGTGTAGAGCTTGTTGGAGTGGCGAACCGTTCGATTGAGTCGAGCCAGACAGCTGCCGACAAGTACGAACTCGGCGAGGCGTACCCGACCTGGCTCGATCTGGTTGAAGACCCCGATATCGATGCAGTTTGCATTGGCACATGGCCGTACATGCACTCGACCATCACGCTAACCGCACTCGACAACGGCAAGCACGTTATGTGCGAAGCACGAATGGCGATGAACGGTTCGGAAGCCCACGACATGCTGACGGCTTCTGTTGCCAACCCTGATTTGATTGCACAGATCGTTCCGCCGCCGCACCTGATGGTTTGTGAGCAGCACCTCATTGATTTGATTTCCGACGGTTACGTTGGTGACATCGTGAACGTAAATGTTCGAGTTACCGATGGCAGCGGGTTCCCCGACACTGATCAGGACGCCCACTGGCGTCACCTTCGTGACCTTTCCGGTAATAACGTGATGACTACTGGAATTTGGTACGAAAACCTGATTCGTTTGGTTGGTACGGCGAGTTCGGTTAGTGCGAACGCCCAGATTGTTGTTCCTCACCGACGTGGTTGGGCCGGAACTCGAGAGCAGATGACGATTCCGGATCAGATCGACGTGATCTACTCACTCTCCGGTGGTGGATCTGTGAACCTTTCGGTGAGTACGGTCTCGGGCACGTTCGCGCCGAAAACCGATGTCTGGATACACGGAACTGAAGGAACGTTGCACGTTCAGACGAGCGGTCTGGGCAACGATCCTGTTGTTACTGGTGCTCGTAAGGGCGATGACGAAATGTTTGCGATCGTTGTTCCGGACGACAAGCGGGGTGGCTGGCGAGTTGAGGAAGAGTTCATCAACGCAATACGCGGTGTCGAGCCTATTACTCGATCGAACTTCACTGACTCCGTGAAATACATGGACTTTACCGACGCAATTCAGGAGTCGTGGCAGACGGGGATGAGGGTTTATTTGCCGAACTCGTAAGTTCGGGGTCAGCGACCTATTGGGAGTGACTCATTTCGGAATCACTTCATCGCAGTTCCAGTCGACGAGGACCTTTAAGCGATCGCACATCCTGGCAAAGGTTCTGGTTCCTTCTTCAGTTGCAAGTAGTTTTTCGGCTCCGTACACCAGACCAAGAGTTCGTAATGGGATTTGCGAGAGAATTCCGACCTGAATATCAAAATACAGTTCGTCCACGGAGTAGCCCGTGACTCCCCTATCGACGAGCGCATTGCGATATCCGGTGACTAGCTGTTTTTCGATCGCTGTTCAGGTGTTGTTGTTAAATGAGGTTAGGAGGAACTGGCCTAGATCGAGTCCTGGCCGACCACGTTCGTACACCGGCCAATCGAATGCCACGATAGGGCTTTCTGCGTTTTCTGAATTGTCAAAGAATATATTCGCCGGTATGTAGTCGCCGTGGTTCAAGGTCACGGGTCGGGTTCCGGAATGCGAAACAACTTTGGCGTACCGGGACGCCAGATCTCGAATAATCTGCTCCACGCCTTTGGGTAAGTAGCTACCTGCAGTCTCGACGAAGCTGTCGATATGCGGCGAAGATTTCTCAGAAATACTTGTTGCGTATTTTTCGTCGCTGTAGTCGATCAGCCAGGGGATATCGAACAAAAATTCGTCGTCCCACCACTTTGCGTGGAATCCGGCGGCAGCATCGAACGCTTTTACCGCGTCGTCGAAGCTGCAGTCGACACCGGGTGCAATCGATCGAAGATCGCTGAGATCTTCTTGAAGTAGCAACATCGATCCCGTGGCAGTGTCGTAAGAAGAAAAGAAAACGTCAGGAACCGCAATACCGGCACCCTCATTGAAATGCCGATAGAACAGAATTGCCGCCTCGTACAGACCACGATCGTCAACAAGTGATCTGGTTTCAGGATCCTGATGAGCGATTTTCGCGATGATGCTTTTCGGGGCTTGCGGCGCATCGGAGTCGTACTGGATAACGAGTTTCTGAACTTCGCTGGTGGCTCCGCCATCAAGGACGCCTGCGCTCACCGATTCGACGGTAAATTCATGGATCACGCCTTTTTCGCGCAGTGTGTTAGTCAGCCATTCGGGCGTGATCTCATCAACTGTTCGTGGAAAATATGTGTTGCTCACTTCGAAACTTCAAGCGCCTCAGGCGCTATAGTGTTCTCGGCGCGTGAACTTATGGTGCTGAATGAGATCGCCACTGTTGTGAGCAGTGCGACCGGCATTATTGTTGACATAATTTCCGAGACCAGCGTTGCTGCGGTTTGCGGGATAAATCCGCAGTTGTGGGCCGACTGTGTCGGTGGTGCGGCTAAGGAGGAAAAGTTTGTTGGCTACTTGATTGATGCGGGTTACGTCGATATCGAATTGATTCGTGATGACGAGTACTTCAGCCTGAGCAATTCTGAGTCGACTCGAAAATTGACCGCTACGTTTGGGGCCAAGAGCGCGGTGTTCCGGGCGCGGGAGCCTTAGGTTGAGTTACTGGATACTGGCAGTGCGGCCATCGCCTGATTTTTGGGGGATGGTCGCATTGTTGTTTAACTTCTGGTGCGAAGCGGGGATCGGGCAGGTGCCTGCGAACTGCTAGATGTTGAACTGGGGTTCTGCGTAGTCTTCTAGTTTGTTGAAGATCTGGATGCGCCAGCGCTGGGAGTCGACTACGAAGAGCCGGTTTGTGCGGGTGTCGAATTCGACTCCGGTTGGGAGCGCGAAGCCGGTTTCAGGATCGAGTGTGTCGACGCGGCGGCGGGCTTTGTAGACGTCGGGGTTGCCCTGGATGTAGCGTTTTTGCCACTTGGATAGTTCGACTGCAGAGCCGCCCGTCTGGAGGACGTAGTTTTCGTTTTCGTCGAAGACCTGAACTCGGTTGTTGGCCCAGTCGCAGATGTAGATGTTTCCTTCGGGGTCGGTTGTGACATCGGACGGGTGGTCGAGTTCTCCTGCACCTGAACCTGAGGTGCCAATCGAGCTGATGAAGCTGCCGTTGGGGTCGAACTTTTGGATTCGGTTGTTGGCGTGATCGGCTACTAGGACGTTGCCGTTGGGGTCGAGGTCTATACCCCAGGGTGAGTTGAATTCGCTTTGGTTCGTGCCGTGTTTGCCGAATGTAGTGATGGATTCGCCTGTGGACGATAGGTGTTGGGCTCGGTTGTTTTTTGTGTCGGATACATAGAGTGTGTTGTCTTTGGCAAAGACGATTCCTGAGGGGCGGTCGAACTGGCCGGGTTGATCGCCGGGTTCGCCTATGTTGCGGATGAAGTTGCCATCGTGATCGAAGACCATGATGAGGTGGCGCAGTTCGTCGGTTACGTAGACGTCCTGGTTTGGCCCGATGGCGACGCAGGATGGCCAGGAGGCTTCGAAGAGGTCGAAGTTTTTTGCTCGGAACGACTGGACGACTTCTTCGTCGCCGGGTTCTTTGCCGATCTTGAGTAGTTCAACATCGAAGAATGCGAGTGCTTTTTTGGTCACATAAACATCGTCGTCTTTGCCGAACGCCATGTTTACGACGCCTGTTATCTGACGACCTCCGACAACGTGGCTGAAGTCGTAGGTTCGCCCGGCGGCTGAGGTTGTGAGTGAAGGTGACATCTAGTTTTTGCTGCTATGGGCTGTCGTTTTGTGCGCGCTATCGGGCGATGAATTCGGGTTTTTCGAAGTTTCCGCCGACAACGGAGATGGGATCGAGTCCCATCCAGTCTTCAACGAGGGTTGTGTAGACGCTTCGGAAGTCGGTTCCGGGGACGAGGTCGCCTTGATCGAGATCGGAGGCTTTTGTCGAAGGGTATTCGCCGTACTGGCCGCCTTTGACGCCTTTTCCGATTGCGAGGCAGACGCCGCCTGCTCCGTGATCGGTGCCGGCTCCGTTGTCGTAGACGCGGCGGCCGAATTCGGAGAAGAGGAACATCACGACGTTTTCGGCGGCGTTGTGGGCTTCGAGGTCGTCGAAGAAGTCACGAATTGCGGTTGAGACTTCGCTCCAGAGGCGTGCGTGGGTTGAGATTTGATCGGCGTGTGTGTCGAAGCCGCTGTGATCGAGGTAGAAGACTCTTGATCCGAGACCGGCGAGGTGGATCTGGGCGATGCCTTTTAGTTTTTTGCCAACGCTGGAGTCGGCGTATTCGACTTCGGACGAGTAGTTGGCGGGGGCTGCTGCGAGTATATCGGCACCTTTGAGGGCATCGAGTCCGGTTTGGCCGAGATAGTCCATCACTTTTCCTGAACCGATGGCCGGGGAGTACATGCGGCGGTATCGGGTGAGAACTCTGGAGAGTTTTTCCTCGGGGGTGAGGCCGGTGAGCATGCCGTAGCTGTTTATGTCTTCGACTGTTGCGACGGGGACTCCGGGCCCTACGAGGGCGCGGAAGAGCGATGGGCCCATGCTGACGGCGGTTACAACGTTGTCTTTGTTGGGGTCGAGATCGCGAACGATTCGTGCAAGCCAGCCTTCGGTGCCGAGTGTTTCTGGCTCGCAGGTGTGCCAGATGTCCATCGAGCGGAAGTGCGATCGTGGGGAGTTTTCGTAGCCTACGCCATGAAGAATCGCTACGTTACCGTCTTGATACATCTTCTGGATTTGGCCCATCGAGGGGTGGAATCCGACCCGGTCGTCGAGGCGCAGAACGTCTTCATCGGCCACGTTTACGATTGGGCGGTAGTCCTTGTAGAGAGGATCGGCGTGGGGGACGACCGTGTTGAGGTAGTCGTTTCCGCCGGAGAGCTGGAGAACGACGATTACGGGATCTCTAGTTTTGGTTGTGATGTTTGGGCTCCCTGTGTCTTTGGACCGCTAGATGTGATCGCCGTTGGTTAGGCGAATTGGAATTCCCTGAGCGACACGATTAGTTGGAGGATTTCGGAGATTGTTGAGATAGAATTGGCGTGTTTTGCGCCGTTGGTGTTGGTGTTTTCTGACTGGAGGGCAGTGGCGTGTTCGATTAGTTCGAGTCGAGACTCTGGGGCGATTTCGAGTGGTCCCATGACGTCGAGACCGGCATCTACGAGGGTTTCTGGGGAGTTGCCTGCTGCCATTACGCGGTCGAGGATGCTTGTTACGCCGGGTCGGGATTGATCGCTGATTAGTTCGGCGGTGAAGTTGGTTCGCTTCATCAGCGTGCCGCTGTTGATCCACTCGATTCCGGAGTGCCAGCCTTCGACGCTTGGCGGGTTCAGCAAGTCCTGGCCCATGTTAGTGATATCGGTTGCCCACTGCATGGTTTGCGGCGAGGGGCGTTCGGTGTTGCCTACCAGGCGTAGCGTGCCGATCACAACTTCGGTTGGGTTTTTTACTTTGGCGAATATTGCTTCTTTAAAGAAGTCGGAGGTCAGGATGAACTTGAGGGCTGTGCCGATGTGGTAGTCGGTTTGCATCAGGTTGTCGGCGATTGCCTGGACGGCTTCAGGGTTGTTTGGCGGGGTTACTGACCATGCGGGCACCTGCGGTTCGTCGGCGACGAAGAAGCTGTAGAGGTGGCGCGCTATGAAGGTGGCGGTTGCTGGTTGGGCGAGGATGATGTCGATGATTTCTTCGCCATCGAAGTTGCCTTTGTGACCAAGAAATTCTTTTTCACCTGCGTCGTGATCTTCGGGTCGGTACTCGAATTCCCAGTCCCAGCGTCCCATGTGGAAGCGGGGGAGTTTGTGCGAGAGAGTCCAGCCGGTGAAGGCTCGGGAACACTCTCGGACGTCGGTTTCCGTGTAGTTTCCGACTCCCATCGAGAAGAGTTCGAGCAGCTCGCGTCCCCAGTTTTCGTTCACTGACGTTGCGTGGTTTTCGTGGTTGTCGAGCCAGAAGAGCATTGCGGGGCTGTGGGCGATTTCCATGAGGATGGTTTTGTAGTTGCCCATGCCCTTTTCGCGGAACATGTCGATCATGTCTTCGATTTCGTCGTAGTGATCGACTTTTGCGACGCCGGTGGCGAATAGCTGGTGATAGAAGAGGCAGAGTTTTTCTTGCAGGGGCGCCTGAGTGTTTATCATTCGCCAGACCCAGCCGGCGTGACCGAGTCCGCCCATGGTTCCGGGTTTCCACCAGAGGGGGTAGTAGCGGAGGAACTCGTAGTAGTCGACGGGTGTTTGCGAATCGGGATGCAGGAGTTCGTCGACGGTCTGGTCGTAGCCGACTTCGGTTCGTCGCTCAAGTTCGTCTCGGCTTGCACCAAAACCGGCCCTGCGCATGAGGTGAGCCATCAGTTTCAGGTTATCGTCGGTCATGATCAGTTCCTGCCCTTAGTGAATCGATAACCCTACCAGAACGTTTGAAGAGGATTGTTCGATGGGGTTGGGCGTCTGCCATAATGGCGCCCGATGTACTTCGATATTCGATTGTGGGCCATGACTCGCGGTGTGCGTTTGCGCATTGCTGCGGCTGTTGTTTTCGGTTTGCTAACCGCAGCGGCGGGAGTTGCGCGGCTGGTTTTACTTGGGATGTTGCTGGGCGAGATTTTGCAGGGTGAGTCGGTTGAGAGCTTGTATCCGCTGATAGCGGCTGCTGGTGTGGCGGTGCTGCTGCGGGGTGTGTTGCAGTATCAGAAGGAGATGGTTGCGCACAAAACGGCTGCTTCGATTCAGCTGAAGTTGCGGGGCGATCTGCACGATCAGGTGTTGTTGCTGGGGCCTTCGTACTTTGGACAGCAGCGTACGGGTGATGCGCTGCTTTCGGTGGTGGATGGCGTTGAGCAGTTGGAAACGTTCTTTGGTCAGTACCTGCCGCAGCTATTTACGGCCGTGCTTACGCCAATTGGGATATTTGTTTATCTGGCGTATCTCGATATTCCGATGGCGTTCATTGCACTTGGATTTTCGGTTCTCACGATATTCGCGCCGGCTTTGTTTCACAGGTGGAATCGGGAAGCTTCGATTCGTCGACGGGTGACTTACGGCGAGTTTGCTTCCGAGTTTCTAGACGCTGTGCAGGGTTTGTTTACCTTGAAGTCGTTTGGACAGAGCGAGGCGAAGGCCCAGGTGTTGGCTGAGAAGGCGCATGCGGTGTTCAAGTCGACGATGTGGGTGCTGGCGACGAATGCTGGATCGCTTGGGGTGACGATTGCTGGGGTGGCGGTTGGTGCGGCGGTGCTGCTGATTGTTGGGGCGGACAGGGTGGATTCGGGGGCGATGGAGTTCGAGGAGCTGCTGATTATCTTGATGCTGGGCATTGAGTTGTTTAGGCCGTTCAGGGAGTTGAGCCAGCTGTTTCACCAGGGTCTGAACGGGTTGTCGGCTGCTCACGGGATTTTTACTTTCTTGGACGCAAAGCCGTTTGTTGGAGGACGGTCGAGCGGGTTTGAGGGGCAGGTTGAACGACCGGAGATAGTTTTTGAGGATGTCGAGTTTTCGTATCCGGGTGCACGCGGGTCGGCTCTGGCTGGGTTCAGTCTGACGATTCCGGCTGGAGAGACAGCGGCGATTGTGGGTGAGAGTGGTGCGGGGAAGACTTCGGTTGTGCGGCTGTTGCTGCGGTTCTTTGATGTGGATTCGGGGTCGGTTTCTGTTGGTGGGGTTGCGTTGGGCGATTTGCCTGAATCGGAACTTCGGGATCAGATTGCTGTTGTTTCGCAGGACACTTATTTGTTTCACGGGACAGTGGCTGAGAACTTGCGATTTGGTGATCAGTCGGCTTCGGATGATGATCTGCGCAGGGTTGCTGGGATTGCGAATGCTGCGGAGTTTATTGATCGGCTTCCGCAGGGGTACGACACGGTTATCGGTGAGCGGGGGATCAAGCTTTCAGGTGGGCAGCGTCAACGGATAGCGATTGCACGAGCTTTGCTGAAGCATTCACCGATACTTGTGCTGGACGAGGCTTTGTCGGCGGTGGATGCGGAGAACGAGCACATCATTCAGGAGGCGCTTGAGCGGTTGATGAAGGGTCGCACGGTGCTGGTGATCGCTCATCGGCTTTCGAGTGTGAGGAGGGCGCACCGGATTCACGTGTTGCAGGCTGGCCAGATCGTGGAGTCGGGATCGCACGACGAGCTGCTGGCTGTGAACGGCGAGTACGCACGGCTAATGAAGGCGCAGGCGTCGGCTGAATCGGAATCGCCTGTGTTTGTTGGAGGTGCCATTTCTGCGACACCGAACGGGGACGCACCGGTTGAGCGAGTGGGTTCCGGTGAGCAGTCGACCGGCCAGATCAGTGATGTCGCGAGTATGGAGCCGACCGACGCTATTTTGCGTGCGGAGGGTATGGGATGGTTGGCGACGTTCGGCGTGCTGATGAGGTTGATCAAGCCGTGGTGGAAAGAGCTTTCGTTTAGCTTCCTGTTTGGTTTTACGAGATTTTTGACGCTGATTGGTGTTGGGATTTTGAGCGGGTTGATTGTTGCTGCGGTTCGTTCCGGGGAGCCGCGTGGCACGCTGGTTATGTTGCTGTTGATAGTTGCTCCTTTGACGGCTGTGTTGCACTGGGCGGAGTCGTGGGTTTCGCACGATGTGGCGTTCCGGTTGCTTTCGGAGATGCGGATTTCGCTGTTCAGGAAGTTGGATCAGTTGGCGCCGGCGTACCTGGTTCGTCGTAGGACGGGTGATCTGGTGAGCATGGCGACTCAGGATGTCGAAACGGTTGAGTATTTCTTCGCCCACATCGTGGCTCCTGCGTTCGTGGCTGTGGCGGTGCCGCTGGGTGTGCTGATTGCACTTGGGATTTACGGCTGGCCGCTGGCGGTGACCGTGGTGCCGTTCCTGGTGATTACGGCTGTGAGCCCGCTTATTGCGAGGGAGCGGGTGGATCGGCTGGGTAGTCGTTCTCGAGAAAAACTTGGCGAGATGAACTCGCACAGTGTCGACACGATGCAGGGTTTGCACGAGGTGGTTGCTTACAACATGGGTGGGCACCGTCGGGCGGAGTTCATGTCGATGGCGCGTGACTATGTTGAGATTCGGGTGCCGTTTTTCCGGGAACTTACGCTTCAGAAAATTTATCTTGAACTGATTACCGGGCTGGGTGGTTTAACCGTCGCGGTGGTTGGAGCTTCGCTGGTTGCTAACGGTTCACTTGAGCCGGGATTGCTGCCGCTGATGACGCTGATAACGATGTCGGCGTTCCTGCCGATTTCGGAGATTTCGACGGTGGGTCGGTTGCTTGCCGACACGATTGGATCGACCCGGCGGATATATGCGGTGCAGTTGGAGCCGGTGCCGGTTACTGACGGCGAGGGTGGCGAGATTACGAACACTGGAATCGACTTGGCCGATGTGGATTTCAGCTATGACTTCACCGATTTCAAGGCGCTTGATGATGTTTCGTTCCCGATCATTCAAGGTAAAACTGTTGCTCTGGTGGGGCCTTCGGGCGCGGGTAAGACGACGACTGCTCATCTGATAATGCGGTTCTGGGATCCTCAAACCGGTGAGATAAAGCTGGGGGAGAGTGAGCTTCGTGACTATGTGCTTGCTGACCTGAGGGAGCATCTGGCGTTGGTGGCTCAGGACACATATTTGTTCAATACGACTTTGCGAGAGAATCTGTTGATTGCACGTCCGGATGCTTCGGCTGAGCAGGTGAGCGCTGCTGTTGAATCGGCGGGGCTAACCGAGTTTATTGCGACGTTGCCTGAAGGGCTGGATACGGTTGTGGGTGAGCGTGGGTCGCAGCTTTCGGGCGGTCAGCGTCAGCGGGTGGCGATTGGTCGGGCGTTTTTGAAGGATGCGCCGATACTGGTGCTGGACGAGGCGACTTCGCATCTGGATGCTGTGAACGAGCAGATGGTTCGTGGTGCGCTGAACGTGTTGGCTTCTGACAGGACGACGCTTGTAATTGCGCACAGATTGTCGACCGTGATGAGTGCCGATCTGATTATCGTGATGGATCGTGGGAAGGTCGTTGAGATCGGCGATCACGCTGAGTTGCTTGAGCGGGGCGGGTTGTACGCCCAGTTGGTGTCGCATCAGTTGTCGGGTGCTGCGTCTGGGTAGCCGCCAGTTTCTTTTGGGGTTAGTTGGCGTGGGGGTGTGTTGGCTGGGGTGGTGCGTGGTTGGCGCGTTTGCACAGATTCTGATTTTTATCAGGATGACAGTTTGCGGTTGTTCAGGATGGTGAACGAGCTGATCGACGCGTTGGGAGGCTAAATCTCGTAGCGTTTTAGTAGGTTTTTAGCTATTACTATTCGCTGGATTTCGTTTGTGCCTTCGCCGATGATCATTAGCGGGGCATCGCGGTAGTAGCGTTCGATTGGGCTTTCTTTGATGTAGCCGATGCCGCCGTGAATGCGCATGGCGTCCATGGTGACCTGCGCGCAGATTTCACTTGCGTAGAGCTTTGCCATTCCGGCTTCGGTATCGACTCGTTCGCCGCGATTTTTCTTTTCGGCGGCATCGTGGGTCATTAGGCGCGCCGCGTGGATTTTCGTTGCCATGTCGGCGAGCATGTTCTGGATTGTCTGGCGGGATGAAATAGGGCGGCCGAACGTTTCACGTTGCTGGGAGTATTTGATTGCCGCTTCGAAGGCGCCTTCTGCCAGGCCAACGGCTCGAGCGGCTACGTTGATACGGCCTGTTTCGAGTGCGTCCATCGCCTGATAGAAGCCCTGGCCTTCTTCGCCGATGACTTCATTGGCAGATATTCGATAGTCTTGAAATACGAGTTCTGAGGTGTCGACTCCACGGTAGCCGAGCTTGTTCAAATCTTTACCCGACGTGAAGCCGGGGCCTTTTTCGGCGATGAAGCCGGTGATGCCTTTGTAGGCGGGATCGGTGTTCATATCGGTCTTGGCAAGCAGAAAAAACACGTCGCCATTTCGGCCGTTTGTGATGAACTGCTTGTTGCCATTTATGACGTACTCTTCGCCATCTTTGACTGCGTATGTTTGCATGGCTGCAACATCGGTTCCGCCACCGGGTTCGGTGAGGGCGAGTCCGCCGCGTTTCTTGCCAGTCGCGAGATCGGGAAGCCAGCGTTGCTTTTGTGCTTCGGTGCCGTGCTTGTTGATGGCGAAAGTGAGCATTGAGTGGGAGCCGATTGGGCCCGTGAGCGACATCCAGACTTTAGAGATTTCTTCGAAAACCATTGCGAAAGTGAGCACGTCGACGCCGAGCCCGCCGTACTCCTCGGGGACTGTCATACCGAAGAGTCCCATCTCAGCCATCTGGTCGACGAGTTCGGTTGGGTAGGTGTCGTTCTCGTCGTGTTCGGCTGCCTGCGGGGCGGCTTCTCGTCGCACGAAGTCGCGCACTGCGGAAAGCAGCTGGGAGCGTACTTCGCGCATCTGTTCGCTGGTCATTCGTGTTCTCCGGGTGGTTGGGTGTTGTTGGCGGAAGGGGCGTCGAGATGGCGGTTGTATCTGGAATTTGCGCCCAAAGGATAATCGTTGCGGGTCGATCTTGTCGGGTTTAACGCTGTTGCTAGTCGTCTGTAGCAGTGTGCTCGTGTGCGAGGGCTGCTCCAGCGGGGCAGCATGAGCCGTCGTGGTTGTGGGCGAACGAACTTGAGGTGGCGTTTACGAATCGGACCAGAAGCAGCATCACAGGAACTTCGACAAGTACTCCGACTACGGTTGCAAGGGCTGCGCCGGAGTTGAGTCCGAACACTGATATAGCTGCGGCAACTGCGAGTTCGAAGAAGTTTGAGGCTCCGATTAGTGCGACGGGGGCTGCTATGTCGTGGCTGAGTCTCCACATTTTGGCGACTGCGTATGCGATGCCGAATACGATGAAGGTTTGGATGATGAGGGGGACGGCTATGAGGCCGATGTGGCTCGGGTTATCGAGGATTTTTTGACCTTGAAACGAGAACAGTAGAACCAGAGTGAGCAGGAGCCCGACGATGGTGATGGGTCCGAGTTTTGGCAGGAATGTTTTTTCGAGCCAGTCGTTGCTTTTTGCTTTGAGCGCCCATTTTCGTGTTGCGTAGCCGGCTGCGAGTGGGATGACTACGTAGAGGGCGACTGAGAGGAAGAGGGTGTCGTAGGGGACGGCGATGTCGCCGATTCCGAGTAGGAGGATGACGATTGGGGCGTAGGCGAAGAGCAGCACGATGTCGTTGACTGTGACTTGCACGAGTGTGTAGGCGGCGTTGCCTTTGGTGAGGTAGCTCCAGACGAAGACCATGGCGGTGCATGGGGCGGCTCCGAGGAGGATGGCACCGGCGACGTATTCGGATCCGAGGTCACCTGAGATCCATGGGGCGAAGAGAACTTTGAGGAAGAACCACGCTACGACGAACATAGTGAAGGGTTTTACGAGCCAGTTGATGATGAGGGTTAGGACGAGGCCGCGGGGTCGCTTGCGTACGTCGATCACGCTGGAGAAATCGATGCGGACCATCATCGGGTAGATCATGAACCAGATGAGGATGGCTACTGGGATTGAGACTTGGGCGATGGTGAATCGGCTTAGCGTGTCGGGGAATGCTGGCCACAGTTCGCCGAGCGCGACGCCTGCGATTATGCAGAGGGCGACCCAGAGGGTGAGGTATTTTCCGAAGATTCCGAGTTGCAATGTGGCTAGTCACGTTTTCCGAGAGGTTGGATTGGCTGGGTTGTAGAGGCGGGGCTTCGGGTTGGTTTCGGGTCACACTTTAATTGTTTTCCGGTTGATTCGGGTGTGTGGGGTTGGTTGGTGTTGGGAGGACTGTGAGTTGTGGAGGGTGGTGGGTTGATCCTGAAAATTAATTCAGGATGACAGTTTGAGATTGCTTGCCGAATCCCACAATTGTGAAGTTTTGTGTATTACGGCGCTGCGGTGTCGGGTTCTAGGGCTGTTGATTTGCTCATTGTGGGGTAGATGACGAAGGCGATGAACATTAGGACTATGCCGATTGATGCGGTTATTAGCACTGCGGTTGCGGGGGCGAGGATGCTGGCGAGGGCTCCGATTCCGAGCTGACCGAAGGGTCCGATTCCTATGAAGACGGCGACTGACCCGAGTACTCTTCCTCGCATTTCGGGCGACGAGGCGTAGATCATGATTGCGCTTTGCATGGTGGCGAATCCTGACATTCCAACTCCACCGAAAAACAGGATGATTAATGTGATCCAGTAGGTGGTTGAGAGGGAGAACAGGATGATCGCCACAAGGAACAGCAGTGATCCCCACATATAGATTCGGGTATAGTGGCGTGTTTTGGCGAATATTGCAATTAGCGCGGCTCCGGCAAATGCTCCTGCGCCTTCGACGGATTGCAGTACGCCGATGAGAATGTCGCTCACGCCGAGTACCTGTTTGGCGACGATTGGCTGCTGGCTGAGGTAGGTGAATCCGAAGACGTTGAGCAGCAGGGTTACGCCGAGGGTTCCGACCATTACCTGGCTGCGTCGGATGTAGCGGATGCCTTCGATGATCTGGGTTTTTGGACTTTCGGGCTGCTCGCTTGATTCGGTTCGCTGGTACTTCATTGATAGTGCTATCAGGGCACCGATCGAGTAGAGAACGACGCCGAGCAGGAACCCGCCCTGGGCGCCGATGGTGGCGAGGGATACTCCGCCGATGAACGGTCCGAGAATGCGGAATAGTGAGTTGGTGGTTTGTTCGAGTCCGATGGCGCGTCCGACTGATTGTCGGGCTACGACTTCGCCGATCATGGTTCGCCTGACGGGGAATTCGCTCCCCATCACGAGACCGACAAAGAGGCTACCGAGAGCGAGGTGCCAGTATTCTATTAGGTCGACCATGATCAGGCTTGCGATTACTGCCGATACGGTGGCTTGTATGACGAGGCCGGTGATCATCAGGTATTTACGGTTGAAGCGGTCTGAGATCACGCTTATTCCGAAGCCGAAGAGCATCGGCAGGAATCTCAGGAAGAACGTTACGGATACGAGGAATGGTGAGTTGGTTAGTTCGAGGGCGAGTAGGGCGACGACGAGCATTTCGAGCCACATCATGGTGCCGGTCATCCATCCGACTGACCATAGGCGGATGAACTGTCCGTTGCGGAGGAGTTTTGGCTGGGGGGGGGGCGTGGTGGTGGTGGTCAAGTTTGGGAGCGGGTTGAGGGAGAATGGGTGATTTCATTTCCTGAGCGGAGTCATCGTAGCCGAAGGATCTGGGGTGTGGGTCGCGCTAGAGCTGTGGCGGGTGGTTGCGGGCGTGATCGGTTGAAATGGGGTTGCGCACCAACGTACGTGGGGCCATTGATGTTCTGCACATTGGTTGGCCGTTCGCAGAGGTGTCAGCTCGGAGGGGCTGGCGTGGGCTACGATCGTTGTTTACAGCACTCGCTTTCGTAGACTTCGTATGGTTCGAACGCACCCATTACCACGCCATCTTCTATTCCCAAGGTCGCGGTGGTGTCCTGCTCCAAGCCTCGCGTGTAGTAGGTGACAAGGGCGTACACGTTGGTTTCCCACCATCTCGACGAGCTCATAGCTGTGTTTCTTCCGACCGACCAAGAGTTTGGTATATCAACGCCTAGATCAAGATCATTCCCGTTTGTCGTGTAGATGAAACCGCCTTCGCAGAAGTGGAAATAGACTTCTTTGTTTGCTTTCTCCTGAATCGTGTTGGTCAGATACTCCGTCCAGAGTCGGGTAGCTTCTTCCTCAGAAGCTGGTTCGGTTGCTCGATCGGGATCGCTGATTGCGGTTGGTTCGGGAGCTTTGTTGTTGGCAACGGTGAATGGAGTCAGCCTTAGTGACTTTCAGCCGCCGATTGGGCAGTCGTCGTACCAGCCCTGGACGAGATCGAGCCATCGAGGGTTGACGGTTTCGACTAAATCGAGTTTCCATCGTCGTCGTCAGTTTTTGATCTGTTTTTCTCTGCCTATAGCATCTTGGATTTGGTCGGCTTCTTCGAACCAGACGAGTTTGTTTAACCCGTGTTTGGATACAAATTTTGAATCGCTCTTGTTGAGGTGTTGCCAAACTCGTCGGAACAGGTCACCCGTGACGCCGACGTAGAGAGTTTTGTTCGGATTCGAAAGTATGTATGCGTAATAAAGTTTTGTGCCAGATGCCATACGTGCGATCAGGATCGGTCATTGTCCTGAATCAAGTTCAGGATGACAATAAAAGGTTGTTTGGCGGCATGTTATTTGGACTAGATAGACAACCCGAAGTGGACTTGTCATTTGTAGCCCCGTTTAAGCTTGAATAGAGAGCTCTAACGCCAAAGGGCCTGGACTGCGTCGGTGCAGACTTCGATTGTTTCTTCGGCTGCTCCGGCTGCCATTGGTGTGGTGTTGACTTCGTAGCCGCCTTCTTCGAAGTTGTCGGCCATTGGCATGTAGCCGAGCGATCCGTTGGTGTAGCCGCTGAAGAGAGTTTGGGCTGCTGGTGACGCACCTTTTACGGATATTCCGATTTCACAGAAGGCTTCTACGGGAACTCCTACGAGGGCTGCGGGTCCGATTCGCATTGCCTGAACCGGGAGCGACATTTTGCCGTCGGCTGTGCGTAGCGAGTTCCTGAGTACGAAGTTCGATCGCTTGGCGTTTGAGACTGCGAGTTTGATTTCGGCTTCGGTTCCGCTGAGGCGCGTGGCGTTTAGCGTTTCAACTGCGGAATCGAAACCGGCCTGTGCATCTTCAACTGACGGGAAGTCGCCGATTGGGAGATTTGCTGCGGTGTTGATGACTCGAAGTGTGTCGTCGGGTTCTCCAGCGGGTTCGTCTTCGTACATTCCCAGATCGGCACCAGACTGGACTACTTCTACGAGTCGTTCTTTTCGCGGAACGGGGTCGATTTCCAGCCGTATTCGCGCTGCTTCGAGTCCGAGTCGGTTGCCGAGCCATTCTGCGACTGCAACTTCTCCGATAAATCCGTGGGTGGGTCCGCAGTTTCCGGCTGCGCCCTGTAGGAACAGGCAGAGTCCGCCTGCGTACTGTTCGACTACTTTTCGGGCGTATCCGGGGTAGTCGGGTGAGAGCAGCTTGTTTGCGGGGCCGAGAATTGTGGGGTGGCAGGCGTAGTTGAGGATTGTTGCGATTGCGTTGCCGTCGGTGTCGTTGATCGCCACGATTCCGACTTCGCGGTCGACTACGCCGTCCCACTGTCGGCCTGTGAATAACGTGCCGTCTTCGAGGGCGGGTCGGCGGTTTACGTTGATGGAGCTTGTGCCTTTGCCGACTCCGACGTGGGCTGGTTTCGAGTTGTGGCGTGCGGTGCTGACGGCGCTGGCGACTCGTTCAGGGAGTGAGTCCCAGTAAGGGGCGACGAGTTCCATGCCTTCGTCGAGCCATGAATCTCGGTTGACGGGTCCTGAGTGGGTGTGGGTGGCGGAGAGTCGAAGGTTTTCGGGTTTGATATTTGCGACTTCGGCTACTTCTGCTCGGATAGCGGCATCGTCTTCGTTGGTGAGGACGCCGATGTCGAGATCGACTATCGCTATTTCGAGGTCGCCGTCGGTTACATAGAGGGCGGTGGCGTAGAAGGGCATGTCGACGCCCTCGGCTCGCTGGTGGGTTGCGGCACCCCAGCCTGCGTGGGCGATGCCTACGGGTGGTGTGATGTCTGTTCGTCCGGCGCCGGCTGTGAGCATTTTGATGAAGGTCTTTCGTTTGGAACCGGGCGTGCGAGGCGCATCTGGGTTCCGTTTATGAGGCTCCGCTTGGCGGGCCATAGCATTTCGTTTAGTTTGGTTTGTTGAGGGAATTTATCACCGGTGTGGCGGCTTTGGGCAGGATATTGGGCCTCGTTGAAGTGAAGTGGGAGGTCTGGAACTCAGGTGTGTTTCGACACATTGAACGTGATGACACCTGGCATTCCCCCTCAACCTAACCTTCTCCCTCAGGGCGAAGAGATAAGGGGAGAGTAATCGAAGTTGCTCGAATGCCGCTGATGGTGGGAATGTGGAGTTAGTTCCGAATGTCCGTTGTTGCCACCCATTCGACGTTGCTCAGGGCAGGCTAAGTTCCTCCTCGCAATGACAGGAATCGTAGGCCCGATCTTCCGCGAGTGGGATGAATATTCGCTAAAGTGACGCTTTTATGGATTTATTCCGTTCAAACCGATTCTTTGAGGGCTGGCGCAGCTATACCGATGGCACTAAAACAACGACTTCTTTATTTGAGCGCGCAGTCGACCGATCCGCGGTCACCAGCGATTTCTCAGGCTTTGCATGAGCCGGTTAAGGGTACGATTGTTGAGATCGACCCGACACGGGATTCACTTGATTACGACACGGTTCACGATGCGATTATCTATGGCTGGCGTGTTGTGCACTTTCCGGATCAGCGGGGGACGTTATCGGATTCTGATGTAGACGTGCTTGGCTACCAGTTTATTTTGGAGAAAATGGAGCAGTTTGATGACTAACGCCACTCGTGTTTCCACAGGAAATTTGCTTAGCGACGATCAGATTGCTGACTTTGTTATCAACGGCTATCACATTGTTGAGCCGCAGTTTCCGCCAGAATTTCATGCTGGTATTTACGATGAGCTTCAGGCTTTGCCGTCGAATCCGGGAGACGACATTAATAAGGCAATTCCGAAGATCGACGAGGTGTACGAGCACCCGGCGGTTGTTGGAGCGTTGGCCAGTTTGTTGGGTCACGACTACACGAAGGCTGCTCATCGACACTGCCACAGGAATCATCCGGGGACTCGGAGTCAGCAGTGGCATCAGGACAGTCTGAATATTCCGATGCTTTCGGACGGGCATGGTCGGGTTCCAGATCACGTTCAGAGCGTGTTGGTGATGTACTACCCGCAGGACGTCGCTTCGAACATGGGGCCGACGGCTTTGATACCGGGTTCACATTTGTTTCTGGCGGCCGGGGATCGGAACGCTTCTCACGGGAATTTCAGAGACCAGATTGTTGCTGTTGTGCCGGCTGGTTCGGTGTTGATACTTCACTACGATATCTGGCATGCGGGTACGGCGAATACGAGTGATCTGGTTCGGTACATGGTGAAGTATTTGTTCGAGCGCGCCAGTGAGTCGGCTGAGCCGAGTTGGGATCACGACGGTGCAAACGACGTTCATATTTTGGAGCGTTTAGAGCGTGATGAAGCGGCGTTGATTCAGCGGTCGCTTGTGCCAAAGCGAAATTATCGCCGGGCTGCGATGTGGAACAACCTTGCCGGTGACGCCTCTATTGGGTACGAGTACCGTGACAAGTGGGCTGGCGAGTGGCCGAAGCCTGTGAAGTAGGGCGGATTTCCCCGATTGTGTTTGCTGATCGATCGGATTTTGTTTAGAGATGAATCCAGTCGGGTGGGAAAACGCGTACTTTCAGGCAGTCACAAGTCGTAGATGGGATTTAGCATCTGGGTATCTGGCATGAATATAGGTGGGAGACTTGGGCAGAACTTTGAGGCGTTTACGTTTACTTGGCCCTGCGACTGTAGTTTTAGCGTTGTCGATTGGCGTGGCATGTGAATCGACCGTCGAGGTGTCGGCGGTTCCGGTGCACGTCGATTCTGAGAGAGGAATAAAGTTTACATCGGTAGATAGGTTTTCCGATGCTGCGGGAACCGTAATGCGGCGATCGGAGAACCTGGAGCTACCGGGTCCGAACGATCCGATCGACTACGATGCCGATTTCTTGAGTCACGGGCTGGGTCCTGATGTCAGCGATGTCAGCTACTACGCATTTGACGTTAGCCCGCTGAAATCGGCTCCCGTGTACGGCATTTCTTACGCGTCCGATCCTTCGAAGCGGGTTGATGGTCAATCGCCGATATTCGATCATTTACCCGGTGAGGATGGGTATAACGATTTTTGGCAGGTGATTCAGGTGCTGGTTCCCGACGACTATGAGCCGAACTCCATTCGCCGCTTCGACGATATTGAGTTGGCAGGGTATGAGTTGGTAGATACTGGGCTGATTATTAACTGCCCAATCATTCCGTATGGATCGACGGCGGTGCTCGCCGATCGGAGTAGCGATGGTTGGTACAAGGGTGAGCACGTGCAGTATTTTTCCTTTGAAACCCAGCGGTCGAGTGTGTCGAATCCCGGAGTGCTCGACGTGCCTTATGCCGTTGTGCGGGTGATATTTGAAGACAACGACCCTTCGAAGGGTATGAAGATCGACCATGCGACTGGCAAGACTCGCAATGTGTTCGACACAGTTCCGGGTGATGAGCTTTATCGGGTGTTGCGTTAGCTCCGGGCGAGGCGTTATGGCTCCGGGCGTCCGAGGCGGACTTGGTCGCGCGTCGCACGCTCGTTAGAGCCGGGCGTACGAAGGCCGTACTTGGGCTCGCATGTCTGCGACGCGGCTTTTAGTTCCCCCGATCCGGGGGAGACGTTGCGTTTGGCTCCGGGTGTCGCCGGAAGATTTGGTCGTTTGTTGTATTTCGCATATGATCCCGCTGCACATCTGTTGCTCAAGAGGCTGGAACGCGAGGTCTAGTGAATGCTGCTCCACGATTATGTTGACTATCACGCACGGGAGACCCCGGACGCTGAATTCGCCGTTGTGGGCGACAAATGCATTAGCTACGGCGAGGCGAGCGATCAGATCAATCGCGTAGCTCAGGCCTTCGTCGCTAGTGGCATCGAGAAGGGCACCAGATTCGCGATCCTGTCGAACAACAGCGTCGAGTACGTGTATCTGTACTACGGCGCTTCGAAGGCTGGCGTTGTGCTGGTTACTTTGAACTATCGGTTGGTGCCATCGGAATGGACCTACATCATCAATGATGCAGGTGCCGAGATGCTTTTCGTTTCTCGTCAGTACCAGGATCAGATCGACGACATTAAAGATGAGCTCGAAAGCGTCAAACAACTGGTTGTGGTTGGTGGGAAGAGCAAGCTGGGGTGGACCGATTTTCACGATTGGATTACTGACCAGTCAACATCGCCTCCGGAGCTAACGATTTCGTCTGACGACGACGCACTTCAGATGTACACGAGTGGAACGACCGGGCTTCCCAAGGGCGCGGTACTTTCTCACAACAATTTGACGGCGAACCTGGCTCAGTCAGCCCCGGCAATCGAATTTCAACCGAATGATCGAGTTCTAATCGTTATGCCGCTGTACCATGTCGCCGCCGCGTGGTTTGTATTTTCCGCAATCCACCGAGGGGCGAGTCTTTACATCCAGGAGGATTTCGTCCCGGCGGAGACGGTTAGAGCGCTGGACGAAGACGGCATTCAATGTGTAGTGCTTGCTCCGTCGCTGATTCAGATTTGTCTCCAGACTGTGCCGGATATTGCTCAGCGAAGTTACCCCGACCTGAGGCTCATGGTGTGGGGAGCATCGCCGATTGCAGCGGATACGCTTCGCCAAGCCCTAGACGCATTCAAGTGTGAGTTTGTCGAGGCATATGGCATGACAGAGCTATCGCCCATCATTACGACCATGAGCTATGCCGATCATCTGCGGGCGATGGCGGGATCACCGGGACTCATAGAGTCGGCCGGCAGGGCGATAACGGGTACTGAAATACGGATTGTGGATGAAGACGATATCCCGGTGGCGAACGGGGTTATGGGAGAGATCGTGGTGCGGGGTCCTCAGGTGATGAAGGGTTACTGGAATAAGCCGGAAGCAACGGCCGAAGCGATTCGAGATGGTTGGATGCACACCGGCGATGCGGGGACTCTGGACGACGAGGGCTATCTGTACATTCAGGATCGCATCAAGGACATGATCGTTTCTGGCGGAGAGAACGTTTACCCAGGGGTAGTAGAGAAGGTTCTTTTCAAGCATCCGGCTATCGCAGATGCGGCGGTGATCGGGGTGCCTGACGAGCAGTGGGGTGAAACCGTGAAAGCGGTTGTAGTTTTGGGGGATGGTCAGTCGGTTTCGGAGGATGAGGTTATCGATTTTTGTCGAGACCAGATGGGTGGATTCCAGCGACCGAGATCGGTGGATTTCATTGATGAATTGCCGCGTAATTCGAGTGGGAAGGTTTTGAAGCGCGAGTTGCGGGAGCCTTACTGGGTTGGGCATGGTCGGCGGGTTGCTGGTTCGTGACGTTGGATTTGGGTGAACGGTGTTGTCGGTGAATCTGGTGTCGGCTGATGTGAGCGGTGGTTTCGCTATCTCGGCACAGATCCTGAATCAAGTTCAGGATGACAGTGAACGGATCGAATAAATTCATCGTGGTGTAGCTGATAATGTGCAGCCCGGTGGTTTGGTGGTGTTGTGTTCAGGGTAGTCGAAACACTTTTAGCGGGAGCGGAGATCGATATGGCTGATAACTTCGGAGTTGAGATGCGGCTGGATGTGAAGGTGCCGATGCGGGATGGCGTTGAGCTTTCGGCGGATATCTATCTTCCCGAGGCGGGCGATCCGTTTCCTGTCGTGCTTATGCGCACGCCTTACAGCAACAACATGGACCCGGTGATTGAAAAGGCACGACAGCTGGCTAACCGTGGGTATGTGTGTGTTGTTCAGGACGTTCGTGGTCGGTTCGATTCGCAGGGCGAGTACTACGCATTTCATCAGGAAGTCGACGATGGGTTCGACACGCAGGAGTGGATCGGGCAGCAGGATTGGTGCGACGGCAATATCGGCATGGCTGGTGGGTCGTACGGCGGGGCTGTTCAGTGGCTCAGTGCTCCTCTGAAAAGTAAGTACCTGAAGGCCATGGTGCCGCGGGTGATGTGTACCGATTACTATCAGGGTTTGATGCACCCGGGCGGAACGTTTCAACTGAACGTGATGATGACGTGGGGGATGCGGACGAACGGTCGGACGGGCCAGAGTATCGATTATCACAACTGGACCGAGGCGTTCATGTCGCTTCCTATGACCAATCTTGCTGGCAACGCTGGGCGTGATATGAAGTTCTGGCAGGATTGGCTGGCGCATCCGAACGATGACGAGTACTGGAACGAAGTGAATACCGACAGGCGGTTTGACGAAATCGAGGTGCCATCGCTGATTATGGGCGGGTGGTACGACCTTTACGCTGTCGACGCTTTCGACAATTTCACGGGGCTCAGGGAACGTGGTGGGTCGGAGTTGGCGCGAGGGTCTAAGTTGATCGTTGGGCCGTGGCCGCATGCGCTGAGCACTTCGACAAAAACAGGCGATATCGACTTTGGGGCGGAGTCGAAGTTGGATCTTGATTCGATTGAACGAGATTGGTTTGATCGGTGGCTTAAGGGCGATTCTGATTACGTTGACGATGCACCTTTGCGGTTGTTTGTGATGGGGATTAACCAGTGGCGAGATGAGCAGGAGTGGCCGCTTGCTCGTACCGACTGGCAGTTGTGGAATTTGCGTTCTGACGGGGGTGCGAACAGTTCGGCGGGTGATGGTGTGTTGTCGCTTGAAGCGGCGGGTGAAGAGTTTGCGGATGAGTTCACGTACAACCCGGAGCTGCCGGTTCAAACTCTGGGTGGGAACAACTGTTGTTCTCCCGATATCGTGCCGTGGGGTCCGTACGATCAGCGGCCTGCGGAGGCGCGTAACGACGTGCTTTGCTATACGACCGAGGTGTTGGAGGACGATCTTGAGGTGACGGGTCCGATTCGCTTGAAGTTGTTCGCTTCAACTGATGGTCTGGACACTGATTGGACCGCGATGCTGGTGGATGTTTCGCCGACCGGATACGCCAAGAATCTTTGCGATGGGATTATTCGTGCTCGATACCGGGAAGGGTTTGAGCAGTCGAAACTGTTGGAGCCGGGCGAGGTTTACGAGTACGAGATCAAGGTTGGGGTTACGAGCAATGTGTTCAAGAAGGGGCATCGGATCCGGCTTGAGATTTCATCATCGAATTTCCCTCGGTTTGATCGTAATTTGAACACAGGTGGCGAACTTTATAACAGTACAGAGATGCGGGTTGCGGAGCAGGTTGTTCATCATTCGGCGGCGTATCCGTCGCAGTTGATTTTGCCTGTTATTCGTTAGCTCCGGTCGTGCATTCGCACTTGGTCGCGCATGTCTGCGACGCGGGTCAGGGAGGAATGTGGTTAATGTGGCGCCGTTATCGTAGTTCCTGCCACCGGTTTTCGCGTCCCCGCACCAGGCCCTTCGACTCCGATGACTTCGCTCAGGCAACGGGTTAATCGCTTAGTACTATTCGTAGGAGTGGGGTGTTGAAGGCGCGCATGTAGAGGTTGCCGGCTTTGCCTTCGCCGAATGATGGGATTTGCTGGTTTACGGAGCTGATTTGTTGGGCGGTTTTTGAGGCTGGGCGTTCGTTTGTTCTGATGCCCCAGATGTTTCCTGAGCAGAAGTCGGCGAAGATGTAGACGCCATCGAGTTCAGGGATTGCCGGGCCTCGGTAGACGTATCCGCCGGTTACTGAGCAGTTGCCTGCGCCGTTGGCGTATTCGGCGACTGGTGGGATTGATCCGGTTGAATCGCACCCGGACGATGGGTTGAAGCAGTGGGTTGCTTCGAGGGTGTTCCAGCCGTAGTTTCCGGCTTTTTCTATGATGTCGATTTCTTCCCATGTGGTTTGGCCGACATCGCTGACCCAGAGTTCGTTCGTGGCCCGGTCGAATGAGAATCGCCAGGGATTACGGAGTCCGAATGCCCAGATTTCGGGTCGTGGATCGTCTGGGGTGTTTGCTGAATCGGCGAACGGGTTGTCGGGTGGGATTCCGTAGTCTAGACCGCCAGCAGATGGGTGTGGGTCGATGCGAATAATCGTCCCGAGGAGCGTCGTTGTGTTTTGGCCGTTTTCCGCTGGGTCGCCGCGGGAACCGCCGTCTCCGAGTCCGATGTAGAGGTAGCCATCGGATCCGAACGCAAGCATTCCGCGTTGTGGTTTGAGTGAGGCTGGAGGACTTCGAGGATGATTTTTTCTGAGAAAGGATCGGCCATGTTGGGGTTGTCGGAGACTGTGAATTGGCTGATTACCGAGCGACGTGGTCTGGCCGCCGAGTAGTGGACGTAGAAGTGGCCGTTTGACGAGTAGAGGGGGTGAAAAGCGAGACCGAAAAGTCCTTCTTCGTTGCCGTTGCGGGCTATTTGATTGGAGAGGTTTGGGAACGTGTTTGCCTGCGTCGTTTCGGGGGAGTTGTCGAATATGAGGATTTTGCCGTCTTGTTCGATGACAACGATGCGGTCGGAGTCGTCGGGTCGGTAGGTGAGCAGGACGGGTCGGTTGCCGAAGGTGTCTGGTTTGTGGCTAACTGTTTCACCCTCATCCCAACCTTCTCCCACTGGGAGAAGGGGTTTATAGCGGCGCCGTGGGCGCCTTACTAGCTGGTTACTGCACCGGTTGAGGCTGGGTTTACCAGTTTAATGTATTTGCTGAGGACGCCTTTGGTGTAGGGCGGGGGCTTGGGTTGCCACTTGTCGAGGCGGGCTTTCATTTCTTCGTCGCTGATCTTGACGTTGAGTTCGAACTTATCGAGGTTTACTTCGATGAGGTCGCCGTCTTGAACCGCCGCGATGGGACCGCCGACTGCGGCTTCAGGGCCGATGTGACCGATCATTGATCCGTGGGAAGCACCCGAGAATCGACCGTCGGTCATCAATAAGACTTTTTCGCCAAGACCCTGTCCGACAAGTGCGGCAGTTAACGCCAGCATTTCTCGCATGCCGGGTCCGCCCTTGGGGCCTTCATAGCGGATGACGATTGCGTCGCCTTCCTTGATGTCACGCTTTTGAAGCGCTTCCATCACGCCTTCTTCGCTATCGAAGACTTTGGCGGGCCCGCCGAACGTCTGGCCGAACTGGTGCCCGGCGACTTTTAGCACGCAGCCGTCTGGTGCGAGGTTTCCGAAGAGGGTTACGAGTCCACCTGTTGGTGAGATTGGATCTTCGATCGAGTGGAGCACTTTGGAAGGCTCGGGGACTACGACATCGGCGAGGTTTTCGGCGACCGTCTTGCCGGTGACGGTCATGCAGTCGCCATGGAGCAGTCCGGCGTTCAGAAGCCGCTTCATAACGACCGGGATTCCGCCGAGTCGGTCGAGATCGAGCATCAGGTAGTCGCCACCGGGCTTCATGTTTGCGATGAGCGGGGTGCGCATCGAGATGTCGTGGATGTCTTTGAGGGTTAGTTTGATACCTAATTCGCTGGCGATTGCCGGGAGGTGGAGCGTGGTGTTTGTTGAACCACCCATTGCAACCACAACCGTCACGGCGTTTTCGAAGGCTTTTCGGGTGAGGATGTCGGAGGGTCGGATGTTCTTTCGGAGCAGGTTCATTACGGCGTGACCGGCTGCTCGCGACGAGGCGATTTTGCGCTGGTCGACGTTCGGTTCCGAGGCTGAGCCGGGGAGTGAGAGTCCGAGTGCTTCACCGATGGACGACATGGTGTTTGCGGTGAACATTCCGCCGCATGACCCTGAGCCGGGGCAGGCGTGATTTTCGATTGCCAAGAGTTCGTCGGCGTCGATCTTGCCGGTCTGGAACTCGCCAATGGCTTCGAAAACGTTCTGGATCTGGATATCTTCGCCGTGCAGTGAGCCGGGAAGGATGGAGCCGCCGTAGATGAACACGGAAGGGACGTCGAGGCGTGCCATCGACATCATTCCGCCGGGGAGTGATTTGTCGCAGCCACCGACCACGACCAGCCCGTCATAGCGTTCGGCGAACACGACTGTTTCGATTGAATCGGCGATGACTTCTCTCGAAACGAGCGAGCCTCTCATGCCTTCGGTTCCCATGGATATGGCGTCGGAAACGGTGATGGTTCCGAACGTGAAAGGAGTTCCTTCGGCGGCGAAAACGCCTCGTTTTACTTCTTCAACAAGCGGGGCGATTCCGGAGTTGCAGGGGGTGACTTCGTTGTGGGTGGAAGCGACTCCTACGAAGGGGGCGGCGATGTCTTTGTCGCTGAGTCCCATGGCTTTCATCATCGAGCGATGGGGTGCTCGGATTGCGCCTTCAGTAGTTTCCCATGATCGCCATTTACCGGGTGCTCGTTTGGCGGCGCGTGCGGAGTAGAGTTTTTCTTGTGGATCGCTTGTTGTGGTCATTATCGTGGTGCTGTGTGCTGGGCTGTGGTGGGTGATATCGAGTTGGAATCGCCGTGATTTGCGACCCGTAATGGTACACGGGAAATTGGAGGTGTTAATTGGACAGTTTTAGTGACGATGTACGACTCTTATACTGTCGACCAACGGCGTTATGTGATTGGACGGTTGCTGGCTGATGCGGATAGATTAATCCAGTGTTCGCCGATTGCCACGTCGTCGAACTCCTCGCAATGACAGGGTTCGAGTAGTTTGATTAGGGGTTACGCATGGTTTCAAATTCGATCGAAATGGTTGCCGATGAGCTGTTTTTTCCTGAGGGTCCGAGATGGCGCGCCGGTGAAGGCAAGCTGTACTTCAGCGATGTGATGGCTGGAAAAGTGTCGCGCGTGAACGATGATGGGGCGGTTGAGACGGTGTTTGAGCCGGGCGAATTCCCTAGCGGGCTTGGCTTTCTTGAGAACGGTGATTTGTTGGTTGTGGCTACCGAAAGTCAGGCGATAGTTCGGCTGACGGCTGCGGTGGTTGCTGCTGGAAGTGCGAAGCGATCGGACTCGACACATCACGCTGATATTTCGACTTCGTTTGGTACGGGTAATAACGACATGGTGGTTGCTCCGAACGGCAACGCTTATGCCGGGGCTTATCTGCCGGGGTTGAGCGAGTACGAGGCGCCGGGTCCTGCGAATCCTCCCCAATTTGGGAACATGGTGCTGGCGCGCCCGGACGGTTCGTCGCAAGTTGTTGCGGATCGGGTTTGCTTCCCGAACGGCGGTGCGATTACCCCTGACGGCAAGACTTTGATTGTTGCCGAGACGTTTGCTTTTACGTTGACTGCGTGGGATATCAACGATGATGAGACGCTTTCGAACCGACGTCCGTTTGCGAATCTGGCTGCGCCTACTGATGGGATTTCACTGGATGCAGAGGGTTGTATCTGGGTGGCGTGTCCGTACTTTTCGTACGGCGATTCGGGTGGCTGGGTGCGGGTTGCTGACGGAGGTGAGATTAAGCAGGTGATTGCTTTAGAGGATGCGGATAAGAGTGCGTACGCTTGCATGCTTGGTGGGGCTGATGGGCGAGAGTTGTGGCTGTGTGAGTCGACGGTTTTGGGTCGTGATCGTTTTCAGGGTGATGGTCGGATTCGGCGAGTGAGGGTGGATGTGCCGATGGCCGAGGGTCAGGTGTGACGCGAGGCGTCGTTTTCTTTCGAGTGTTGGCGTGAGTGGTTGGGTGTTGTGTTTGGGCGGTTTTAGATCCTGAAAATGAATTCAGGATGACGGTGTTTGGGATGACGGTGCTCGGGATTACTGTGTTCGGGATGTGGCGGGCTAATCCTTATCTGCGTCGTGATCGTCTTCATCGTCGGACTCGTCGTGCTCTTCATCCTCCTCGTGCTCACTCTCGCCGTCATTTTCATTATCAACATCGTCACTGTCATTATTTCGGCTGAAGTGGATGCGAGTGGCGTGCATCGTTTTATGGTTGTATTCGAGGTCGATCTCGGTATCGACCGTAAGTTCGTCGAGACTTGATTCAGATGGACCTTTGCCTCTTGCCGAGAACCGGGTTTGCGGGTCGACATTGACAGTGAGTTCGATTCCGTTCTCAGCAACTACCGAAATGGTCAATGCCTCTGAATCGATCTCCAGCACTGTGCCTTCGATTTTTACGATTAGTGGCGAGACGGAAGTAACTGAACTGTCATTGTCAAACGTCAGTTCAGTTACTTCATCTCCAGCCTCCAGTAGTGCGGTTCCGGCGATTGCCTGAAGTTGCCCTACGTCGACATCATCGAGATTAAACGTTGCGGTTGTGCCATCTTTTAGTTCGACGGTCACTTCGCCTGATATGGAATCGACATTTTGCAGAATGCCGTTGAGCACTGGGGGATCGGCGTTTTCCAGATCGCTACAGCCGACTGCTGCCAGCAATGCAGTTGCGCCGATAAGAACGGCGGTAATTTTCGTGCGCTCTAAATAATTAAGAATGTTGAAATTCATCGTCTGATTCCGTTGGCCGGGATGTTTGATGTCGTCAAATCTATTGAAGACGATCGAACACTAATCAACGATGTTCTGAGTTTGCTGAGAGATAACTGGGAGTCTGCTGCGAACCAGATGTGCGTTTGGTGGTGGAGCGGGGTTTGGCGTTGGGCTGTGGGCTTTGGCGTTGTGGTTACGCAGGACGATTGGTGTTTTCAGCGTCTGGGCTTCTACCTCACCCTGGCCTTTTATCGTCAGCTCCGGGCGTGCATTCGCACTTTGTCGCGCATGTCTGCGACGCGGCTCAGGGAGAGTGGACAGAGCATGCGCGTCCCCACCAGATCCCTCGGCTTCGATGACTTCGCTCGGGAAATTAAAATCAGCGCGTATGGCGCAAGCGCCACTACTAAAGTTGGATGCCGAGGTTTAGTTCGTTGGACATCGAGTTGTACCACTCGACGACTTCCTTGTGGTAGGGGATGCCGGTTTTCTTGCGTTCGACGGTTTCTTCGGCCTCGGGGAGTCCGGCGTAGTAGACACGGTCGTGGCCGGGTGCCGGGGTGGTGTTGGCGAGTTTCTTCAGGAGTTTGTCCATGTCGTCTTTGAACTCGTCTACATCGACAAACGCATCGATATTGAACGCCATTACGAAGAACGAGTATTTGCGGTCGGCGATGAAGCCGGGTCCGTTGCCTGAGAGGATTCCCGACATAATGTCGGCGATAACTGCGAAACCGTAGCCCTTGTGTCCACCGTTTTCACGAGTGCCTCCAAACGGAAGCATGTTGTAAGTTCCAGCCTCGGGAACATCGACTGCTTCCATGATTGGTGAGCCGTCTAGATTTGCGATCCAGCCGGGTTCGACTTTCGAGCCGATTCGGCGTGCCAGCCCAAGCTTGTTGGCTGCTACCTGAGTTGTTGCGACGTCGAATATAAATGGTGGCATTGTGGCGGCTGGTGCGCCCCATGCTATTGGCTGGGTTCCGAATGCCGGTTCGGCTCCGTGGGTTGGTAGCTGTGCCCCGCCGCCGGCGGAGACCATTGCCATGCCGACCATATCTTGTTCGACGGCCTGCATCACGTAGTAGGCGAGCATTCCGAAGTGGGCTGTGTTCTTTACGGCTACTGCGCCCATTCCGTGTTCTCGGGCTTTTTCGATGGCCAGTTTCATGGCACGAGGGCCGAGGTGTAGGCCGAGTCCCTGATCGCCGTCCCAGGTGGCGGTTACCGATGATTCGCGCTCTACTTTTATATCGGGATGAGGGTTGTAAGTACCGGTTCCATAGCTGGCGATGTAGTGGCGAAGCATGTTCGAAATGCCGTGGCTTTCACAGCCGCGCAGGTCGCTTGTGATTAGCACATCGGAGCAGGATTCCGCCTCTTGGGCGGGTATTCCCATCTTCTCGAAAACGGCCTGCGTTGCGGCGCGGGCTTTTTCTTCTGTGACGAAAACCTTGTCCTCTTCTGGTACCAGAAAGTGCTTGAGCATCGGTTGTTGATTCCTCGAAATATCCTAAGATGCGGCATAGTACTGCACCTGTTTTACAGGCGAGGATTCTATCTGAGGAAAGCCGATACTGGTGTGAGGTTTTTGCCGGTTGGTTAGTCGGCCTGGAATAACTCTATGGCGTTGCCATCGGGGTCTTCAGCAATGATCTGGCTGCCGCCAGATCCACTGTGGATTTCGTTACGGAATTTCATACCAGTGGGCCTGAGGCGGGCGACCTCGGCTTCGATGTCGTCGACGTCGATCATGATCCGGGTCCACTGAGGAGGATGGTGAGATCGCCTTTTGTGAGGATGGCGATTTTGGGGACTTTGAGCTGGACTTCGAAGTCAAAGTTTTCGGTGTAGAAGTCGGCGGATGCTGCGGGATCGCTGACCATGTATCGGAATCTTGCCATTTTTTTCATCAGCGCTTCGTAGCGTGGTTCGAGATCGAGAAGTGTATCTGATGGATTGGTGTAGGCGGTTTTCAGTGTCGGGGGCCGGTTAGCCCGGCGAGCGCTCCGATGGCCGTGGCTTCAGCGCGGTTGGATACGTTGAGCTTTGCAAGGATGTTAGAAACGTGTGTCTGGATCGTATTTATTGAGATGAAAAGTCGTTCGGCTATTTCGCTATTTGTTGCGCCTGTGGATATGAGGGTGAGCACTTCAAGCTCGCGGCGTGACAGGTTGAGCGAATCAAGCTGATCCCCGATACCTGTTGAGTAGGGCTCACTGGAAGCGACTGGGAGTTTGAGTTCGGGGGGGTCTGGCGTTCTATTTCGGTGATGCGTGCTGTGTGGGGAGCCCGGGCGAATTCATTGTAGGAATGTAGTTGTGCGAGATGGGCGTGGCCGACCAGCGCGCTAGCTATCGATGAGTTGCGTTCCATCTGGTCGGTATAGCGTTCGATTACCTTTACCGTAGCCTCGGTATCGCCAGTGCGGTTCAGCAGGGTTCCTTGAAGCAATTGAGTGATGAATGGGTGGTCGTCCAGTTGGGGGTGATTTGCGAGAAAGTTTTCGCTGCTTCTGGCGATTCCGTATGTGCTGCGGAAAGCGCGACTCAGAGTTCGGCGATTGTTCTAGAAATATCCGGGCTTCCCGGCATTATTTTCATCTGGCGAACTACGGTATCGATGTCGTTGGGAAATGCGGGTGTGCCCGGGGCTGCGGCTAGATAAGAGATGGCAAGAATGTATTGCCTGCGAGCGTTTGTGGGTCCGGGTGGGTCGGCTTCGGCCATTTTACGTAGCTGCTTAAGCCTGTCGTTCGCTCGTTCAATGTCGCCGCTAATTGCGAATGTTTTCACCATGAGTTGCACAGGTCGTGCGTCGGACGGATAGAGAGAATTTGCCCGCTCGATGTGATCTGTCGCTTCCGTAATTCGCCCCAGTGCGATTAACGTTGTTGCACTGGCAACATCTCGACTCAGCCAACACCCAGCGCGTCCCCGCACCAGATCCCTCGGTTTCGATGACTCCACTCAGGAAATGAACTAGCCCAGTTCGACTCAGACAGCTCTCCTCCGGAAAAAACCCACAGAAGCTCCAGCACCCCAACCCAGCCAGCACCAACCAATCTCTCAGAGAACGTCGCCTAGCGACCTAGCGCTCGGTTCTCCCCCCGGATCGGGGGAGTTAGAGGGGGAGACTGCGGCGCGCGACCAAGTCGTCCGACGACGCCCGGCGCCTACCTAAATTTGCCGCGGCCTGAGATCGGAATTGCCTGTTCTAGCTTGCCGTTGCGAATACCGAAGTAATACTCATGCAAATTGATCGTCGTATCGCCGTGAGTCGGACGCACCCGAACCTTGTCGCCAACCTTCAAAGCCTGCGACGCAGCATCAGGCAAACTAACCGCCGTGTGCTCCTCCGAATGATTGATGATCGAAGCCGATTCGGGCTCAAGCACCTCGGCCAGACCTCGGTCAATCGAAATCGACTTCAAGCCCATATCTACAATCGCAACATCCTGCGCCTGCCGAGAAATAACCGTAGCCATCACCGAAAGTGCCGCACCGAAATCGTTGAACACCTCAAGATAATCGCCGTCCATAAAAATGTACGAACCACACTGCAACTCGGTAACACCCTCAACCCGACCCGTGATGTTGTAAGTCCCAGTGCCAGCAGCCGAAACCAGCTTCACTTCTATACCCGCCTCACGAATCTGATCGGCAGCACCAGTTAGAATCACCATCGCCTTCTCGGCCTCTGTCTTGCGAATCTCGTAATCACGCTCAGCAACCGTGTGACCCTCGTAGCCCATCAGCCCATCGAATCGCAAACCCGGCGCCGCATCAATCTGCTTCGCAAGCTCAACAGCACCGTTGCCATCGACCCCACATCGATCCATGCCAACATTGATCTCAACAATCACACCAAGCTCTGCACCAGCAGAACTCGAAGCATCAGAAAGATCAGTGACGTTCCCCGAATCTTCCACAGCAACAATCATCCGTGCCGAACGAGCCAGCGCGACCAGCCGAGCGATCTTGCGCTTGCCGATCACCTGGTTCGGAATCATCACTTCCGGCACCCCGGCCTCAACCATCACTTCGGCCTCACCGACCTTCGCACAGCAAACGCCAATCGCCCCGGCATCCAACTGTTTGCGCACCCAGTAAGGGCTCTTATTGGTCTTTGAGTGCGGTCGAACATCGACACCCATCTCGTTAGCAGCGGCCTGAAGCTTTTTGATATTCGACTCAGCGATGTCGAGATCGACAACGATGCACGGAGTATCAAGCTCCTCAACGGGGGTTCCTGGCAGTGGAAGGTAGTCAGTCATTTACGATCTATCTCACGGTCCCAAAAGGACTCTTTAAATCAGATTTGCGTCACCGGCGAGCGCAAACACGAAGCCTACTCCCGCAATCACCCGAGCGGTACATACGCCTACAACGATTCGACGCTCAACACCAACTATCACCCTGGCCACACACTGTCATCCTGATGAAAATCAGGATCTGTGCCAACGAGCCAACAACGACACGCCTCAGCCAACACCGAACCCGCGCACCTACGCCACACCCAATTGCGCGCTCCAACCAACCACACGTAAACTCCCGCCAACACTACCCAACCTCAAACGCCCCAAAGAAAAGGCAACTAGTGGCAAAACCTCGCATCGCAATACTCGGCACCGGCAACATGGCACTCGCCCTCGGCAAGTCGATCATGGCAGCCGGACACTTCATCGCCTACGGATCGCGCCGACCTGAAACCAAGAACGACTTCCACGAAGCCGCCGGAACCGAATCGCGAATCTGGGGCTATCAGGCGGCCATCGACGCCGGTGAAATCGTCATCATCACCCTGCCCTACAAAGAGGTAGCAGCAACCGCCCGAAAGTTCGCCGAATCACTCAGCGGCAAGATCGTCATCGATATCACCAACCCGTTCGCAGCCCAGCCCAATAACGGACAATCCGGCGCACAGGTAACAGCCACAGCCATCGGCGAAGACGCGCGGGTTGTCGCAGCTTTCAAAACCAACTTCGCAGCCACATTTGAACAGCCATCCGACTCAACAGGAGAACCACGGGAAGTCCACTACGCCGGTGACGATGAAGAAGCGATGACGGCAGTCGAGGAACTCATAAAAGAAATCGGCTTCAAACCAATCGACTGCGGAACCCTCGCCGAAGCCGTCGTTCTCGACCACATGGTCCCTCTAATGATCCGCCTCGACGCCACCGAACACGCCTCCAGCCACAAATCCTCCTGGCGAATCACCGCACCTTAAAACCCCATTTCTCGACTCCTGCGGAGAGACCTTCGGCGGGGGAGTGCGCAGGGGTGCGCTAATTTTGTTTCTCGCCCCCTATGGAGAGACCTTCGGCGGTGCAGCGTCGCAGACATGCGAGCCCAAGTGCGGCCTCGGCACGCCCGGCTCAACGCCGCGGTGCGCAAGAAAATCGCCAACAACACTTAATGGCACAATCACCCCATGGCTCGCGACAAACAAGAAGTTGCACTAATTGACTCGATAATCTCCGGCAACATCGCAACCGTCGAAAAACTGCTGAACGCCGGAGTAAATCCGAATCTACTACTAGCTCCGTTTGAGTCGTCTCCATTGATAGCATCAGTGCTCAACGACCGCCCTGAAATATTCGACCTGCTTCTCGAGCGCGGCGCAACCCTCGATCCAAACGGGGAAGGAGGCGAAAATCTCCTCTACGCAGCGGCGATGGCAGATGATCTCGACGCCGGCCATCGTTTCGTCAAAAAGCTGCTTACGCTGGGAGTTGATGCCAAATATCTGGTGTGTACATGGTGGCAAGAAGCGGAGTGTCGTTGTCGACCACGCAGTAGAACGTTGTTGACATGGTGTTTTCGACGCCGTTGGTTTGACTAACTGCGTAGCTGAGGATCAGTTCGTTGGCAGCTTCGTTTTCGAGCAGCATGGTGTGCGTTGTATCGAGGAATTCTGCGGCGGTTGGATATTCGATAACTTGCATGGTGACGTTTCCGTTAGTTCGTCCAGACTTGACCAAAAAGTTTGAGCCAGTTTTCACCCAGAACCTTCCTTGTGTCGGCTTCGGAGTAGTTTCTGGCGAGCAGGCGTTCTACGACATTAGCCCACTCGGCCTGTGATTCAAATCCCTTTAAATGGGTATAGGGCTCGGGGGTGTAGGCGACTTCTTTTGCCGGGATGTTGCCCTGCGAGGAGAATATCCAGTCGAAGAACGAGCGGGGTTGTTCGGTGCAGAAGTCGGTGCCGATTCCGACGTGGTCGATTCCGACCATTTGGACGAGGTAGTCGATAGCGTCGATGTATTCGTCGAGGCCGGTTTCGAAGCCTTTTTCGAAGAACATCGGGAAGCCGTTTGCGCCGATGACTCCGCCGCGCTCGACGAGAAGTTTTATCGCTTCGTCGGTTTTACTGCGGGGGTGGTTGATGTGCGAGCGGGCGTTGGCATGGGTTATCGCCACGGGTTGGGCAGAGTTTTCGATGGCGTCGAGGGTTGTTCGGTCGCCGACGTGGGAGAGGTCGATGAGGATACCGAGCCGGTTCATTTCTTTGACCGCTGCCAGACCGAAATTGCTGAGTCCGTCGTCGGTGCGTTCGTAGCAGCCGTTGCCGAGCAGGTTTCGTTCGTTGTAGGTGAGCTGGATGACTCGAACGCCGAGTTCGTGAAAGAGCTTCAGGCGGGTGAGGTCGTTGCCGATGGGGCTTGCGTTCTGCCAGCCGAAGATGATTCCAGTGCGGTTTTCTGCTTTGGCTTTGTGGATGTCCGTAATGGTTTTTACAGGTCTTATTAGATCGTCGAACTCGTCGAACCATTCGAGGTACTTCGTGATCATGTGGAGCGTTGATTCGTAGTCGTCCCAGATAGCGATTGTGGCGTTGATCGCCGTTACTCCGCCGTCTCGCAGTTCGCGATAGACGGTTTCGCGACCCCACTTGCTGGTGTCGAGTCCGTCGATAACTATTGCGTCGCTGAATCGCACGCTGAGTTCGCTCCGTTTGTTTTGCCTAGGTGTACTCGTAGTCTTCGAGAATGTTGTTGATCAGGCTTTGTGGTCCGGCTGCCATGAGGCCTGCGTCGACTGGCAGCAGCACGCCGGTGATCCAACGTGACTCGTCGCTTGCCAAAAAGGTGGCAGCCATCGCAATGTCTCCGGCTTTGCCTTCGGTGCCGAGGGGTGCGATGTCGCTACGCAGCTGGTGTCTTTTTTCGTCGTAGAGTTCGGTCATCGAAGTGTGAAGTAATCCGGGGGCAATGCAGTTCACTCGAACCTGATCGCGTCCGTGATGCACCGCCATGGCGCGGGTGACTGCGATCATCCCGCCTTTTGCCGCGGCGTACGGAATGTTTTTGGTCATGCCGGCGCGGATACCGTCGACTGATGAGACGTTGATGATCGACCCACCGCCTGCTTTGATCATTTCTGGTACTGCGTATTTCGAGATGAAGACCACGCTTTTGAGATCGACATCGAGGGTTCGCTCCCAGGTTTCCTGCGTGACTTCTGTGACTGTTCCGGTGCCGCCAATTCCGACGCTGTTCATCAGAATGTCGAGCTTGCCGTAGCGTTCGACTGCCGCGTCGACGAGGGCTTTGCAGTTTTCTTCGTCGGCAACATCGGCCACGAATATGGATGCCGTTCCTCCGGCCTGATTGATGGCTGTTTCGGTTGTTTTAGCGGCTGCTTCGTCCATGTCGACGATCAGCACTTTTGCACCGTGCGAGGCGAAGAGTTTGGCTGTGGCAACGCCAACTCCGGATACGTTTGCTGAGCGTGTGCCAGCTCCGGTGACGATAGCGACCTTGTTTTCGAGTCGAGTTATTTCACACCTCGTTGGCTGATTTCGGTGGTTGATTTCAGGTTTCTTCGGCCTGATGGCAGGCTTTTGGCTTTGACCATATCGCTGTAGCGGTGGATAATCCGCCCGCCGGGATTGTGACACAGTTGCCTGTGATTTTCACTAATGTGCAGTGGCAAAGTGTACGTTTGGCGAATCGGGTTGCGAATCGGGCCGCAAACTGGGCTGGAATCTGCACTGCACTGGGTATCAATGGGTGTTTTTAGAAAGAACATCTGAATAGAAGGAAGTTGCGATGAAGGCTGCTGTAATGCGCGGGACTCAGAAGATGGTTATAGAGGAGATACCGACTCCGGAGCCGGGTCCAAACCAGATTCTGGTGAAGATCAGGTACTCGGCGTTGTGTGGGTCGGACGTGCATCGTTTTCAGTATGGGATGGCGAACGATGGTTCGGTTCTGGGTCACGAGTACATCGGCGACGTGGTGCAGACGGGTAGGGATGTGACTCGGTTGAAGGAGGGTGACCGAATCGTTGGCGGGGGTGGAGCGCCGCCGGCTGGGACGGTGTTGCCTTCGTATCCGGACGATCGGTACAGCGCTCGAACGGTTGGTATTGAGGCGACTCGAATTGGCGGGTTTGCTGAGTATTTGACGATGGACGAATGGCGTCCGCTGTTGATTCCCGAGGGCGTGAGCGACGAGCTTGCGGTGTTGACTGAGCCGGCTTCGGTTGCCGTTCATGCGGTGCGCACTTCCAAGTTCAAGCTTGGCGATACGACTGTGGTGATGGGGGCGGGTCCGATAGGGTTGCTGATCGTGCAGGTGTTGAAGGCTGCAGGGGCGGCTTCGGTGATTGTTTCTGAACCTGCTCAGGCTCGGGCTGATGCTGCAAGGGTGCTTGGGGCTGATGTTGTGTTGAATTCGCTTGAGGATGATGTAGTGGCGAAAGTTCTGGAGCTTTCGGGAGGCCCGGGAGTGCCGGTGGCGTTCGATGCTGCTGCTGCGAAGCCGACGTTCCAACAGGGACTGGAGATGGTGCGGCGCGGCGGTCAGTTGTTGGTGGTTTCGATGGCGTGGGAAGACGTTGATTTGCGGACGGTTGATTGGATTGGGCGAGAAGTGGAGATGAAGGCGGCTTACGGGTCGCAGCCGATCGATTGGCAGACGGTGTTGAATTTGATGGAGAGGGGTCAGCTTTCTGAGAAGTCGATGGTGACTGATGAGAGCTTTATCGGGTGGGACGATATGCAGTCGTCGATGGAGCGGCTGATGAAGCCTGATGAGCATGTGCAGCTGGTGTTGGTGTGCTAGTAGCACTTTTTCTGAGAGATTGGTGAGATAGATCCTGAAAATGAATTCAGGATGACGGTGTTCGTTTGGCTGGCGTTGGTCGTTTAGCGTCTTGCTACTTCCCGAGTGGCGTCGTCGGAACCGAGGGATCTTGGGTGGGGGCGTGCTCTGCGTTGTTGGGTGGCTCCTGTTCGCATTCCCCCTCAACCTAAGCTTCTCTCTGGGGGAGAAGGGATGGGGAGTAGGACGCGGCGGGCATTGGCCAGAGCGGGTAGTATGCCGGGATTCATACTTTGGCGAGCGTACCGGGGCTGAGTTTGCAGCCGGTTGGTGGGTCGCCCGTGGAGCACTTAGATGTCATCTCGTTCTTTTACTGGCAATCCTTCTCAAGTTATCGTGGAGCAGCTTGTTTCATCGGGCATCAAGCATCTGTTTTACAACCCTGGATCGCGTGAGGCTCGCTTCTTTGATTCGCTTCACAGCAACCCGAATATCAACGGTGTTATCGGGCTGCATGAGGGCACTGTCACCTCGATGGCGGGCGGGTTTGCTCAGGTGAATTCGCAACCGGCGGTGATGTCGGTGCATCTTGGTGCGGGGTTGGCCCAGAGTCTTGGGCAGATGATCAATGTTTGGGCGGCCGGGCTTCCGGTTGTGACGATCACTTTTGTTGGCGATACGGGAAGTTATGCCGACCGTATAACGCTTGATCTGGGTCACAACGTTGGCCCTACGTCGATTGGCGCGCCGTTCATGAAGGCTAACTGGACTGTGATTGAACCAGCAGGATTGGCGACTGCCGTGGACAGGGCGATCAAGGTTGCAATGACGCCTCCGATTGGTCCTGTGCATATCGCTGTTTACGATCGAATTCTTGGCCCGGAGCAGATCATGACGGATATCGTTGAGGGTCCTCCGGCTAGGGCGACAGCGGGGTATCCGGCCGACAGTGATGTTGAAGAGTTGGCTCGGATTTTGCATGAGGCGAAGCGGCCGATGATTTATGTTGGCGATGGGGTTAACAAGAGTGGTGGGGAGCAGTTGCTTGGAAAGCTTGCCGAGCATTTTGGGGCGAACGTTGCCTCGATGTGGGGTGATTTGCGAGGTGTGTCGGCTGCTCATCCGCTGCATTGTGGATACTTCCGGCAGCCAGTTATCGATCTTGAGCCCGATGCGATTATCGCGGTTGGTGTGAGGCACGGTGGGAGCGGTACTTCGGCTGATTTCAATCTTTTCAAGAGCGCTAAAACGATTGCGGCAGTTGGGCCAGACGTTGAGATTTTTGAGAACATTCCGGGTCTTGATCTTGCTGTTATGGCTGATGAGTCACGGACGCTGGTGAAGCTGCTGGATCTTGCTGGTCGGGAGTATGAGTCGAAGGGCTATGACGATCGGCGTGCGACTGCGTTGAAGAATGCTTCTCGACTTCGTGATGCTCGGCGGGTAGCACTTCAGTCGGCTACGAAAATACCGGGTCGAGTAAGGCCTCTGGCGTTACTGGATGCTGTTGATGGTGCACTGGAAGATTTGGGTGGCGGAATCATTACGACCGAGCAGTTTGCGGTTCCACTGGAGAACGTGATCAAGAAGCCGGATGGTGGAAACAACACGTACATTCGACCTGCTGGAGGGTCGGAGGGTTACGGCATGGGTGCGGTGCTTGGGGCGAAGCTTGCGGCTCCGGATAAGCCGGTTGTTGGGATTGTTGGAGATGGTTCGGTTTACTATTCGGACTCAGCGTTCTGGACGGCTGCTCAACACGAAATTCCGGTTCTTTACGTAATTCCAAACAATGGCGCCTATGGCATTGTTGCGGGTGCGTTCAGCGGGGCGAATGGCGTGATGAAAGACACCGGGGTTTATGCGGGTGTGGTGCTGGACGGAGTCGACATTGTTCAGCTGGCAGGGTCATTCGGGGTCGAGGGTCGTGGAGTCGATGACGAGTCGAAGATCGACGCGGCGATAAAAGAGGGGTTGGATACGGTCGAGCGGGAAGGTCGGCCACTGGTTCTCGATGTTCAGTTGCCGTTGGGTCTACCAGAAGGCGGTCGTGCTGCGGAGCAGACCAAGTTTAAGGAGATGATCAGTTGAAGATTTTTCTGGGTACTGATTTTTCTGAGGATCGGTTGAGGTTTACAGCGCAGATCGGAGCGGACGGTGTTTCGGGTCAGCCTGCTGCGGGTTCGGGTGATGATGGTTTCTATTCTGTAGCGACTCTGCGCAAGCATAAGGATTTGGTCGAGTCGTACGGGCTTGAGTGGATGGCTGTGCGGATGTCGCCTCTGGAGTGGACGTTCAAGTGGATGTTGGGGCTGCCGGGTGGGGATGAGCAGATTGAGAACTACAAGAAGACGCTTCGGAATATGGCTGAAGTGGGGCTTGGGTTCATAATTTTCAACATGCATGCGCTGAGGATTTATCGGACGTCGGAGCAGGCTCCTGAGAGAGCTGGCGCGAAATCGACCAGTTTCGATATTTCGCTGGCGACGGGGAATCCCTTGATGGAACACCCGAATAGCGGGTTCAACATTGACTGGGTTCCCGAGGATCAGCGGGAGCCTAAGAGTGATGACCAGATGTGGGCGAATCTGAAGCGTTTTCTGGAGGCGGTGACTCCGGTTGCTGAAGAGGTGGGCGTGCGTATTGGGCTGCACCCTGACGACCCGCCGGTGCCTGAGATTTCAGGAATCGCGAGGATTATGCGGAGTCCTGATGCGTTCAGGAAGTACCTTGGGTTGGTTCCGAGCGACAACACGGGCGTTGTGTTTTGCCAGGGGTGTTTTACCGAGATGGGCTGTGACGTTCCCGCTGAGATTCGACATTTGGGGGGGCGGGGCAAGATATTTTCAGTGGATTTCAGGAATATCAAGGGTGAGTTGGAGCATTTTCAGGAGACGTTCCCTGAGACCGGAAAAGCCGATATGGTTGCCACTATGCAGGCGTACCACGATTCAGGATTTGACGGTTGGATGACCCCTGACCATGCCATTCATATGGAAGGCGACACCGATTGGGGACACCGTTACTGGGCGTACGCCGTTGGGCACATTCGTGGGCTTGATCAGGCGTTGAAGGGCACGAGTAAGAGCTGACGTTTGTGATGATTGTCTTGGTGTTCGACGTCGTGTTGCTGCAAAACTAATTTTCTAGCAGGGGCTCGGGATGGCACGAGTGTAGGTTTGTTGGGTCTTCCAGAAGGCGGCCGTGCTGCGAAACAGACCAGATTCGGCGATGTGGCAAGTAGATATTTATCAACACTGGTAACTGGCAAGCGCGAACTGTAACAGTTTGGGTAATTCGGCCTAGGTCATAGTGTTTGAAATAGGAAGAGGGCTGGACATTTTCATTATTATTGTTATTTAGCATGCAATGTGAAATAACCTAATTTGCTGAATAATGCTTCGAAGTATTCACCTGAGGAATCAGATGTTGAGGTTGACGTATCGGTTAACGGCGGTTGGCTGGTGGTTGAGGTAAAAGACCGGGGTCCGGGCGTTCCGGAGGAAAATCCCGCAGGATTGTTCGAGATGTTCCACCGGGCGGATAACGCGACGAGTTCCGGGGACGGGGATTGGCCTCCACGTTTCGAAAAGAATTATCGACGAGCACGATGGTGAAATTTCTTTGAGTCCGCGTGATGACGGCGGTGCTATCGCCCGGTTCAGGATTCCTATCGGGTTGACGGAACTGACCTAGCTGGAGTTAGTTGCGGGGTGTGATGTTGTTGGCGAGCTAGATGTTGAGCAATTTCGCCAGTTCGTCGCCCTGCCGTTTGCAGTAGTCGACAACGGTTCGGGTATCCCAGCCGATGCAGAAGTCGATCACACCTTCATCCATGTAGGGCTTTGCTTCTTCAAAGTCGAAAATTTCCGCTCTTGGTCGCACGCCCATTTTGATGGCCGTAGCGTTTACGTGTTTCCTGACTCGTTCGATTTCTGGTTGGGCGGGATTGGCGAGTAGCCCTCTGGTGACCGAGTAGTCGCTGGGGCCTAACTGGATCATGTCGACGCCTTCGACTTCGAGGATTTCTTCCAGGTTTTCTACAGCATCGGTTTTTTCGATCATTAGGGCAACGACACCTTGATTGCGTTGCTGTACGGCTTCTTCGAGAGTGGCTCCGATGCCGTAGCCTGCATCTCACTTCCAACCTGCTCCGGCTGTGCCGTTTGCGCGACCGGCAAGCCATTCTTTGGGTACTTGTTCGATCTTCATCATCGAGGTCATGTGGTCGAACAGGTCGACGGCTCTGCCGAAGTTCTCTAATGCGGCCAGGTCGTACGGGGCGTCTTCTCCGGAGAACTATATGTAGTCCATTACGCCGGTGTAGCCGATGATTTCGACCATTGCCGGCCAGACCGACATCAGGTGTGTGCCGATGGTCGGTTTGCCTTCGTCGAGTCGTTCTCGAAGAACGTTACGTGTTGCCTTTTTGAAGGGCGATTCGGGTTAGATTTTGTTGTTTTTACTCATGGCGTGACGCTATCCGATCTGAGCTTAGTTCCTGGTGAAAATTTCGGTCTTTGGGGTGAACTCGGTGTCGGGTTCTAGTGGGTAGATGGGACGGGCGCAGACGGTGTGGCCGAGTGATTTCAGGTTGGCGCTGGTGGCTCCCGGGGCGTCGACGTTGAAGTTGGCTTCCACCCAATCGTCGAAGAACGCTGGTTCGCAGTGTGGTGACTTTACGATTGTTGAGTGGAAATCTTTGGGGTCGAGCCCGACCTTGAAGAACAGGGCGCGGTCGACAAGTATTACGGTTTCGGTGGTTACGACCAGCGTCAGGTTTCCCGATTTCAGAACTGCGGTTGGCCCGATGGTCGGTTCGTACTTCCAGGTTTCGCACGTGAATGTGCCATCGGCCAGTGATTCGACGGTCCATTCGAGTTCGAGGGGAGTGAACTGGGGATCGTGTGCTCCGCCGACTCCCATTGTGAACTTGGCACCGACGCCGAGCTCGTGGGCTTTGGCAGCAGCGGCTGGATCGGCTATTGGCGCGAGTCTCGAGTGCGGGTAGTTGGCTCTGATCATTTCGGAGATGATTGCGTTGCTGTCGCCAGACGAGCCTGAGCTTGGAGCATCGGCGGCGTCGGTGAACGCTATTGGTCCGGCCATTTCAGAGGCTCTGGCAACGGAATCTTTGAGCGATATGAGCTGACCCTGCATGATGTGGCGATTGGGCCAGAAGTCGTTTGCCATTTGCAGGGCGTGTTGTTCGGCGAGTTCTGGATCGTTATCGGTGAACACATATGCCTGACTGCTGAGTTCAGGGACGTCGGTGAACGGATTGCATATGAAGAATCCGGCGGAGAGAACTTTTGGATTCTCATGAAGCTTTTTGGCGTAGCGGATTTGTGCTCCGAATGCGCCTTTTTCGGTGATTAGTTCGTTACCACGGACGATAGCCGGAACTCGCACTCGTGCTGCGACTGGCTTCACGCCGTCTTTGAGGATTCTGGTGAGGACTTTGGCTGCTCGTCGACCGGTGTCGGCGAAGTCGACGTGCGGATAGGTGTGGAACGATGCGAGTCCGTTTATGTTTTCGAGCATCTTGGCGGTCAGGATGCCGTGGAGGTCCATTGTGATGACGATTGGAACCTTTGGGCCGAGAATTTTCCGGACTTCTTCGAGCAGATAACCCTCGGGATCGAGTAGCTCGGTTGTGCCCATTGCGCCGTGCAGGGAGAAGTAGACGCCATCGATCTCGCCTGCGTGTTGTTTCAATGGCTCAAGAAATTCGCTGGCGATGCGCATGAACGCGCTGTGGCGTAAGGGGCCTGCTGCGGTGCCTTCGGCATCGTAGGTGAATACGAGTTCGAGGTTTTCGCCAAATGCCGACTGAAGCTCAGCCATGGCTCCGCCGATTTGCGAATCGCTGCCCTCGTGAGTCGCCCTGATCTCGTCGTCCCGGAGGAAGTCGAAGAATTCGTACTCGCATGGGACTGGATTGAATGTGGATATCTCTTGCTGACACCCGCCGATCAGGATTCGCAATGTTTTAGGTCTCCGCAATGTTTAGTGGTGTTGTTGTGGAAGGTGAATGTATCAGTGCTGGATAGCTGCGGGCTGCCGGTTGATTCATGGTTGCTACGAGTTAGTATTCGTGTCGAACTGCCAATTTGCTGGATTGATCTTTGTCATCGGTTGCGAGGATCTTTGAAATCGCGAAGTAAAAATGAGGGATTGGTTGCCGCTTTATTTAGATCGCCACTACGTTGAGGGTGCGAAGCAAGAGGACATTGCCTGCAGCCCATGCGATGGATATGGCACTTCAGGATGAGTACGACGCCAAGTTCATTACTTACTGGTTTGATGAGGGCCGCCACACGACGTTCTGCCTGGTATCAGCGCCATCGTCAGATTTGATTTCGACGATTCATGCCAAAGCACATGGAAAGATTCCAAACGATGTTGTGGAGGTCGATCAGACCGAGGTCATGCCGTTCATGGGTCGAATCGCCGCCATCCCGACTGCGGACCAGCAGGATGGCGCTGCGGTGGATCGAGCGTTGCGCACGATCATGTTCACCGATCTTGTCGGGTACACGTCGATGATGAACCGACTGGGCGACGACCGTGCGTTTGCGATGCTGCGCGGGCACAACAGCGTTGTTCGAGATGAGCTAACCAAGTTTGCAGGCAGGGAAGTGAAGCACGCGGGTGACGGTATTATGGCGTCGTTTGACGATGCTGATCAGGCGGTGCAGGCTGCGGTGAATATTAGCGCAGGTATTGCTGTGATTGCGGTGCCGGGTATCGATGAGCGACTGAGCATTCGCATGACTTCTGGTGAGCCGCTGGAAGAGGGTGGGGTTTTGTTTGGGTCGGTGGTGAACCTGGCTTCTCGGTTGTGCGATCTGGCGGAGTCGGGCGAGATACTGCTTTCGGATGACTGCGTGAAAGAGCTTGGGGCCAGGGTTGTTGAGTTGGAGTCGATAGGTGAAGTGACGATACGAGGGTTTAACGAACCGGTGAAGGTCAGTCGAATTTTGGCGTAATAGCCGGTGTGCGCTGTTGTGGGTGCCTATAATCACGGCGCAAATACGAACGAAATAGGAGCATCAGGTTGGCAGTTACTGAAGTCCCATCGAAACCGAATTTAGTTTTTGTGTTGCCAGATCGACTCAGGCAGGACACTTCTGGCGCTTACGGGAACGACTGGATCCAGTCACCTCATATGGATCGACTGGCGTCTGAAAGTTTCGTGTTTGAGCACTGCTACGTAACGCAACCGGTGTGTGCGCCGGCTCGTGCTTCGATTATTACGGGTCTGTACCCGCCAACGGCCGGGATGCCTCGAAACAGGCTGGTTATGCCGCCGGAGGTTGAGTCGATTGCGCAGATGGTTTCGGATGACTACACGACCGGGTATATCGGTAAGTGGCATCTGGGCGACGAGATCATCAAGCAGCGGGGCTTCGACGAGTGGGTGAGCGCTAACGACTATTGGTGGCCGGAGTACACGAACGAGGACGACCAGAAGAAGTTTTCGAGTTACCACGAGAGTTTGGTTGCCGAGGGGTACGAGCCTGAGCAGGATCACCCGGGTGGCAAGACGTTCTCAATGTCGCAACGGTCGGAGTTGCCGCCTGAGAAGCAAATGGCGTCGTTTTTGGGCGATAGTGCAGCCGAGTTCATTTCGAGTAATAAAGACAACCCGTTTGTGCTCTATGTAAGCACCATCGAGCCGCATCCGCCGTTTGCGGGTCCGTTCGATAATATGTACGACTCGGCGACGTTGCCTGTCGATGAAACGTTTATGCAATCTCCAGTTGAGAGCACGCTGTTTAATCGCACCCGGGCTGAGCTTTTTGGGGACTGTGTTCGCGACGGAATTTCGACTGCTACCGAGGCGGGGATGCGCCAGTTGCGAGCGAACTACTTCGGGAACGTGAAGCTGGTCGACGATATGTTGGGGACGATTCTGGATGCGATCGACGATTCTGGTGTTGCAGGCGAAACGATAGTTGTTTTCACGAGCGAGCATGGCGACATGATCGGCACTCACGGGATGATCGAGATGCGAACTCCTTACGAGGAGGCGGCGCAGGTTCCGTTGTTCATTCGCGTGCCGTGGCTGATTGATAGCGAAACTCGGGTTTCGGGGAATTTCAGTCAGATTGATTTTGTGCCGACTTTGTTGGAATTATTTGGACAGTCGATTCCGGGGTACTTGCAGGGCGAAAGCAGGGTGCGGGTGCTTGAGGGTCGGGACGATCTTTCGGGCAATGATGTGGTGGTTCAGCACAACGGTGTTGGCGACAGGGATCTGGCTGATGAGTGCGACAGTTGGGCGATGAGCGATGAAAAGGTTCGTGATCTGAATTTCCTGAACACCATGCCGTGGCGTTCGGTGATTACGGCGGATCGCTGGAAGTTGAATCTGTGTGCTGTGGATCAGGGCGAACTGTATGACTTGAATACAGATCCGGGCGAAATTCACAATTTATTCGACAAGCCTGAGCACAGAGATCGAGTTCGGCGTATGGCTGCTCGACTGCATTTGTGGCAGGTCGAAAACGGCGATACGGCAACGCTGCCGGCGATTCTTTAGTCGAGCGATTGTTGCGGTTCAGGGCGTTGGTTCGTGATTCTGATTTGAGCTTTATTTTGGAGTCGCAGCAGTTGGGCTCAGGGCGATTAGAGTCGGCTCGTGCGTTGCTCCAGATTGGGGGCTGGCACCGGTGAGATAAAAAACGATTGTCTGGTGGCTTGGGCGGGTGTAGAGTTCGCTCCGGTCTGTCGAATCAAACCGTTTTACTAATTGCGACCCTCCCGAAAGCGTTATTGAAAATTGAAAGCTGCACAACTCGTTGCTCCAGCAACCTTTGACCTGATAGATATCGCCGAGCCTGTTCCCGTAGATGGTCAAGCCAAGATACGGATCGAGGCTCTTTCGGTTTGTGGAAGCGACATTCACGGGATCTTCAATACGGCTTTGCCGGAAGAGAACTATCCGCTGGAAGTCAGCGTTGGGTGCCACGAAATTGCTGGCACGATAGTTGAGTCGAAGACCGACGAAATCAAAGTAGGGCAGCGGGCAATTATTTTGCCGACACGCGGTTTGGGTGGTCTGGCTGAGTACCTGGTTCAGACGCCTGACCGTATTCTTCCTGTTCCTGACTGGGGTCCGCTCGATGAGTGGGTTATGTGTCAGCACACCGGTACGGTTCTCTACTCGGTCAAGCAGATGGGGAACGTAGCGGGTAAGCGGGTTGCGGTGCTTGGTCAGGGTGGAATTGGCCTTTCGTTTACGATGCTTCTTGAGAAGCAGGGCGCACTTCAGATTATCGGTATCGACCCTGTTGAAGCTCGCCGTAAGAAGGCTCTTGAGGTGGGTGCAACCAACACGGTTGATCCTTCACAGGATGATATGTACGAGGCGATCGATGAGCTTACGGGCGGCGAGGGAATCGACATTGTGGTTGATGCTACTGGTGATCCCGAGGGGTTTGGGCAGTGCCTGAAGATCGTAAAGCGCTGGGGCATTTTTGTTAGCTTCAGTTTGACGGGACGGGACGGGAAGATTGCTTCGTTCCCGCACCAGGAGTTCATGTTCAAGGCTGCGACGATTATTCCGACGCAGGTTGCTGCGACGAGCCAGCCAACGAAGGAGATTCGAGAGATGATTGCGCTGAAAGAACGTGGTTGGATCGACCCTGGCGTGCTGAAGAGCCACAACCTGGACTTTACTGACGTGCAGAAGGCTTACGACATGTATGCCGATCATTCTGACGGAGTGATCAAGGTGGCGATGTCGGTGAACGGGGCGTAGTTGGGGTTGGCGAGGCGTTTGGCTCCGGGCGTCGTCGGAGGACTTGGTTCTAGATAGTTAGAAAAAACCTCCCATCGGTAATCGGTGAGAGGTTTTTATTTTTGCTTGCGAACTTTTGCGACCCGTTTTACTGGGTGTGTTTAGAAAGCAGAGGCGCCTCTATTAACTACAACGGAGGAATGTGGAAAAGGTTCCCGTGTAGGAAAGCTGGTTATGTGGGGAGTTTATGCGACGTTGGCGATTGCGTTGTGTTGAGCTGGTCGTGCCGGTGTGGCTCTCGGGACGCGCTCAGGCGGTAGAGTGTTGCTGAGTGAATTACTGAATGTGTTTTGTTGGCTGTTGGGAGGCGTATGCATTACGCAATAATCGGTGCTGGAAATATGGGAAGCCTTTACGGGGCTAATCTGGCGCGGATCGGCCATGATGTGGTGTTGATTGATATCGCTGTCGATCACGTTGACGCAATTAACCGAGACGGGTTGAGGGTGGACGGGTTGTACGGTGAGTTTTTGGCTTCGGTGGTTGCGACGACTGACGTTTCGACAGTTTCTGGCGTGGATGTTGCGATGGTCTGTGTGAACGGATATTCGACACGGGAAGCGGCGGAGACTGCGAGTGAGATTCTCGGTCCAGAGGGTTTCGTTGTGTCGCTACAAAATGGTGTCGGGAACATCGAGGTGCTGGTTGATGTACTTGGTGACGATCGGGTTTTAGGTGGGCTGACATTTCATAGCGGTGACATGCCTGGGACGGGGCGAGTAAGTCACACCAACGAAGGGCCGACGTACCTTGGTGAGATCGATGGGGCCGAGAGTGACCGGCTAGCGCTATTGGTTGAGCACCTTGAGTTGGCGAATATGCTGCCGGTTGTCGAGGCCGACATCATGAAAACGATTTGGAGCAAGTTTGTTCACAACTGCGGGATCAACGCTATCTGCGCAATTACGGATGTGAAACCGGGGCATATTCGTGCAATTCCTGAACTGGATGAGTTCCAGCGTCAGGTGATCGGCGAGGTTCTTGCGTTCGTGGCTGCGAAGAGAGTTGAGCTTGATGATCCCGATCCGCTGGAGACGATTCGAGAGTATTGCTCGAAGAAGTTTCACCGGGTTTCGATGTCGCAGCATTTGGATCGTGGGGTGAGGACGGAGATTGATTCCCTGAACGGATATGTCGCTCGAGAGGCTGCCAAGTACGGGATTTCCACACCCGCGAACGACGCTTTGACCAGGTTGATCAAGGGGAGCGAATTTATTACGTGAGCTGCTGTCAGGGCACTAGGCCCAGATAGTTACATCGTTTACAGGTGCGCGTTTGGCTGGTGACTGTTGGGTTTGTTCTTCGGCAGGGTAGCCGATGTAGAAGGCTCCGACGATGTCCCAGTCGGGTTCGGCTCCTATGGCGGTGCCTACGTTGGCGAGACAGGGCTTGCCGGTACTCCAGCCGACTCCGATTCCGAGCGAGTGGGCGGCCAATATCAGATTTTGAACGGCGCAGGCGGTGGCTGCGTAGTTTTCGTGAGTTACTTCGTCGTTGCGGCCCTGAACCGAGTAGGCGTACATAAACGCCGGGGCATCGAGGATTTCCTGCTGGGTTTCTCTGGAAGTCGCAATGCGACGTTCTGGATTGGGATTTTTTACGTTCTCGAAGGTCCAATCGTGGACGATTTGTGCGACTTTTTTGCGCATTGCACCGTCTTTGGAGAGAACGATAAATCGCCACGGTTCGGTGTTTCGGTGGTTTGGTGCCCAGGTTGCGGCTTCGATTATTAGTTCCAGAGCTGAGTCGGAAACGGGTGCGATGGTGAATTCACGGGTGTTGCGTCGTGAGTGGATGGCGTCGAGGACCAAGGTTGTTCTCCGGGGTGTCTAGACACCTTATTTTTCAGGCGAAGACCAGGTTGGGGCTGTGGATGAGCGGTTTGAGAAGGGTACGACTTATTTGCGCTGTGAGTGGGGGAGGTCGCTGCAGATGGGTGAGAAAGATACTGAAATAAATTCAGCATGACAGTTGGTGGCGGGATGTGGGTGAAGCTGTGATCGCAACGTGGTGGTGGGGTCGACGGTTTTCGCGACCCTCGCCCCAGGTCCTTCGACTCCGATGACTTCGCTTAGGAAGCGGCAAGAGAGCCGCTAATTTGATTCGAGTTGTCTTGGCCATTCGTTTTGAGAGGGGAGGTTGGTTGGGTTTTGGGCGCGGTTGAGGTAGTAGCCGTGCATTGGCAGGTAGGTTTCGTAGGCGGAGCGTAGTTCGGGTATGGCGTTGGTTGAGACGTCGATTCGGATGTCGATTGGGAAGCGTTCGCCCGATGCGCCGACTATCAGGCATGCGGAGCGTTCGGGTAGGTGAGTGTTGCCTGCTCCCGATTGGCCACCGGCTTGCTTGCCGGAGTCGAGTGCGGAAAGGAGTTGCTCGGCGAGGGTTGTCGGCGAATCGGAATTCATATTGGGCTCTGAGAATCCGTCGACCATCATTTGGAGCACCTGGTCGTTCGCCAGAAAGTTTCCGATTGCTATGCAGTTATCTCCATTTACGTGACCGCTGGATGGTTTGATGTTTGCACCTGAATGAACAAGAGAATCGCCGTTTGGGCCAAGAAACGCGATCTGGCGGTATTCGTGATGTGAGTCGTTGGCGAGAGCTTGGGCGAAGGCTTCGGCTGGTTGGGTGCCGTCTTCGATCAGTTCCATGATTTCTTCGCCAATGGCCGGGTTTGTGGATGCTTGGGAGGTTGCGACGCCGATGCCGGGCAGGATTTGGGGGCAGGTTGCTCCGACAGCGAGGGAGTAGGTGGCGATGGCGATGCCGAGTTCACCTGTTTGGGAGTTGCGGCCGAGGATTGTGAAGGTCATGGGGGTTATTTTAGTGTCAGTGGTCTTTTTCTGAGCGATCGACCTGCGAAGTTGAGACCGGCTTTGATGTTGTTCCCGGCGCTTGGGATTAGATGGGGCTCCTCAGGCACCGGGGAATAGGCGGGGCTGCGGTGATGTTTTTGGGTGTAATGTGCGCCATGTGATTCGCTGGTATTTAGATTTACTGAAAGATTCTGTAGATGACAAGCAATGCTTCGGGTAATGGCCCATTGAATAATCCTGTGTATGACGAGTTGGGTTTACGCCCTGTGATTCATGCTGCGGGGACGATCACTTCGTATGGCGGGTCGGAGCCACGGCCAGAAGTGATGGAGGCGATGGCGTTGGCTTCGCAGTCGTTTATCGGGTTGCAGGAACTGAACGATAAGGTCGGCGAATACATTGCTCAGGTATCGGGTGCTGAATCCGGGATTGTGGTGAGCGGTGCTGCCGGTGGTGTGGTGTTATCGATGGCGGCGTGTATGACGGGAACCAACCCAGCGAAAGTACGGCAGCTTCCGAATACGGACGGCATGAAGGATGAGTTGATCATCCAGAAAGTCCATCGCGGCGGTTACAGCGATATGTACGGCTTTACCGGGGCGAAACTGGTTGAGATCGGGAGTATCGACGGAACGCTGGAAGAAGAGCTTGAGGCGGCTTTTACGGAGAAAACCGCGGCAGTGAACTATTTGTTTGGTCCGGGTATTGCGCAGAAGGGGCTGAGTCTTCCGAAGCTTTCGGAGATTGCCCATGCGCATGGTGTGCCGGTGATCGTTGATGCTGCTGCGATGTTGCCGCCAAAGAGCAACCTGAGTCGTTACATAAGCGATGGGGCTGATCTGGTGACGTTCAGCGGGGGCAAGTTCATTCGGGGTCCGCAGGGGACTGGATTGCTGTTTGGTCGCAAAGACTTGGTCGAGGCCGCTGTGGCTAACGGCCCGCCGAATCATTCGATAGGCAGGCCGCAAAAGGTTACCCGTGAAGAGATGGTGGGTTTGTACACCGCGCTCAAGCTGTTTATGGAGCAGGATGACGGTGCGCTGATGGTGTCGTATCGGGCGAGTATTGAGCCTGCTTACGAGATTTTGCAGGCGCTGGACGGCGTTAGCGTTTCGATCGAGCATGATCCGCACAAGTACCACGTACCGACGGTTGTGGTTCGGTTGAACAGCGAGGCAACCGGGGTCGACCCTGACGCGCTGTTAAAGGAGATGCTTGAGGGTGAGCCGCGGGTGTTTGTGACCTATGACCGAAGCGTTGATTCGGTTTCGATCAACCCGATTAATCTGCGGGATGGGCAGGCAGAGATGGCGGCGCGCCGGTTGGCTGAGGTGCTGGGTTAGGGCTTGCCCCATTGTCGGCGGATTGCGATTAGCGATGCGACGACCAGGAACACTGCGACCACTCCGCCGATCATGATGCCGAACTGAATGGTTGCGTTCTTTTCGGCGGGTGCGCTGAACGTGGAGTTGATTTCGACTTCTACGGCCGATATCTGCAGTTCGGAAATTCTGTAGTTTTCGATCTTTTCGTGGAAAACTCGGCTAAATTATTCTCGGCAGTACGGATTGCGAGATGGTTGAGGGCAAGCGCCGCCGTGCCCAGTGTAAGAACACTGATGACTATGAACAGCGTAGTTAGCCGATACTTGCTCATTGCGTTATTTCGAAAACGGGGAATCGATATCTGCTACCAGCCGGATACTGTTCGCTTCCCAATCCCAAAAATTCTTTCCTCATCCGATACACAACTGATTGGAGGTTCCGTGTGTGTGTAAGTTCCGTTAGATGTAAGGTCGATGCCTGTTCGATTTTGCGCGCACCACAACATTGCGATTCAGGTAATGGTGAGCATGATCGTTGCGCATCTGGCCTAATTCTCAAGAAATCTCATTAACAATCGTGTCGTTTTGCCGATTCGTACATGCGGGTGTCCACCGCATGCGACTGCTGGGGACAACCCCCCGCAGTTGGTGTGAGCAGACTCTAGGGAGTGAACTTGGAAGACTTGAAGTTTCCGTGTAGCCGAGAATTGGTGTACTAGGCGGAATTACCTATGCGGGAGTGGGGGATTGGTGCGAATGGTAGGCACTCACGATTCGATATTGGCCGATGCTGAAAAAATGGCCTGAAACAGGAATTCGATACTGTTTGAGCTGGAAATGGGATGATCGTCGCCCGTAGAACTGCCGCTGCTACGGGTGGCTGGTGTGAGTTTTCAGTGGGTCTGCGAGGTGCAGAAAAGAGTGTGATTTAGAGGTTTGAGAAATCGATTCGTGGCGAAGTTGATCTTCAAGTAAGTGTTGGCTGATCCGGGCGTGCGCGGGCCACTGGTGGACACGTTTTTTAACGCCAGCTCGCTATTTTGATCTGAATTCGGTGAATTAACTGCATCGGGGGTTGTGGGTATCAACTAATATCTATCAGCTGTCTGCTTCTTCGTGATCTAAATGACTAACGATTGACTGACCAGAATTAACTTTGCTGATTTTCCGCCGGCGTTTACGCGCTGATTTTTACCAGATGCTTGCCCTAATGGTTGGCGTGTTGGTTATGACGGCGATTCTTGCGGGTGCGCCGATGTATCTGGGCACCATCGAATCGCTGGGGTTGCGTTCGACGCTTACGACTCTTTCTTCTTCGCACCGGAACATGCAGATTGTGGTCGAGGAACTGCCGTTGACCGATTCATCGGTTTCGGCTGCCACGGAGCGGGTGAATGTGGCACTGGAGGTTTTTGGCGATCTTATTGTTGGTGTTGGGCAGGAATCGCACACTCGACCTCATTTTTGGGGGACCGAGGCGGACTCGATAACCGTCGGGGTTAAGCCTGATCTCGCGACTCTTCAGCGCTTCGATGGGTTTTTGAATGGCTCGGTGATTGTTGATGGACGGGCACCGCTATCTTCTATTGAACGGCTTGATACGCATCTGGTTGCCGAGGCTGTGGTTCCGAAAGAACGAGCCGACGAGTTAGGCATAGCTGTGGACCAAGAAATCTGGCTATCGCCCAGACCGAATGATCTCCCTTATTTGATGGTTCGCGTAGTCGGTTTGTTCGAGCCCAACGATCCGGATGAAGATTTTTGGTTGGGGCTAGGATCAGTGGCGCTATCGCCTGGAAGGCCGGCTCCGGGTGCTCGATTCCAGTTGCCGTTGTTCTTTACTCGAAATGGTCTGTTTGCAGCTGTTACGGGTGGCCCGGCTTCTATCGGAACAAACCGTTGGCTGGTGCAGCTCGACGCGGATATGTTGGAGCGTCAGAGCCCGGCGTTTACGGCTGAACAGGTCGAATTGATCGGCCATGAGCTTCGCCGGGGATTGCCTGAGTCGAAGGCGATATCTGCACTTGAAAACCCGCTGAGATCGCTTGGACAAAAGATTGCTTTCGCTCGAATTCCCACTTTGATGATGGGTGGGGTTTTGCTGCTTGCAGCGGGTTACTACTCGGTGATGGCGGCTGGGGCTTTGATGGCGCGCCGCAGGGTGGATACGGCGCGGATGTGGGCAAGAGGATTGGGCCGCCAGCAGGTGGCGATTCTGTTCCTGATCGAGTCGGTTTTGCTGGTTCTTCTGCCTGCATTAGTTGCCCCGTTTGTGGCTTACGGAGTGATTATTGTGATTGGATGGTTGCCTGAATACGAAGCGATTCGGCTGGGTTTGGGCATGCCGGTGTACTTGAGTTGGCAGGCGTTTGCGTGGTCGCTGCTTGGGGGCCTGGGAATTCTTGGCTTCATGCAGTGGGGTGTTTGGAAGGGAGGAGGGCGTACGGTTGGAAACGATCAATTATCGAGAAGACGGGTAGAGGGTAAGCCGTTCTTCCAGCGTCAATATCTTGATTTGTTGTTCTTCGTTTTTGGTGGCGTGGTTCTGTGGGATTTATCGACTGAATCGTCGGTCACGACGGCCCAGCAAACTGGCGAAGAGATCGTAAAGGTGAATCCGCTTCTGGTTTTCGCTCCAGCTATATTCCTTGCGGTTGCGGTAATGCTTTCGCTGCGCGTCCTTCCGCCTATTGTGCGTTTGATTTCGAATGGGTTGGTGAGGCGCGGGCCTGTGTGGGCTCATTTGATTTCGGCGTTGTTTGCCAGGATACCGCTGACGTACGCCTGGCCCGCTGCGATTCTTGGGATGACCGCCGGTACGGCGATGCTTTCTGCGACTGTTGCGGCAACTTTGGAACAGGGCGCCGCCGATCAGTCGGGCTACGAGGTTGGGGCGGATCTTCGTGTATTCCCGGTGGATTTGAACAGTGGTGACAGGACAAGTGTTCTGGATAGGGTGCGTGGTATCGAGGGCGTTGAAAACGTTTCGGCGGGGCTACGCACGACTGGAACTATTCGGCTTGGTGGCGAGGGTGAGGTGTTTGATTTCCTCGCTATTGAGCCGGCTGAGTTCGGTGAGATCGGGGTGTTTCGAGAAGACTATGCAGAGGGCGATATTGCCGGGTTGCTGAGTGAGCTTGGAAGTGAGGCAGAAACCCAACCGATACTGGTGCCTGAATCCGCGGATCGCATCGGTTTCGTAATGCGTTCCACGGTGATTGAGCGGAATATTCGGGCGAGTATCAGGATTATCGATGCGAATGGACTTTCTCATTCGGTGGGGGTTGGTCCTGCGACGAGCAAGGACTGGCAGGTGAGGCTGGGCAAAATTCCGTCGTTAGCCAAACGACCGGTAGAGGTTGTTGGGCTGACCTTCTTTGAGTTGACCCCGGACGAGCTTGGTACACCGACGAGTATTCAGGTTGACGATTTGATGTACCAGGATGCTCTTGGGCCGCAGGGAGGGTACGCCGTCAATCATGTGCTTGAGTCGTTTGACGATCCGGGGCTATGGTCGGCGCTTGCTTCTTCGGAGGGTGTCGACACTGCGGTTTCTGGGTTTAGCTATGTGCGAAATAGCGGCAACAGTAGCGAGATTCAAAACGGTTTGCAGATCGATCTTGGCGTTGGGACTGATCTTGGTGTTCGCGGGGTTGTTAGATTGAGCTCTGATACTGTGCCGATTCTGTTCAGCCAGACCGCTCTGGATAACAGTAATCTTCTGGTTGGCGACACGACGGTAGCTCATGTTTTTGGCCGTTCTATTCCGTTGCGAATTATTGGTGTTACCGACTACTTCCCTACGGTGAATCCCGAGGGTGGTGGGTTTGCGGTTACCGATGTTGGGCAGCTCTGGCGTCATCTTTCGTTGAGCAGTGCGAACTCGGCTGGCGTCGCCCAAGAGGTATTTATTGGGCTGGATGAGAGTGATGAAGGCTCTCTGGGCAATGTCGACGTTATCGACAGGATTTCAACGACCATTGGTGGGTTGCACAGTTTGGTTGATCGAGAAGAGATACAGCGCTCATCGGTGGTGACTCCTCTGGCGGTAGCCGGGTGGCGCGGGGCTTCGATAGTTACGGCTGCGCTTGCGATTGGGTTGGCGCTGTTGGGCTTCCTGACGTTCGTTCCGATGCGACCAGCGGGCGATGTTTTCAACCTTGCGGTGTTGCGGTCGCTTGGCGTTAGACGACGCGGGTTGGTGTTCATCAGCGTTATAGAGCAGATGGTTGTGTTGATCGTGGGACTAGCGGCCGGTATTGGCACCGGGTTTATTATGGCTCGGTTGGCAGTCGACACTGCTTCACAGACCGATTCGAACGTGAATTCACTGCCACCGATCGTGTTTTCTACTAACTGGAGCTACGTTGGTGGGCTTATTGGGGCGCTGGTTGTTGTAGCTGTTGTGATTTTGATTTTTGACATTATGTCGGTGCGGCGAATTAACGTTGCCGAAACCGTACGAACTTCAGGGAAGAGTGGCTGATATGGGACCACGAGCATTCCTTGAATTCGTTGGTCGCCGAACCCGTTCTCACTGGCCGATGCTTTCGGTGGTGTCGGTTGGTGTGGTTGCCGCCGTGGTGACTATCGCTGCGAGTGTGATCTACTTCGATTCACTGGGCGATATTGCGCTTACCCGTGAGATTTCACAGGACAGAAGCGCCAATCACGACATTGTGATTCGAGGTAGAGAAGTTGATGTTGATGCTTCGAGCAATCAGCAACTTTTGGATTTGGTCGATACCGCGGTACACGAAGTTGCTTCGTCGATCATTACCGAGACGACGCTGGCTTATGGGTCACCGACGCTACTTGTAATGCGGGACGAGAAGGCCGAAGAGGAGATCGACGAATCGCTGCGGGCGGTGCTGATCAACGCACCCGAATTGCGTGGTAATTCCGTTCTTACTGAAGGGGCGTGGCCGTCATCCAATCTGTCGGTTAGTCAGGTTGAGCCGGGCCAATTGTTGATAGAAGTTGCACTTGATGAAGCGGTTGCAGCCGAGTTCGGGTATGTGCGGGATCAAATTGTGGTGGTTGAGCCGTTCTGGGATGATTTGAACGATTCGCTCGCTGTGAAAATTACTGGTTTGTTTGCGCGTAATGAGGCGAATGCGAGATTCTGGGCGTCGATTGAAGATCAGTTTGGGCTTGATGATGAGGATCTTAACTACCTGCCGTTTGTTCCCGATCCCGGCGTGTTCGAATCGAACGTGGGGCCTTACTTCCCTGGGATGGCCGTGCGATATTCTTGGCAGTACCACGTCGATTCATCTCGGGTGAGGGCTTCGGGTGCGAACGATTTGCTTCTGGGCTTCGACGAACTGAAGGCGCAACTTCAGCCGAAGATCGGCAGCTACTCACAGTCGATTCCACTCCAGGATGTGCTTTCGAGAAACCAGCAGCAGACGTTCTTCAGTCGACTGCCGATGACGGTGGTGTTTTCGGTGATCGCTGCGGTGGTTTTGTATTTCGTGGGTACGATGTCGATTCTGATGGTCGAAACGCAACGGGATGACATTGCACGGTTGCGAACGAGGGCTGCCACGGCGAGGCAGGTTGTTGGCGCGTTTGTGATTGAGGGTGCAGCGATTGCGCTGCTTGCCATTTTGATTGCACCTCCACTTGCTGCGTTGATGATCAAGTGGATCGGCGTGATTCCGTTGTTCAGCGGCCTGAATAACGGGAATCCGCTTCCGGTATCGCTTGGTCAAACGGCTTACGTGGTTGCGATCATTACCGGGTTGGCTGGATTTGTGGCGATGGTACTTCCGGCTTCGATGGCTGCGAAACATAGCGTTGTGAGAAGTGCTCGCGAGTCGACCAGGCCAACTCCGCAAAGTGCGATGCAAAAGTACTATCTGGATATCGCTTTGTTTGGCTTGCTGCTTGCGTTCGCATCGCAGTTAACGAGCGAGGGTTCGTTTGTCGATGTGCCGGGCGTTGGTGCGGCACAGGTCGACAAGATCAACGTAGCGATGCCTGCGCTTGTACTGGCGTTTGGTGGCTTTGTTGCGCTTAGAGCGTTCCCGGCTCTGGTCGAGATAGTCGCCCGGCTTACGTCGTTACCTCGTATTTCAGGGCTTGTTTCACCGGCGATTACTCTGGTTCTGTGGCAGATGGCGCGTAACCCGAGACACTACTCTCGGCTTTCATTGTTGATGATCCTTACAGCCGGGTTGGGCGTGTTCGCTTCAAGTTTTTCTGGGACGCTCGATATCAGTGCTGCTGATAGGGCGAGATACCAGTCGGGTGCTGATCTTCGCGTAAACAATGTTTCATATACGAACCGAGTGCAGGCAGGCCAGGTGTTCAGGACTATTGCTGGAACACCGGGTGTGGAGTCGGCTGCTCCGGCGTTCCGGACGGTGGGAGTGGACCTGACTGCCGACGTTGGTAGTACGTTCACATATTTAGGGGTTGATCCTGACCCGATGTCTGGAATTGCGTGGTCACGTCCCGATTTTTCTGAGGGTTCACTGGATGACCATATGAGCAAGCTGACCGAGTTCAGAACAGGGATTCCTATTCCTGAAGATGCTCGCTATATAACAGCACGAGTTCGCCCGACAACTCGGCGTGCCGACTCACGGATTTCTGTTCGACTGAGCGATGCTACCGGGCGGTTGTTCACATTGAATCTCGGGTCACTGTTGCCAAAATCACCTGCCAGGGTGCCGTATAAGTGTGATGTTTCTGAGGCTCATTTGCCTCCGAACTGGTGCACGATTGCGGGTTCGCTGGATTCAATTGATTTCACCGGAGTAAACCCGATTCCGCCTCTGACGCTTGAGTTTATCGGGGTGGGCTTGCCGAACGTGGAGCGGGGTAGGTTCAGCAGGACAGAGCCGCCATTTTTGGAAGCTGGCTCGGTGGAAATCGACGAGATTGGGCTTGAATTTGATAGTGGTGAGACTCTGGTTGTCGAGGAGTTCAACGCCGATTCGTCATGGATGACAGTGGAGCCGGGACTGAATCAGTATGGGGCTCGACTTGAACCGTTGCTGACGATTGTTGAAGAAGGCGAGGATCCGAAGGATCAGGGCATTGGGGTGATGTCGTGGAACCCGGTGGTTGTTACCAGGTTGCGGGGTGTGACGGTTGGGTCGGTGAATGCTCCGATTCCGGTAATCGCCAGCTCCGGATTTATGGACCGTGGCGGCTATGAAGTTGGCGAACGGGTGAATATCGATATTCTGGGGAATACTGTTCCTGTTCGACTTGCGGGTGAGGTTGACTATTTCCCGACTCTCGATCCTGAATTTTCTACGTTTGTGGTTGGTGATATTAGATCGACGTGGATGGCGTTGAATGCCGATCGCATGCGAAACGCTGAGCAGGCGAACGAGGTGTGGATCGATACGGGTGAGGCTGCACCTTCGGACGTGGGTAATGCGTTGCGGGCGCGAAGCTCGTTCGCGCCTTCGCTGATTGCGCAGGATCAGTTGTTGCGAGACGCCGCGGTTGATCCGCTGATTTCGGCTGGTTGGCGTGCGTTGCTGGCGATTGCGTTCGCAACGGTGCTTGCGGCGAGCGCGGTTGGGTTCCTGGTGTACTCGCAGGTGACGTTTGCTTCGAGGATGACTGAGTATGCTGTGGTTCGAACGCTGGGACTGACGACACGGCAGGTGCTTGGGCTTGTGACGTTTGAGCTTTTGCTGGTGCTTGTGCCAGCGGTGCTTGTTGGTGGTGTGCTTGGCATGCGCATGGGCGTAACGATCATTCCGTTCCTCGTAACATCGGGTGAGGGAGTGCTTGTTGTGCCGCCTGTCGTATTGAATGTCGATTGGCAATCGATTGGTGTGCTGGTCGGTGTGGTTGGTGCGATTTTCCTTGCGATTTCTATTGGTTTGATCTCGTCGGTGCGCAAGATATCCCTCCCCCCGAGGGTGATACGCATGGGCCAGAGCTAATAGATTATTCTCACGGGTCGGCGAACGGTTTGTCTTTACAACTAGTCTAAGATTCGTATCTGTGGAAGCATTACTTTCGGTTGAAAATTTAACGAAGCAGTACAAGGGTGTTGTTGCACTAAACAACGTTAGCTTCGACATATCTGACGGCATTACCGGGATTCTTGGCGAGAATGGTGCTGGTAAAAGCACAGCGATTAAGATCGTTCTCGGGTTGCTTGAACCTACTTCTGGTTCGGCAAAAAAATCTTGGTGAGACGGCTTCGGAAAATATTATTGTTCGGTCGCGACTTGGGTACATGCCCGAGCACGATTGCCTGTCTTCGAATGTGACAGCCGCCGAGTTTCTGACTCATATGGCTGAGTTGAGCGGGCTTCCGATTCTGCGGCGGTTGGGGGCGGTGCTTGTCCGGTTGTTATTAGCGCAGGAATTGGTTCGGGTGATTCGGATGGGGCACCAATTTTGGCACCGCAGGAGAAGCAGAATTTTGCATCAGGCGGGAGTTCTGTTCCGCATTCGGGACAGAGATTTTGCAGTGCGTCGCCGCAGCCCATGCAGAATTTTGTCTGGTCGGTATTTTCGGTTTTACATGCCTGACAGAGCATCCAGCCTCTAACTACCTGTGTCTATTTGTTCGGGTGATTCGTGGGTTAGTCGGTTTCTTCTAGCGAGTGATATTCGTGTCTAATTCTCTTGGGTGTGACTTTGACGACTCGGAAGCCTGACGGGTCGTGGCCAAGTGGGTATCCGATGGATCCAGACGCAACGACCTGGATTCCGTTTTCAGACACGATGTTGTTTCGGTGCAAGTGTCCGGCAAAGTTTGCTTTGATGCCGTGGTCGGCCGCAATTTCAAGTAGCGGCTTTCGGTATTTCTTTTTGATTGACCACGGATTGTCTTCTTCATCTGCCGATTCGACGAATAGCGGATGATGACTGAACAGGACGATGCGCTTTGCGTTTAATTGGCCGGCGATGATGGCTTCTGCTTCGACAAATGCGAGTTGTTCTTTCGATTCCTGAACCATGACTCTTGGTGCGGTGAGGACGGTGGAGTTGATGACTATAAATCGAACATCGCCGTGCGAGAAGGCGTAGTAGTCGGGTCCGAAATTCTTTCGATACAGGTCGATATATTCTTGTTTTGGCGTGTTGTGATCGATTGCCACGTCGTGATTGCCGGGTACCCAGTGAAGTGCAATCGAATCGTCGAGGAGCGCTGCAATTCGTTTTACTTCTGCGATCTGTTCTTCGTTATCGGCCTCGTTGACCATGTCGCCGCACACGACGACGAACGCAGGTTTTAGCCAGTTGGCGCGTTCGATGGCGCGGGTGAAGAGCTTTGTTTCGGGTCTGAACCCTTTAATTTTCCTCGCCCTGCGCAGGAATATTCCGCGTTCGGCAAATTCAGCGATCTCTTTTACGGCTTTGCCGCTTGATCCAGCGAATAGGCCGAACTGGGGATCGGCCATTTGAATGAACGAAAAGTCACTCATCTGTTGAGTTCTGCTCCGAGTCGATGGCGAGACGTAATTTCGTTTGATTACATCTGACCGAGTGAGTTGAAAACAAGTTACCGAGCAGGATACCTGTTCGGCGCGTTGAATATCGCGGTTGGTCGTGATATTTCGTCAGATGCGCGTTGTTTGGATTGGGTACGGGTGTTGGGGGGAATACTGGACGGTTTGTTCTCGCCTCGGGCCGTGCTCAGAAAGACGGGAGTCTGGCGAGTGGACGGGATTGCCACGTTGCCTCAGGGCTGACTTGAAGGCTGGGGATCCGTAGCCATCGCTGTCGGCAATGGCCTGTCCGAAGGGCATGCACATCTTTACGAGGTAGTCGTCGAGTGTGGCGTCTTGCTTTGATCCCACGGCGATGTCCCAGCCGTGAATGAGGGTGTCGAGGGACAGTTCTTTGGCGTAGTCGGTTCCGCTGACGGGCCCTGACGAGATCTGACAGGTTCGTGTCATGGCATCGGGTTCGTAAAGAATCGCTTTTACTTCGTTTGCGGTGCGGGCGTAGACACCGGCGGGGTCATCACCAACGAGATCGCCTTCGAACTCATCGCCGACTTCTGCGATTGTTCGTCCGCTGAAAAGTGTGATCATCCACACGTTTTCGTAAACGATGTGATTCACGACCGCTTTGACGTCCCAATCGGAGCAAGGCGTGTCGTTTCCCCAGGCGTCGTTGGGAACGTTGGCGACGAAGTTGATCGAGGAGTCCAGAGACCTCATGTAGCAATCGGAAATAACTGCTGGGGACATTTCTGTGTTGGTTATGTTTGGTCCTTGGGATTAGCGGAGCGGATTAACTTAGCTCTGAGACGAGTTTGGAAGCTGAATTTAGCGAGTCTTTAGTGGAAATTGCCGGAGCATGATCGTTCTGATGCGGCCTTTGAAGTTTCGATTCTTCATACGTTTTGTGATGACCGCCGGGTTATCTGCGTGTAGAGTCTCGCCGAAGGACAACCACGGGGACACAAATGATTCAGACCAACCAAACTCATATCGATTACGCCGAGCTGATGGAAGAGATCGGCCAGCCGCCAGAAGTACTTGCGAAGTTGAAGGAAGACGGCGATTACACGGGGCTGACGAAATCGGTGAAGACCGTGCTCGATGGTCGTAACCGCGCCGCTGCGATTTCTTCGCCAGCCGGTGCGCCATCCGATCCTCATTTGCACGCTGATTTTCATGAGTGGTGGATCATCATGAAGGGCGAGGTTGCGTACGATATCGGCGAGTATGAGCAGATTGTTGCGAGCTTTGGCGATATCGTGCTTGCGCCGTGCGGGTATCGACACGATATCAAGCCCCACAAAGGCGATCAGTGTGTGCGAATGGTGGTTGGACGAGGAGATTCGAATCATGATTTGAAGGGTCTTCCGCACCCACGGACTTTGCCGATTCCAGACGACTGGCAGCCGCCGAACATGATTCACACTCGGTTGGAGTGGATGATTGAGCGACACGGTTTAGACGAGAACTGGGGCGAGGAGGTTGTGCTCGATCAGCGGAATCGGGTGAACATTATCCATACGCTGCCGGGTTTGGCGAATCGACCGCACTGGCATCCCGACATGGATGAGTGGTGGTTCGTTGCGAAGGGCGAGGTTGAGTGGCAGGTTGGCAACGAAGCGCCGTTTGTTGCGAGGCGTGGCGATATTGTTTTTGTCGAGGCCGGTAGAGCGCATGCTATTCGAACGGTGGGCGAGGAGAGTTCGATTCGGTATGCGGTGACTTCGCCAGATGTTGTTCACTACTACCTGGACGATGAAGATGCGCCGAGGCCGCCGAAAGCCTGACTAGTCAGGTTTTGTTTGAGGTGGTGGTGTCGTTGGGTAGTGTTGGCTGTTGGGAGCTTCTCCCTCACCCCAACCCTCTCCCGCTGGGAGATGGGGTTAGATATTGGCAGCTACCAAAGAACCATCGAGTCTTTGAAGAGGTCTGTTAGTTCGTCGGCTCCTGTTGGGCGGGGGGCGAGTTTGGTTACTCGGTGTTGGGGGAGTGTTCCTTCGACGAGGCGGGGTACGTCGTCGATTGTGTAGCCGACTCCTTCGAGGCCGTTTGGTACTCCGATTTCTTTCAAGATGAATATCAATCGTTCGGCTATCAGGTCGCCTGCATCTTCGGGTCCTGCGCTTGTTACGTCGGCTCCCAGAAGTTGGGCGGCGCGCATGTGGCGTTCCGGATTCGATGACGCGGTGTAGCGGAACACTGCAGGGGCGTTGAGGATGACCGCCATGCCGTGGGGCACGATCGCTTTTCCTTCTGGATAGCCGGTTGGCCTGTATTCCTTGACGAGTCCGGAAACGGGGTACGACATTCCGTGTGGCAGGTGAACCCCGGCGTTGCCGAATCCGACTCCCGCAAAGGTCGCCGCCATTGCCATGTTGGTTCGGGCATCGGTGTCGTTTGGATCGAGTACTGCAGGAAGAATGCTGTTGCCGACCATTTCGAGTGCTGCCAGCGCCCATACATCGCTGATGGGGTTCGCACCCTGATAGGCGGGGCGTAAGGCTGGGGATTCTGGGGCGGTGCGCTGCGAGAAGGGCAGTGCGGTGAACGACTCGATGCCATGGCATAGTACGTCGAATCCGCTGCAAGCCGCGACCATTTTGGGAAGCGATTGGGTGTTGTCGGGGTCGACAAGCCCGACGTCGGGTCGAAGCGAGCGGTGGGCAATTCCGGTCTTGGCACCAAGCTCTTCGAAATCGAATATCGCTACTCCGGTCGTTTCGCTTCCGGTTCCGGCTGTTGTGGGGATTGCGACGAGTGGCTTGAGGTCGCCGGGGACAGGGGTGCCTTTGCCGATTGGGGCGTTGACGTATTCCAGAAAATCGGCAGGGTAGGTGGAGTAGAGATTTGCGGTTTTGGCGGTGTCGATGCTCGAGCCACCACCGACCGGCAGGAATCCGTTGAAGCGGCCATCGACGGCGAACTTGATCGCTTCTTTTAACGAGGAGTCGGTTGGTTCGATGCTGACCTGGTCGAACACGGTGAAATCGATTTTTGCGCGCTTCAGGGATTCGGTGGCTGTACGAACTGCTTCGCTGCCTGCCATTTGAGGATCGGTGACGACCATTACTCGTTTTGCGCCGAGACGGGCCATTTCGTATCCGGCTTCGCCTGTTATGCCGGGGCCGAACTTGATCGAGGATGTGTCGATTGTGAAAGCGGTTTCGGTTGGAGGGTTGGTCATAGGTGGGAGTTGCGGGTGGTGAGTTCGTTCTGCAAGAAGCCATGAAAATGATTTTAAGCTGAAGGATAGCGGAATAATTCAAATGACCAGAGTGGTTTGAGGGGTTAGTATCGGCACTACGAAAGTCGCTGTGAGAAAATCGGGTTAAGAGAGTAATATGCGCGTAGTTCAGTTTGTGGTTCCTTCTGATGGTCGTCGAGTTGGTTTTGTGGATGGCGACGATGTGGTCGATGTGACCTCGTCGGACGGTTCGCTGACTTCGGTTTACGACGTGTTTGAGGCGTCGCAGGCTTCGGGTGCTTCGTTCGACGAAACGCTGGCTGGAGCAGCCGGTGCTGACGCAGCACGGGTCGACTACGCCGGACTGCTGGCTGCTGAGGTCGGTGGGGATTCCGCTTATTTGCTGGCACCGTTCGATCATCCCGATACTCACAGGCTTCTGGTTTCTGGAACTGGCCTGACTCACACAGGCAGTATGAAATCTCGTGATCAGATGCATTCTGGCGATGAGACTCCTTCAGAAGAGCCCGCGACGGATTCGGCGAAGATGTTCCAGATGGGTATCGATGGCGGTAAGCCGGAGCCGGGTGAACGGGGTGTTTCGCCAGAGTGGTTTTACAAGGGCAATGGGACGATTGTGCGAGGACCGGGCGTGGGACTTGAGATTCCGGCGTTTGCCCTTGATGGCGGGGAAGAGCCGGAGCTTGGTGGCTGCTACTTCATCGATAAGGCTGGAGTGCCGCGGCGGGTTGGGTTTGCGCTCGGGAACGAGTGGGCGGATCACGAGACGGAGCGGATCAACTATCTGTACCTGGCGCCTTCTAAGTTGCGTTCGTGTGCACTTGGCCCCGAGTTGATAACCGATTTCTCGTTCGATGAGCTAACGCTTGAGTGCACTGTGGAGCGAGATGGAGTGATGATTTACGAGAGCGGGCCTTTGTATTCGGGAGAGGAGTACATGTCGCACACGCTGGCGAACTGTGAGGATCATCACTTCAAATATCCGCTGCATCGGGTGCCGGGTGATGCCCATGTTCACTTCTTCGGTACAAGTCAGTTGAGCTATAGCACTCGTGACTGGAAATTCCAGCCCGGTGACGTGATTACCATCTCTTCTGAGGGCTTTAGTGCTCCACTATCGAATCCTGTAGTTGGCGGTGATCCCATAGAGGGTCGAGCCATTCGGGTAGTGAACGCCTGAGTACAAACCTGCAGAGTAGAAGCTACTATTTATTGCAATTGTAGAGTGTTTTAGTACAGAATTAGAGTAGATAGCTTTTTTGAACACTTTTTAAGCGTTGGTTTGTAGATTCCGTGGTAGCCCAAATTGATAACTTCGAAACTTCAAGCGCCTCAGGCGCTATAGTGTTCTCGGCGCGTGAACTTATGGTGCTAAATGAGAACGCCACTGTTGCGAGCAGTGCGACCAACCGAAGCCTGGACATGATTGCCTCGGGCACTGGTGGCCGGTATCCGAGTAAGCTGTGTGGTCGGATTGTGTTGTACTCCT
>DUCO01000036.1:62968-66175 GCA_012959765.1 Dehalococcoidia bacterium | reverse complement strand
CTACCGCCGCAAGCCGATAGCGCATTCGAGTAAACGAGAGACCCATGCCGCACAAAGTCGCAGATACGATCTTCCAGTTCAACGCTCCTGGCCCGAAGCCAAATGGACTTCAGGCTGCAGACGATGGTTTGTGGATCATCGATCAGGGTGATGACCACGTCTACAAGGTCGATTGGGATTCGGGTGATGTGCTTGTCGATCTGCCGACCGACACGGAAAAGTCGAGCGGTATCACGATCGGTGGCGGCTACATCTGGGTTGCGTCGACCTACAGCTGCGAGATCTATCAGCTCGATATCGGCACCGGCAAAACCGTCGAGGTCTACCCTTCTCCGGGTGCGAGTATCAACGCAACTCGCGAGCATCTCGATGCAGCGGCTGGTAGAAAGTCTGAGCCAACCGGCGACCATGGCCTCGAATGGAAAGACGGCAATCTCTATGTTGCATCGCCGCCTTCCCAGTTCGTCCATGTCATCGACACTTCGAATTTTCAGGAAATTCACCGAATGAAGGTTCCCGGATTTCGGGTGCATGGACTGGCGTGGGCAGAAGAAGAGGGGCACGTCTGGATCGCAGACACTGCATTTGGAGTTGTTAGCCGACATCGCCTTGAAGACGGTCGCTGCTACGACGCGTTCAGGGTGCTCGACCCAATTCAAATACACGGCATGACGATCAAGGACAACCGACTTTGGTACGCCGATGACCGCGGTCCGATTGGCTTCTTGGACGTTGGAATGGAACCAACTTTTTAGGACACCGTTGCGGTTTCTTTTGCAACGCCACTCGGGATGAGGACAACTTACCCATGACAACCGTTTTCGTTACTGGATCGACCGGGCGCGCCGGTGAATACATCATCAAAGATCTTTTAGAAAACGGCTATGACGTTGTCGGCGTCGACAAGAATCCGCCAGGCGGCACGAACGCACAGCGGTCGCAGGGCTACACGTTCAAGACCGTCGATGTGACCGACTACGGGCAGGTCATTTCCGCCATGAAGGGCTGCGATGCAGTGATTCACATGGCAGCAATTCCAAACCCGATAATGGCGCCCGAGCACGAAGTGTTCCGGGTCAACATGACCTCGAACTGGAACGTGCTTGAAGCGGCTGAAGTGCTGGGCATCGAGAAGATCGTCATGGCATCTTCGGTCAACGCTGTTGGGGCCGTTTTCTCGAAGGGAATCAACCCGAGACCGTACTTCCCGATGGACGAAGAGCACCCGACTTTCGCTGAAGATGCCTACTCGATGGGCAAGTGGCTCGGTGAAGAGATGGCCGAAGCTTTCGCCAGGCGTCGACCCGGCAAGGTTCAAATCGCTTCCATGCGGTTCCATGGCTTGATGGACCGAGCGCGCCAAACGGAACTCAACGCGGCGCTCGAACGTGGCGGTGCGTACAGCAATAACGCCAGACATTTCTGGGGCTGGAGCGACATCGCCGAGTCAGCGCACGCCTGCACGCTTGCGGTCAAAGTCGACTTTGGCGGGCACGAAGCGTTCTTCATCAACAACGAAGATACGTCGGCCGATGAACCGACCGAAGAGTTAATCAAGAAGGTCTATCCCGAAGCCGAAATTCGAACTCCGATGCCCGGCAATGCAACTGCAATATCGGTCGAGAAAGCAAAACGCATTCTCGGATGGCAGCCAAAAGCAACGTGGCGTGATGCGTAAAAGAGTTCGCCTATTTCTCACTCTGCGTTAGACTTTCTGATCGTCCGACGTTTCTTAGCACCTATTTAATTCGCACTAAGCCAACAGAGTCTATTTAGTTGACCTCACCATCTCATCCCGTTCCAAAGCACCGAGCAGCCCGAAAAGTTCTCACAGTTCTGGGTCCTATCGAGCCAGCCAAAGTGGGGATCACCACCACTCACGAGCATCTGTTGATCGATTTCGGGGTGGTTTTTACAGAGCCAAAAGTAGCTTCTGAGCGTCGATTGATGGACGAAGAGGTTTCGCTCGAGAACCTTGGTTGGGTTCGCTATAACTGGTCGAGCAACCGTGACAACCTGCGACTACTCGATGAAGACGTTGCGGTGTGGGAAGCTCAGCAATATTTCAATTCTGGCGGCAGCACGATCGTTGATGTGACTTCCGTGGGGCTATCGCGTGATCCCCAGGCACTGGCACGAATCTCCCGTCAGACCGGTCTGAACGTCGTGATGGGCGCAGGGAACTACGTCCACATGACGCATGCACCCGAGTTGGACGATTTGACCGTAGAGCAGATCGCTGGCCAGATCATCCACGATGTCGATCAGGGCGTTGGCGACACAGGAATCCGTTCGGGAATTATTGGTGAAATCGGTTGCTCGTGGCCATGGCACGACTCAGAGAAAAAAGTCCTCGAAGCCGCCGTAATCGCCCAGCGCGAGACCGGCGCTCCCCTTCTGATCCACCCGGGCCGCAACGAGCGTGCGCCAATCGAGATTCTCGAAGCCGTCGAAAAGTGGGGTGGCAACCTGAGCCGCACGGTTATGGGCCACGTTGAGCGCACGGTTTATGACCGTGGAATTCTGAACGAGCTGATCGCCATGGGGTCCTACCTGAACTTCGATCTGTTTGGACATGAATCGTCGTTCTACCCGCTGGCTCCAGAATCGTACATGCCAGCCGATCACGAACGAATCGAGATGGTCGAGCACATGGTTTCAGAAGGCAAGCAAGGTAGTATTTTGCTCGCCCACGACATCTGTTCAAAGCACCGCCTCAAAACCTTTGGGGGCCACGGATTCGATCACATCCTCACTCGAATCGTCCCCCGAATGCGGGTACGAGGAATGAGTGAAGAAGTCGTTCGCCTGATTCTCGTCGACAACCCGACAAGAATGCTCACGTTCGACTAAAAAGTCGCCTGCTATTCGTAGATTTACCATGATTGTTCAGTCCCAAAATTGCAGCAATCCAGTCACATGTGAAGCCGTTTGATCGCGCCATCTTCAGTTCTAGCGCATCACATATTCAATGCACTTAGACAAAACGAGTCTGCACGGTGGGATTGGGTACTTCATGACGGGTGATTTCGTTCAGATGGTTCAACGCATCCGGCGAGTAGGGTTGAGATCGGTCGCTTTGCCGATTATTGGCGCTGTTTCGGTGTTGCTCGTGGCATGTGGCGCAACAGATGAGGATGTCGTCGTGCCAACTACCGCCGTAATTGAACCCGACACTCCCGTTGCTGTGGCACCCGAGCCAACAGA
>DUCO01000036.1:0-62953 GCA_012959765.1 Dehalococcoidia bacterium | reverse complement strand
TCAACACCGGCTCCTGTCGCCGCCGATCCCGACTTAGAACCCGCGACCGCTGGCGGCAATCTGGTCAAAGCGCAACCAACTGCCACGCTGCAAGCGCCAATTCTGATCGAGGACGATGCAGAACGTTCCAGAGCTGTGCGCCTGAGAACCCTTTGGGGTTGGAATACCGATTTAAACGAGCGAATTATCTCGCTGAGCGAACTGGAAATCGTTCTTCCCAAGGACCAAATTACGCCGATAGATCAGCCGAACTTCGCTCCCGTATCCGAAGTCCCCGGTTACATGAACGCTAGAGAGCCAGTAGTGGCCGTGATAGTCGATGGCGATGCGAGAGCATACCCTTTGGCGATTTTGATGCGGCACGAAATCGTGAACGACAGGATTGGCGATCTGCCTGTCACGGTAACGTTCTGCCCGCTCTGCAACACCGGAATCACGTTCGAGAGAGTGATTGACGGTCGGACACTTACGTTTGGAACGTCCGGAATGCTGCGACGCTCTGATCTTGTGATGTGGGATCGCCAGACCGAGTCGTTCTGGCAGCAGATTACGGGCGAGGCGCTTATCGGCGAATACGCCAAAGACGCCACAGTCCTCAAACAGATCCCATCGTCGATCATCGCCTGGGAGACCTTCGTCGAATCCTATCCCGAAGGCAAGGTGTTAGAACGTGTCGTCAACGAATATGGCTTCTTCGACCGCCAGTACGATGATCCGCCATACGCGGGTTACGACAATGTGGACAATCAGCCGTTCTTGTTTAGAGGATGGATTGACGATCGACTTGTGGCGACTTCACGGGTGCTGACAATAGATGGCGAGACCCCGGTCGCCTACCCGTTTTCATTCCTGGAAAATGCGCCTGTTGTAAACGATTTTGTTGGTGATGAATACATCGTGGCGTTCTTCGATGGCGACACCTTCTCTGCCTTCAACGATCTGTCGAACGAACGCCAGGCAACGGGGTCTGTGGCGGTCTTCTCTCGCTCAGTAGATGGTCAAGCCCTTACTTTCGAGCACACCGGGTCAGGGATTACTGACGTTGAAACTGGCTCCAAATGAAACTACGCAGGCGTCACAGTAGGCGGTGAGTTTGAAGGAACGCATCTCGAACTGCTGGTTCACGCGAATTACTTTTGGTTTGCCTGGGCGGTTTTCAAGCCGAACACAGTGATTCGAGATTCGTTGGACGATCTGGTGACGAGTCGGTAGGGGTTGGTCGCGTCCAGACATTGCCGGAATTTCACAGAGGTGACAGCAGGTGTCGGACTTGCCCCTACTGAACCGCGCCTGCGCGTTCGTCCAAAAGCCCAATCAACTCTTCAGATCGCTCGATAATCGATGGAATTTTCGGATCCTGAGATAGCGATATTGCCTCTTCAAGATCAGCCCTTGCGAGTTCGGGTTCAACCTGCGCCTGGATGTAGAGCAGCGCTCTGTCGACGTACAGTGCAGCCTGCGCGGGGGCCAGTTCAATAGCCTTGTTAAAGTCGTCAAGCGCGGCGTTTACAGCACCCAGAACGTCTCTGTAGAACCGTCCTCGCCACCACCACGTCGATCCGTCTTCAGGATCGGTTAGCACGGCCAGATCGAACCATTCGAGTGCGGTAATCGTGTCGCCCTGATTTGCATACACGCGCCCCAACACCAGCTGGGCAGCTACCGACTCATCGTCTATCTCGTAGGCTCTGCGTGCGTCTCTGGCGGCACCATCAAAGTCATTGATCGCCACCCGGGTAAGGCCGCGATTGGCATATGCCACTGAAAGATTGGGTTTGAGTTCGATTGCCGTGTCGAAATCAAACATCGCTTCTTCGTATTTACCCTGCAACATCAGCGATTGACCCCGACCGTCCCATCCGCGGGCAAACCCGGGTTCAAGTTCAATTACCGTGGTAAATGTGCGTTCTGCCTCAACGTACTCGCCATGGTTAAGTGAGCGGAATCCACGCAGGTAGAAATTGACGCTCTCTGTCTCAGAAACAGGCGTGCCCTCAGGTTCAGGCGTCGGCGTAACCGTTGCCCTTGGTCGGACGGTTGAGGTGGGTTCAGGATCGACTTCTTGCTCTGGGGTCGGTACCACGACTTCGGTGGCGACCAAATCTATTGCTGAATCGGCTGAGTCATCTGTTTCCGAATCAGCTCCCGAACACGTCACCCCGAGCAGCGCTATCAGGCTGAAGAGTGCCAGGAGGGGCAAATATGTTCGGCGTCGACTCAACATGCAGATAATTATCCGTTATTTTTGGGATTTTCGGCGAATTTGGGGTTTCGGGAATGATGCGTTGTGGGTTCTGGGAGAGTTACGTTGAATGTCTTATCTCAGGATTTACGTTCAAGCCGCCGAAAGCTCGCCAACAAGTATTTCAACGGCCAGTCGCTCGTCCATTTCGCCCTGTTTGATAGCGAGATCAGCTGCGAGTAATCGTCGCATGATATTCGCCAGATGATCGGTACCGAAGCTCATCGACTGGCGCATGGTTTTATCGAGTGCGTACTGGTTTGTCAGGCCGATCCGCTTGCCAAGTTCGTCCTGCGGCACGCCCTGCTGTTTGAGTTCGATAGTGAGAATCAGCAGTCGCACCTGACGAGCCAGCATCGACAAAATACTCTGAACACTCGATCCTCCCGAAAGCAGTGAGTAGAGCAGCTTCATCGCGACCGCTGGTCGGCGTTCCAACACAGCGTCGACAGTAGCGAAAATACTCGCTTCTCTTGCATCGGGAACCATAAGATCGACGTCTTGAGGCGTTACTTCTCGGTCGCCCGCGTACAACGCCAGCTTCTTCACTTCCTGATCGAGCAGTCGAACGTCCGATCCTGCAAGCCATGCGATTCGCACCACGGCTTCTCGGGTTGAAGATGCGCCGTAGTGAACGAATCGATCACGCACCCAGCTTTCAAGCTCGGGACGTCGCATTCTGCGGAACTGCTGAATCCGAGCGCTTGGGCCAACGGATTTCAGGGCCAACCCGTTCTCTCGCAAACTAACGCCTTCGACAAATACGAGTTCGGTAGTCGCCGGCAAGCCGTTCAGCGAATCAGCCAGATCACGCCATTCGTCGCCCATCGACTTGTCGCGCTTTTGCATGCGTTCGAGTGCGCCGTACACGATTACTACCCGACGATCGGCCATGAACGGCACCACCTGAGCGGCACCAATCACGTCGCTCAGCTTAAACGAACGACCTTCAAATACCGTGGTGTTGGGGTCGCGAACCTCTTCAGGCCCGGCAGAAGCCCGGATCTTGGCTAGTGCTTCTGAACTTGAATATTCGTCTTCGCCGTGCAGAACTCTGATCATCGGGAATCTTTGCGCATCAATTAAACGTTGAATAGTAGTACTGATATATAGATACACTTTCTAACATGTTCAGACTCATGCCGATACGCTCCCTTGTCTTTTCGTTCCTGAAATTGGTGTGGCGATTGCTGCTCGACAGGCGCGTTCCCGTATTCACCAAAGTTATCCCGCTACTTGCGCTCTTCTATCTCATTTCGCCGGTCGACTTCATCCACGACCGCTTGCTGTTCTTTGGGCAGCTCGATGATCTGGTCGTGGTAGCAATTTTGCTGCTCCTCTTCATCGCGGCATCTCCAGGACATGTAGTTGCCGATCAAACTATCGGCAGAAAACTGCGTGACTTGCAGAAGCAGAAGGAAGAAGAATTCGGTCAATCTGAAGAGGGAGATTCTGTTGGAAAGACCGTCGACGCCAAGTTCAGGTACGTCGATCCCGAAGATGACGACACCGGGTCCGGCACCTCAAACGAAGACAAATAGCTGTGAATTTCAGGTTTCCGGTGGGCAGTTTTGAGCGGTACGCTTAAGCGTTACGTTTTTACCGATGGCGCTAAGTTCGCCAGATGCTCAGTTCCGTTCAAGAAATCGATCAGCACAAGTCACTTATGAAAATCGGAATCATTGGCCTGCCCGCAAGCGGCAAGACCACGATATTTAACTCCCTCACTCGCGGCAAAGCCGATACCGGCGGATTCGGTTCGGGTCGTTCTGCCAACGTCGGAGTAGCCCACGTTCCCGATGAGCGTGTCGACATCCTGACGAAGATGTTCAAGTCGAAAAAGACGATTTACGCCGAGGTCACTTACGTTGACCTGCCCGGTAGTACGTCTGGCGATCTGTTCGAGGGCGAGGCGATGGCCCACCTGCAGCAGGTTGATGCGATTCTGCATGTGGCACGAGGATTCGAAGACGGATCAGTTCCCCACCTTGAAGGGTCAGTCGACTACAAACGTGATATCGAAAAGGTGTCATTCGACATTCTGTTCGCCGATATCGCTCTGCTTGAACGCCGGATCGAACGGCTTGAAAAAGGGCTGCCGAAGCTGAAAGTTGCTGAGCGAGACGAAGCGGCCAAGAACATCGAGACGCTGAAACGACTTCAGGGCGATCTCGAAACCGGCATTCCGTTCCGTGACCGTGATCTTGAGCCTGCCGAAACCAAAGCCATTTCCGATACCTTCACCCTGAGCAGCCTGCCGTTGCTGGTGGCACTGAACATCGGTGAAGACGACATCGCCAACACCGCTGAGCTTGAACAGCAGTTGGCTGAATTGCTCGATGGCAAGTCGATCGGTGGAGCAGCGATCTGCGGAAGCCTTGAAGCCGAACTGGTAGGCATGGAAGCTGAAGAAGAAGCAGAAATGCGGGCGGGTCTCGACGCAGGTGAACCGGGGCTTTACCGAATGATCAAACTTTCGTACAAAGTGCTCGGTTTGAATTCGTTCCTCACCGTTGGAGAAGACGAAACCCGTGCGTGGACGGTGGACATCGGAGCACTGGCGACAAAAGCAGCCGGGGTGATTCATTCGGATATTGAACGTGGATTCATTCGGGCCGAGACTGTTGCGTATCAAGATTTCATCGACTGTGGCACGATGGCAGAAGCCAGAAACCGTGGCCTGTTTCGTCAGGAGGGTCGTGACTACGTGGTTCAAGACGGCGACATTCTCAATTTCCTGTTCTCGGTGTAAATTCACCTGTACTTACGACTTAGAAAACCTTTTAGAGGGACTTTATGACTGCTGAAGATCTGGGCTCTGTTGGCAACACACCTGCCGGCGACATTTTGACAAGCCGCAAGGTGTACATGGTGACGATGGTTCAACCTTCGCCCGGTGCGCCCGACGGGTTTGAAGAGAAGTACAAAGCGTACTGGCAGGCAGTTGAGCAGCACCTTTCACAACTTGAAGCAAAAGCTGGAGTCGTTACGCGAGTCTTTGCCGAGGGAGTGGTTGGCCGTGGTGATGACGCGATGCTGATGATCCAGCAGTCGAATCCCGGTGCTTACAACCTGGCTCGCCAGCGGGTATCGGCCGGAGCAGTGTTCGAGGAGTTTGAAGACACCGATCTATTTGGACAGGTAATCGACTGGGGTCGATGCCTGCAGAGCGGCCTGATAAACAGAACGGTTGCCGACGAGATTCAGGCGAAGTACACCGAAGCCGCCGACAAGCGAATCGAGCACCTTCAAACTCGACTCGCAGAAGGAATTCTTGAATCTGAAGCAGCACTGCTATTCAGCGGCGATCCCAACATTGTCATCCCGGAAGGTGTCGAAAAGTTCGTAATCTCACCCCCGGAACTCGATGAACTTGAACGCTGGGTGCAGCAGGCCAACGAGGCCATCCGACAGCAGATGGCCGAAGAGCAGGCTCGGGCTGCCGCAGGCCAGCCACCGGCAGGTCCTCAGGCCGCTAACGATCAAAATGCCGATGGTGATGCTGGCTCGAAGCTGTGGACTCCCTGATGATTCCCCGCAGTTTGGGTTGCTCAGCGGAACTCGGTACGAATCACGGAGGGTGAATGCCAAATCTGGCGAACATCGAACACAATCCGCCAACATTCGATAACGGAATCGGGCTGTATCTCCACGTACCGTTTTGCCAGACAAAGTGCCCGTACTGCGACTTCAATACATACTCGGGAATTGAAGATCAGATCCCGGGCTATGTACGTGCGTTAGAAGCTGAAATGCGGGGCTGGGGAAGCCTGCTGAACCGACCTCCGGTCAGAACTATTTTTCTTGGCGGAGGTACTCCCTCTTATCTGCCAGCAGAATATATCCGAGACATTCTGGCAGTCATCAAAGAGTCGTTTAAGCTCGAACGGCCGGCCGAAATCACCATGGAGTGCAACCCGGGTGATGTGACTCCCGAGAACGCTGCCATGTGGCTGGCTGCCGGGATCAACCGAATCTCAATGGGCGTTCAGAGTTTCGACGATGGACTGCTGGCACTGCTCGGCAGAAGGCATACCGCGCTCGAAGCAAAACAAGCGTTCAACGCGCTCCGAGAAGCGGGATTTCAGAACCAGTCGATCGATCTGATTTACGGCCTGCCCTACCAGTCGGTTGAGCAGTGGTCGGACACCCTGAAGCAGACCGCCGAACTCGAGCCTGATCACATTTCGCTGTACGGGCTGCAAATCGAACAGGGCACGCCACTGGCGGTTGATGTCGAGGCAGGAAAGTACCCGGTTCCTGATGATGATCTCGCCGCCGACATGTACGAAGAAGCCCAGCGCAAGCTTGCCGTCAGTGGATTCGAACAGTACGAGATTTCGAACTGGGCCAAAGAAGGGTTCGAATCTCGCCACAACCTGATTTACTGGATGAACGAACCGTATCTGGGCGTCGGGCCGGGCGCACATTCGTGGCTCGTTGGCCAACGATTCGCCAACTTGAAATCTCCACGACGATACGCAACGGTAGTCGGCAGCAACTATGAATTGGTAGGAGCCGACCCCGTTGCAACCATGCACGCCCCGGCCGGACCCGTAGAGCAGGTCGATATCACAACCCCTGCTGTCGACATCACCGAAACGATGATGATGGGAATGCGCCTGAACAAAGGCGTTAGCTACAAGCGATTCGTGAAGCGATTCGGCGTTGGATTGGATATCGTGTTCCCGAAAGAGATAAGCCGGTTGCTGGATCTCGAGTTGATCGAAGTGACAGATGATGCAGTGAGATTGAGCGAGCGAGGCCGGTTGCTCGGCAACGAGGTTTTCGCTGAATTCATAGGCGAAGAGTAGTTCCCCCAAAGGAAATCTAAAGCTTGTTTGTTGTAGGCACGGCAGGACACGTAGATCACGGTAAATCGACGCTGATTCAGGCGCTGACCGGAATCGATCCCGACCGCCTGCTCGAAGAGAAAAGCCGTGGCATGACGATCGAGCTGGGGTTTGCCTGGCTCACCCTGCCTTCTGGAGCCGAGATAAGCATCGTCGACGTGCCCGGACACGAGCGCTTCATCAAAAACATGCTCATGGGTGCTGGTGGCGTTGACGTGGCCCTTCTGATCGTCGCTGCGGACGAAGGCGTGATGCCGCAAACGCGAGAACATCTTGCGATTCTGGACCTACTTGGCATCGACACCGGGTTGATCGTGATGACGAAGAAAGATCTGGTCGACCAGGACTGGCTCGATCTGGTCACGCTGGAGGTACAGGAAACGCTGGAAGGAACTTCTTTAGAGAACGCCGACGTCGTTGCCGTTTCAGCCGAAAATGGTGAGGGACTGGACGAGTTTCGAGCGGCTCTCGACAAGCTGATAACCGGGCTTCTATCGCATCGCAGCACCGGCAACCCACGGCTACCTGTCGATAGGTCGTTCACGATCTCTGGCTTTGGTACTGTGGTTACAGGAACACTCGCCGACGGTTCGCTGAAAGTTGGGCAAGAGGTCGAGATATTGCCTTCGGGTCAACGGGCGCGAATTCGAAGCCTGCAGGTTCACGAAACCTCGCATGATCAGGTTGGTCCCGGTACAAGGTTGGCTGTGAACCTGAGCGGAATCGGCCACTCGGATATCGACCGTGGCGATCTTTTGACAACCGTAGGCTGGCTCGAATCTTCCAGTGCGTTCGACGCCACGTTCAGGGTGATTCCCGACGCGCCACGTCCCGTTCGTCACAACCACAAGGTGACTCTGTTCGCCGGAACACGTGAAATCCCGGCAACGGTCAGGGTGCTGGAAGGCGATCAAATCGCACCGGGCTCAAGCGGCTGGGTTCAGTTGCGCACCACGGAGAAAGTACCCGTTGTACGAGGCGATTCGTTCGTCGTACGAGACACAGAGAACACTCTTGGGGGAGGCCAGGTGCTGGAGCCGAACGCCCCACGCCGCAAACGCAACGACGCTGAAACGCTATCTCGACTACAAACAATCGCCAGCGGCTCAAGCGAAGATGTCACGTTCAATGCTCTGACCGATATCGAGCCAGCAACGATCGCACAACTCGCCGGATCGGCGGGAACCAGTGCTGACGATATCGAAGCAGCAATATCGACTCTTGAATCGGAAGGCAGAGTGAAGAGGCTCGGCTCGGGTAACGAGTTCGTCATCTCGATTGGCGGCTGGGAGAGTTTGACAGGAATCGCTGCTTCAACCCTTTCGAGTTTCCATAAAACATACCCACTGCGACAGGGAATGCCACTTCAGGATTTCCGTGGACAGTTGAAGCTAAAGACGCCAGCATTCACAGCAGTTTCGGCGTCATTGAGCGCTGAAGAAGTAATCGCAACCGACGATGCCACCGTACGCACTCCCGATCATGCGCCCCGGCTTTCCTCAGCACAGGAATCGGAGGCGAACGAGTTTATGAAACTGATCTCAGCCGACCGTTACAGCCCTTCGACCGAACGGCCCGTCGATATCGAAATTCTGCAGCTGCTTAGCGACCGGGGCGACGTTGTTCGCATCAGCGGCGATATTGTGTATCCAACCGGTGCCTACGAAGAGATGGAGTCGAAAATTCTTGGTTCAGGTACCGACGGTCAGGAAATCACTATCACGAACGTTCGAGAAATTTTCGGCACAAGTCGCAAGTACACACTCGCCGTGCTGGAATACATGGATTCGAAGGATCTTACGCGCCGAGCTGGAGACAGCCGGTTCGTTCGGTAAGAATTCTGGCTGCATAACACGAGCAGGCGATCTCAGGTGATCACGAGCGGAAGCGTAAAGATGAATGTGCTTCCTTCGCCAACGTGCTTTCAGCCCATATCCGGCCGCTCTGCGCCTCGACGAATCCTTTTGCGATCGATAGTCCGAGCCCGGTGCCTGCCACGCGAGAGATTCGTGCCTTCTTGCCGCGGTAGAAGCTTTCGAACACCGCGCTCAGTTCGTCTTTTTCGATGCCGGGCCTTTTGTCAGCGATCTCGACTCGAACTTCCATATCGTCTACCGAAATCGTCACAACGGTCTCAGTGTCAGCATCGGCAACAAATTCTGTAAGAGATATTCCTGCACCCGATCCACTGTCCTCCAGATCAAGCATTTGTAATCCAGCGGGGTTGATGTAGCTGGCAACTCCGTCAAGATCACATATTGCGACCAGATCTAGAGTTGTTTCGATAGTGGCTGCAAGAGATCTAACTCTGTCAAGCAGATGCAATAACTCTATAACTGGCGAAATTTGATCAGATACTCGTTCGAGCAGTGATAGGTCATCCTGGGTGTACGCCCGGTCAGCGGCTCCGCTTATCGCTATGAATCCGATAACGGAGTCACGCGCCCGAAGTGGCGTCTGATATTCGACATTAATCCGGCTTTGGCCCAGATACCACCTGAGGGATCTTCTATCCGTTCATCGTCAACATCGTAGGCTGAAATGAGTTGTGCTTTGGAGAGAATTCCATCCGGCATATCGTCGAGGGACAGAATTTGCCCTTCTTCGAGACCTTCGATTTCTATTCCAGAAACGTGCTCGTTAAGCAGTGAATTGCCGTTTTCGGTTCGGACCGCGATAGCTGAACGATCAACCGGGAACAGATCTTTCAAGCTGTTGATCACACCTGCATATAAATCCTGAAGGTTGCTGGCGACACTGGCTTCTCGGCCGATCTGGACAAGAATCTCGCGAATCTGTGCGATACGGCTGATGCGGGCATGCAGACGGGAGTTTGCCAGTGCCCCAGAAATCTGGGCACTAATTCGTTCGGCTGCGCCAACATGCTCAGGTGTGTAAGCATCCTCAACCGACGTTGCCGTCGCGAGGAATTCAACTACTTCATCCCGATGCACAAGTGGTGTGGCCATGATTGATTTGACGCCTGATTCGAGCAGTTCCTCGATTCCAGGGAACTCGGTACGCATCTCCTCAAGGAGGCTGGTGTCGAGTACGAGTACAAATCTGGCCAACTGGGTTACAGGGGTTACCCCCGACATAGCCAATACGCGTCCTTGCGGATAACCGGGAAGTTCTTTTCCAGCGACATACTCAAGCGTCACAGTATCGGTAGCTGGGTCTGCAACGGCGATGGCCGCAGTCTCAAGTGGAATAAGTCTTTTGATTTGAGCTACAAGCTGATCGTATATCTGGCCGATGTCCAGCGATGCAGAAACTAGCTGCCCGATCTCTGTTAGAACCTCACGCTCGTCACCGGCGAGCTTGATTTCGTCCTGCAGGCGGTGTGCTTCGAGGACGAGTTTTCAGTCCTCGTCGGCGCTCAGTGTTCTGGTAATGCTTCCGGCGATTCGGGGCATGCCGTCGGGGGTGAATAGATCGACGATACCGAGATCCAGCAGTTGAGCCTGGTTCTCTTGATCGGATTCGATCATGGAGAAGATGGGTGTATCGGCTGCATGAACCCGGGCTAACTCAACTGCCTGGGCAACCGATGCCAATGAACTTCGCGCGTCAAGAAATATCAAATCCCACTTGTCATCGCTCACACGCTGTTCAAATCGCTCGATGTTGGCAGCGGATTCATTGCGAATGGAAAATCCAGCGTCGGTAAGCAGGCGAGCTATCTTGACGCGCTCACTTAATTCGAACGACAGCATGTGAAGTTCGATACGGGGTTTCTTCTTCCCGGCTCGTTCAGTTTAGAGATTCGTGCTACTCATTATTGCCCGCCGTATTATCGACGAATTGGTACGAAATCGGTGTGGGCTTCCGGCATTTTCGACAGAATATTACGTGATCAGCCGAATTCGCAGAGATATCTGGTGTTGCCGACACTCACCGAGATAGTCGGGGACGTCGACCCAGACGCTTCCAGTTCCACTTCTTGCACTACGCCTGTTCCGTAGTTGTGGATTGCTTCGCCCAATACACGGCCACGAAAGTGATCGGCCAATGGAATTCCAAGCAGTTCCAGAACCGTCGGGGCAACATCAATGTTGCCACTTGGTAGGTCGGAACGGAGTCCTGAGATAAACGATGGGCCGCTTGCGATCAATGTGTTGTGCAGTTCTGCGCCGCTCCCACCGCCGTGAGAGCCTACGCCAACTCGCCGACCACTGGCTGCTGCCCCCGAACGTGCCAGCGGGGCTAACGAGCCCGTGTCGGTTGAACGCATGGCTACTGCGATATCTGGAGCGCGAGGCCCGTCTAGTCCGATATCGCTTATCGACGCAAATGCGCCAGAACCCTGGGCCGTAAGGTCGATGGCAATAGCGCCAACCCACTCCTGATCGACAAGCCACTTCAGCAATCTATCGGTAAGTTCTCGGCTTTTGGCCGGCACGTACAGCAGTATCGAACCACCGTTTTCAGCAACGATGACCGAGTCTTCGCCGTTGTCGGGGCCAAAACCCTCACTCGCCAGCTCCGCATGTACATCGATGATCGAATCGATTGTCGAGTAACCATGATCCGAGACGACAAACACGTCGGGCTTATCGCCTTGACTGCCATCGATCGCTTTCAGAATTCTGCCCAGCTGCGAATCGGCCAATGAGTACATTTGGCGGGCTTCATCGCTATCGACCCCGAAGGCGTGTTGTGATGTGTCGGGCTCAGGGAACCAGACAAGCAAAACGTCGGGGTTCAGTTCACGCAGCGCATATTCGATCGCAACATCAGCGGTACGCCTGACCAGATCCGCTGCGGGTGCCTCTTTAACCGGCCAGTCGCCGAACTGGCGAATGATTACTTCATGGTGCTCAGGTGGATTCGTGAATTCGGGGTGAATCACTACGCCGCCAAACTCGGCAGCATTTGGGTGCTGCACATAAGCGTTGCCGCTCGTGCCTCCGACAACAGAAACCCACTTCATATCGTGCTGGCTGATCATCTCTCCAAGTGTTGGCACAAACAACAACTTGCCGCCTAGAAGTTGGTTTATCTCTGGCAGCTGAGGGACAAGAGCGTCGATAACCTCGGTGGGTGAAATTTCAGGGAATACCGATTTATTAGCGGTAAGCCCGTGCCCGCCGGGAGTGACTCCCGTAACTAGACTCGCCGAGTTGGATCGCGTAACCGTTGGAAATACTCCGTGATGGTGGAGGAACCTGACTCCGTCGTCGGCAAGTTTGCTAACAATCGGCATGAGTTCAGGCGATACCTGTGAGGGCTGAAGTCCGTCGAACGCGGCGATGACAATTCTTGGCATTAGCCCAGTCCCAACTTTTCAAGTTCAGTGTCGGAGAATCCAAAATAGTGAGCGACTTCGTGAACAACCGTTGATCTCACCTGATCTTCAAGCTCGGCATCAGTCCTGGAAGAGCGCTCGATAGGCTCCTGGAATATCGTTATGACGTCGGGCAGAGGAGGCACATAGCTCCCTCGCTCGGTAAGCGATACGCCTTCGTACAACCCGTACAGCGTGTCGTGCGGCCCCAGATTGTTCTCTCTGATCTGTTCCGGCGAAGGTCGGTCAGCAACGATTATGCTGACGTTGTCCATTTTCGAGAGGAATTGTTCAGGCAAAGACGAGATGGCATCGCGAACAAGATCCTCGAAGCTATCTCTGCTGATTTGCAATGCGCAGTTACCCTGCGCCTACCTGCGACCTGATTGCCATCAGGCGATCGATGTTCGGCTTGTCGGGTCCGCTCTTGCCGGTTCCGGGAACCTCAAGATAGAACGGCACCCGCCTGAACGCCTCATGTGCCATCAGCACTGCAAATCCGGCTGATCCGATAAGGCCATCGCCAATGTTTTCGTGCCGGTCGACAGAAGATCCAAGCTCGCGCATAGAGTCGTTGGCGTGAACTGACCGCAACAGATCGAGACCAATTTCCTTGTCGAACTCGTCGAGTGTCGTATTCAGCGTGTCGGCAGCGGCAATGTTGTATCCGGCCGCCCAAACGTGCTGGGTGTCGAGACACACGGCCACGCGGTCGTTACCAATAGCTTTGATGAGTGTGCCGAGTTCTGAGAAAGTTGATCCAATGTGATCGCCAGCACCCGCGCTGGTTTCGAGCATCAACAGTGAATCGCCCGGTTCTTTGTCGAGGATTTTTCGAACGGAATTGGCGAACTGATCGACTACCGCATCGAACCCCTGACCGCGGTGACTCGCCGGGTGGAATATCACGCCAAGCGCATCGAGTTTGTTAGCGGCAGCTACATCGGCCTGCAATGCTACTTCCGACTTAGCCAGAAGCTCGGGGTCGGCGCTTCCGAGCGCAACCAAATACTTTCCATGGAGCACAGTCGGACCCATACCCGACCGTTTCATTTCAGCCTGATACTTTTCGGCGACCTCATCGACGATTGGCTTCGCGGACCACATACGTGGAGATGAAGTGAAGATCTGGAAGCACTCGGCTCCGATCTCTTCAGCTCGGGCGATGGCCTTGTTGGATCCACCTGCTGCGGAAACATGTGCACCAATCAGCATTCGTTAACGTTCCTTGTCTGTCGATATCAGGCATTCGTCAGGCGCGCCCAACCACCACGCCTGCCGGGCGCATGGTAGTTGAATTTTCGTAAGGGTGCGACTACTTAAGGTGTGAGTTTAGGAGTTCGAAGAGGTGGCTCGTCGCCAAGGTAGGAACGCTCGGGGCTCCCACAAAACAAGAACCTGAGCAGCGACGAAAATCGAGCTGTAGGTTCCAATGAGCACACCAGCAAGCAGCACAATCAGGAAGTCTCGAATAGAGGCTCCACCGAAAAGCAGCATTGCGATTATCACTGTCATCGTAGTTATGCTGGTTCCGAGTGAACGGGTAATCGATTCGTTGATCGACAGGTTAACCGTAGTTCGGAAATCACGACCCGGTGCCAGTGTTACGTTCTCGCGGATACGGTCGAAAATTACGATTGTGTCGTTTACCGAATAACCAATAACGGTCAGAATACCAACGATAAAAATCGCGTTGACCTCAGCGTTAATGGCAAGTCCGAGAACCGCGAACGCTCCGAGAACGATGACGACATCGTGCATCAGCGCAACCACCGCTGCGAAGGCGTACTTGTACGAATTCGGCACCGAGCGGAAGGCATACATGATGTACAGCATCACAAATATCGCTGCGACAATCACCGCGGTAATAGCATTTTGAACAGTGTCTTCAGCCACCGAAGCACCCACCGAAGTGGTGTCGAGCACCCTTGCCGGAGCCTCATCGAGCTTCGCTATCTCAACTTCCACATCGTTCAGACCAGAGTTGCCAAGGTCGTCCGTGCGAACGAAGTACTGTTTATCACCAAGTGCCTGAACAACAGCTCCCGGGTGACCGGAACGAGCTAGCGCGTCAACCACGTCAGCAGAACCTGGGTCACCGCCGTCGAACTGGTATGTAATCGTGGTACCCGATGTGAAATCGATACCCAGATTCAGCCCGGACGTGCCCAGAACTACAACCGACAAGGTTGCGAGAACTATCGAGATGGTCAGAAATATCCGACGCTTGCCGACGATATCCATTAGGAGTTACCTCCAGTCGCTGGGTCGCTCGGTTGATTCTGATCACGCACCGGTACGAACAGGTTCGGGCGGTCCCCAATACTTGTCAATGCGATCAGACGGAGCAACAGCCGGCTGGCAAAGAATGCGGTGAACATGCTCAAAAGCACACCAATGGCGAGTGTCAGGGCGAATCCCTGCATGACACTGGTGCTGAAGCGATCACCGAACCAGAAAAGTACAACAGCAACGATGATCGTCGACATGTTTCCATCTCTAATCGATGGCCATGCCCGCTCGAATCCGGCAGTGATAGCCGCAAGCAGGCTTCGACCCGATCGCAGTTCTTCCTTCGTGCGCTCTGCAATCAGAACGTTCGCGTCGACAGCGAAACCGAGCGACAGAATCACCGCGGCTGCACCCGACAACGTGAGCGTTACCGGAACCATTTTGAAGATACCCAGCAGCATTATGGCGTATGCAATCAACGCTATCGATGCCACGAGACCGGGGATCTTGTAGTAGGCGATCATGAAGATAAGGAGCAGGATCATTCCGACCCCACCAGCGATCAGGCTCTTCTGCAGCGAGTCTTTACCGAGAACGGCGTCGACGTTGCGTTCTTGAATGAGCTCAAGCCCGACGGGCAGTGCACCCGATCGGAGCTGAATGGCGATGGTTCGGACGCTCTCAGACGTGAAGTCACCACCTTCGATGATGGCTCGACCACCTGCGATACCACCCTGGCTTACGCCCGGTGCCACAAGTTCTGTGTTGTCGAGGTAGATCGCCAACCGGTCGCCTCGCGCGGAAACACGGCTGGTCACATCGAAGAATGCCTGTCCACCTTCGTCGTTGAAAACCAGAGTAACGATCGGGCTTGCGATCGCTCCCTGTGAAACAGATGGGAATGCGTCATCAAGGTCGGCAGCGTCAATTTCAGTCGCCGACTCAGTGAAGTAAGCGGGGTTTGAACACCTTTCAGTTGCCCACTCTTCTGGGGTCAAACCATTCGGCGGCCACGGAATCCCGGCAGAGGCTGGAAGCTCGTCGCCACATTCTCGGTAGCGGAACTCAAGCTGGGCCGTCGTGCCGATAACGTTCTTTGCTTCCTGACCGCCACCACCGAGTGTCCACTGAGTGAGTACACCCTGCATCGATGCAAACTGAACGGTTCCGATATCACGGAGGGCCGCGAATATCCTCTGGTCTTCACCGAGAATCGGGTTTCCATCATCATCGGTCGAATTGATATCGAGACCGTACATAAGGATGGAAAACAGACCTTCTGCGGCAGTAACTTCGTCGATGTCTGCATCGCTGCGGCCGACTGAAGCAAATGCGGCTTCGACTTCGGCGAGAGTCGGCAGGGTCTCAGCGTCATCAATCGGGGTAACGTCAACGCCGCTGTCTTCGCCAACAATCGGCGGGTCTACCTGAGGCAGTATGTAGCCAACCTGAAGGGCGATCGGGTAGTGATCAATAATTGCATCGCGCCACTCATCAGCCTCGGAAGGTGTAATTACGAACCCTTCCTGGTCAACCACTTCGGTTCGAATATCGTCCAGCTGAACAGTAAGCGTTAGGTTTTCGTTCTGCTTTACTGTGGCGTCGGTGCGACCGAGTTCGTTGTGGAAAAATGCCTCAAGGGTCTCGGGCAAAACAGTGTCTGCGCCGAAGTTCAGTGTGATTGCCGAACCAGTCTGACCTGGAATCTGTACAAGAACTCGGTCGGCTACGGAATCGACTCCACCACCGAGCAGCTGGACGCTAGCTTCGCTGACACCGAACTCGTTGACACGTCGGTCGATGATGTTGCGAACACCTTCCATGTCTTCCCGGGTGGGATCACGACCGTCTTCAGGTACAACCTTGTAGACGAGGTGTGTTCCACCTTCGAGATCAAGCCCCAGGGTCAAGCCCAGCGGGCTATCACCTCCACGGGTAAACCCGAGGACACTAACTTCGGAAATTGCCAATACAACAACCGAAATGACAACCAGTATTGCAACGAGGATTAAACCTCTGAATCTACTCAATAACTCAGACTCTTACGCGAAACGCGCCGCAAAGGCGGCGTGTCTATGTGATTTATTCTGACGTTTGTTCACCTATCTGGTGACGTCAGTAAGCAGCTAGAACGAACCTCCGATGCCGTCCAGAATATTTCGGGAATTGGCATCGAGTCAAACATGAAATACGCCCGAACTTGCCAAAGCGATGCTTCAACTCATTTCAGGCAAGCAAAAAGTATAGCACCGGGGCAACGTAAATCCAGTGTGCGGGCGGGTGCACATTTCAACGTTACTTGTCGCCGCTTAGCCGATCTCGATTTCCCGGTCGAGGATTCATCACGATCGCTCTATTTCCCGGTCGCAAACACGGGTTAATGCTTATGTTCAGGATCGAGAAGTACACCGCCGTCCAGATGAGGATCGTCAGACTCAACGTGATCGTGGGTGTGGGTGTGGGAGTGACTGTGCTCCGAAGCGACCGATTCCGACTCCTCGGCTAAAAAGCCTTCCCGTCGCAGGTCGTACCGCATCTGATCGACCGCCGATTCTGAGTAGAGATCGCTGAACTTGATCGTGGAGTGAACCACTTCGATGTCCGATTCCTCAGGCTCCTCGCCCTCGTCGCTGTGATCGGCGTGCACCTCAAGCTCAACGTCGTGCATGTGTGGCTCGTCGTCCTCCATATATGTTCCCGCCGCCACAAGTTTCTCGTGGGCAAGAAGGTGATCCGTGTACAGGATTCCGTTCAGGTGATCGACTTCGTGCTCAAGCGCCTGGGCAATTAATTCGTCGGTGGTGATCTTCATCTTCGAGCCGTTTTCGTCGAGCCACCTGGCCTTGACGGTTATCGATCGCTTGACCATTCCCTCGTAGCCGGGAAACGAAAGACAGCCTTCGACGATTTCTCGCTCGCCTTCGGTATCTCTGATTTCGGGATTGATTAGAACAATCGCTTCATCATCGCCGGGTATATGCAGAGTTACCACCCGCTGAAGAGCTCCGACCTGGTTTGCAGCCAGTCCAACACCACCTGCGCCGTCCATCGTTTCGATCATGTCGGATGCCAGCTCGCGGGCTTTATCCATATCGACGCGGCGAACTACCCTGCACTTCTTTCGCAGAATGGGATCGGGAAACACCCTGATTCGCCTGATTGGCAAGGTTTGTCTTTCTAATTTGGTGTGGTCGTGGGCAAATGTTGGTCGGCGGGGATGAGCCTAACCTAACGACGCCGGGTCGACATCAATAGTCCAGAGCGAGTTCGTTGCCACCAACTCAAGAAGTCTCTCAGGATGCGCGCCCTTGAGCAAGATTTGCCAGCGGTACATATTTCGGATTTTCAGCGGGTACGCCGGGGTCGGGCCAATGACTTCGATTCCTGTTTCACCGTGCGACTCTCGAATATCGGCAAGCTCTCGCGCAAATCGATCTGCCTCCGATTTCGCCACTTCGGCGTTGCCTGCCGAATGCATCAGCTTGATCATGCTGGTAAATGGCGGGTTCGCCTGCGCCGCACGTAGCTTGATTTCGGTATCGTAAAACAGTTCGTAATCTTGATCGGCAGCGGCCTGAATTGCGTAGTGTTCCGGGTTGAAAGTCTGGATGATCGCACGTCCGTCCCACGCTCCCCTGCCACTTCGACCTATGACCTGCGCCAGAACCTGGAACGCTCGCTCGGCACCTCTGAAATCTGGAACTGCCAAACCCGTATCGGCTGAAATGACTCCAACGAGGGTCACGCTGGGAATGTCGAGTCCTTTGGCAACCATCTGGGTTCCCACCAGCACGCTGACCTCGCTTTTTACAAACTCATCCATGATCCGCTGATGATCGGTCGCTGTTCGTGCGCTGTCGGAATCCCACCTGACCACTTCGATTCCCGCGAAGTACTGGCGTACCATTTCAGCTGCCATCTGAGTACCCGGAGACGAGCGGCGCACCTGTTTGCCGCCGCAGGTTGGGCAATTCGTTCCGGTACCAACTGTGTAGTTGCAGTAGTGGCAGATTAGTTTGCCGCTTTGGGCTCGGGAATCGTCAGAATCTCTGTGGAACGTTAGAGCGGTGTCGCAGCGTTTACACTGCCTGACCTTGCCGCAATCCATGCACTGAATAAACGATGCGGAACCACGACGGTTAAGGAACAGGATCACCTTTCCACCGGCAGCGAGAGCGTCACGCATCGCGTCGATAAGCGGTCGACTGAGCATCTCGAAGTGGCCGTCCTCGCGCTCATCTCGCATGTCGACGATCTCGACTTTTGCCATCGGCTGATCTCTGCCAGTGCTCTGGGCAAGCTCGCCGGATCCAACTCGCTTGGGTAGCTGAAGTAGCTGATATCGACCTGCCTGTGCAGATCGATAATTCGAAATATCGGGGGTGGCACTTCCAAGCACGAGCACCGCACCTGTCTCTTCGGAGATACGTTCAGCGACTGCCCGAGCGTGATATCGAGGAGCCTGATCGCCCTGCTTGTAGGTCCATTCGTGCTCTTCGTCGATTACTATCAGGCCGGGATTTTCAATCGGTGCAAATATGGCACCACGGGAACCAAGAACAATCGGGAAATCGCCGTTTTTCACCCGCCACCACTGATCGTATCGCTGGCCAATTGTGAGACCGGAATGAAGTACCCCGACCTTCCCGGGAAAGCGTGATGCGATTCGCTGGAGCGTTTGTGGTGTGAGCGCGATTTCGGGCACAAGGAATATCGCTTTTTTACCAGCGGCGGTACATGCTTCGATCGCCTGGAGGTAGACCTCGGTTTTTCCGGAGCCGGTTACTCCATGAAGCAGGAACTGGCGTTCGGCGGGATTTGCTGATGGCTTTGCTGCGAGTATCTGTTTCACCACAGCTTCTATCGCCGTGCGCTGCGGATTGGTTGGAGTGTGGGCGAACTCCTGCTGGAAGAAGTAGTCGGCAAGCGGGTCGCGGTCGCGGCGGATTTTTCGGATCTTCAGGAGCTTCTCGCCGAACGCCCATTTCACTGCTGCCCCACCGAACTGTTCGTTGAGTGACGATTTGGTTTGAGCAACTTTGCCCGATAGGAACCATTCGAGGAGCGCGGCTCGTTTTTGTGACCGGCCTTCTGCGTACTCTGCAATTAGATTTCGGACGGCCGATTCGGCAGCCGTAAGTTCGATTCGATTCGAGTAAACCGCGGATACGCGTGGCTTCTCCCACTCGGATTCAGCGTGAAGGACGTGCTGCCGAATCAGTCGATCGACAATCGGAGTTCCGCCTAATCCCAATCGCCGTGCAACTCGCGACTTTGGTGCCCGCTCGTTTTCAATCACGTAGCCAACAGCCTGCTGCTCGCGCTTCGACAGGTCGCGATCGATAACTCCCGGCGAAAGCCACGTTCGTAATCTCGAAGAAGCTCCCGGGGGAAGTAACAGCGAACACGCGGTGAACAGTGTTGTTCTGTAGTGCTCAGCAACCCATCGGGCGGTTCGAAGCAGGTGCTCGGCGATGAACGGGCCGTCGAGAGTCCGGGCGGTTATCGTCCGTACGTTATCGATATCAGCCTGTGCCACGTCGGTCAGCTCAAACACAATCCCCTGGAGTGTTCTGGAACCAAACGGCACCCAAACAAGATCGCCCGCAACCACGCCCGTTCCATCGGGAACGGAATACGTAAACGTGCGGGAATGGTCGTCGGGAAAGTCGACCGCTACTTCGGCGAACAGGTTGGTTAGGCTCCGGATAAGTGCTAGTTGCTGCCAATTATCTGCGCCAACACGATGTGGTCAAACAGCAAGTGGCGCAATAAACAGGGCGGTAAAAAAACCCCTGCCATTTCAGCAGAGGTTGTTTTACATAGAAGGGGACCGGCGTGAGAAGTGCCGATCAGGAGCTTATCGGCGTTCCTTGATTCGGGCTTTCCTGCCCGTGAGACCACGGAGGTAGTAAAGACGTGAGCGTCGTACCTTGCCTCGGCGGGTTACCTTTACGGATTCAACATTGGGTGAGTGGAACGGAATGATTCGCTCTACGCCAATGCCGTACGACACACGTCGAACCATGAAAGTGTCACCGGGAAGCGGGCTCTTCGCGAGTCGGTGCTTGCCGGAAATCACGTTGCCCTGGTAAGCCTGAATACGCTGTCGTTCGCCTTCAACAATGCGAAGGTTCACGATAACGGTGTCACCGGGCTGGAAATCCTCGATGTGGTCAAGCGTTTTTCGCTCGACCAGTGATGCGGCATCCATGTCTAAAATCTTTCGTCGCGAAAAGACGCCCCAAGGCGTCGATGTGTGTCAGTGCAGGCTAGTAAGTCTACAACCGAAAAGTGCGGTGCAGCAATACCGATGCATACCGATTTCTGGCGACCTGTGCGCATTGCCTGGCATGATTGCCCGACACAGAGTGATATTGCGCCTTCGGTCACTCAGAAACTGGCCAGTCGTTTAGCAGGTCGGGTCGGCGTTCTTCCGTTCGTTTAAGTGCCTGACTACGACGCCACGCTTCGATTTTTGCGTGATCGCCACTAAGCAGAATCTTCGGGACATCGAGTCCTTCGAATTCTGCGGGGCGGGTGTAGACCGGGCCCTCCAACAGCACATCTGATCCCGGAGCAAACGAGTCATGTTTAGACGAATCGTCATCGCCAAGCACGCCGGGTATGAGCCTTATTACGGCATCGGTAAGAGCCATTGTTGGAATCTCTCCACCAGTCATTACGAAGTCGCCAATGGAGATTTCTTCGTCGACACGGAGTTCGATAAAGCGTTCGTCAACGCCCTCGTAGTGACCGCACACCAGAGTGATTTCTGGCATTTCGGATAGTTCCTGGGCACGTCGATGGGTGAGCGGTGAGCCCTGTGCCGACATCAGGATTACATGTGGCTTCGTGCTTGTGTTCGACTTTTCAGAAACTGCGTCAACCGCTTTAACCAGCGGTTCGGCTTTGAGCACCATACCCGCGCCGCCGCCAAACGGTGGTTCATCAATCGTTCCTCGCTCGTCGTCCGCAAAGTCTCGCAGCTGCACCAGATCAATCACGGCTTTGCCAGATTCCACAGCGCGACCAATAATGCTCGTGCCCAATGGGCCTTCGAACATTTCAGGAAACAGTGTGATTATCGAAATGTGCATGGGGTGGAACAGAACTGGATCATTCAGGAAGCCTGAAACCTATCGGAGTGTATGCGTGCGCGCCACAGCAACGGCGCAGGCGCGCGAGATCAGATCCTAGAGCGGATGCTCCCCGGCTTGTCTATCCTGCAGCACTCCAACTGCGTGTTCGATGACTGGAAGTACAACGGCAAGGTTGTCGCGTACGCCGCCGGTGCTACCCGGCAAATTTATTACCAGGGTTGAACCTCGTGCTCCAGCCACCGCCCTCGAAATCATCGCCATGTTGGTCACCTTTTGGGATGCGGCTCGCATCACCTCGGCCATGCCCGGTATCTCAAGATCGATAAGGCCACGTGTCACTTCAGGCATCACATCACGCGACGAAAGTCCGGTGCCGCCGGTGGTTAGAACCACGTCGACATTTCCGGAATCGCACCAGGTCTTTATCTGCCCGGTAAGCTGGTCGAAATCGTCGGGAAGCATGACGCGCTCAGCCAGCGTGTGACCTGCGCCATCCATGATTTCAACGATAGCGTCACCACTCGTATCGACCCGTTTCCCCACGGACCCGGTATCGCTGCTGGTTAGCACTGCGTAGGCAACTATTGTGATTTCTCCGTCCCGGCGCACGCTGGAAACAGCGACCACCATGCACTTGAGTACGAACGTACCAATGAACTGAACCTTGAACTTGGAGTACGAACGTACAAACTTGAATTTCCGGATGCTAGCACGCCGGCAAGTACGATCGTCACATTCAATTTACCTCAAAAGTGTGCACGGAATGTATTGTCGTGGAAAGTGGTTATCTGGCACAATTTGTCGCGTATTGGGGTAAATAGGGGCAAATTCGAATTAACCCCTCAACACCCGATACCGAGAAACCACCGTGATTTTCGCCGGCGAATACGAGCACAGAATTGACCCCCAAGGCAGGGTTGCTATTCCTGCTCGGTTCAAAATGGCGTTCATCGACGGCATCGTTCTCGGCCGGGCATACGACAACTGCGTGGTCGTCTACACCCCCGAAGAGTGGGAACGAGCCGCCAGCGATATTGCACAGCAGCCGAACACTTCGGCCAGCGCACGCAAGCTTGCTCGACTCACATTCTCTGGTGCCTTCGCCGGAACCCTCGACCGCAGCGGGCGAGTCGTTATTCCGGTTCAGCTTCGTGAGTATGCCGGTTTGGGTGAAGACGTAATCATCGTCGGCACCGGCAGGTTTATCGAGATTTGGTCGGTCACCGCATGGGCAGAAGAGCGACGAACCCTCGATACCGAAGCTGCTGATATTGCAGAAGCCGCCCCACAGGTAGCGCCACCAACCGAGCAAACACAGATTGTGCTCCGCCAGATCGAAGTGGAGACGGACGAGTGATTCTCATGGGATTAGATCTTCACCACACTCCGGTAATGATTCCGGAAATCATGCAGGCACTAAACGTCCAGCCGGGTGGGCGCTACATCGATGGAACCCTGGGCGAGGGTGGCCATTCGAAGACGATGCTCACGGCGGCCGAACCTGGTGGGCAGGTTCTCGGGCTCGATGCCGATGCCGAAGCTATTTCAGTGGCAACCGAACGACTCGCTGAATTTGACGAGTCTTTCCGCGCCGTCAATGCGAATTTTCGAGATATTCGCGCAACGGCACTTCAGTACGAGTTCGTGCCTGTGCACGGTGTGCTATTTGACCTTGGTGTTTCTTCGCTGCAGCTGGACCGGGAATCCCGGGGATTCAGTTTCCGCAGGGCTGACCCGCTCGATATGCGGTTCAGCTTCGATCAGCAGGTAACCGCAGCCGACATCATCAACGGCTACGCAGAATCTGAACTTGCCGACCTGATATTTCATCTTGGTGAAGACCGCGCTGCCCGGCGAATTGCCCGTGCGATTGTCAGGAACCGCCCGATCAACACTTCACTGGAACTGGCTGATCTCATTGAGAAAGTAAATCCACGGCGCGGCAAGCGCACCAACCCTGCCACTCGAACGTTCCAGGCGATCCGAATCGCAGTAAACGACGAACTATCGGCACTCGAAACTGCGCTCGAACAGGCTGTATCGCTGCTCGGTCAGAGCGGTCGAATAGCCGTAATTTCATACCACTCGCTCGAAGACCGAATCGTCAAGAACTTCATTCGCAAGCAAGCATCCGATTGCATCTGCCCTCTCGGCACGCCGATATGCCGATGCGACCATCTGGCAACGCTAAAGGTAATCACTCGCCGCCCGCTAATTCCTACCGATCAAGAAATTGCTTCCAACCCGCGTGCACGCAGCGCCAAGTTAAGGGTGGCTGAGCGGGTATGAGCATCATCTTCAACTTCATCCCAAACGCCCAGAGCACGAGCAGCACTTTTTTCGCCCCCAGACGTCGCGCCCGTTCAGCGATATCGACCGGGGTAACAACTACTGCTGAACCACCAGATACGACCCGGCTAATCCGCCAATAACCCCACCTACCCCCAAATCCCGCACAGGAGACCACCATGTTGCAAGAAGACTTCAGAGTAGCTATCGATATCGGCACCACCAAGGTGTGCACGATCGTCGCCCGAAAACGCGCCGACCACCGCGTTGAAGTGGCAGGAATTGGCTTTGTGCCTTGTAACGGCATGAGCAAAGGCATGGTGGCCGATTCGGCAGCCGTTACCGCAGCCGTAAAGGAATCGGTTGCTCTCGCATCCGCCGAAGCAGGTGTTGAAATCAACACGGTTTACGCCGGCCTCACTGGGAGCCACGTCGAATCTAAGAACCGCTGGGTAAGTGTTCCTCGCCCCGACGGCGTACGAACGGTTACCGATCTCGATATTTCAGCAGCCAAAAAAGCGTCTGGCGCGGTAGACCTTGCCGATGATCGCAAGCTGCTCCACGTAATCCCACGTAGCTACGCACTCGATGGCCTCTACGGCATTCGCAACCCGCTTGGGATGCACACCGGCGAGCTTCATGTCGAGAGCCACGTAATTACGGGATCGATCTCAAAAATCACAGAACTACGCAATGCTGTTTCCGACGCAGGTGTTCGTGTTTCTTCGATGGTTGTCGAGCCGGTTGCCAGCGCCGACGCTGTGCTAACTGCCGATGAACGAGAAGAAGGCGCAGTGCTTGTCGACGTTGGTGGCGGAACTTCCGACATCGCCGTTTACCACGATGGCGCGGTTGTACACACGGCCGTTATTCCAGTTGGTGGATGGCAGTTCTCAAACGACTTGAGCATTGCTTTCGCAATTGGCTTCGATGAAGCCGAGAAGCTCAAGATCGAACACGGAACAGCCGCTCCTGAACTCGCCGGGATGAAAGAAGAGATAACTCTCAACCCGACCACCATGGACGTTCCGCTCACCATCACCAAGCGTGAAGTGGGTCAGGTTCTGAAGGAACGAACTTCGGAACTGTTCCGAATGATCATGCTCAAGCTCGATGAGCCGCACCTTGCCGACATCCCAACCGAGCGAATCGTATTCACCGGTGGCGGCGCCAAGCTCGACGGCTTCCTGAATATCGCAAAACTGCTTTTCCAACGAAAAGTTCGACTCGCAACACCGCGTGGACTCGACGGAATGCCTAAAGGCACCAACGACCCGTCGTACTCGGCAGCTGCAGGCATTGCTCTATGGGGCATGCGCAACCTGCCAGTTGAAAACCATATCGGCCAACTGAAAAACGCACCGGCAACTTCTGTATCTGGTAATTCGGATGCAACTATGAAGCCAGGTGCACTTTCAGTCATCCGTGGCTGGCTGCCAAAACGCGACAGTGATGCGAAACGAGAAAAGGAGACTGCTGGCGCGTAGCGAAAACAAACGCGCGAACAGATCCCTTTTTGGGCGCTAACAAAACTCACATCGCCGATCAATTGAACGGCGCTAACCCAAACATCCGCGGTCGTCTTGTTCACCAACAAAGTGACAAGCCGATCCCCAGGAGAAACAAGTAATGGTCGACCAGGCAGTAACCCCAATCGAAGGAAGCATCGGATCAGCAACAATCAAGGTTGTTGGTGTAGGTGGCGGCGGATCGAACGCCGTGTCTCGAATGTACCGAGAACGCATTCCTGAAGTTGAATACATCACAGTAAACACAGACGCCCAGGCACTTTCACGCTCGGACGTTCCGATTCGAATCCGCGTTGGTGATCGCACCGCTCGTGGGCTCGGCGTTGGCGGAGACCCTTCCAAGGGTCGAGAGTGCCATGAAGAAGATCGCGACGAAATCAAGCGAGCCCTCGAAGGCGCCGACCTTGTGTTCATCGCGGCAGGAATGGGTGGCGGCACCGGTACTGGTGGATCACCAGTCGTTGCTGAAGTAGCCCAGGAGCTAGGAGCACTGACGGTTGGCGTGGTAACCAAGCCGTTCAACTTCGAAGGCGCACGACGACGCAGGCAGGCCGATGAAGGCATCAAGGCCCTCGCTGAAGTCGTAGACACGTTAATCGTTATCCCCAACGACCGACTCTTGATCATGTCGACCGAGAATCTCTCGATGGACATGGCATTCCGAATGGCAGACGACGTTCTGCGCCAGGGTGTGCAGTCGATCGCCGAACTGATTCTTATGCCAGGTGAAATCAACCTCGACTTCGCCGATGTGAAGGCAATCATGTCGAACGCCGGTCCTGCATGGATGGCTATCGGACAGGGTAATGGTGAAGACCGGGCGATCATGGCTGCTGAAGCGGCTATCGACAGCCCGCTGCTCGAAGTGTCTATCGCAGGCGCTCGTGGAGTGATCTTCAACGTCACTGGCGGCACCGATCTCACGCTTCAGGAAGTTCAACAGGCATCCGAAGTCGTTTCCAACATGGTCGACCCCGACTGCAACATCATCTTCGGTATGGTCACCGACCCCAAGATGGAGAACGAAGTCAAGATGACCATCATCGCGACCGGATTCCCGGGTGCAGAAGCATCGGCAGAAAAAGAAGCAGCCGTAGCGGAAGCTCTCACCGATGTTCTTGGCGACGAGGAAGCGTTGGATCTTCCGCCGTTCCTTCGTCACCACCGATCAGCTCGCAGGCGCTCGGCCCGCGAACTGGCAGCAAGCGACTAAACCAAAAAGAAAACCACTTTTCAAATAGCTCTGCCCAGTTGGCTCCTCACGGAGTTGCGCCGGGTACGAGTCACGCAAGACCCCGAGAGAACCGGCCTTCTCGCGGGGTCTTTTGCGTTCGTTGATAGGTACTCGCACTCAGTTGGTATATGACCGCACGATATTACTATACATATATTCAGAAATTACACTATGCATAATAAGTATTACAGTGTAGGTCTAAAGCAAGCCAGTCTTAGTACGAGACTGGTCGAGCTAAAACGCTCTGTTGGTGGTGATGAGGTGAGAAATACAGATGTGAGCAATTATCCAAAGCTCAACGGCCCGACGAATGTCGGCGAGTTGACCGAGTTCGATCCGTACGACCCCAACGGGTTCCCATCTGTACCCGGCGTCTATGTACTGTACGACATCTGCCAGCGACCGCTGTACGTGGGGCAGGGTGGAGCGATCGACCGTCGCTTGCGCGTTTACCACGATAAGTTCTGGTTCAAGTCGCCGATCGTAGAGTCAGCCGCCTACGTGCGCATCGACGACCGATCGCTAAGGGAAAGCGTCGAGACGCTGCTGATCAAGTTCCTCAAAAGCAACGCCGTAATCAACAAGCGGTTTGTGGAGCGGTAGGGGCGTTTCGTCTTTGTCATTGCGAGGAGTGAGGAACGAGCGACGTGGCAATCGGTGATCATTCTGGATCACTGATCGTTCCAGGGCAGGTTTCCCCGGGGCAGGTAATTCTGTACATGAAGGCAGCGTTGCTCGGAGGCGGTTATTGCCACGTCGTTCCTCCTCGCAATGACAATCCTCAAGCCCTCAAACCAGCCAAGCCCACACCTACTCCGGGCGTTCGCCTGTCACAGCTTCGAGCATCGCCTGAATGTAGCCCTGGGCGAAGATCCTTGAACGGTATCCACCCCAGTTCCCGGGGAACGCGGTGTCGCCAACTATTTCCGGGCAGTGATCGTCCATGAACACACCCTTGTAGCCCGCCGCGTGATAGGTCTCCATAGCCCGTTTCATATCGACATAGCCAGTGTTGATGAACTCTTCATGGAAGCTAGGAATAGTTCCCGAAACGTTGCGGAAGTGTACGTAGAGAACCTTGTCTCGCTCGGCGAAGTACTTGATCATCTCGTAGATTCCACCGTCGCGAGCATCCTCCATTTCAGAGAACGTCCCCTGGCAGAACTCAATACCGTTGTGCGGGCTATCCACAATCGAAGTAAGGCGCTTGTAAGCATCGAAGCTACCCAGAAGGCGTGGGACACCACCCAGCTCGGGCACAGGCGGGTCGTCGGGGTGAATACCCAACCGAATCCCAGCAGCTTCAGCAACAGGGGTTATCGCCTTAATCCAGTACTCAAGGCACCCCCACATGTTTTCGCGTGAAGTGTCGTAGTCGCGCAAAAGCTGCTCAGTCGACTCCGAGATGCCCATGATCGAACTCTGGTCATCTGCGTCGCTGTCCCACGCCGTAACATCGGTCCCGCCTCGTATCTGGGTGCCGCCAGAACGCCATACGGAATTCGGCATCCAGTTGTAGGCAAGAATCGGAATACCGGCCCGGCCCATGTCGGTAATCTCAGCCGCAAGCAGTTCAATAAGCTCATCACGCCTTGGCCCGCCGAATGCGATGTCGTAGAACTTCGGTGCCGAGATAAAGCCGTTTTCACAGCCGGCAACCGTAAGGCAGTACGATTCGACTCGCTCGCGAAAAGCCACGTAGTTTTCGTAGGTATTCCGCTCTTTTCCGTGAGGTTGATCCGAAGCAGGTAGAGTGTCCAGCCCGGGTCCCCCATAGAAGATGATGTTTTTCACACCCAGCTGAACAGAGGTTTCCAGAACCTCGTCCGTGGCGTTCCTGATAGCCCAGGCGTTCTTCATGTGTGGCGTTCCCATCTGGTGTTAAATGACGCTTATGCGAATGTCGAAGAATTTGGATTATGCCTCCGACGAAGTTGATACCAAAGTTTACTTTTATATATCCACTAATACGGCGTAATCAAAAGCAATTCCCAGCATTTAGGGAAACTGAATTCTTGAACTGCACAGCGATATATACGACGAATTCCGTCGTTATTTTCAGGTATAATTAGCGTGTTTGAACAAGGCTATTTTCTACAGTTGCGAGTCGGCAATTCGCAGTAGAAGTGCATCAAATCTGCTGACATAGAGGATTGACACACCCTCTATGGATAGTGGTAGTCTCCGGTTCACACCACTAAATGTGGGGTTTGACTGTGTCCGCAGTCGCAAGGTGGCGTGTTCAACTTTTCGTTTTGCACACTGCTCCGCTCAAGGAACCTAGATCGCAAGATCCACCCCCAGGCGGAACGGCTTCTTCGCGGCACCCTCAAACCATTGATGGCAGCAAGAGTGATGGGTACGTTTTAGGCAATGCATTGTCCCTTCTGTGGAAACAATGAATCACGCGTTATCGATTCGCGTGAAGCGCCTGATGGCGTGCGAAGACGGCGTGAATGCATAAGGTGCGAGCTGCGGTTCACCACCTACGAAAAAGTGCATTCAATGCCACTAATGATCGCCAAGCGGGATGGCCGCCGCGAAGCATTTTCGGGAGAGAAGCTCGAACGGTCGCTCCGCACTGCGTGTGCCAAGAGGCCCTTGGAGGTTGGCGCCATTTCTAAGATGGTTGTCGATATAGAAAACGAATTGCACAAGCTCGCTAAGGCAGAAATAGAAGCGCGAGTGCTCGGAGAAATGTGCATTGAACGACTGAAAATTCTCGACAGGGTCGCATACATAAGGTTCGCCTCGGTGTATCGAGATTTTCAGGATGTCGATTCCTTTACTAAAGAGGTGGAGGCATTGACCGATCCAGAAGCTGAAGGCGGCGGATCGAAGAGTCAATTACGGCTAATAGAGGATGACGTTCCACGGCTCGCTCAGCGGGGCCGCCGCCGGAGAGCAAAGCAGGGCTAACACCCACAGCTAGTCTCACCGGCAGATTAGGCGGCAGTTACAAACCAACTGCCCGGGCTGGCAATATCAACGATCCAACTCGTTGGTCAAGTTCGACAAAACGAATAAAAACACCCCAAAAGTACGCACGAAAAGAACATAGATGACCACCACGCAGGACACACACATGAGCACGAACGGCACAACCCCAACAGAAGATTTCACACCAGCGGTGATTTCAGATAATGCCAGTGTGGTTCTGGATAAACGTTATTTGCAGAAAAATACCGACGGAGAAATCATAGAAACTCCCGAAGGCATGTTCCGACGAGTCGCCAAGGCACTCGCTGCTCCTGAGTTCAAGTACGAAAAGACCCCGGACGAAGTTGCCCAGATCGAAGAAGGCTTCTTTCAGATGATGGCCAGCCTCGAGTATCTTCCCAACTCCCCTACTCTCATGAACGCCGGCACTGGCGCAGGCACGCTTTCGGCATGTTTTGTTCTTCCGCTCCACGATAGTATGGAAGGCATCATGGGTGCCGCTCACGATGCTGCGATGGTGCAAAAATTCGGTGGTGGAACCGGATTCGCCCTCACCGAACTTCGACCCAAAGGTGCTGGCATTGCGACCACGCACGGCAAGGCATGTGGCCCAATTGGCGTGCTTCGCCACCTATCTTCTGTATCAACGCTCGTAACCCAGGGCGGCAAGCGTGATGGCGCAAACATGGCCGTCATGGACGTTCACCACCCCGACATTCTTGAGTTCATTGACTGCAAGCAGGTTGAAGGCGAAATCCACAACTTCAATATCTCTGTCGGCGCTTCCGACGAGTTCATGCAGGCGGTCAAGGACGGCACAACGTACGCTCTACGTGCACTGGCCGACCCTTCTGATCCCGACAGCGGGATGGTCGATGTCGATAACATCGACGCTCGTGATGTGTTCAGCAAGATCGTCTACGGTGCGTGGAGAAACGGCGAGCCGGGAATGATCTTCTTGGACGAAGTAAACCGGAACAGTCCGGTGCTTCACCTCGGTCGCATCACGGCAACTAACCCATGTGGTGAGCAGCCGCTGCTTCCGAACGAGTCGTGCAACCTCGGCTCGATCGACGTTGCAAAGTTCTTGGAAACCGATGAAGCGGGAATGACCGACCTCAACTGGAATCGACTCGGCGAGACGATTCGACTTTCAACTCGCATGCTCGACAACGTTATCGACGCCAACAAGTACGCGGTGCCTGCCATCGAAACGATGACACAGTCGACACGCAAGCTCGGTCTCGGCCTCATGGGCTTTGCCGACATGCTTGTTCAGCTTGGCATTCCTTACGACACCGACGCAGCAGTTGAGCTGGGTCGCAAGCTGATGGCATTCATCCGCGAGAACGCTGATCAAGAGTCGTTGGCGATGGCCGAAGAGCGCGGTGCGTTCCCGGCGTGGCACGAGTCTGAAGCCGCTAAGAAGGGCGAAAAGCCATACCGAAACGCCTGCCGGCTTACGGTTGCGCCCACGGGGACTATCTCGATGATCGCCGGTGCGTCCAGCGGAATCGAGCCAATCTTTGCGCTGGCGTTCCGCAAGCAAAACATCCTTGAAGGCAAGACTCTGTTCTATGTCGACAAGAACTTTGAGCGAATCTCAAAGGAACGTGGCTTCTACACCGAAGAGCTGCTGGAGCACCTTTCAGACGGTGGTTCATTGCAGGACAGAGACGATGTGCCAGAAGACATCAAGCGACTGTTCCACGTTGCATCTGACATTTCACCTCGTGATCACGTCATGATGCAGGCTGCTTTCCAGGAAAGCACAGACGCCGGAATTTCCAAGACGATCAACTTCCCGAACGAAGCGACAGTCGAAGATGTTGAAGACGCCTACCTGCTCGCATGGGAAAGCGCTTGCAAGGGCATTACTGTCTACCGCAACGGCTCTCGTGAGAAGGAAGTTCTGACGATCGGCACGACCGATAAAGCCGACACTGCAACCCAAGATGCGTCGATATTCGATACCGGAGGCATTCCTCAGTACATCACTCCCGCCGAGCGACCTGCAATGCTCAACGGTATTACCCGCCGTGTTCGCACCGGACGAGGAAACCTGTTCGTAACGGTGAACATGGCAGCCGACAGCCGTCCGTTCGAGGTGTTTGCTACCCACGGCAAGGCCGGTGGTAACGACGCGGCGATGGCCGAGGCGGTTTCACGAATGGCGTCGTTGGCTCTACGATCTGGCATCGACCCGGTTGACGTTTCTGAGCAACTTCGAGGTATTACCGACGTTCCGGCATGGGACGATGGAGTGATGATTCGATCGGTACCGGATGCAATCGCATCGGTTCTCGACCGTCTCGCCTCTGATTCGGCTTCACTGCCGGCACAGGATGAACTCAGTGAGAGCGAGTCGAGCCAGTCGAAGATGTTCAACCCACCAACGCCTAAAGAACTGGGGATGCCCACTGCACAGCCAGTTCCGATGATGGATCAGGAAGCCAAAGTGACCGTTTCGGTCGGAGCACCAACAGGTGAACTCTGCCCCGAATGTTCATCCCAGGTTGCGCACGTAGAAGGCTGCCTAAAGTGCTTCTCTTGCGGATACAGCAAGTGCTAAGCCAACTAGTTGGATATTAGAAGAGGGCCGGGCGGAGTAATTCGTTCGGCCTCTTTTTTTGTGGCGTTGTTCTGTCATTGCGAGGAGTGAGGTACGAGCGACGTGGCAATCAGCAGGCACCCTCGACCACTTGCCACTCCACGAAGCGACGTTCCCATGTTCAGTCCAACCTCAAAAGAACACAGCGTTAATCTAAGACAGCTGTTGCCACCCGTTCGACTGCGCCCAGGGCAGGCTAAATTCCTCCTCGCAATGACAGATTGGCGGACGTTCAGCGTGACAGTTGCTGCGGTAACCTAACTACTCTCCTAATCATTCGTAACGAAATATCAAAACACCCACATGCCCAACACCCCCCTGCTCGCAATAACTATTGGCGACCCTTCAGGCATCGGACCCGAAGTAGTCGTCAAAGCCCTCAAAGACCGCACGATGTACGACATCATGCGTCCTGTTCTCATAGGCACGGTTCTCGTCGTGCAAAAAGCACTCGATGCGATCAACTCGACCGACACCGTAGTCGCCGTAAACAGGCCATCAGAAGCCAAATGCGAACCCGGGGTCATTGAAGTTATTTCACCGGGCGACTGGGAAGGCACCGAGTTCCCCGTTGGCAAGCACGACGCCGGCTCGGGCACCGCAAGCCACCTGTGGGTCGAAGAGGCCGCAAAACTGTGCATTGCTGGCGATGTTGAAGGCATGGTCACGGCTCCCGTAAACAAAGAGGCGTGGAACATGGGCGGATCGAAAGACACCGGCCACATGGAAGTGTTCAGGCGTCTTACGGGATCTTCCTACGTTGCCACGATGTTGGTAAGCGGACAGATGCGCTGCATGCACCTGTCGACCCACAAGTCGCTGGGCGAAGCGGTGAAGTACGTCACCACCGAGAACATCATGACCGCCACTCGGCTCACCCAGAAAATGTTCAACGAATGGGGCTTCGAAAACCCTCGCATCGCGATCGCAGCCCTGAATCCACACGCCTCTGACAATGGATTGATCGGCAGCGAAGAGGCCGACGAGATTGCACCGGCAGTAGCGCAAGCCGTATCGGAAGGCATCGACGCTTCAGGTCCGCACCCTGCCGATACCGTTTTCAACAGTGCCTCGGCTGGCAAATACGATGTCGTTGTAGTGATGTACCACGATCAGGGTCACATCCCTATTAAGGTGTACGGCGTTGCGGAGTCGGTAACGGTAAATTTGGGGCTGCCGTTCCTTCGTACCTCGGTCGACCATGGCACTGCTTTCGACATTGCCGGAACCGGAATTGCCAGCGAAATAAGCATGATCGAAGCACTCAAACTCGGTGCTTCACTTGCATCTCGCAAGGGCCTGGCGATGTAGTACGCTAACAACCTAGTCCGTAAAACCCGGCACTTAATCACCATGAATTTTGCGAGTGGTGATCCGTATAATCGGAATTAGAGTTTCCTTATTACACGCTCGCTGGCCGCTGCTGCGAGTCAGAATCAGATCACACGGTTTTCGAATATGCGAATTGCGTTCATTGGTGGCGGGGTGATGGCACAGGCCATCATCTCCGGAGTAAATGATGCTGGGATAGACGCCAGCATCATTGTTGGCGAGCCCTTCGAGGCCCGGCGCGAGTCGTTGAAAAACGATCTCGGTGTCGAAGCGACTGACAGTAATAAAGAAGCCGTTACGGGCGCGGATATCGTCGTGCTTGCCATAAAACCTCAGCAACTCGACACGGTTGCCGAAGAGTTGAAGGGCGTGCTGAACTCGAACCAGGCCGTTCTATCGATCATGGCCGGGGTGAAGATGCACTCGATAGGCCTGAAGCTCGGTCACACCAAGCTCATTCGAGTAATGCCGAACACCCCCGCGCAGATCCGCCAGGGAATTTCGGCGTGGCACGCTTCGAACGATGTAGATCAGGCAACTCTTGATTTTGTTGCCAGTATGCTCAAAGCAATTGGCGATGAACTGAAGTTCAGCGATGAAAAGAACATCGATATCGCAACGGCGCTCAGCGGGAGCGGTCCCGGTTACGTATTTGTATTCATTGAAGCACTGGCCGATGCCGGTGTCGAACTCGGGCTTCCCGTGCACGTGGCACGTCACCTTGCTTCACAAACAGTGCTCGGCAGTGCTGCTCTTCAGCGCGAAACCGGCAAGCACCCTGCAGAACTTCGCAACATGGTCACATCACCCGGTGGCACTACGGCTGCCGGTCTGGCGGCACTAGAAAATGGTGGGTTTAGAGCCACCATCGCCGACGCTGTTCGCACCGCGTTTGAACGTGGTGAAGAACTGGCAGGCGGCAAATGAGCGACGGATTCCTCGCATACATCGGCTGGTTACTCCAGATATTTGGCTACCTGATCGTCGCCCGGGCACTGTCATCATGGCTCCCCGACGCACGGCGCCACCCGATCGTCCAGCTTCTGTTTCAGATAACCGACCCGGTAATGATCCCAGCTTCTCGGATCATCCCTCGAATTGGAATGATCGATTTAAGCCCGATGATCGTGATACTGATTCTGTTTACGGTCTCGGATCGGCTCAGAGCTGGTTGAACAGCGCCTTTAGCTCGGCACCAGAAACACCGTAAATCTCAACGATCTTGTTGCGTGCCGTCGCGCCCGAAACAAGCGTTACCTTGCTCTTCGACACGCCCACTTGCTTTGCCAGCAGCGTTACCAGCGCTGCATTCGCCGCTCCGTCCACCGGGGGAGCCTTCACACACACACGTAGTGCACCCTCCTCGTTCCAACCCAACACTTCATCTCTCGAAGCCCTCGGTTGAAGCCGTACGGTGATCTTTACCGAGTCGCCCGATATCACCTGATGTCCTTCACGGTTACTTCACCAGCCGAAACCGGCCAGTCCCTGCCGTTCTCGTCTCGCACGATTAAACGACCTATCGAATCAACGTCATGGGCAAGTCCGCGCAAACTTGTTGAATCGCCGGTTTTTCCACTGACTACCGTCACTTCTCTACCCAGTGTCGTGAGCTTCTCGCGCCACGCAGAAACTACAGTGCCACCCGCGGTTATTAGCGAATAGTGAGTATCGAGCGAACGCATGAGTAATTCGAAGACTTCGAGTCGATCCACCTGGCGTCCAAGTTCTTCAGAAAGGCTTGTGGCGTTTGGTGCCTCGACCGTAGCCTGCGCCGGGTCGAAATTAACGTTCAACCCAATTCCGATAACGGCTGCAATTCGATCGGGTTCCGATTCCAACTCGTCGCCAGATTCCGTATCCGGACCCGTCCGCGATTCCGCAATCACTCCCGCAAGCTTTTTACCAGCCACTTGAACATCGTTCGGCCACTTAATTCCGGCGTTAATTCCAAGCGAATCAGCAACGTCGGCCACTGCCAGCGCCGCGAGCAACAACAACTCACCCGCCAGCGCGACGCGTGGTCGCAACAAGACCGAGCACAAAATATCCTGCCCTGACACCGATTCCCATGAGCGGTCGTAACGCCCCCGTCCTGCCGACTGGTGATCGGCAACAACCACCGTGCCGTCGGCAGCGCCATCACGCGCCAACTGCCATACAACGTCCATCGTCGACGTCGTCATTTCCAGGTGATGAACAGCGGTTCCGACAGTCGAAAACAATCCGGCTAGCCGTTCGAATTCTCGATTGCTATCAATTTGATCGGCGATGGCTGAAACTCCAGAAAGGCATTCTGGTTGGTGTAGGTCGGTTTTACGTGCACACACACACAGGTACACACGTTGTTAGCAACATGGGTTGAGGTTGGGAACAAGGCTACGGTACTAAACGTCAGGTGTGAATAACGAACCCGCAGGTGAAGCTCTCAACAGGGCGCCGACAGGCCGGGGGCGTTACGACCGCTCAGGGCATCCGGTGCCGGGGTGGCAGCTGGGTGGCGGGTGCTGATTAACGAGCTACTTTTGAGACGCTTGTGACCAGTTAGTGACCAATATTCGAATTTTTGATGGATTATTCCGAGATGTTTCGCAGTTCAGTTTCAGCATGAATTACGACCCCGATTTCACGTTCTTTCCCCTCTCCCTCGCAGGGAGAGGGGACCTGACCGAACGCAATTCGTAATCTCAAATCCGGTACCCTCAAACGCATGCCTAAACAAATCAAAGCTGTGCTTTTCGACGTCGGGGGGCCGCTCGACACCGAAACGATCATGGATCGTGAGATCGACAAGCAGATCAAGCTATCGTTCAGAACGCACGGCGTTGCAGTTACCGATGAGGAATACGACGCGGCAAACCAGTGGGCTATCGACGGGTTCGCCCCAAAGATTTACCACTCGATTATGTGGAAGCTGGGCAATGGCGACATGAGCCTGATATTGAAGGTCGAAGCCGAACTGATAGAAACAGTACCGCAACGAAACGAGTTTCGAGGCGACTTTGAACTGCGGGATGGCATGACCGAACTACTCGCCAGGCTTTCAGATCACGGGCTTCTGCTGGGTCTCGCAGCCAATCAACCGACAGTCGCTGTTGAAAACATGGATCGACTCGGCATCTTGAAGTACTTCAAGTATCAAGAAGTCTCAGGATCGATCAAACTACGTAAGCCCGACCCACGCCTGCTGCTTCATTCTTGTGAAGGCCTTGGAGTAGAGCCGCACGAAGCCATAATGGTTGGCGATCGAATAGATTGCGACATCGTCCCAGCAAGAATGCTCGGCATGGCAGCAATCCGATTCGTATCAGGTCGCCACTCGAACCAAAAACCCCGCTCCTGGAACGAAGCCCCCCATGCCGATGTTCACACAGTAGAAGAACTGGAAGCCACCATTAGCCAGTTCGTGGCGAATCCACCGAATGCAACGGGTGACGATGGGCCGGAATAAATTCTGTATCCCAGCTGATAAATCTCACACCCCTGTTTGCAAAACAAAAGGCCCTGGGAACTGTTCCCAGGGCCTTCTCTAATTTCAATTCTGTATCGGTTAGTCGATGGCGAACTGTGCTTCTGTTTTTGTGATCGTGATGAATCCAGCAGGGAACAATGCAGGGGGTGGAGCATCCGCAGTGACTTGAATTTTACCTTTTAGCTCTGTTCCTGTTAATTTACTCTTCACCTTGTATGAACCATTATCCACGATGTGCAGTTCAGTCGGTGCGAATACGGGTCCACCCCCGAAATAGAGGCCCAGGCCGTCATCGTCACCAAAATAACCATCAATATTGTTAGGTCCTGGAGAGTCGATGCAAGCCTGAATGTGTCCCCACTGTTCAGAACCGCCACCGTCAATTCCAAGAAGGCAACCGTAGGTCGAATCTTCTCCCGAGCTTTTAATCTTGAGTTTCGCGGTACCTGTTAATGCTTCGTCTGCGACGCTGGTGACTGTTAATACTGATTTCAAACTGCCCTTAAGCGTCTCAAAAATTTGATAATCGTTCGGCCAGTCAGTTACTTTCAGTTTCGCTTTTGACGTGTGCCTGCTGTCGATGCGAGCTCCGGTTAAGAATGCCTCTGCCAGCGAACACGCACCGTCGCTGTGCTTTCCTTTTTCTTCGCAGGTTAGCGGGTTGAAGCCTGTGATCGCCAACCCTGTCAGCAACGCTCACAAATACTCGCCTAAGGGCGGCTTGATTCGGATCGAGATCCAGAGAGAGCAAGAAGACCAGGTGATACGGGTTATCGATCAGGGTCCCGGTATCAACGAAGACGAAATCGAAGCTGTGCTCTCGCCGTACTATCGTGGCAAACTTGTCGACACATCGCCCGTACATGGATCCGGGCTCGGCCTTTCGATCGCACGCTACCTGACCGAGTTGCACGAAGGCACGCTTACGGTGGTGCCCAACATGACCAAAGGCAGCATATTCGAGCTGAAACTTCCGGCGTCCAGCCTTGATCTGCTCGACGATGAATATGTCGATAGCGGACCCGAGGAAAGCGATTCGACCACCGAGTCGCTCTGGCCTCAGGCGATCAACCAGCCGTCCGATAAAGCCTTCACCAGCTAGCTTCTGGGGCCATCCTCGACAGTTGTTGCAACCGATTCGGCTCACGTAGCGATACAATTTCCGCACTCCGTTCGAGTAAGGAAATTTTCAAAGGTGAAACTTCGATGAATCACGATCGATCTGCGCGTCTTTTTGACAAGGCGAAAGAGCTTGTTGCAGGTGGTGTATCAAGCCAGATCAGGGTGGCCGAACCAGCAGACGTACCGCTGTTCTTTACCCACGCTAAGGGTTCTAAAATGTGGGATGTCGATGGCAATGAGTACATCGACTTCATCCAAGGCATGGGCCCCAACCTCTTCGGTCACGCTCCCGATTTCATAAACAAGCAGGTTGCTGCAGACATGGAGAAGGGCTACGTGTTCTCGGCTCAATTCGAGCAGGAACTTGAAGTAGCCGAGTTGGCACTGAGCATGATTCCGATGAAAGACGCCACTGTGCGTTTTGCATCATCGGGAACCGAAATCGACCAGCTGTTACTTAGAACCATGCGTGGTTTCACCGGTCGACCAAAGATTCTGAAATTCGAAGGCCACTATCACGGCTGGATGGATTCGGTTAACTGGAGCGTTCACCCGCCTCTCGATCAGGCAGGACCTGACGATGCGCCCGTTCCAGTTGGTGAGTCGGAGGGCATGGACCCGGCATCGGCCGACGGATTGGTCATCTGCCAGTGGAACGATGTGGGATTCCTCGAAAAGGCGTTCGCCGATCATCAGGGCGAAATAGCCGGCGTGATTATGGAGCCAATTCTCGCTAACACCAACTGCATCGTTCCATCACCGGAGTTCCTGGAGGCGCTGCAAAGGCTCTGTAAAGAAAACGGTACTCTGCTGGCTTTCGACGAAGTGATTACCGGGTTCCGTGTCGCACGAGGCGGGGCACAGGAACTTTTGGGAATTACCCCAGACCTTGCGACCTACGCCAAGTCGATGGCCGGTGGCTTCCCAATCGCCATGATCGTTGGCAGGCGTGAAATCATGGACTTGATTGGGGATGGCACCGTTTATCACGGTGGCAGCTTCAATTCGAACGTGATGTCGATATCGGCTACATATGCTTCGCTCAAGCACATTGAAGAACGTGGTGACGAGTTTTACGACGATCTAAATGGCAAAGGGCTACGCTTAATGGAAGGACTCCGCGATGTCGCAAAATCGCTAGAGTCCGACTTACATGTACAAGGTGTTGGATCGGTATTCGCTATATCGTTCACAACGAAACAAGAAATAACGAATTGGCGAGACCATGCCCGTAATTGCGATGACAGCAAGTACACACGGTTCGCCAAAGAGATGCTCAAGCAGGGCATCCGACTATCTTCAAATGGTCGGATTCACCTTTCTTCAGCACACACTGACGAAGATATAGACAAGACTGTCGCTGCGGCCGCCGTCGTTCTGCCGACCCTGTAGAGCTATCCAGTTCTGCACCGTTGGCAACTTTAGAGCGGTGTGGCGGTGCAGACTGACTGGATACATCCCGATGAAGCCGAGAAGCCGAGTCGGGACGGGAGAAGCAAGACTTGCAATGGGGTTCTGCCGTATCTGATTCGCCTTCTTTCACGGAGGCTGTCACACAGGCATCTGAACAAATACTTGCGAATCTGGATGGTCAACATCCCGATCTGGCGGTGGTATTCATTTCGTCTCACCACGCGCCGTCGTATTTCGTAGCACCAGAAGTACTCGCTGAAGCCCTTGGGGCGAAAGTGCTTATCGGCTGTTCAGCCGCGGGTGTTATTGGTGGTGGACAGGAAGTGGAACGCCGACCCGGGATTGCGATCTCGGCTGCTGTGTTACCGGGAGTTGAACTCGCCCCTTTTCATCTGAATCAAGATGAGCTGCCAAGTCCCGACGCCGGGCCTGAAGAGTGGCACGCATTGCTCGGGGTGCGACCCGAAGATTGCCCGGCAATCATGTTGCTACCCGATCCGTTCACTCTTCGTAGCGATCATCTGCTAGCCGGACTCGATTTCGCATATTCGGATGCCGTCAAAATCGGTGGACTCGCCAGTGGTGGCGGACAGCCGGGTGCCAACGCCCTGTTTATCAACGGTAAGTCTGTTCGATCGGGTGCCGTTGGTGTTGCATTCACAGGCGATCTCGCAGTTGAAACCGTAGTAGCCCAAGGATGTCGTCCTATCGGTGAACCGCTGGTTGTTACCGAGTCTGAGGGCAACGTTATATCCAAACTGGGCGACCAAACTCCGCTCGAAGTACTGCGCGATTTATTCGACGCTGCTGAGACGCGCGAAAAGCGCCTCATCCGCCGGTCTTTGCAAATCGGAATCATCATGGATCGTCTTGCGCAAGAACGAAGCGAAGGCGAATTCCTTATCAGGAATGTACTCGGAGCCGACGAAGAAGATGGCACGCTTGCGGTCGGCGAACTCGTTCAGGAAGGGCAGGTAGTCCAGTTCTTCGCTCGAGACGCCCAGGCAGCCGACGAAGATCTGCGCATGATGCTCGAGGAATACATCGATAATCTCGATGGCGATGTTCCCGCTTCCGCCCTGCTGTTCAGTTGTCTTGGACGAGGGCAGTACCTGTACGGGTCGCCTGACCACGACACGACGATGTTTACCGACATGGTGGCCGACATTCCGATTGCCGGGTTCTTCTCGAACGGCGAGATCGGACCAGTGGGCGATCAGACGTTCCTGCACGGATACTCGGCGAGCTTCGCGCTGTTCAGACAGCCTTCAAAGACGAAGCAGTAGCGGGCTGTCTGCTGGACTACGGCAGGAATTCGTTCAACTCGGCCGGGTCAGCAAGCGATAACGCCTTGATCACTGCGTGCGTCGAATCGCCTGACGACTCGATCAACCCGCCGGCTGGCGATGTTTCGTAGCAGCTAATCGCATAGTTGCCGAACGTAGCGACCTGCGCTCGACGATAGTCACGCCAGCACTCGTCGAACGAATAGTCACCTACGCCACCATCCTTGAGATTTTCCGCATAGCGCTCGACAAGACGACCCTCGTGCTCGGCAAGAATCTCGAACGGCACGGCAGTCATCATGAACTTGGCCAGATCGTTGGTGCCGCCTGAGAACGCAGGCAACTGCCAGTCGATAATCACTGGCTGAGTGCCATTCGAAGTCTGGCGGAGCAGTACGTTGCCCTGGTGGAAATCGTTGTGAGTCAGCGTGCTTGGCCGACTTCGCATGGAATCGCGCAGGTCAGTCAGGCGACTTCCCAGATACTCCCCAGCAACAACGAGACCGTCGGTCTTCTCGAAGCGATCATCCGTTTTGATCACATTCCAACCGATAGAAGAATCTACCGGGTTCTGGTTGAACAGGAACGCCCAGTCTCTATCGTGAAGCCAGAAAGCCTCACCAAGTGAGTCGTCTCGCCAGAATCGAGCATGATACTCGGCCATGAAATCGAGAGTCGATTTCGCGATTCCAAGATCGATCTTTGCGTATTTCTGGCCCTCAGGTAGCAAGCCGAGATCTTCGAAAACGAAGCCGACTGTCTTCTCCGCCTGATCCTCAACCGCGGCATACATTCGAGCTATCGATCCGCCGTAGTACGACTCAAGCAGTCGATAGCTGCCCAACTCAGCAACGTAAGGGCCATAATCTGCTTCTCGAATACGCACCACGCCGTCGACCGGAGGGATCTTCACGATCACCACGTCGGGGTGTTCAGGCGTACGAACGGAATACTCGATACGAACCCGAAACAGCTGTGAAAGATCAGGGTTATGCCCGGTCAACTCTTCCAGTTCGACATCAGAAATCTCGCACTTCCCTACGCCGCTTAGGCGGGCAGCAAGCCAGTCCTCGGTTATTTCTTCGCGCCGGATCGGGATAGTCGACATGCCGAAAGTGTCACACCTCGCCCTTTGTGCGTCCACACGAACCAGTGCCCAGCCCGCTTCGTCCGGTACCATTTCGCCATAAATCAGCAGCACTCAACTGGAAGCGAATCAAAGAGGCGACATGAGCAGGTTTGAAGGTCAGGTAGCGATTATCACCGGCGGAGCACTTGGAATTGGCGGAGCAACCGCCAGAAAGCTGGCATCTGAAGGCGCGAAGGTGTTCATCGCCGATATCGACGACGTAGCGGCAGCGGCGAACGTCGCCAACATCGAAAAATCCGGAGGCACTGCAGCAGCCAGTCACGTCGATGTGTCGCAGAGCGAAGACATCGCACGCATGGTCAACGAAACGGTCGATATGTATGGTCGACTCGATATCCTCGTTCAAAATGCGTTCGGTGTCATGGCTGGCGAATCGAAGATTCATGGAACGGCACTGACCGTGGAAGAAGACGCATGGGACTACGGGATAGACGTGCTGCTCAAGGCGCTCTATCTGGGGGCCAAGCACGCCGTTCCTCACATGCGAGCAGCAGGCGGCGGCAACATCATCAACCTTGCGAGCGTCCACAGCTTTCTACAGGAACCCGGAATGCTCGTTTACGAGTCCGCAAAAGCAGGTGTTGTGGGCATGACTCGGCAGATGGCGACCGATTTTGGGCGAGACGGTATTCGGGTGAACGCAATTGCCCCGGGTCACATCGTGAGCGAAGGTATCGCGAAGATGTGGGAAGAAAATCCCGACGGGCTGAAATTCTTCGCTAATCAGTACCCTGTTGGTCGCACCGGAACGCCCGACGATATTGCCAACGGCATTGCGTTCCTGTGCTCCGAAGATGCGTCGTTTATCACCGGCCACACACTGGCTATCGACGGTGGCTTAACTATTCAACTCCAGGAACAGTTCGGTCTTGGTCAGGCAAAGTATCTCGAACAAAATCCGGGAGCACGATTGCCCGACCTTCACGGATAGGTGAAGCCAAATCAGCCTATGTAGCTGTCTTTGAAGGACATTTCACTAACGGATTTTCGGCTGTTGGCGAGGTTTTCTTTGACCATACGCTCGTGAAGATCTTCGTCGGTACCTCTTGTGCCGACCACAATGGCACAGACGGTCTCGAACTTGTCCCGCGGTACACCGGCAACATCGTAGGCGGCATCGAGGTCGATTCCGCCCATGCCCCGTGTGTTCAGGCCCATCCGGTTCGCCTGTAGCGCCAGCGACATCCAGGCAGCACCGGTGTCGAACTGGGCTGTGCGCATTTTTTTGCCCTCGTCGTTCACTGTTCGTGCGAACACCAGAATCATCATCGGTGCATCGGGGGCGTATCTCTTGTTGCCATCGCTCAGCAGCGAATTGAACTCTTCACGCTTTGGTCCATCGGTGGCGTAAACGAATACCCAAGGCTGGCTGTTGCTAGCAGAAGGTGCCCAGTGGGCTGCTTCGAACAACGAAGCAATTTCGTCTTCCGACAGTTTTTTATGGGTGAATGCTTTTGATGACCATCGTTCTGTAAACATCGGCTCGACCGATGCGTTTGCGACTCGAGAGTTTTTGTTGTCAGTAGTGGTCATGTGCCGGAGTTGTCCCTATGTGTAGCTATTCGCCTGAATACAGGCGTTAGATGCGGGCTCGCCAAGGTGCGATGCAAGGCCGATTGAGCGTTTCACAAACTATCGAGTTTGTTTACGAATATCCGTTGACGATAGATCGGAGCGAAATTCTGATTCGCTAAGCTCGGTGAACATGCTTCGGAATCTCGCGGGTACTTCGAATTCGATGTCGTGCAGCCCACGGAACTGGCTGTGATCGTCCACTCTTCCCACCACAACGAACCGGCAGCCGTTCTCGTGAATCAGATCCAGAGAATTTTCGACCGACGAGTGCGCCCCGGCGGTGTGGTCCGGGTAGTACCGCTTATCCATCAACCGAATATAGGTATCGAATCCGATCACGAAAGTTGCCCCGGGCAATATTGAAGATTTCTCGGTGAACCGCGGTGCGCTGGTGACGATCAGCGAGCTACCGTCGGCTGTAATCTGCGCAGCACGCTTTTCAAGTTCCTCTCGTGGAAGGATCGGTTTATCTACATTCACGATAGAGATTTCGTAGAAGGCGGGTTGATCCACCACGCTCGATGCGGCACTGAGCATGCTGCGGTGTCCATCGTGGAGCGGGTTGAATGATCCTGCCAGCACCAGCGGATGAGTCGGCAGCGATTCGCTCGCTGTGCCGTCTGGCAAGATTACGAGCGCACCGATTTCTTCTGCGTACAGTCGATCAAGTGATTTCATCAAATCGTTCCGTTTCAAAAACGTCTACGTCCAGCCGCTCTTCGATATTCAATACCTGTGCAATCGAGTTCATCACGATCGCCGACACGATAGCGTCTTCTTGGGCACGGGTTCGGGTCTCTTTATCGAACCAGATCGACGCCCCACCCGAGCGCGTGCCATCGGTCCAGACAACGTGCGCCCTATCCTCGCCACGACGCACCCTATCTGTTGCCACCGCCGCCGTACAACCAACGCCGAACAACGGCTGGTCGCTGTCATCACCTTCGGCAAGGTGCCGGGCACGCTTCAAGGCTGCCTGCGCTATCAGTAGCGCCTCTTCTGCTGATACATGCTGCCCTGCCCGCACGCCTACATATTCGTCCAACGCACGCCGGGCATACGGGACCTGAGCTTCGAGAATCGTGCGAGATGTTCCGGGCTCGGCGAACAGATCGCTTATCGCCTGAACTCCAGACCCTGTTACTACCACGCAGCCGCGACCCGGAACGCCATGAAGTTTTTTTGCAAGTTCCTGGGGAGTCATTAGTTACTCCTCCATGAATCGTATATTTCAGGTCGCCTGAAATGCCTGAAGAAAGTCTCGGGCACGTGGCGCGCTGCTTCGAGGTCGGCTGAGTTTAGTTGGGCAATGACGATCTCTTCAGCCGCTCCATCGTTCGATTGGGTCATCACCTTGCCAGTGGGATCGCACACGAACGTCACGCCCGAGAAAACATGACCCGCTTCGTTGTCACCTACCTGATTGCAAATGGCTGCGAACACGGTGTTGTCGTAGGCCCTCGCCGGAACGTATCGCTCCCAGCGTGCTTGCTTTTCGGGGGCAGGTTCGACACCACCTGAGGCGTGGGGCATGAAGATCAGCTCGGCACCTTTGTCGGCGAGTGCTGCCGATACTTCCGGGAAGTGGGTGTCGTAGCAAATTTCGATCCCAAATCGGATTTTTGGATGATCGAAAATCGGTAGATCATCACCGTGTCGCCATGTACCAATTTCGGTGGTTGGTACGTGGGTTTTGCGGTATTTACCTTCGATTCCGTTTGGCGAGATGACTAGTTGAGTGTTGTAGACGATGCCCGACGAATCTCGTTCCAGCAGGCCTACGAGGAACCAGATGCCGTGACGTTTGCCAATGGCTTCCAGTCCGTCGGTTGCTGCGCTCGGAATTTCGATACCGGGCGGAATACGTGTGCCGTTCGCAGGCTCGCCTGAACGTTCACTGGTGTTGTATCCACTCACCGAAAGCTCAGGAAAGCAGGCGATATCCGCGCCCTGCCCAACCGCATCACCGAGTAGACGATCAATCGAGGCAAGATTGCCCTCGATATCGCCCACCACCGATGTCATCTGTATCGCCGCAATCTTCAGATTCTGCAATTTCCGCTCCGTGTGACCAGTCACATTTTGATATTCAAGCTGAATCGTACCTGAGATCGGGTGAGAGAAAATACCTACCGCAATGAAGTTTCATTTACGCACCCGCGTTTCAGGCGTATGTTTGCCGCACGCTAGCGATGACACCTGATGTAGGCGCTGCAGGCCAACGTGATTCGCACCAGTGAGGAACACTTCCAAACATGCTCGAACATTTTCATGTTGCTAAAGAAGATGAGGTCCGGGTCATGCCGGACGCCCTTCGAAAAACCGTAAACGAACTCTTTTTGAAGATCGGATTCTCTGAGCAGGACGCCTGGCAATCGACCGATGTTCTGCTGCTTTCCGACACCCGGGGAGTCGATACACACGGCGTTTCGAACATGATGCGTCGTTACATCGAAGGCGTGAACGACGGCCTCATCAACCCGACTCCAAAGTGGACGATCACCCGCGAAACCCCAACCACAGCCAACGTCAACTGCGACCGAGGACTCGGCATTGCGGTTATCCCGCAGGTGATGGAACTGGCGATTGAAAAGGCTAAAGACACTGGAATCGGCATGATTACGATGGGCAACGGTCGACACGCCGGGATGATCGCCTACCACGCCATGATGGCACTGCCTCACGACATGATCGGCTACGCAATAACAGCTGGCGGACAGAGCATGCCGCCAACGTTCGGTGCCGAGCCACGACTCGCTCCCAACCCACACGCATGGGCGATTCCGGCCGACAAAGAGCCGCCGTTCGTGCTCGATATTTCTTCGTCGTCAGTTGCAGCCAACAAGGTTCAGCTACTGCGCCGTATGAACTCGATGACCATCCCTGGAATGATGGCGGAACCCGACGGCACGCCCATCATGGACGAGCGTCCGGTTCCAGAAGAGACGATCGTGCTGCCAAACGGCGCGACCCGAGAGCTTGGATCGCACAAGGGCTACGGCCTCAGCGCCATCGCACAGGTCTTTGGAGGAATACTTTCAGACGGGGCTTTTGGTCCGTATCATAACGGCCACATGTCGCACTTCGTTGGCGTCTACTCGATCGAAGCTTTCACCGACGTCAAACGGTTCAAAAGCTCGATGGACGACTTTTTGAAATACCTGCGAGAAACCCCGCCGGCGCCGGGTCACGACCGCGTCTACTACGCCGGATTACCCGAACACGAAGAGTCGATCGACCGTCACGAACGCGGCATCCCGCTTCACCATGAGGTAGTCGAATGGTTCGACTCCGCCACCGCCGAATTCAACCTCGCCCCGCTGGAACGATAGGAATCTGAACCAAAATGCTTGAACACTTTCATGTTCCTGAAAAAGACCGAGTGATGATTCGCCGAGCGGATCTATTCAAAACCACCACAGATATTTTCGAAGCGATGGGGATGCCCCACGAAGATGCCGAGCTTGCAGCTGACGGTCTGGTTACAGCCGACATCCGAGGCTGCGAAACCCACGGCGTTTCCAACATGCTGCGGATTTACATACAGTTGTTCGCAGAAGGCAAGATCAACCCGACTCCCGACTGGAAAATCACACACGAAACGTCGGCTGTAGCAACTATCGACGCCGATAAATCACACGGTCTGGTGATGTGTCCGAAAGCAATGGATCTCGCAATCGAGAAGGCCAAGAAGGTCGGCATCGGTGCCGTGACAATCCACAACAGCAACCATGCCGGGATGATGGCCTACCACGCAATGCGAGCGATGCCGCACGACATGATCGGCTATGCGATCACGGGCGGAGGCGCGGTGATGGTGCCTACTTTCGGAGCCGAGCCAAGGGTGGGCGCCGTGCCGCACGCATGGGCGGTTCCTACCGACAAGATGCCGCCGTTTGTGCTCGATATTTCTTCGTCATCGGTGGCATCCAACAAAATTCAGCTGCTCAGGCGAACTGGCGCCCCCCTTCTTCCGGGTCTTATGGCCGACGAGGAAGGCACGCCGATCATGGAAGAGCAGGAAGATGTTCCGGACGGTGTGCGACTGCTTCCGTGGGGCTCGACCCGTGAACTTGGTTCGCACAAGGGCTACGGCATGGCGGTTGTCGGGCAGGTTTTCTCGGGGATTCTCTCGGCGGGTCTGTTCGGTGTGACCAATCCACCCGGCAACGGTTCGCAGTTCGTCGCGGCGTTCAGTATCGATGCGTTCAGGGATGTCGCCGAGTTCAAAAGTTCGGTGGACGAGTTTTTGACCTATCTGGCCGATACACCACCGGCTCCGGGTCACGATCGTGTTTACTACGCGGGTTTGCCCGAGCACGAAGAGACTATCGCCCGCGAACGAGACGGCATTCCGCTGCACCGAGAAGTTATCGAGTGGTTCGATTCGACCACCGACGAGTTGAAGCTGGATCCGATTGGGCGGATGGGCTAAGCGCCTAGGGCGTCGTTATCTCTCGACCGTAGTGGAGAGATTTTCGGTTGGGTTGGATTGCTGGGTGATGGTGGCGACGAGCGCGCGTCCCTACCCCAGATCCTTCGATTCCGATGACTCCACTCAGGACACGAGCAAAGAACTCGCAAGCCTAAATGGCTGTGGCTTCTTCTACTACCGCTTCCAGCTCTTCGAGTTCTTCGAAATCGGGCTCGAAATCGGGCTCGTCCATCTCGTCGACTACTGCCACAGGCTCAAGCTGCGGAGCCATTACAACGTCTTCGTCAAGAGTTTCAGGCCGGTCAATGGATCCATTTGATCGGATCGAGCGAGAGTTGATCGTGTAGCCGCAGGTAAGGCAGGCCAGGAACGATCCGAAATTGTCAGCGCCAAGCTGAACAGTTCCGTCTTTGCATCGCAGGCAAGATTTGAAATAGAGCATCGTTACGCCTCCACCTGTCACAGCGGACACCGTGACTTACTTGATGTTTCGTTATCTCGAACGGGCGACATCCTATCCGGTAACGGCTAAATCGTGCCTATGTGTGGTTTGTACGAGTTTCGGCGGTTTTTCGAGAGTTTCGGGGTTTTTCATAATTCGCTAAGTGGAATTCCGAATACCCGTGCAATTCGCTCGCAGTGCGCGCTGTGGGGCAGGAATATGCTTTGCGACAGAATTATCGGCCGACGCAGCGGTTGGTGAATCGGCACCCGAATTGGCGATCGGAACTGGGAGGCATAAATCGAATGGCAAGGCTCTACATCATCGGCGCAGGTACTCCAACGCCCACTCCCACCCGGTTCGGATCGGCGTACGTTCTCGTAATCGAGGGCGAGAAAATCATGATCGATTGTGGTCCGGCAACGACTCACAAGCTGGTGAAGGCCGGACTCTGGCCAACCGATATCGACTACATCTTCTTCACGCATCATCACTTCGACCACGATATCGACTACCCGTGCTTCCTGCTGACCCGCTTCGACCAGTCGATCGGCAAGGAGAACCAACTTCAGGTGTTTGGCCCAACGCTCACCGAGAAGATCACCGAGGGCGTAATTGGCGAAAACGGCATCTTCTCGCACGACTGGAAAGCGCGCATTTACCACCCACTTTCGCAGAAGGTCTACGTAAACCGTGGCGGCGTGCTTCCTCGACGAGCACCGAAGATTCTGGCGCGTGACGTTGGTGTTGGAACCGTGCACACATCTAACAAATTTGAAGTGACATCAGCTCTTGCCGAGCACGTTCAGCCGTATCTCGATTCGCTGGCTTACCGCATTGAAACGAAGTCGGGCAAGTCGGTTGTGTTCACTGGCGATACGCAGCCGTGCCAGTCCATCATTGATCTGGCGAAGGACGCCGATGTGATGTTGTGCATGTGCTGGGACGATCAGGAGGCCATGGACGCCGATGGCGAATCACCGGGTCAGTGCGGAACGACCGGTGCGGCGCAGATGGCTGAAGCGGCAGGTGTGAAGAAACTGATTCTTGTTCACATGGGCGCCAACATCTCGAAGCACGGTCCCCTCGAGAAGGGACTCGGCGATATTCGAGAGGTCTATAACGGCCAGGTCATCTACGCCGAAGAACTAATGTCGATCGAGGTTTAGCCGCCAGTGGCGGGTTTTCTTTGGGTGTTGCTCCGTTTGGTCGGACTGTTGCTACGCAACGATTTGGATTGTTTGAGCATCGAATAGCCAATGCCAACTGAACTACTGCTTGCTGCCCCACTCACTGTCGTTTCGTATTTGATCGGCGGGATTCCTGCCGCGTATTTGGGCACTCGGCTCACGCAGCGGTCTATCTCTGGCTCGATATCGACAGCAGCTACGGAATCGGCCTGCTTTTCGGCCTGATTCACTTCGGTGCAACGGGTATCTTCTTCGGAATGCTCGCACCATCAACTCATCGAGGTATCCGTGACGGAGTAGTGGAAGCTCCCGGCTACTTCGCCCTCAAACTGGGCGGAATGACCGCTATGGGCGCCCTGCTGGTTCACCTACTCTACGGACTCATAGTCGGTGGACTATACAAGTCGTTCTCGTAAAAACAGCCCGAATTCCTTAAGCAATAAACGCCCGGTTCCTGGCAATTCAGGAATCGGGCGTTTTTATGTTTCGTTATCTTCTTTTTGGGATTCCCAGCGCACGACCGGGCGTTTTTAGTGACTTCAGGTGGCGTGGCCGTAGAGTTGGGCTCTTACGGACAGCCATTTGAAGAAGAGGAATTTCTTCTGCTCGATGAGGACCGCGACAGCACGGGAGGCAAGGTTCTTAGAGATCAGAATCTCGACGCCCTTGTCTTTAACTCTCTGGTAAGCCGATATGTTGGCTTTCTTTGCATAAGTGTCGACCGACACCGAGGCGTGACCACCTCAGCCGAGTGAGGAGAGATAGTCGAGAGCGACGGGTCTTTCCCTGCGATCAAGGTAGGAGCGGGCGTCGTCTGTTATCAGAAGCTGCAAATTATTCCTCACGGAACGGAACCGAGCCGACTGCAAGTACGCTGGCGACCACAACCCTTCGATACTACCGGCTCCCCGAAAGATTCAGCAAGCGTTGGCGGTTGATGTGCACTGTGCTCTGCCCTAAGTAAGCTCTCGCTTCATCTGCGCCAGACCCATGGGGCCAAGACTTAGCGCCCTGTTGTGCCACTCCTTCAGGTCGAAATCAGCGCCCGCCGACTGCTTTGCCGATTCCCGCGCCTCAAGCCAAACCCGCTCGCCAACTTTGTAGCTGATCGCCTGACCCGGTATGCCCAGATACCGATCCACTTCTGAAGCAACAAAATCGGCAGGAAAGTGCACACGTTCCCGCATGAACTCAAGTGCAAGATCACCGTTCCAAACTTCGCCGGGACGAAACTCTGAATGCTTTGGGATTTTTAGGCCCAGGTGCATCCCAATATCAACAATCACACGAACACTTCGCAATGCCTGCGCATCGAGCATGCCCATGTAGTAGTCGGGATTCTCAAGATACCCAAGCTCGCCCATCAAGCGCTCGGCGTACAGAGCCCAACCCTCGGCGTGCCCCGAAGTTCCCGCCAATAAACGCTGAAACCTCGAAAGTTCGTCGGTCATAGCCACGTTGGTTGCGATCTGGAAGTGATGACCGGGGACGCCTTCGTGGTAGGCGATAGAGACTTCGCGCCAGATCGGAAACTCCGTCTTACCGCCGGTCGGATACCACGTTCGACCTGGACGAGAGAAATCCTCTGAAGGCCCGGTGTAGTACATAGCCAGCGCCCCACCCGGGGGTGAGATCAGCGCTTCGATTTTGCGCACCGGATCGAGGATATCGAAGTGAACACCGTCCAACTCCTCGATCGTTTTGTCTTGAAGATCCTGCATCCACTGACGAAACTCATCTTCGCCCTTGACCATCTTCGCGGGGTCGGTCTCGAGAATCTCGACAGCCTCACCTATTGAAGCGCCCGGCTTGATTAGCTCCGCGGTTTTGGTCATCTCAGATCTCACCCACGCCAGCTGTTCCCAGCCCCAATCGTAGGTCTCTTCAGGGTCGATCTCGGCACCCATATAAACTTTAGCCGAAAGTGCGTAACGGTCACGCCCAACACCGTCGACCGAAGTCGCATCGGGCAAATAAGTTTTACGGAGATAGTCGCCCATCTGGTCGTAAGCTTCGGTCGCTGAAGCGGCAGCGTCTTCTATGCGGGAACTCAGCGAATCGTCGTTGATATCGGAGGAAGCTAACGCGTTTACGAGCGAATCGAAGAAGGGCGAGTTGTCTCCCCCACCAGCCCAAACCTCGCACTGTTCCGCGCAGCCGTTGACCTGCCGTTCGGAGGTAACCAGCCCCTCAGACCGACCGATGTCAAGCGTCTGCCGATAGCCCGCCAGCGACTCGCCGATCTTCTCCATCCGAGAAGCGATGTTCTCCCACCCCTCAACTGAATCCTGTGGCATGAGATCGAAAATTGACCGCACGCTCTGCACCGGAGAAAACAACACGTTCATGTCGCGAAGATGCTCACGAGACTCGAACTGTTCGACCGACAAAACCGCTTCATCAATGAACGTGTCCTTGCACATGCGCTCGCGATCGTTTATCGGCTCTGCAGCCTCCATCGCCTTTAGAGCAGCCCGTGTTTCCTCGTGAAACGCCGCTTGGGCTTCAGGCGAATAGTCGGCCATCAGGTGATCGAAGCCGGGCACACCCATGTGGGTTGCAGACAACGGGTGATGCTTCGCCACGGTACCGATAAACCCGTCAGCGATCTCAAATACTCCAGTCATGTAAAAATCCTCTTCGTGTTCGTGAATTTGAAATCGCCGTTAGTCGACTCGCCTGTAAAGGAATCCGCCAAGCCTGAACGACTCGGCCTTCCCATCGTCGTTTAGGGAAAACTCAGCCAGTTCCCCGGCTCCGCGTCCGCCAACTACGCGGAACGAAGAAGGGGCGTTCACAGAAGGATCGGACTGCAATCCGCCAGGTCCATGCAAGCCGTAATCGCCGCCCTTAGGAGCACCTAGCGCAAGACCGGATTCTCCAAACACGACATCGGCGTACGTGCCCGGTTCGGCCCAGTACCTACCAACAAACGGGGCGGCATCGGCTTCACCAACCGTCACAAGATTTGACTCGACCGCCTCTTCAACGAAACCTAGTTTTCGTATCACCATCTCGGCGATATCTTCTGCCAGAACATAAGGCGTCGGATTCGGCCAGATATTTGCCAACACTATGACGCCGGTCTGGGCTTTGATGCTGAACACCATGTTCGAAGCGAACCCCTGTATGCCTCCACCATGATTGTGGAATACCAGATCGTCGCGCCGGTTCATTCGCCATGACAGAGCCTGACCGTTCGACCAGTCACTCGCCATGTAAACAGGTCGGTGCATTTCTGCCAGCGTAGAAGCGGCGAGAACCTTGCTCGAATGATTAGCACGCCCCGACGAAAACTGGAACGACATCCATTTCGCCAGATCGTCAACGTTCGAGTGCAACTGACCAGCCGCCGAGATTCCTCGCAATGAGGCGTACGGAGCTTCTCGAATGTCTTCGGAGCCGGGTAATGGCTGACTGTAACCTGTCGATTTAAGTTGCTCCTGCTTGGAATCAAGCTCGAATCGGGTGTTCGTTAGCCCGAGTGGCCCGGTTATCTCCTCGTATATGTATTGCTCGTAGGGAAGGCCACTCAGATGCTCAATCAAATGCCCCAACAGACCCACTGCGAGGTTCGAATACTTCCACTGGCTGTCCGGCGGAATCACTACACCAATTTCTGCGAACCCTTCGAGTAACTCTTCCGCGGTTGGGAACGACGGCGCGTTCCAGTCGGTAAGCGGATGCTCCGTTCGCAGGCCCGAGTAGTGAGTCATCAGTCGGCGAATCGTCACTTCTTCAAGCGTGCCCTGCAGTGCCGAAGCGACTGTGAAATCAGGCATGTGAACCAGCAGCGGATCATCAAGTTCGAGCTGCCCCAGATCACGCAGCTTCAGAATCGCTGTGCCAGTGAAGGTCTTTGTTATCGAGGCAACACGGGAAATGGTTTGGGCAGTAGGCGGCTTCTCTTCGCCAAGCGTTTGCGTGCCGAACGAAAAGTAGCCTTCCAGCGAATCGCCACGAACGATGCCAATCGATAGCCCGGGAATTCGGTCCTGAGCCATCGAGGCATTTGCCAGCTCAGCAATTTTCGGCTCAAGTGAAGCCAGATCGGTACTGCTCGCCAACTAATCCTCCATACAAAGTAAACGGCACCTGAAAAACAGGTGCCGTTAGATTACTTCGATAGAGAGTCGGTTGGGTGTGACTTGAAGGTCAAGTCAACCCGCCATTAGGCAGATTTCGGCGTGACTGCCTTCATGAGTTGCATCATCTGCTTCTGTACCTGCTTATGGTAGATCTCCATACGATCCTCAAGACCCCGCATGGTTGTGCGCTTTACCCGTATGGTTTGCTTGAGCAGGTCGACTTCGGTCAATGCTTTTTGGTTTCAGCCTCGAGATCGGTCATCGCATACCGTAAGTCGGCATTGAACGCATCGACATCTGCATTCGGGTTTTGGCTCAGAACATCCTCTTTCACCGTGTCAAATTCGATCTGGATTCCGTCAGCATGTCGCTTCTTGTTGGCAATCAAATCTTGCTTCTTGTCGAGAGACGCATGTAGAGCTTCGAGCTCCTTCGCAATACCCAAACGCTTCGAGACCATGGGCTCGATCTTAATCATGATCTGACTCACCTGCTCGGCAACGAACGCGCGCCGAGCGGGTTTACCGGTCTTACCAGTCTTGCCAAGATGTGTCATAAGGCCATGAAGCTTGGGATAGTCTGTCCAATGGGGCATATGTGGTGTGCTCGCTCCCGCGGGTCAAGCCGCGACTCGTGAATTGACGGTCAATGCTTCCATTCTCTCGAACATGGTCGACCTTTCGAAACCGTAGAAGTTGCAGGTGTACTAGGAGAAACGCCCTATTGCCACACTGTCCAATCGTGCCATGTAATATCCACTTCGAACTTACTCATCGTTAATAATCCCATTTCAGAGTGAGAAACAGGCGCTGGCGAGCATATGAAAATCACAGACATATCTATTGACGTTATCGAACGGAAAACGGCATCTGTGCGAGTACAGGACGAACGAGCAGATCTCGGCGGCACAACAACCCAGGGCGTACTGAGGGTGAAGACCGAAGACGGACTGGAAGGAAACGCTTTTGTAGGTGACCAGGGAGGAGATTCGACGCAGCGGATGCAGACAATCATCAAGACTCTCAAGCCGGCGATGATGGGCCGCGATTCATCTGATCGTGAATGGCTGTGGAGTCAGCTTCATGTGATAGCCGGTCACGGTGCGGTGATCGAGCCGGTATGGGCACCGCTGGATGTCGCACTCTGGGATATCGAAGGCAAGGAGGCGGGAAAACCAATCCACCAACTGCTGGGAACAGCTCGCACCGAAGCGCCTTTATACGCAACGTACCCACCTCGGTACGGCACTCCCGAGGGATTCGTTGAAGAGGCACTACAGCTGCAATCAGACGGTTTTAGGGCATACAAAATTCACCCTGGCCCGCTGTCGTACAAAGATGCCGCAATAACCGCCGCCAAAGTACGTGAAGCGGTCGGCGATGACATGACTCTGATGCTCGACCGAAACCACGGCTACACCTTCCGTGAAGCACTCTATGTCGGTCATGCTCTGGACGCTAATAACTACTTCTGGTTTGAAGACCCGATTCCCGCCAACGACATCGATTCGATCAGAGAGCTGACCAATCGCCTTGAAACTCCGTTGAACATGAGCGATACAACAGGTTTCCTGTTCCACGAGGCCGCAAATTTCCTTCAGTTGAAAGCCACCCGACTAATTCGAGGAACGGTTAGAAAAATCGGCATTACGGGGCTTAAAAAACAGATGTCTATGTGTGAAGGATTTCAGAAATTCTGCGAGGTTGGCCTCGCCGGAAATTCGGCCATGAACGCAGCGAATCTTCACGTAATAATGTCGTCGATGAACTGCACTTATTTCGAATACTGGATGCCCAAAGAGGTTCACCAGTGGGGCGTAACGAAACAGCTGGAAATAAACGAAAACGGCAACCTCGACGCGCCGACAGGACCGGGGCTCGGAATCGAGCTCGATGAAGACTGGATCGCATCCCACACAGTAGCAACCCTTTCGTGAACAAAATCAGGTCTACCCGGCGTATGATCTTGCGATGAAACTCGCATCGTCAAATGAGCCGATGGATATCAGTTCACCCGAACTGGACGGATTTGAGATAAAACGCCGTCCGTTTTTGGGATTTGGACTGTTGATGTCATCGGTGATAGGCACGCTCGCCGTGTTGATCTACTTTGGCGCTTGGGCCTCAACCGACCGCATCGAAAATAGAGCGTTAGCAGCAGGGGTCACCGAATCCCACGCAGAGGGCGAATGGTGGGAAGACGGGCTGATATTTGCCTGCCCGCTCCACTAGCTGACTAATCTATGCGAAACGCCGCACTCTGGTTCGACAAAAAGCTTGGCCTTGAAGAGCACTCAATCGCCCACTACGCATGGGTGATCGTGGGTATTGCCGGAGTGGTTCAAATGGTCGGTGCGGCCATCCGCATGGCGTTCGGCGTACTCATCGACCCTCTTGTCGCAGCCTTCGGATGGACGCCCGGTTCTATCGGACTCGCCTATGCGCTAATGTCGATCGTCACCGCTCTTTCGTCGCCACTTGCCGGGTATCTTGGCAATCGGTTTGGCGCCAGAAAAACGATGGCAGCGGGAACCGTGCTGTTCTTCATAGGGATGATGTGGACTTCCCAGACCAAAGAAATCTGGGAACTCTATGTTGCGTACGGAATAGTTTTCGGCGTTTCACAGGCGCTGCTTCTCGTGCCTGTTGTGCCAGCCGTCGCGTCGTGGTTCCGACGGCATCTGGGGCTTGGAACCGGCATCATGATGGTGTCGTGGAGCCTTGGCCCCGCGCTCGTCGTTCAGGTGCTCGCAGTGCTCTTCAACACGGTGGGTTGGAGCCAGGCGTTTATGATCGTGGGAATCGCTGGCACGGCTACGCTGGCAGTAATACTGCTGTTCTTCAGAAACACGCCAGAAGAAGCTGGAAAAGTGGCGTACGGCACATACTCATCCGATAAACCGCTCGTCACCAGCGGCAACATTTTCGTTTCAACCCAACAGGAATTCCAGGGCTACGTCTACAAAACCAACGCTTTCTGGAACCTGATAAATATTCACTTTTTGGGCTGCGTTGGACACGCCGTGATTCTTGTGGGAATTATCCCTTTGGGCATTTCGAAAGGACTTGGCCCGCTAACAGCAGCGGGGGTTTTAACGACCATTTCCATAGTCAGTGTCATCACGAGACTTATCGCCCCCATTCTCTCCGAACGGCTCAGCGCAAAAACAGTGATGTTCATTGCGTTCTTCGGGCAAGGCGTCGGCGTGTTCCTGCTTCTAACAGCAAACTCCACGCTCGATTTCTACATTTTCGCAGTAGTTTGGGCGATTCCTTATGGAGGCGAAGGCACTGCGTTCCCGGTTGTGAATCGCCAGTACTACGGCCACTCGCCTATGGGTACGACATACGGCTGGCAGCTTCTTGGCGCAGGGCTCGGCATGGCGTTGGGTGGTGTGCTGCCGGGCATGGTTTTCGACATCACCGGCACCTACACATGGGCGATCATTTTGTCGGCGGCATTCAGCCTGGCGGGCGCTGCTTCGATAGTTCTTCTCGATAAATCGAAGCGGCAGTTGATCCCCGATTGGCCTGTAATGGAAACCGGTGCGGTTTCGACCGACGCAGCGGCGCGATCACCAGTTCGCAGCAATCAACCCGGTTCAAACCCGGTGAGTGGAGATTAGATAGATGGCACAAAATCGACGTTTGAACGACCCCCAAACACTCACAGGACAATCGATAGTCGACGATCTCGGGGTGACGCCGCTCATCAACGCTGGCGGACCCAACACCAAGCATTCAGGTTCTCGACCTCGCCTGGAAGCCATCGAGGCCATGGAAGCGATGAGCGAGGTGTTCGTCGACATGGATGAACTTCTACTCGCTGCCGGTGAGCGAATCGCCGAAATAACTGGAAATGAAGCGGCGACTATCACTTCAGGCGCTTCGGGCGGACTTGTCGTTCAAGCGGCGGCGGCGATGGCGAAAGACGATCCCGAACGCATTACTCAACTTCCCATTACCGACGGCATGCCGAGCGAACTGATCATCCAGCGCGGTCACCGATTCGTTTACGACCACCTGTACCTCGCACCCGGATCGAGCTTTGTTGAGGTGGGACGACCTACCGACTCGACAATAGAAGAAATCGAGCAGGCAATCGGTCCCAATACAGCCGCGCTGATTCATCTTGAGTCGCCATACAAGGAAACTTTCGGTGTGCCGTTACCCGAGCTTGCCGAACTTGCCCACGCACATGGATTGCCCGTGCTCGCCGACTGTGCATCCATGTTGCCCCCGAGAGAAAACCTGTCCAAGTACACCGCTCAAGGAGCCGATCTCGTCAGTTTTTCGGGCGGTAAAGCAGTTCGGGGTCCGCAAAGCACAGGCTTCTTAATCGGCAAGCCTGAGTGGGTCGAATTCGCCCGCCTGAACAATGCACCCAATCCCGGAGTTACCCGAGCACAAAAAGTATCCAAAGAAGAAATCGCTGGTCTGTTGGCTGCGCTGGAAGCTTTCGTAAGCGTCGACGAAGAAGCCGAAACGAAGCACTACCGCGATCAGATGAACTTCATCATCGACCAAATTACCGAAATCCCTGGAATAACCGCCGAAATCCAGCACAACTACGACCATTACATACCGCATGCAGTGGTAACGTTCGGCAACGACTGGCGCGGCCCAGATTATTCAGAAATAACTGCCCGGCTAAAAGCAGGCTCACCCCGAATTTACGCAGCTTTCGACTACCGACCAAATCCGAACCACATGTGGATCGACCCACTAAACCTTCAGGATGGCGAAGTCGAAATCGTCGCTGAACAGCTAAGGAAAATACTGATAGAAGCCGCTTCAGGGGGCTAGGCCCCCAAAAAAAACTCAGATCACGCAACCATTCAAGATAAGTAATTCAGGTTTTGGCACGCATCGCAGGTAAGCACGCACTCCTAAAAATGTTTGAAGCTGAGGGAGTCGAATACATGTTCGGAAATCCCGGCACGAGCGAAGCACCGATGATGGCGGTTATGGATCAGTACCCGTCGATCGAATACGTGCTGGTGCTTCAGGAAGGCGTGGCGGTGGGCCTGGCCGAGGGCTATGCGAGATCGACAGGCAAGGTGCCGCTCGTCAGCCTCCACATCGACAACGGAATGTCGAATGGCCTGTCGCTGATGATCGACCAGCTGTACAGCGGCACCCCAATGGTGATGACGGCTGGCAACAAGGACATAAGGAAACTGGCGTCGGGTCGTTCCGATCTCGCCAACATGGCTCGCCCGTACGCCAAGTGGGGTCCACGAATTCGAGCCGGATTTTCATCCAACCGTACGCTGTGCCACTACGATGTCGCTGCCAAAAATCTCTCACTACCGAAAGATCCATTCAAGCCACCAGTGTTCTTCGACTGGTCACTCGTAACTCGAGGAAGCATTGGGGTCGAACTCGGGCAGGTCGTCGCTTACAGCCTGAGCGTAGAAGAACATCACAGAATTCCAGAGGTACTGGATGACTACCTTGAAGCAATGCGAGAGCTCGGTGTTGCTGAACTCAGCCGAGACACCCTCTGGAACGACGTCAGGTACGGACACTACTAACCCGCCTCGCTGCTCCAATCGCTCTGATCTCCCGTGGCTACGCGCCAGCCGAAGCGCTCGGGCTCGAACTCCTGCCGAGAATTACTTCTGCCGTGCTGGCAACAAACGCGCTAGAACTGTTGGAATAAGCCTGCACCACATACGGAACCTAGTCCGAGAAGATGACCTCAACCATCGGGCTGCACGCTCCCCTTCAGGTGAAACGTCATTTCAGGGTCCGCTATCAAATTTGCCAGCCAGTTCCGGGATCCAGGAGTACCCGTGACTATGATCTGACCTTCGATGGCGTGAAACCAGATCTCCAGCCGCGTCGGCTTTCCGGACCGTCGACCTGTCGTACGTTATATCGATCACTACCTCTTTGCCATGTAGGGCACCTTTGATTCGATCATCCATTGTTCTGCCCTAGCCTTCCCAGAAAATTCGAGGATTATTAACCATCAGATCATCTACCTGATCCTGACTCGCGCCCAAATCGAGCAGCATCGGAAGCACGTTGCGGGTGATGAACAGATAGTTGTCAGGATTCCTTGACGGTCGTTCGGCCATGCGCTCCTTCGTCATCATCGTGGCGGCAACACTCCAGTCGTGGCTCAGCATCAGCCGGGTCCCGTACCCTCGCTGGATCAACTTCCACAAAACCTCGGTGCGCTCCTGCCACTCGACGTCTCGCCCCGGATACCGATCCAGCCCCAGCCAAACGCCTTTGTCCATCAGCCCTGTCAGGTAGCCAAGATCGGTCGAATCGTTGCTGTGCCCAACGCAAACTCGATTCAGATTAACGCCTTCATCTTCGAAAATCTCGACCTGTCGATCACCAACCCGGTTTACCGCCTTTGTGTGGGTATAGATCGGAACGCCGGTTGCCTGATGAGCGCGGGCAGCCGCCCGCAGAATTACTTCCCCAGCAGCAGAAACATCGGGCTCGTTTGCGACCTTGATCACGCCAGCCTTGATGCCAGTGCCCTGAATACCGACTTCGATTTCACGGATGTACAGCGGAGCAACTTCATCGGGTGAAGCCATTTCGAACGAGCGGGGCACATCGAGCCATGTACCGGTGGCAACAACAATGGTCATCTCGCTGCCCTTCGCCACCGCCTCGATAACTCGCACGTCCCTGCCAAGATCCATCGTCGAAAGATCGATGATCGTATCGACACCCTCGGCCTTCGCTTCTGAAAGCTGACGAATGCCTTCTTCGATTGCGTACTCCCGGGGAATGAACTCGGGGAACGTGTCTTGAATCCCCGCAGAGGACAGCAATACGTGCTCGTGCGAAAGCGTAAAGCCTAGTTCAGAAGAATCTTTGGGCCCAAGAACGGTATTCACTATCGACAAGGTCTATCCCTCACTATTGATCAGCTGTAATTGACTAGTTCTTTTTGATGAAAATGAGTTCGGTCGCGCCATCAACTTCGGCAGTGAGATCGGGTCGGAATTTATAGCCTTCAGGGTGGGTGAACTCAGTTAGTAGATCGAGAGCGGAATTGGCTGAACCCGCGGTTTCTGGATTGGTTACAAGTAGTCGAATCAGTGCACCTTTGAGCGCCTTTGACCAGTGACTAACTGTTTTCAATCGGCCATCTCGAGAAGCTTCGAGAAACTTGACGGTGTATCGAACATCACACGCAACTTTCGAGGTATCCCACGCCGCGCTGTGTTCGTTCGGGAGCAAATCCCAGATCACCCCGCTCTGCGCATTGGTCGCAAGCGACTTCGATATCAGGGGCTTCCAGACAGCCGAGCATGCCTTGTTAAGTCGCAATCTGGCGCCCATCTTCAGCTTGTACGTGGGAATCATGTCGAATGGCCGAACGATTCCGAATAGACCCGACATGATGATCGTCGATTGCCCAAAGCATTCTTTTGCGTCGTTATCGAGCGATTTGTAGTCGATCGAGTCGTACATAACGCCGGTGTATCGCTCGATGGCTGGCAGGGTGGGCGTATCGAGAAGTCCGGCGTTGTCTGCCCTGGCTTTATCCAGCGCAACACCCTTCACTCCGAGCATTTTTTGGGCCGCTCTTGGCTTTTTACTCAACTGCCCGAGTGCCTTCGCCATGAGCACCCGAGCAGCATTGAGTTCGGTAAACGAAAGCGAGTCGAGATCGAGAGGCGGGCCCTCTCCGCCAGAGGCTTTACCTTCTGACGGTGGGAGCAGTATTAGGGGGCTGGGAGACATCGGTGGAATTTTAGACGCTCTGGTTCGGCAATGTGCAGAGCCAATTCGAGGAATACACTTCGCTTCTTATGAAACGAGCGGATACCCGAACGCAGGTGACATCAAATGGTTAGCTTTTCTGGTGGCAAGACCGACAAGCGTGCCCAAATACTTGAGCAAATGAAGAGCCAAGACGCTGTTGTGTTCACCGGCGACGGAGAACCGCAATCTCCGCAATCGACCATCGCTCGCCTGAATTCGCTTCTCGCAGAAGGCCGGTTACAACCTGACAGCTACTCGCTGGGAGGAGCGGTTCAGGCGTTAGAAGAGCGCATGGCGAGCGAGCTAGGCAAGGAAGCTGCGATATGGATGCCAACGGGCACGCTCGCCAACCATCTTGCACTACGTCGCCACGCTGGAACAACGTCGAGAGTGATCTTGCAGGAGCAGAGCCATGCCTATCAGGATGAAGGCGATGCTCTCGCAAGGTTGAGCGGCCTGAACGGCATCCCTCTTGCAAAAGGCAGACCATTCTTTACAGCCGATGAACTTCGGGCCGCATTAGACGAAGCGGTGACCGGCCGAGTTTTGAACCCTGCCGGCGCAGTTTCGATCGAAAGCCCGGTTCGGCGACAGGCCGGCCAAATTGTTCCATTCGACGAGATGCAAGCGGTTACGGAGTTGTGTCGAGAAGAGGGTATTCCATCGCATCTCGATGGAGCACGGCTCTACATGATGTCGGCTGCTACTGGCGTTGGCATCAAAACCTACGCCGATCTGTTCGACAGTGTTTACGTTTCGACATGGAAGTATTTTGGCTCGCCTCTCGGAGCAATACTCGTAGGCAACAGCGATTTCATTGAGGGCATGTACCACGATCGGCGCATGTTCGGCGGTGGATTGCCTTCTGGATATTTGCCGGCTGCTCTTTCACTGGCCGGGGTCGACGGATTCGAGGAGCGATTTGCCCAGGCATTTGCCCGAGCCGAAGAGGTCTTTGCGGAAATCAACAAGCTGGTCGGTGTGTCGGTGCGCAAGTTCGAACACGGCTCCAATATCTTCGAACTGGTTATCGACGAAGCTATCAATACCGATCAGTTTGTCGACAAACTGCTTGAAGCTGGAATTGTTCTGAACGCGCAAAGTGGAGATTGGCCGGTTCCGCTGCTGCACGTAAACACCACGATTCTTCGCCGACCAATCAACGAAATCGTTGAGGCGTTTTCTAGCGCTGTAAATTCGGACTAGTGTAAAACTGGCCAGGAAAATGTAATGAAAGCAATGGTGTTCCATAAATACGGCTCTCCAGATGTTCTTCACCTCTAAGACGTCGAAAAGCCGACTCCCGCCGACGATGAAGTTCTGGTCAAAATCGTTAACTCAGCGGTGTGACCTGCCCCCCCCCCCAAAAACCAGACCAGGGTAAAT
>DUCO01000035.1 GCA_012959765.1 Dehalococcoidia bacterium | reverse complement strand
CCCCCCCAAGCCCAGAAAAAACGCCCTAGGCGCCGCCGCCGCCGCACTCGTCCGACTCCCGCAGCTCCAGCGGACTCGGCCCAATAAAGCCCGTATCCGGGTTACGACCCATCCGCACAGGAACATCCTGATCAACACCCAGAACCAGCGTTCGGAACGTCGGATCGCCCGGAAGCGTAAACACTATCTTCGCGTCATACGGATTCGACCCAGTATTCTGCACCGCCCACTCTCCAACTCCCGAAGGATCTCCATCGAGAACCACAACCCGCTCATCACAAAGGTGAAGCGAACCCGAAAAAGCCTCGGTAACCGAATACTGAGCGTAGTTGTACGCCACAGCATCCAGCACAGCGCCCGATAAATACGCGTTCCAGTAGTCGACACCGGTCGACTGATCGAGCCCTTCCGACCCCGCCACAGTTATCTCGTCAGGGAACTCTCGAACACCGTCGATCCACGGGATTTCATCGATCTCGCTTGCGACAATCTCGGCTTTTTCCGAAAGCCGGCGTTCATCGGCGGTATACGCGTACTGAATTTGCACCTCGGCAAGGGCACATCGTTCGCTGCTGCGGAAATCCATCGCATTGCTACTGCCCGAACGCGCCGGTTTACCGTCGTTCACCCCGAGAGCGAACGTAACCGTGTCGCCGGTGAAAGGAATTTCGTGCGACAGCGTCACTTCGTACCAGTAACCAGCCGAAGGATTCACCGCCCACTTTAGGTTGCCCTCAGGATCGCCGTCTAAATAACCGGTTCCGCCTGGGCACAGGTGTAGATTGCCTTGAAATCCCCGTCGACCCCGAAAGTAAAACCGACCCGAAGTCGCTTCAACAACCGTCCCCGTTAGGAATTGGGTCCACAGTGCAACGACTTCGTCAGGTCTTGCTAGCGAATAGAGCTCAGGGTCTAAACCCTCGGGAATCACCCTGACTCCATCGTCAACCAGAGATGGCCATGGCGTCGCGGTCGGCGAAACCGGCGCAAGCGTAACCGCGAACGAAACAAAAGTCGGCTGCGGAAAATCGGGACGACCCGCCGCAGGAAGTGGACTCACACCGTCTCCACATGCGGCAAACAGCACAACGCCCGCTGCAAGCAGCAGCAGCGCACTAAGTGCTTTAGAGCGAATTATCCGAACGAAGCTCATGAATTCCAATACGACAATCTGGCAAATCCAGATTTGAGACACCAACTGCCTACACAGTAAACGTGTGCCAGCCTTCTGTCATTGCGAGGAGTGCGCACTCAGAGCCGGCCGTCATGTCCGTCATCCTGAACTTGATTCAGGACCTCGCCCGAGCATCTACCGCCCGATTCAGCACCACAACCACCACTACACACAACCGTGTACCTCGCTACCGTGTAGCCACCATCCGAGCACCGCAAATACCTGCGGAAACCGTGTAAAAATGCCACAGCCCCAACTGAAAAGCACTGCCAACGAAACCGTGTAGAGACAACGCTCGGTTTGGCTAAGATCCAGCCCTGAGTGACCACCAGTTTCAAATCCAATCCCACCCAGTGAACTAAAGAAAAAATGGCCTAGCCACTCTGCTTGCCAGGAATCTCGCTTCGACTCTCAAGCGCATGGGCAAGCGTCGAATCGTCGGCGTACTCGATATCCGAACCACTCGGCAACCCACGAGCAAGCCGCGTCACCTTCACCCCAAGCGGACCTATCAGCTGCTGGATATAGATCGCAGTAGCCTCGCCCTCTAAGTTCGGATTCGTAGCCACGATAACTTCTTCAACCGTGCCGTCTCGAAGTCGTTCAAGCAACTCACGTAGCTTCAGGTCATTCGGCCCAATGCCGTTCACCGGAGAAATCACACCGTGAAGAACGTGATACTGACCGTCGTAAACCCGCGCCCGCTCAACGGCCACAACGTCCAACGGCTCCTCAACAATGCAAATGCGAGTCTTGTCACGCTGCAAGTCTCCGCAAATCACGCACTCTTTCGACTCGGCTAGATTCGCGCACGTGTCGCAAAGCACCACCTTCTCCTTCACCCCGAGAATCGCCGAAGCAAACTCTTCCGCCTCTTCCTGAGGCATTCGAATGAGGTGATACGTGAGTCGCTGAGCGCTTTTTGGCCCAATTCCGGGCAGCCTGTGAAACGCCTCGATCAATCGGGCGACAGGAGGAGCAGCAGAAGGTGAAAGTTCACTAGGAGCCATTAGGTGGAATTCGTCCAATTAATACTGGCATTGCCAGCCGGTTACATGAGGCCCGGAATGTTCATCCCGCCAGTGATCGAACTCATCTTGTCCGAAGCCAGCTTGTTGGCAGTTTCCATCGCTTCGTTGATAGCGGCGAGAATCAGATCCTGAAGCATTTCAACGTCTTCGGGGTCTACCACTTCGGGGTCAATTGTGATCGACTCGACCGTCGAACCGCCGATCACCGACACCTTCACAACTCCACCACCAGCCGACGCCTCGGTGCGTGCAACCGCAATCTCTTCCTGTACAGCAGCAAGTCGAGCCTGCATCTGCTGGGCCTGCTTGAGCATGTTTTTGTTCATCATCGAAACGATTCCTGACCATCGAAGAAGTCCCAGTCACAAACCATCTGATGAAAGGCACTGCTGAGACAACGAAAATTGAGTCCGACAATCATACGGGGTTACCAACCGAAGCGAGAAATATATCTGGTAAGGCTGATAAGGGTTTAGGAATTGTCATTGCGAGGAGGAACGACGTGGCAGCCAGCGTCCGAAACGGGATATCTCAGCGACTCAACCCAAAGCGGTCTGATCGGAACAACTCCTACCCGCACCCGCTTACCCACCGTCACGACGCGCCATCAGCCCCAATCAACATCGTTGGGCATGTAGAGGTTCCAGTACTCGACAATGCGGTGATCCTCAAAGCGGTACATCCGCCAGCAGCACTACGCCAGCCCAATCACAACCCGCTGTGCTAGAGATGCCATAACGTCTACGCTATTGAAGAATGTGCGAGTCACATAGGCGGGTAGACCACACACTTGCCGTTGCGCCCTGGCGCAACGGTCTCATTCCGACAAGTCTGGCCGTTGCTCGAGAAAAAGGCTCAAGGTCAGTGACGCCACTCAGAATCAGGTATCGGTGTTCGGCGTTTCAGCAGGCGAACCCTCGCCACCCTCAACCTCTTCCTCAGCCACCACCTTCGCACCCATCGCCATCGCAGCTCGCACCATAGCGCTCTCCTCCACGGCCGAAGTTCCACCACCCTGCCCGCCAGAAGGCGTGCCACTGGCACCACCACCGTTCGCCTTCGCCTCTTCAGCCACCTCGTGCGGCGAGCGAACTTCCAGTTCAAGCTCCGACCCGTAAGCGCTGGTAATTGCAACCTTCAGAGCATCACGAGATCGCTGATCCTGCATCTCTTCCATGAAGTTGTTCTTCATAGCATTGCTCTTGAAGCGAAGTGAAATCTTGTTTCCTTCAGGTTCTGGAACCTCAACGTTGCGAAGAATCGGACCCACAACATAACGACGATTCTTCGTCCGACGCATGTCCCAAACAACCTCGGCCCACTTCTTCTCAGCCGAAGTCTGGTCACGCTTCGGCGCAGGCGGAGTGTCACCTGAAGTACCACCGCCACCAGACTGCTGCTGGTACCTGGGCTGCGGAGTAGCAGCAGGTCGTGAAGGAGCAGCACCCGAAGAAGCAGGTTCAGAAGGCGCTGCCGCCGCGGCGACCGGCCTGGTAGTCGCCTGCAAAACAGCAAGTTCCAACGGCAACGGTGACGACGAGTTGGCCTTCATGTCGGCCTGACCCAGCGCCGTAAGAATATGCAATATCTGGTTCAACTTGGCGGGCCGTGCAGCGGCCGACATAGCCTCGGAGAACTCAGAACCCTGCGAAATAGAATCCTCAACACCCGCCTTCAGCAGCAACGCAACACGAAGCGCATCAACAGCACCCGATCGTAACGCCCGCAGATCAGCCCCGCGTTGAGCCTCTCGATTTATCACCGTCAGCGCAGCTGCAGCATCCTTGCCAAGCAACGCCGTAGCAAGCTCCAAACTCGTAGCCGTATCGCCAAGACCCAGCAGCTCTCGCGACTGCGACTCAGTTATCTCCGAAGGCTGACCGTCTTCACCAACCTGTCCATACGAAACAAATAACTGCTCGAGAAGATTCTCAGCATCACGTAGTGAACCCCACGCCGTTCGAGCGATCATCTCTAGCACCGCAGCCTCAGCCTCGATCTCCTCGGCCTCGCAAACCTCGATCAACCGCTCAATAACGTCATCGTTCGAAAGGCGCCTGAAGTCGAAACGCTGGCACCTGCTGATAATCGTGGCAGGAAGCTTGTGGGCATCAGTAGTCGCCAGAATCATCACGATATTTGGGGGCGGCTCTTCGAGCGTCTTCAGCAGCGCATTAAACGCCGCATCGGTAAGCATGTGCACCTCGTCGATGATGTACACCTTGTACTTACCCGCAACCGGCCTGAACTGCACGCTGTCTCGCAGTTCACGAATATCACCGATACCGCGATTCGAAGCCGCATCGATCTCGATCAGGTCCATGTAGCGACCTTCGTCGATCGCCTTTGACGTCTCAGAATCGGTAATCGGCTCGCCGTCTTCGGTAATTTCCGAATTCAACGCCTTGGCAAGAATCCGAGCCGTCGAAGTCTTGCCTACACCACGAGGACCCGTAAACAAATATGCGTGCGAAACACGATCGGAAAGAATCGCACGTTTGAGCGTTTGCGTGACGTGCTGCTGCCCGGCTACCTCGTCGAATCGGGTAGGGCGCCATTTTCTATAAAAAACCTGGCTACTCGTCACTTCAAAACCAGTCTCAACAACCGTCGTCTCTAAAAGGGAAGCTATTCCCCGAATATTTCGGCCAAAACCACGTCGGTCTTGCCGAACATTACCTTCTCTTCGTCCAATTCGGCATGATCGTGCCCCAGCAGGTGAAGCACACCATGAATCGTCAACATCGCAAGCTCACGATCCGCTGCTTTCCCGTTCTCAGCCGCCTGCCGAACCACCTGAGGAAGCGATATCGCAATATCGCCGAGTCGCCCCGATTCTACTTCGCCAGAGTCACCCGAGTCCGTGAATTTTGGAAACTCTGGCCACTCTTCATCACCAGAATCAACGGAATCGCCATCAGACTCGTCCTCGACGTTGAACGACAACACATCAGTGATCTCGTCCTCACCCTTGAACTCCCTGTTCAACTCCCTGATCCGCTCGTCTCCGGTCACCATTACCGTGATCTGATCCGGACCTTCCTGATGCTCGGCATCAAGAGCCGCAAGAGCCGCCTTCATCACCAGCGAAATATCAGATTCAGCCATTTCATCGAGATCGAATACGACCTCAACGCGGCCATCTTCAGATAGAAACGAATCGGTGTCGGCAGGGGACTTCAAAGTGGAGTCATCCTAGCATGTCCATGGTCGAATTCGGACGCTTGTGTCTGGCAAAAATCTAGCCCATTCGCTGGACTATCTCGGCTTCTTCCGCCAACACTCTTATTTTCGAGTAAAGCGGGACGTATCGAGGGTCGGAATCCGCAAGCTCGCCCGCCTCTAAACGTGCGTTCAAAATGCCGATTCTGATCTCAGGTGAATTCAGCTGCCCAACCTCAAGATAAGTACGGGCGTTGTAGAGACTCGGAATCAGTTTGTCGCTAATCGTTCGAGCAACCCAGCGTTCGGCCGGAGGCGCGGCGATTTCTTCGGCCATCTGAACCGCTTCTTCGAGTGTGTTAAGAACCTCTGGACCCGTCGACCAGAGATCTTCAGCTTCCTTGATTGGCATCTACGTTTTTTTCGCTCGATTGTTCGCTGGGTCTGGCCCGATATCTTTTGACGAGAAACCAAAATACCACCACAAGCACCGATCCGAAAACATCCGCCACAACGTCTATCGCCTCAGATGCCCGACCCTCGACACTTTTCTGGTGAATCTCGTCAAGTACGCCATAAACGAACGCAACAAACACCGTCGAGTAGGCGATCAGACCCTCCGAAACCGGCCTGAGCAACATGAGTGTACGAAGCGCAAGCACGCTTAGGACGCAATAGAGGCCGATGTGAGCGAACGTTCCGGTGTACGGCAACCAGTCAAACCAGCGATTCGCATCGCCGTAATCACCAGCAGGTTGATCCGACAACCAGTAAATCACGCCCATCCACACGAGCGACAATACCGCCCAAAGCCAAACCCGATCGAGCCGTTTCACAAATCACCCTCAGTTGAGATAGAAAAACAGGCTAGCCTGCCGCCTCAAGAAACCGAGGCAATGCCTCCTAATATTCCCACTCGGAATCGAACGCCAGACTCATCGGGTACCACCAGTCGTCCTCAGCAGCCTGAGGCACCTTCTGCTGATACGCCGACATCAAGTCGTTCCACTCCTCAGCCCGCTTCGACGCCGTGTAGCTCTGAAAATCACGACGTGGATCGAAGTCGTCGGGAACCGTGCAGTACATAAACAGGTGATTCCCGCTCCGGAAAATCTCCATCCGCTCAATCCCGATCCCCTTCAATGCCTCAAGTACCTCGGGCCAAACGTTGCGGTGGTACTCCTCGTACTCGCCGATGAGTTTGGGATCATCCTTCAGGTCCAAAACCTGTGCAATCGACTTCGACATTCGTATTCGTTCCTTATAACTGTGCAATGTTGGTATCTGTGATGTTTTTTGGGCTTAGCAGCAGCTATTTATGGGCGGGTAGCATACACTCTCTGGAATCTGAAAAATCGACATAACCGGGGCGAAACAGGAGCAACACCATGGAACGCGTCGGATTCGAAATGAAAATTCACCCCGAAATGGTCGAAGAATACAAACAGCTACACGACGACATCTGGCCCGAAATGTCGGAAGCCCTCGTACGCACCGGATGGCGCAACTACACGATCTTCTTCAAAGACGATGGCACCCTGTTTGGCTACGTAGAATGCGATGAATCGCACGAGGCGTCTGTCGCAGGAATGGCCAAGGAAGATGTAAACCAGCGGTGGCAAGACGACATGTCACCCTTCTTCCAACTACCAGAAGGCGCACACGCCGACCAAAACATGATCACCTGGCGAGAAGTCTTCCACGCCGACTAACATCCGCCGTGTCCCGAGCCCCGATTTTCATCGGGATAAACTTCGTCATCGAAGCCGAGGGATCTGGGGAAGGGACGCGCTGTCCTGTCATTGCGAGGAACTGCCCTGAGTGACAGCCTGCCCTGAGCAACGTCGAATGGGTGGCAATCAGCGATCACAATAACAAACCGAACGAATCAGCACTAACCGACCAATAACGAACCACTGTCATCCTGAATTCATTTTCAGGATCTACCTCCCCTGTTGCACCTAAAAACCTCCTAAGCCATGCCCAACCAGCCAAGCCAACACCCCTCGCCCTCAGAAAGAGTCACCTGGTGACCAAACGCCTAACCTCCGACTCCCTCGAACTGCCCGGCGCCCTTGAAGCCATCGAAACCTACTTCGAAAAAGGCTGGTCCGACGGCCTACCCGTAGTACCGCCAACACCGGAAGCAGTTACAGCCACCCTCGAAGCCGGCAATCTCGCCCCAGAAACCATCCTCGGCATCGAACCCGTTAAAGGCGCAGTAATCACCGCCGAAAAAGCCGCCATAAACGCCGTAATGGCAGGCTGCAAACCCGAATACATGCCTGTCGTAGTCGCCGCGATAGAGGCGATCACACAACCCGAATTCAACCTCCATGGAATCACCGTTTCGACCATGGGTGCAGCGATTCTTCTAGTCGTAAACGGTCCGATAGCAAGTGAACTTGAGATCAACTCCGGCGTTTCGGCCTTCGGACCCGGCCACCGAGCCAACGCAACAATCGGCCGCGCAATCAGGCTCATCGTCATGAACATTCTCGGCACAAGAAGCGATGACGGACTCGACAAGGCAACCCTCGGCCACCCCGGCAAGTACACCTGGTGCATCGCCGAAAATAATCAGGCACGACCTGAAATATGGGACCCAATGCATGTCACTCGCGGTCTCGACGAAAATGACTCCGCCGTAACCGTCTTCTCCGGACTCAGCGGTGCCCAGTTCGGCGATCACGAATCAAACACCCCCGAAGGCATCCTCAACTCGTTCGCCCAGCGGTTCTACCCTCTCGGACCCCAAATAACCGAAGTAATTCTGGCGATCTGCCCCGAACACGCAGCTCATTTCGATCGAGAAGGCTGGAAAAAAGAGCAAGTAGGCCAATACCTCTTCGAAACAGCCCGAAAGTCAGCCGCAGAGTGGGCCGAAATGGGCCTGGCGGTCGGCCCCGGCGAGAAGCCATCAGAACTAGGAAAACCCGACGAGTCGGTCAGCGCCCTCAAGTCCCCTGAATCAGCAATCCCAATCGTAGTCGGCGGCGATGGGGGAGCATGGAGCGCTGTCATCCCAACATGGTCGCTCGGGTCACGCTCCAAAGCAGTCACTCGAAAAATCAAAACAAACGGAGAAAACAGGTAACATGGCATCTCAGGAGACTCAAATGGCACAAGAAACACCTTTCCGAGTTCTGGATCCCACAGCACCACAGTCGATCGCAACCGACGGTATGGCCGAACGACCCGAGTCGCTCGAAGGAATGCGAGTCGGCCTGCTCCGCAACGACAAACTGAACTCCGAACCAATCCTCGATGCCATCTACGACGTTCTAGCCGAACGATTCGAAGTAGCAACCGCCTACCGAGTAAACAAGGGCGATGCGTCACGACCCGCAGAACCCGATTTCCTGAGCGATTTCTCGAACGAAGTCGATGTGGCGCTACTCGCCAACGGCGACTGAGGAAGCTGCTCGTCGTCCAGTGTGTACGACTCAATGAAGCTCGAAGCACTCGGTGTTCCGGCAATCGCAATTTGCACAGAACCGTTCGAATCCGGCGCCCAGGCAATCGCCAATCTTGGCGGCATGCCCGACTACCCATTCGCGCTAATCCAGCACCCGATCGGCAGCCTAACCCCCGAACAAATCCGGGAACGAGCGGTCGAGGCAACACCCCAAATAATCAGTTCACTGCTGGCCCGACGAGCATAGTTATTGCTCTCCCTTCCCTGATGAAAGGGAGCTGGAGGGCCGCGTCGCAGACTCGCGAGCCCAAGTGCGGCCTCGGCACGCCGGGCTCAACGCAATCGCGATCAATCCAGAACAAGTTATCGCGTCAGGCAACCGCAACCTTGCCCTTAGCAATGCCATCCCACCATATTCCCCGCTACTCTGCGCCCCAACCAAACCAGCTATCTAGCGAAAAAAACAACTCCACGCGCATACCCAGCCAGCCAGCAACCTAAAGCATACCAGCGTTGCACATTCGCCAAATCCCGGCAGTAAAACTGCTAACGAACGCACCGTTCCGTACTCGGAAGTGGGCCCCGGATCGATATGTGCCGGCGGATCAAAATCCGGTGGGTCTTTTACCGGCAGCATGCCAACCGTCAGCATCCCCGTAGAGAGGAAAGAAAGGGGTTTTCCTGATTGGCCTCGGATTCAACCGTTGGCTGCGACCGTAAATAAGCGACGATCGCGTCGAGATCAGGCTGGCTGAGATAGCGGAAAGTGTTTATCGCCATTAGCGGCATCAGGTGGCCACTCGGACTGGTTCCTTCACGGATCGCCCGCTGAAGTTGGCCATCGGTCCACTCATCAATTCGTCCACCGGGAGTCAGGTTCGGCGGTGTCGCTTGTCCAAGAGGCATCGGAACATCAGCCAATGTGTTTTCGCCACCGCTTAGCGGAAGTTCCTTGTCTAGCGAGTGGCAGCCAGCGCATGACCATAGGGCGATCGTTTGGCCGCGGGCGATCTGCGTTTCGTTGCCCTCGACATTAGCTTCGACGATCGGGTTTCCACGCTCTGAATATTCCCAGTAGCGCCAGTATCGAAAAGAGCCCGATAATCACTCACCAAACTGAGAAGCACACCTCCGACGCTTCGCCTGATTCCACCGAACGGACGGAACAGCTTTATCGCGTATCGCACTCCGAGCCCGGTAATAATTACGAACGCGAGAAGCCAGATGATATTGGCAGTCATGGTTTAGCCCCGTGCTGGTTAACGACCCCTGCTTGACGTGGTGAGACTGTATTCATCGGCATTCGAACCGTCAAGAGCGAGGATTGCGCAGATACTCTGGTTGTTGCGAAGGTATTCGTGAAAACGCGAAGCAGAACTAACGCTTATTCGAATTCCTGCCCGCCCGCCTATCTATTCAAATAAGATGCGCACAAAAGCCGACATCGCCTGAACAAGTCGCTCCGAAAGAAACCACCACATGCTTCCGCCATTTATCGACACCCATCATCACCTCTGGGACCTCGAGAACAACTCCTACCCGTGGCTTATGGAACCAATCGATCACTTCGTCGGCGACTACAGTGCCATTCGAAAGTCGTGGCTCATTGGTGATCTACACGAAGGCGCAAAAAACATTCCGCTCGTGAAATCAGTTCATGTTCAGGCTGAATGGGACCACAACGCCGATCCCGTAGGCGAAACCGCATGGCTGCAGTCAGTCGCCGATGACCCAGGATCAAAAGGCATGCCAAACGCCATCATCGCCTACGCAAACCTCACCGACCCGAACGTAGAGGACACGCTGAGTCGACACGCCCAGCATGCCAACTGGCGCGGCATTCGCGACATGCTCAACTGGTCCGACGACAAGCCAAACTTCAGATTCGCCGAAACCGGCGACCTGATGACCAATCCGCAATGGCTGTCAGGATTCAAATTGCTCGAAAAGTTCAACGGATCGTTTGAAGTACAAATCTGGCCATGGCAGCTTCAGGAAGCAGCCAAACTCGCAAACGATAATCCTCAAGTGCAGATAGTCCTAGGCCACTGTGCACTGCCGATAGGACGAAGCCCCGGTGAACTCAGAGAATGGCGAAAAGGACTCGAAGCCCTCGGAACCGCCCCTAAGATATCGGCAAAAATCTCGGCACTCGGAATGCTCGACCAACAGTGGACCACCGAATCGATCGCACCGTTCGTCCTCGACACGATCGACATCCTAGGTGTAGACCGCTGCATGTTCGCATCGAACTTCCCGGTCGACTCACTTTTCAGCAACTACGAAACACTCTGGAACGCCTACGACGAAATCACATCCGATTTCACCGACTCAGAACGAGCAAAACTCTTCCAAACCAACGCCGAAAAATACTACCGAATCTAGTAAAACAGCAGCCAACAGTCCCCAAACCCCCCACTGTCATCCTGATGAAAATCAGGATCTATGCCATCGAGCCAACAACATCACGCCTCAGCCAACACCGTCTCGACATCCACAGCGCTACCAAGTCATCTGATGACGCCCGGAGCTAACGAATCCCCTCTCCCGGGGGAGAGGGTTAGGGTGAGGGTGAAGCCGTCACTTCGATAAACACTTAACGATCCTCCGAACCCCAATATTTACCCATGCCAACAGTCCAAACCATCTACCACACCGGCTTCATCGTCGAAAACCTCGACAAAGCCATAGACTTCTACACACGTGTCCTCGGAATGACGATCGAACGTGAACCAGCTGTAACCGAAACACCCTGGATATCTCAAGTAGTCGGCTACGAAAACGTAAAAATGCGCCAGGCATACGTTGGAGTTGGCGATGGTCACTCCATCGAACTCATCGAGTACATGCGACCCCGAGGTGAAAAACGCTCCGACCAGTACGACCGCAACCGACCCGGCTCAGCCCACGCCGCAATGGTCGTCAACAGCGTTCCCGAATGGCGAGAACGACTCGAAGCTGAGGGCATAAAAATATTCGGACCCAAAGAAGAGCGTGATCTCGAATACCCATGGGCCCGCTACGCAATATACTTTCAAGACCCCGACGGCAACTGGCTGGAAATGATTTCTCGCGACCCCAAACCAGAAGGCTCGCAAGCGAACTAGGAGTTCAGGCTCTCGTCTCCTATTGGTTCCTTCTCTCCGGGGAGAACGCTAGGATCGTGCGGGGCTGAAGATGGGTTGAGGGGGAATGTGAGGCTCAGAAAATAACGTCCGAGTGCAAATTACGAAACGCTGATAAGGCTCACCACTCTGACCCGGACGCCCGACTCGAATAAGATTCCGACGCGGATCCCGAGTGCGAATGCACGCCCGGAGCGAAAACGAAAGTACCGAGCTAAACAACATCACCATGGGCTGGATCGATTCCATAATCAACCTGTTCCAACGGCGCAACCTCACAGGCGCTGAGAAAACACTCGACTCCTACACCAGGGGCGTCGCTGCCATCGGCAAAGGCAAAACCGCACAGGCGATCGAGCACTTCACAGATGCCATAACCGACGCGCCAAACTCAGCGAAGCTCTACCACAACCGCGCCGATGCCTACGCACTCAACGGTCAACACCTCGAAGCTATCGTCGATTACGACGTGGCAGTGCGAATCGATCCTTCGTACCCCGACACATATCTCGACCGCGGAAACTCTCGATACGCCATTGGCCACCTGGCCGACGCCATCAAGGACCTCAACGAAGCAATTCGCATTAAGCCAGACTGGGGCGAGGCCTACGCAAACCGAGCCGTGGTACACGCCGAACTCGATAAACCTGAAGAGTCGGATCAAGACGCCGAAACAGCCAAAACCCTCGGCGTAAACGAAACCCGCCTATCCGAAATGCTACAAACAGCCCAATCCAATTCGGATAGCTCACCTGAAGTCAGCAATTAACTTCAGACCGTGGCCCATAAACTGTCATCCTGAACTTGATTCAGGATCTGTGCCAAGCGAAACCAGCGTGGCGACTCAGCCGACAATGCCGCGAGAGCCTCAGCTGACACCACCCCGTCACCGCCGC
>DUCO01000034.1 GCA_012959765.1 Dehalococcoidia bacterium | reverse complement strand
CGGCGGCGGCGGCGGCGGCTAGGGCGCTTTTTCTGGGCTTTGGGGGGGGGATTGGTGAACGGTGGTCGCGGTTTTTTTCGGGGTCCTGAATCGAGTTCAGGATGCCGTGGTTTACGGTTGGGAGGGGCTGGTTGATTCGTGTGGTGGGTGCGGGTTGGACGCTGATTGCCACGTCGCTCCTCCTCGCAATGACAGATCGGATGCCCCCTCATACACTAAAGCGGGGTTTCTCTGTTCAGGGCTTTTGTTGGGGTTTCTTGGCGTTCGTAGGCGGGTAGGAATGATGGGGTTGGGCCGCCGAGGGTTGCGAGTTGGTCGTTTACTACGAAGTTTTCGGGGCGGCCTTCGAGTTCGCTGATCAGGCGGGTTCTGCCGAGTTCTACTCGATCGGCGTAATTGGGATCGTTCACCAGATTGGTCATCTCGACAGGGTCGTTGACGAGATCGAAGAACTGCTCATCGCCGGTTCCGGGATAGAAGATGTACTTGTCTTTGCCGTCGGTGATGTACTGCATTCCTGAGTTGATGGTCTCCATGGGCGAGCACTCTCCGTGGATGTAGTCCCGCCACGGCTCGTTGTCACCCCTAATCAGCGGCATAAGGCTTTTGCCATCGACGGTCTCTGGAATATCGACTCCGACCGCGTCTAGCACCGTCGGCATAACGTCCATCAGCTCAACGACGTCGCCAAGTGTTTCGCCCTGTTTGACGTCGAACGACTTCGGCAGGTTCACGATGAACGGTATTCGAGCTGACCCTTCGAACGCTGAGCGTTTGCGGATCCACTGGTGTTCGCCAAGCATTTCGCCGTGATCTGACGTGAAGATGATGATCGTGTTTTCGGGAACGTGGTTCAGTACGCGACCTATCTGGTGATCGGCATGTTCGATCGAACCGTAGTAGCCCGCCATGTACTGCTTCAGGACTTTGGGATCTAGTGCAGTTCGCCACGACTTCACTGAAAGTCCTCGCTGCGGCTCGTCGAAGACTCGAGCCCAGTCGGCGACTGCTGGCTCCGGGATGTCCATCGCCATGTACTTGTCGAAGTAGTACTGAGGTGGCGCACATGGGGCGTGTGGAGCGTGGATGCTCATCTTTAGGAAGAATGGTGCTGTTGGATCGCGCCGTTCGAGAAAGCGCATGGCTTTTTCTGCGCACCAGTTCGTGAAGTGATATCGCTCATCGAGATGAAACGGTCGTGCTACCCAGCCGTTTTCGTCGACTCCGTGCGCCCTTGCGATGTCGGGGCCGTAGAGTCCCTGTTCTTGCAAGAACATCTGGTAGTCGTCGTCGATAACCGAGGTGTTGTGCTGAGCGGGGCTGTCTGCCCAGTCTGTTGAGTCGAAGCCGTACTTTTTGCGAGCCGGGTGGAGATGAAGCTTGCCTACGAGGTGGGTTTGGTATCCGGCTGCCGAGAGTGATTCTGGGAGCGTTGGTTGATCGAGGTGGGTCATGTAGTTCATGAACACGCCGTGGGTCGATGCCTTGGTTCCGGTCATGAGTGTTCGGCGGGCGGGAATGCAGACGGGGGTTGCGCTGTAGGCGGACGTGAAGTGGGTGCCCGATGCTGCTATGGCGTCGAGATATGGCGTTTCGACGATTGGGCGGCCTTCGATACCGAGGGCGTCGCCGCGGTGTTCGTCGGTCATGATTAGCAGGATATTCGGGCGGTCGTCTGGCATTCGGTGAGGTTTCCTTTTGGGGGAGGGCTTGTGTTTGGGGATGATATCGCGGCAGGCTGGCGATGGCAGGCGATGTGTTGGCTTATTCGGGAGGTGGTGCCGTTTTGAGTGGTGATTGCCATGTCGTTCCTCCTCGCAATGACAGATCGCTTCGCAATGACGGGGGTGTTGGCAGATATGATTGCGCCATGACTTCGAAGCGGCGGCCGGTTACATATACGACTGATGCCGTGGTTGTTCGTTCGAGCAATTTGGGCGAGGCTGATCGGATCATCACGCTGGTGACCCCATTGCATGGGTTGATTCGCGGGGTTGCGAAGGCTGCGAGGAAGCCGGGTTCGAAGCTTGGTGGGCATCTGGATTTGTTGAGACTGGTGAGTGTTTCCGTTCGTGAAACTCGCACTTTACATGGGTTTAGCCAAGTATCGACCATCGATGGGTTCAGGGGTTTGCGAGACGATCTTGATCGGTTTTCTCTCGCTTCATATATCTCGGAAATGGCGGAAAAGTTCTCGGTGGAGAACGGTACCAACCAACCGTTGTTTCGGCTGCTGACCGACGGGCTGGGAGCGTTAGAGAAAACGGAAAATCCCGAGATGGTGATTCATTTTTTCGAGATGCGGTTGCTGCAGTTAAGCGGATTCGCACCGGAGCTTTCTCGCTGCGTTGAAACAGGTGTCGAGCTTGAGCCGGCGAATCATCTTTACTCGGCGGAACGTGGTGGGCTTGTGAACAGTGAATCACGTCCTGTTGGCGAATCGGCTCTGCTGCCAGCGAGTTTGAACACGATCAAGTTGCTCAGATTTCTGTCACGCACCGATGTAAACCAGGCCGAACACATGAAGGCCGGTGAGGACGAGGCCCGCCAGATTTCACGGATACTGCGAGCGCAGATTCATCACGTTCTCGATCGGGGATTACGTTCGGAAGCGTTCATGGACGAAGTTCGTGCGAGGCCGGGTCATGCAAACGGCAACGGAAATGGCAGCCGTGATAGTCAGAGTTCAAGCCGTTCGGAAAGGTCGTCTTCAAGTTAGTGACACAGACCGCCGGAAACTTGCGTTGGATTGTTACACTCGTTGAACTGATTCCGAACTCGTGATGAGAGGATCGTTCGCGCAGGCGCACCTGCAAATTTGAACAGTGGAAAATGCCCGACTCCGATATCGTTATTCGCGGCGCACGCGAACACAATCTAAAGAACTTCGACATCCGAATCCCACGGGACACTTTGACTGTCATCACGGGAGTGTCGGGATCGGGCAAGAGCAGTCTCGCGTTCGACACGATCTTTGCCGAGGGGCAGCGACGGTACGTGGAATCGCTTTCGGCTTACGCTCGCCAGTTTCTTGGCCGAATGGAAAAGCCCGACGTTGACCACATTGAGGGGCTGAGTCCTTCGATTTCGATCGACCAGAAGGGTGTTTCTAAGAACCCTCGTTCCACCGTTGGTACCGTCACCGAGATCTACGACTATCTTCGATTGCTGTTCTCGAGGGCGGGTAGGCCTCACTGCTACAACTGCGGGCGACCGGTGCAGCGCCAGACCGTGCAGCAGATCGTCGATTCGATTCTGAGAATCGACGAGGGTACTCGGCTGCAGGTGCTGGCTCCGATGATCACCCACATGAAGGGCGAGCACGCTCAGGTATTTGAAACTGCCCGAACGGATGGATTTGTTCGGGTACGAATCGATGGCGAGACGAAAGAGTTATCTGAAGAACTGAAGCTTGCGAAGACCAAGTGGCACGATATCGAGGTGGTTGTCGATCGAATAATCGTTCGAGAAGAGACAGATCGAGGTCGACTGACGGAGTCGGTTGAGGCTGCATTGCGGCTTGCTGGCGGAAACTTGATCGCTTCGAAGCTGGGTGCTGGAGCAAAGGGTAAGGACGACGATGTTGTCTACTCCGAGCATTTTGCCTGTGTTCACTGCGATATTTCGATTGCCGAGCTTGAACCCCGCAACTTCTCGTTCAACACGCCGTTCGGTGCGTGTCCTACTTGCACGGGTCTTGGCTACAAGTTGGAGGTTGACCCTGATCTTGTGATTCAGGACACGTCGCTTAGCTTGAACAATGGTGCGATCACGCCGTGGGCGCGGGCCGGGACGAACTCGCCGTGGTACCACTCGACGTTGGAATCGCTTGCTACGCACTTCGGATTCTCGATGGACACGCCGATTCGTGAGATGGACCCGGAGCACCTGACCGTTATTTTGTATGGGACGGCCGGGAAGAAGCTTGAGGTTTCGCATCAGACTCAGAAGGGTCGGGTTTACAGCTGGAACACTGCTTTCGATGGCGTTATTCCGAACATGGAGCGGCGGCATGTCGATACTGAGTCGGACTCGGTTCGTGATGACATCGCTCGGTACATGACGCAGCGTGCGTGCGCGACGTGTGGTGGTGCTCGACTGAAGCCCGAGGTACTGGCGGTAACCGTTCTTGGCATGAACGTGATGGAGGTTACGAGCCAGTCGGTTGAGAACGCTTTGCGGTGGGTTTCTGCTTGCCGGACCGGTGTTTGGACTCCGTCTGATGAGGAGGAAGGCGGAGATGCCGATGACCCTCTGAACAACCGCGAACAGGCGATTGCAACTCAGATTTTGAAGGAAGTGGAGGCTCGGCTGGGCTTCCTTTCGAAGGTTGGACTCGACTATCTAACGTTGAACCGGGCAGCCGCGACGCTTTCAGGTGGTGAGGGTCAGCGGATCAGGCTGGCAACTCAGATCGGCTCTGGGTTGATGGGCGTTTTGTACGTTTGCGACGAGCCGTCGGTTGGCTTGCACCCTGCCGATAACGATCGATTGATCGAGACGCTCAAGAATTTGCGTGACGTTGGAAACACGGTGCTGATCGTCGAGCACGATGAATCCGTGATGCGTGCTGCCGATCACATTATCGATATGGGTCCTGGTGCCGGGCAGTTCGGCGGCAACGTGGTTGTCGAAGGGCCGATCGGTGCGGTGTTGGAGAGCGATGAGTCGCTCACGGGTGCGTACCTGAGTGGTCGCATGTCTATTCCGATCCCGAAGAAGCGTCGCAAGGGCAATGGACAGGAACTCGCTGTTCTTGGCGGTCGTGCGAACAATCTGAAAGACGTTTCAGTAGCTATTCCGCTTGGAACGTTGACTTGCATTACCGGGGTTTCAGGTTCTGGCAAGAGCACGCTGGTGAACGAGATTCTCTCAAAGAAGTTGGCACAGCATTTCTACCATTCGAAGGATCGGCCGGGGGAGCACGACGAGGTTACGGGCCTTGAGAACGTCGACAAGGTGATCAACATTGATCAGTCGGCGATTGGTCGTACTCCTCGTTCAAATCCGGCTACATACACCGGCGTTTTCACCAATATCAGAGATATTTTCGCTTCGATGCCCGAGGCGAAGGCCCGTGGCTACAAGGCAGGTCGTTTTTCGTTCAATGTGAAGGGCGGTCGTTGCGAGGCTTGCAGCGGTGCCGGTTACGTTCAGATTGAGATGCAGTTCCTGCCCGACGTTACTGTGCCGTGCGAGGTTTGCCTTGGTGCTCGGTATAACCGGGAGGCGCTTGAGATTAAGTTCAAGACGAAGTCGATTGCCGAAGTGCTTGATATGACGGTTGAAGAGGCGGCTGTGCTGTTCGAGAACATTCCGTCGATAGCCAACAAGATGACGACTTTGACCGATGTAGGTCTTGGCTATGTTCATTTGGGTCAGCCGGCTACGACGCTTTCGGGTGGCGAGGCGCAGCGAATCAAGCTGGCTTCGGAGCTTTCGAAGCGTTCGACTGGTAAGACGGTTTATATTCTCGATGAGCCAACCACGGGGCTTTCGTTCGACGATGCTGCCAAGTTGATGATTGTTTTGCACCGTTTGGTTGATGCTGGCAATTCGATAATTCTGATTGAGCACCATTTGGATCTGATCAAGAACGCCGATTGGATCATTGACCTTGGTCCATTGGCTGGCGAACGTGGCGGCAAGATCGTTGCCGAAGGAACGCCAGAATTCCTAGCTTCGGTAAAGAAATCGGCTACGGGTCAGTACCTTGCCGGGATGAACGGCATAAAGGCCGATGCGAAGGCTCGTGGAACTACGAGAGCGCGAAAATTCAAGTCGTCGGTGAACGGCAAAGTAGTCGACGACATCACGTTACCGGATAGACCTGCCAGCTCTGCCAACGGTGCAACCAGGTCGCGTAGAAACTCCCGCAGGTACCGACGACGACGTCGGGGTGCCGCGACCGCCGGTTGATTCGATTTGAACTGAACTCACTGATTTGGTGACCCCGCTGGCTCGCCGTAATGAACCGGGTCGCTCATTGTTGTGGGTGACGACTCCCAAGCGCGTTGTGTAGCTAGCTCGGAGCCGGTCGACTGTTCTGGCACCTAGAGTTGTTGGCATCAGGCAAAGACGCACTGGCGGGATCTACGGGCAATGACGGTTCTAGGGCAAAAAGGGCAATCCAATGACACTCATTAGCATCAGAAACACATCAACAGGCAACACAATCATTCCAGCACGGGGTGGCTTGGGGCTTGTACTTGGCGTCGGTGAAGAGGGCACGGTGTGTCCTGAGGGTTTGCGAGCTCAGGGTGCGTTCTTCGACATGGTTTCACGAGGCCACATCGAAGAGAAGGCACGAGTAGTGAATTTTTCGCACTCGGACGACGATCACAATCAGGCAGCTTAGTAAGCCGCTTTTAGCTCGATTGGACCGGTGAGCGGTTCAGATTTTTGTGAAGCCCCGCAGTGATGCGGGTCTTTTCTCGTTTTGGCGAGTTTTGGTTGGTGATTGGAGCTACTTCGTGCTCGTGCGAGGTTCTGAATCGAGTTCAGGATGACGGGGGAGATGCTGCAAGTGGGGTTTTTGGCTGAGATGAAAAGTCGTCGCGCTGTGAGTGGTGATTGCCACGTCGTTCGTTTCTCACCCCTCGCAATGACAGGGGTGCTCACACCACACAAGTATTAGCCGCCGCTGATGGTGTTTTTCACCAGATTTTCGCAGGCTGAGATGTCGGTTTGGCAGAGCATTACTACGTTGCCCGCTACGAGATAGGCGTGGTAGCTGGTGCGGTTGTTGTTCGAGGTGATAATCCCACCCCCTGAGTTCGATGCAGGTGAGCGGCCGAGTACGGAAAGTGCCGATTCGACGCCAGCCGACATTGCGTCGGCGTGCGAGGCGTACTTGCGGATCTCGATGTCACGCCTGTCGGCGAATCCGTAGTAGACATTTGTGGCGAGCGGCACGGTATCGGTGTCGAACTCTTGATTTAACTTGAACCCGGCGGCTTCGAACTGCTCGATTGTGAAGGTTTCATCGATGCGCAGAACGGGCGCTTGCTCTTCGCCGTCGTTTGTTGTTGATACCGAGCTGTCGGAATCGCCGGAGCTGCAGGCGGCGATGATTAGTGCGGCTAGCGCGATGCCGAGGGTGATGAGTAGTTTTCTCAATTGATCGGTGGTCTCAGTTGCTGGGTGATTGCCACGTCGTCGGACTTCTGGGCAATGACAGTGTCCCAGATAATAAATCTTGTTGACAGTTCAGCGGACTTTAGCAAATTTCTAGCGTTTTCCGCCTGCGAGGTTTTTGGCTTCGGGGAGCGAACGGAGTCGGAGCATTGCGGCTGTTCCAACTACGGGGCCGAGTGCGAGCATTGCGAATGCCCAGCCCCAGCCCGAGGAATCTCTCACGATTGGCAGTAGCCAGATTGAAACTGCAGTCAGGGCGAAACCGACACCTGTTTGGAACGTGAGCATGGTTCCTCTGTACGCGGGGTCACTCAGTTCGGTCATTGCAGTTGAGAATTGTGCGGAGTCGGCGATTATGGAAGCGCCCCAGATCATTACGAGAATTACGATCAGAACGGTCATTTCTTGGGGTAGGAAGCCGATGAATGCGGCTACACCTCCGCTGATGACCATTGCGATGCTGGTGACTGCTGTGCGGCCGATTTTCTCGGACCACATTCCGGCGTAGGAGCTTGCGACTGCACCGATGGCAAACACGAGGAACGTCAGGGCGGATGCGAGATCGAGCGAGTCGCCGATGATGTAGAGCATGAAGCTGCCGATCCACGTCCACATTGCGTATAGCTCCCACTGGTGGCCGAGATAGCCGGTGAGGGCGAGTCGTGGTCCACGTTTGGCGAGTGCTCCGACCAGATAGCGGGGATTGAATCTGGCGCCTTTTACATCGTGGGGCCCGTCTGTGACGAAGAATTTCAGGATTAACCCGCCGATAACAGCCAGGATTGAGCTGCCGATGATCACGGCCTGCCAGTTCTCCGAGAATACTGATCTCAGCAGGTGGGGTGATCCAGATCCGATCGTCAACGCTCCTACCATCGTTCCAAGTGCGAATCCTCGACCTTTTGTGTACCAGCCGGATATGACTTTCATCGCTGGTGGGTAGACGCCTCCCAGAAATGCCCCGGTGGCGAACCGGGCGGTGATGAGCAGTGGTGTGGACTCGAGTGGGATTACCAGCAGGTTCGTTGCGGCGGCGAGTATCGTGGAGATTGCGAAAAGTGTTCTGGCGTTGATCAGGTCGGAAAGGTTCGTGAATGCAATGACAAGCGTTCCGAATACGAATCCGAGTTGAACCGCGATCGTGAGTATGGCAATTGCCGATTCGTCGATCGACTTTTCAGCTTCGAGTGCGCCCGAGATGGCGTTTGTCGAAAACCAGACCGACAGCGAGAAGAATGTGGCTGCTGAGACAAGTATTAGGGCTGAAGATCGAGTTCGGGCATTGAGCATACGTGTTTGATGATGAGTTTCGGGTGTGAGGTTCTTTAGTTGTTGGCTATCCGTTGGCGAATAGCTTTCCGGCTCTGACGTAAGCCGGTAGGGTGTGGGATGACGAGCGAGACGTGATCAAGATTTTCGGCTTCGGGGAGCAGTATGAGCCAGAGTGAACTAGAACGCACTTACTTTCAGGACGGCCTTCACGGGAATCACTGTTACGGGTGTGGGGCGTGGAACGACAAGGGGTTGCAGATCAAGTCGTTCTGGGATGGCGATGAGGCGGTGTGTGTTTTCCAGCCGGAGCCGCATCACGCGGCAATGCCGCCCGATGTGATGAACGGCGGAACTATCGCTGCGATCATCGATTGCCACGGGGTGTGTTCTGCGATTGCCGATGCCTATCGAACCGAGGGTCGAGAAGTAGGTGAGGGCGACAAGATCTGGTACGCAACTGCTTCGCTGACGGTGAACTATCGGAAGCCAACGAGAATCGATGGTCCGGTGACTGCCCGTGCTCGGCTGATCGAGAAGACGAACAAGAAGACTATTTTCGCTGTCGATATCTATTCGCATGATGGCGTATTGACGTGCGATGCGACTGTTCTTTCGCTTCGGGTTCCCGACGAGTGGGCGGATCCGACGGGGTTGTTTCAGCATTTGCCGGGCGGCTAGACGGGCGGCTAGGCCGCGTTTTTTGGGCTTTGGTGGCTGTTGGATGAATTGGTGGTGGACGCGGTTTTTTGGGGTTCTGAATCGAGTTCAGAATGACAATTATCAGTATTTTGTAACTAGGAGTATTTGGATATGAAGTTGGCTGTTGGTGGCGATCACGCCGGGTTTTCTATGAAGGGACCTGTGGTGGAGTATCTGAAGTCACAGGGTCACGAAGTAACGGATTACGGGACTCACTCGGAGGAACCGGTCGATTTTCCGGATATTGCGCAACGTGTGACAGCGGCAATACTTTCTGGAGACGCCGAGCGGGGCATTATGGTGTGCGGAACCGGGGTTGGCGCGGCTATTGCGGGGAATAAGGTTCCAGGAATCAGGGCAGCCCTTGCTCACGATACGCATTGCGCACATCAGGGTGTTGAACACGATGATGTGAACCTGATTTGCATGGGTGCGTGGATTATTGGGATTGCGGTTGCGAAGGAAGTTCTTGATGCGTTTATAGGCGCGGAATTTTCGACTGATCCCGACTTCAGGCGTCGTGTGGAGAAGCTTGCGGAGATGGAGCGGAAATACGCAAAACAGATTACTGAATCTGCGTGCCTGTGATCACGCTCAATCAGGCACTGGCAGCGTAAGGCCGGCAAGCATGCGCGGTCGAAAAAGTGTGTCTAGTACTCGAGATTTTCTTCGTTCTCGATTTTCGACTCGTCAATTTCGAAACCAAGACCCGGGTGCTTGCTGACGGTTAGTTCACCGTTGTTGAAGTTTGGGCCGCCGTTGGCATCGAAGAAGTAGCTCATCGCAGCGTGCTTGACGAGCATTTCAACGTATGGAGTGTGGATTGGTGACTGCGCTGACGACCATGCCATTCCCGGAGGAGAAACGCCCTGGTGGCAGATAGTAATCAGGTCGTATGTGGTGGCGAGTGCGCTGATTTTCATCACTTCGGTAAGGCCACCCGCCCAGTTGAGGTCGGGCTGAATGATGTCGAGTGCCTCGGCGTCGATGAATCGCTTGAAACCCCAACGAGTGTATTCGTGCTCGGCGCCTGAAATCGGAATGTTTGTTCCCTCACGAATCTTGCGATATGAATCGATACGATCTGGCATTGCGACTTCTTCGAGCCATCGCGGATGGGTGTTTTCGATGGCGGCTGCGAGTTTGATGACGTAGTTGACGTCCATCGACTGCCAGCAATCGAGCATGATGTCGTCGTCGTCGCCAAGTGTTTCTCGAAGTGTTTCGGCGAGTTCGACGTTTTTCTTGAACCCGGCAGGTCCCGACATCGGACCATGACGGAAGAACCATTTTTGGGCCTTGTAGCCCCTACCCTGCATTTCGAGCGCTCGCTCTTTTACGAGACTCATGTCTTGCGTGGCATATCCGAGCATTGATGCGTAGGCGGGCATTGAGTCTCTGGTTGGCCCGCCAATTAGCGTTGATACCGGCTGCTTGAAGTACTTGCCTTTGAGATCCCACAGTGCGTTGTCGATGAGGCTGATCGCCATCATGTTCTCGCCCTGCCGACCGTGAACCGACTTGCGGTGCATGATGTCCCACAGGAACTCGGTCGCCAGCGGATCGCGCCCGATCAGGAAGTCTCGCATTTGGTAGACGTGGAACGCTGTGCCACCGGGCATTGTGGGTCCAGAGATGCCGGTTACGCCCTCGTCGGTTTCGATGTGCACCCAGATCTGTTTCAGCTGGTAATGGGAGTCGTCGATTTGGGTGTCTGCGGCTGGTGGACCCTGAACTCGGAATTCTTCGTAGACGTCGAGGGGCATAGCGAGCCGTTCTTCCATGAATGGTCCGTTGACTTCCATGGTTCCAGTGAGTTTGCGGAGTCTTATGTTTGTGATTTTCATGGTGGGGTGAGTTTGGGTCGGATGCTGTTGTCTTGCACTTAAGAGCCGAAGTTTGGTTCTTCTTCTTTTTCTATCTTGTCGGGGTCGAGGTCCATCATCATTCCGACTCCTGAAGGTGCTTTGATCATGCCGTTTTCTGGCTGGACGGCGTCTTTAAGAAAGTGCTGATGAATGGTGTTCCACTTGACTAGGTACTCCTGGTATGGGGTGTGGATCGGTGACTGAGCGACCGAGAAGTGGATACCGGCGTTCGTTGAGTGGCCGTGCGGGATTGTGATCAGATCGAACGTGGTTGCAACCGCCGCGATTTTGAGAACTTCGGAGAGCCCGCCTGCCCAGTAGATGTCGGGTTGGAGAATGTCGAGAGCTTCGGCTTCGATGAACTGCTTCATGCCCCAGCGGGTGTAGTGGTGCTCGGCGCCTGAGAGCGGGATGTTGGTCGCTTCTCGAATTTTGCGGTACGAGTCGATGCGATCGGGCATTGCGCACTCTTCGAGCCAGCGGGGGTAGAAATCTTCTATCTGCTCGGCAAGCTTGATGACGTAGTTCACGTCCATCGACTGCCAGCAATCGAGCATGATGTCGTCGTCTTCGCCGAGGGTGTCACGAAGCGTTTCGACCAACTCAACGTTTTTCTTCAGACCTTCTGCGCCCGACATTGGGCCGTGTCGGAAGAACCATTTCTGGGCTGTGTAGCCTTCTTCCTGTTTCTGTTTTGCACGCTCTCTGACCAATCCCTTGTCGAGCACGTTGTAGCCGAGCATCGATGCGTAGGCGGGAACTTCGGGGCGGGTTGGACCGCCGATGATCGAGTAGACGGGGACGTTGAGGTAGCGACCTTTGAGATCCCAGAGTGCGTTGTCGATCGCACTGATGGCGATCATCGTGTTGCTCTGGCGGCCGTGTACCGATCCACGGTGCATGATGTCCCAGAGAAACTCGATCGCCAGCGGATCGCGGTCGATCAGGTATCGAGAAAGCTCGTTTTCGACGATGAACGCAACTGCTTTGTCCATCGGTCCACCAATGCCAATCACACCTTCATCAGTTTCTATCTGAACGAAGTAGGCGTTGTGGGCGAGTTCATTTTTGGATTTCTCGTCGCTCCACTCGACTCGCTTCGTAACGTCCCGAAACTCCGGGTAGACGTCGAGCGGAGTTACCAGTCGTTCTTCCCAGAACAGGCCTTCGGTTTCGATGGTTCCGAATACGTGGCGGAGTCGGACTTTTTCGATCTTCATGAGTTACTTCTTATGGTTGTGTTCGACTGGTGGTCGAGCTTGGAATATCTGAGCGCGACTTTACCGCAGTGTTGTTGGGTTTGGGCGTATTTTGTCATTGCGAGGAGTGAGGAACGAATGACGTGGCAATCAGCGGGATCCTCAACAACTGGCGGACTAATGCCATAACGGTTTTGAAGTATCACTCGGAACCGGTCATGCTGGCGGGGACATCGAGCACCAAGCTGCCGAACATCCAAGTTGTATACCAAAACCTACGCCGTCTACATATTGTCGAATGAGAAACGCACGCTTTATACAGGCGTCACTAGCGACCTCATTAGTCGGATAATTCAGCATCGATCCGGGATTGGCTCAAAATTCACGCGGTTGCATCATCTTCACTCGCTGGTTTGGTATGAGACGACGGAAGACGTGTGGTCTACGCTCGAGCGCGAGAAGCAGATCAAGAGTTGGAAACGTGATCGGAAGCTGTCGCTGATAGATGCACTAAACCCGGGCTGGGGTGACTTGTCTCCTGAACTCGGATTGCCCGTTGCTCAAAGACCCTGATTGGCGCGAAAAACGACGGATTTGAGCCGGCGGGATTTAAACAGTCAAAGTGGTTTAAAGCGATTCAATTATCTCGCGGGCTTTTGCTGGCCAGTCGACTGTCGTGCCTACTGCCCCTGAACGATAGGCCCGTCTCAGTGCGGCTTTCGAATCGGCGATGCCCCACGTTCGAACAACGAGTCCCGCGGCATTGGCTCTTTCGATTTGTCGTTCGGTGACTTTGCCCGCGTTTGGGTAGATTCCGGAGAGTCCGAGATCTGTTGCGGCTTTAAGCGATGCTTTGTCGATTTTCTGCATCAGCCAGCCGTGGGCGGTGTTCGGCATGATGGCGATCGATCGTTCGAGTTGCTCGAATCGGAACGATGAGATCGTCAGACCGGGGGCGATGCTGTCGCCGGTGTGCTGATCGAGCCAGCCCCACTTTTCGAGTGATTTCTTCGTGGTGGCTGCCAGTTCGACATCGGTAGATTTCAGTTCGAGGTGGACGTGGGCTTTGCCGGCGTATCGTTCCAGAAAGTCGTCGAGAGTGGGTACGAACGCTTCGGGGTATGCCATCACACCGTGAACGCCCGCGCTGTCGTCGGGGCCTTCGAACCAGAGTCCGGCGTTTAGCGACTTTATCTTTGCAATGCTGGTTTCTTTGACGAGTCCTGTGGTGTCGGTGGTGCGGTCGAGAGTGTCGTCGTGCACCAGAACCGGTCTGCCGTCGCTCGTCAGTTGAACATCGGTTTCAAAGTTGTCGAATCCCAATTCGAGTGCCAGATCGAACGCTTCAAAGGTGTTTTCCGGTGCGTCGTAGGAAGCGCCCCGGTGGGCGATGAGTGTGAAGTCGTTCTTGTTGGATTTTGGCGTCATGTACGTGAGGATAGATTCGGAATGTAGGAGTATCTGGAGCGAAAACTTCGAGAAGTGTATGCGACGCTCGGGTAAAAGACCGTACAATCTGGCTCGCCGTGCCAAATAGTAAAGCCAACAAGATCTCCAATTCATTCGCCGAAGCCGTTGCCGATATTCCGTCGGGCGCGTCGATCATGATTGGCGGATTTGGCGGCGCTGGTGGGCAGCCGACCCGGTTGATGCTGGCACTGCGCGATCTTGGGGTTGGCGATCTGACGATCATCGGTAACGTGGCTGGTATTTCGAAAACGACCGGTTATGGCTGGCCGGATCATCTCGACCCGGTGGATCAGGGTATGTTTTTCGAGAGTGGTCAGGCGACGAAGATTATCTGTTCATTCCCTGTTCCCGGGACCACGAATCCTTTGAGCGACATCGAGAAGGCGTGGCGGGAAGGCAAGGCGGAGGTCGATATCGTTCCGCAGGGCACGCTGATCGAGCGGATCCGTGCTGCGGGAGCGGGAATTCCGGCTTTTTACACGCCGACGGGGGTTGGGACGCCAGTTGCCGAGGGCAAGGAGCATCGTGAGTTTGGGGGTCGGGCTTACCTGCTGGAGCATGCGTTGACGGCCGATTACGCTTTGATCCGTGCTGAGAAAGCCGATACTCGGGGCAATCTACAGTACATCGGCACTTCGAGGGCGTTCAATCCGGCGATGGCTACTGCGGCTCGGGTCACGATTGTTGAGGTTGACGAAATCGTTGAAGTAGGCGGTATCGATTCCGAGCGAGTGGGCACTTTGAGCACGTATGTGAACCGAATAGTGCAACGAGAACCCGGAGACGAACTACCATGACCGCCGGGAATCCCGGATTAAATGGGGGCGATCCGGCGCCTCGACTCGACAGGGCGGGGATTGCTAAGCGCGCTGCTCGTGATCTTGTTGATGGGTCGACAGTGAATCTTGGAATTGGTATTCCCGCTTTGTGCGCTGATTTTCTGCCAGACGGGGTTGAACTGCTGTACCACGCCGAGAACGGCATTCTGGGGTTCAAGGAACTTTCGGCTCCGGGTGAGGGCGATCCGAACATGATGGACGCCGGGGGCAAGTTCCCGAAGCTGGTGCCGGGCATGGCGTTTTTCGATTCTGTGGAGTCGTTCAACCTGATTCGCGGGGGCCATATCGATGTCACCGTGCTTGGTGCGCTTCAGGTTTCACGAAACGGCGATCTTGCAAACTGGATTATTCCGAAACGAGGGATCGGCAGTATTGGCGGTGCGATGGATCTTGCTGAAAACTCCAAGCGGGTCGTAATTGCTATGGAGCACAACGCACGGGGCAACATTTCGAAGATTGTCGATGAGTGCACGTTCCCGCTGACGGCTCCGGGGTGCGTGGATCAGATCGTAACTGATATTTCGGTGATCGAAATCGATCAGGAAAACGGCCGATTAGTACTTCGCGAAACTGCGCCGGGGTGGACCTTCGATGATGTTCAGGCTCGTACTGAAGCCAGGCTTGAAACCGATGGCTATGTTGGGCAAATGGTGTAGACCCAGTAACGAGTTTTCATTTATTCCGTTCAGGGTGAGTAGGCTTGCGGCATGGCAACCAACGAATCACCTTCGCCTGAGTCTAGCGAGCCTAAACTTGGCGGGGCCGGTAATGAATCATTCGACGAGTTTCGCAATTCGTTTTCGTACGGCTCGCGAACCGACCTCCTGTTCAAGTTTTTGAAATCGGGATCGGAGCAGCTTGCTGACGAGTTTCTTCAGGAGCTACTCGATCTCACAGGCGGCCTGATTGACGATGGCGATACCGCGCCGATTATTGAAGCACTAGTCCGGGCGCAGTCGGCTGCGTATTCCGGACCGGGAAGCTTCGAGTACGACACCAGGCCGTTTGCTGTACTCGACCAACCGGTATCCGAAAGTCGGGTTGCGTTGCTTACAACGACAGGGCATTTCGCTGAGGGCGACGATCCGAAGCCATTCGGAATGGAAGGGCTGACGCAGGAGCAGGTCGTCAAGATGACTGACGAGTTTGGGAAGGCCGACGCCGTTCTTTCGGAAATTCCTATCGACACGCCGGTCTCGAAAACCATGGTGAGGCATGGTGGCTACGACATTAGGGCTACAGCAGCAGATCGCAACGTGTCGCTGCCGATCGATCGCATGATCGAGCTCGCAGATGAAGCGGTCGTTGGGGAATTTGTAAACCCTGCCTACTCGTTTGTCGGTCTTACGTCGCAGTTGCGCCTGCGAAAGGAAATTGCGCCCGCTTGGGCAGCCCGGTTGAAGGCCGCAGGTGCGCAGGCAGCCGTGCTGGTTCCAATATGACCGGTGTGTCACGTGTCGGTCGGGCATGTAGCCAGGGCGTTTGATGAGGCGGGGATTCCGAGCGTCATAATCATGTCAACCGTGTTCAGGGATCGTACTGCTGCGATGAACCCAGCTCGGATACTGTTAACCCCACATCCGATGGGGCGGCCATTGTCGGCTCCGTTCGATATTGAAAAGCAAAAAGATGTGTTGAGAGCGGGACTTGCGTTGCTCGATACCGCAAATGTTGGCGGGACCGTTGTTGAGTACGGCGAGCCGTACCGCACAGGGGCATCAGTCACGGCGGATAGCCAAGAGCTAAGATGAACGAAGAGCCAAGACGGGTTCAAGCCCAGACCGAACTTAGCAACCGCCGGACGGCTTTCGTTCAGGAAGCGGTACGAAGTTGTCGGTTACTGGGCTCTTCTGGCGGTCACGCTGGTGCTCATCATCTGGTTTCTGGCATCATCGGCCGGCGATCGCGGCGAGTCCCAGGATGTCGAGGCAGCGATGATCGCCACGCTTTTCGTTCCCGAAACGGCAACTGCTGAGGCTGAGGCGGAAGAAGAGGGTCGGTAGGGTTTTTTTGTTCGTGTGGTGGTTCGGGGCAGCGCTCCACCGCCGTGCCCCGCCCTGTTCACAGATCCTTAATCCCCGATTTCTTCGGGGCAGGCCGAGTTCAGGATGACAGTGTTGGCGGGTTCAGTGTGACTGTGCTGGGGTGTTCTGCGCAAACCTGCGGCGCGTGGGTGGTTTTCGTAGTGATTTGGCATGTAGACTCGAGGTATGTTTGAGTCACTTTCCGACAAGCTTGGCGGAGTCTTCGGCAAGCTCACCAGCAGCGGCAAATTATCTGAAAAAAACATCGACGCGGCACTTCGCGAGGTTCGACTCGCGCTTCTAGAGGCCGACGTCGACTTCAAAATTGCTCGGCAGTTCGTCAAAAGCGTCAAAGAACGCGTTGATGGCGAAAAGGTCTACGCGTCGCTCACTCCGGGACAATCGGTAATCCGAATCGTTCGGGAGGAGCTCACCGAGATTCTTGGTGGCGAGACCGCTGAGCTTGCACGAGCCGAGAAGCCGCCCAGCGTGATCATGCTGATTGGGTTGCAGGGTGCCGGTAAAACGACTCTCGCATCCAAGCTTGCACTGTGGCTCCGCAAGGAGAAGCACACGGTGATGATGGCGGCGTGTGACCTGCAGCGTCCTGCAGCCGTCGACCAGCTCACGCAACTCGGAAAACAGCTCGATCTGCCGGTTTATTCGGAAGAGCCTTCTTCATCGACGCCGGTGAAGGTTGCCAAAGCGGCTGTCAAACAGGCTGCAAAAGAAAATGTTCACTACCTCATTCTCGATACCGCTGGTCGACTCGCCATAGACGACGATCTGATGGGTGAGCTTGAGGAAATTCGCGACGCCACGAAGCCTGTAGAGACGTTGTTGGTTCTTGACGCCATGACGGGTCAGGATGCCGTGCGTTCTGGTGGTGAGTTCAACTCACGTATCGGCGTTAGCGGCATGGTGCTTACGAAGATGGACGGTGATGCCCGTGGTGGTGCTGCGCTTTCGATGCGGCAGGCTACGGGTGTTCCGATCAAGTACATCGGTGTTGGCGAACGACCCGACCAGTTCGAGGTGTACCACCCCGATCGCATCGCCTCACGAATTCTGGGCATGGGCGATGTGGAATCGCTGATCGAAAAGGCCGAGGTTCAGTTCGATACAGATGAGTCAGCTGCGCTCGAACAGAAGATTCGCAAGAACCAGTTCGATTTGAACGACATGCTGCAGCAGTTCCAGACGATCAAGAATATGGGTTCGTTGACCGACATTATCGGGATGATTCCCGGTATGGGTTCGCTGCGGGGCAAATTTAACCCCAAGGACATCGATGAGCGCCAGATGGCGAGGGTCGAGGCGATTATTCATTCGATGACTGCGGCCGAACGGCGGGATCCTTCGATTATCAACGGTTCACGTCGCAAGCGGATTGCCGATGGATCGGGTACCACGACCACGCAGGTCAACCAGCTTCTGAATCAGTTTAAGCAGATGCAGAAGATGATGAAGAAGATCTCGGGTCCGGGTGGCAAACGGGCTTTGATGGGGATGCTTAAGGGTTAGTTGGGTGTTGTGGCTATCTAGTCCCCCGTTTCGAGCGTTCGCTGGTTAGAATCAGTTTCTTGATTTTTACTTTTTGGAGGGTCGCGTTGGCCTTCGGAGTTTTTCCAGACGATGACTATTGCTCACCTGCGCACGTACACCATTAACAAGGGAATGTTGGACAGCTGGCTCGAGACGTTCCAGAAGAAGCTGATTCCTGCCATGGCTGAAGCGGGTATTAAGGTTGAGAGCTTTTGGGTTAATGATCTGAAGTCTCAGTTCATCTGGATCAGGTCATACGGCGACGATGTAGCAAGCATTGAAACGGCTGAAGCTGCGTTCTACGGCGGCGAGTACTGGCTGGCAAACGTTGATTTCGTTCGCTGTCATCTGGCTCACCGCGATATTGTTCAGATCGAGACTGTTTAGCTAAGTACCCAGTGTTGCGCCGTTGATTTCTGGTTGACCTCTTAGGAAGTCGCCGGCTGCGACCGCCTGACGCCCTTCGATCTGGAGTCGGGTTATTTCAAGGGCGCCAGTGCCTGTCCCTATCGTCAATCGCCCGTCTACTGCTGACACGGCCCCGGCTCCAGTAGACGGCTCAGAACTGACGGCAACGTCGATAACCTTCAGGCCTTTGCCGTTCCAGCTGGTGAATGTGCCGGGCCACGGATCGTATGCTCGAACCATTCGATCGATCTGCTCGGCAGGCGATGACCAGACGATCTCGCCGTCTGATCGTTCCAGCAAGGTTGTGACTGTCGCCAGGGCGTCGTTCTGGGGCGTTGGCGTGATCGAGCCGTCCTGCAATCCTTCGAGCACAGCAGGGAGAAGCAGTGCCCCTTCCTTAAAGAGGCGGTCCTGGAGATCGGCTCCTCTTTCGGTGCCATCCAGATCAATTGGTGGTGATTGCGCCAGAATTGGTCCGGTGTCCATTCCTTCATCGAGCAACATGACCGTGACCCCTGTCTGGCTCTGGCCATCGAGAATGGCTGTGACGACCGGGCTGGGTCCTCGGTAGCGCGGCAACAGGGAAGGGTGAATGTTCACTACGCCCATGGGCGGTATTCGAAGGACTTCAGGCGGAAGAATGCGACCGTACGCCACAACAACGAAGACATCGGAGTTCGTTTCTGCAAGTCTCGCTAGCTCTTCCGGGTTGTTTCTCAGGCCTCTGGGCGTGAAGACGGGTAGCTCGTGGGCCAGAGCAAAATCGCTTACCGGGGTTGGAGACTTTGCACGCCCCCGGCCGGCGCGCCGGCCGGGCTGACTGTAGACGGCGATTACCTGGTGCCCGACTTTAATAAGTGAGTCCAGTGCGTCAGCGGATTCTTGTGGCGATCCGAAAAACGTGATTCTCATGCAGCTACTTTATAAGCTCGCGCCGGGTGCGGCGCGCTGAAACTGTCTGTGCGCGCATGACTGGGTTGGGCAGATATTTCTTAATTTTAATGGTGCATCAAACTGGGTCGTGAACAATGTCACAATATTGTTGGGAAATTGGTTCAAAATCCGAGCCAATTTACCCATCCGAGGGGTTGCATACCCCAACCCATTGCATGGTACGGTTGCCCTCAGACCGGCACCACCACAGGCAACGTCCAGCTGCCGAATTAGTCGGTCTAGGTATTCCACATATTGGTCGATGATTTTACAAGCCGATAGGTTCGGCTAAGGGCGATTTGCGCCCAATTTAAGTGAGGGTTTGGCGACGGACACAGCACGGCAAATCTGGTCAGCAGCACTGGGGCAGCTCCAACTAGAAATCCCCAGACCCAACTACGAAACGTGGTTAAAATCTACTTCAACAGTAAGTTTAGTGGATGACATCCTCACCATTTCGACCCCCAGTCCTTTTGCAGCAGAAATGCTCGAAAAACGTTTATCGGGAACCATCATTAGAACGGTTTCTCGCGTATCCGGTCGCAAGCTCCAAGTCCAGTTCAAGGTCCATGGATCGAACGGTGCGAAAGGCTCGGAAAACTTGCTGGTTGAGAGTGCAGAAAATCCCGATTATGAAGCACCTCAGGCGAGTGGGAAAGTTAACTACGCAGAATCGTATGCGTTAAAGCCTTCGTTCAATTTCGACACGTTCGTTGTGGGGCCTTCAAACAGGCTTGCACAGGCGGCAGCGGCAAAAGTAGCCGAGGCTCCAGGCAGTGTCTACAACCCGCTCTATATTTATTCAGAGGTTGGGCTCGGCAAAACCCACCTGTTACACGCTGTTGGACATACGCTTGGTGCTCGCGGTTTGAACGTTATGTACGTAAGCAGCGAGCGCTTTACCAACGAGTACATAAGCGCCATTCGTGAAGGTTCTGCTGCGAAGTTCCGTGAACGGTACCGCAGCGCGGACGTTTTGCTGATCGACGATATTCAGTTCATTGCGTCGAAGCCGCAAACGCAAGAAGGCTTCTTCCATACCTTCAACGAGCTTCATATGGCGGGAAAGCAGATTGTTGTTACTGGCGACGAGCCAGCGAGCAAGAGTTTGCTGCAGGACAGAATTCAGTCGCGTCTTGCGGGTGGTCTGGAAGTGGACCTGCAGCCGCCCGACTACGAATCTCGGTACGCTATTTTGCAGAGCAAGATGCCAGATCTCGAGCCAACAGTGCTCGATCAGATTGCGCAGCGTGCTCACCAGAACGTTCGTGAACTCGAAGGTGCGTTGAACAGGGTGCTCGCATATTCCCAACTGGTGGGAAGCCCGATTACAACCAACCTTGCTGACCAGGCTCTGAAAAGCCTGCTCGCCGAAACGCCTAGAGACGTCGCTACAGTAGACGAGATTCTTGCGGCGATTTCTGAGTTCACCGGGGTTGCTGTCGATCGGATAATCGGTAAACGACGCGATAAGGACACTGCCGGTGCTCGCCGACTAGCGATGTACATGCTACGAGAAGATGCTCATCTGACGTCGAGTCGAGTTGGCCAGTCGCTTGGCGGTAAGGATCATTCGACAGTTCTTTATGCACAGAAGCGGTTCGAGCAGCTGATGGAAACCGATAGTTCGGTTCGCAGGCACCTGGCTGCAGTTCGAGACATCATGGTTCGGTCACGCCGGATTAGCGTTTAGCTCGACTCTGGCTATGCTGAGCATTCAATGTACGCCCGCTATTAAAACTCGCTCTTGTTCAGGAGTGATCGCCGATGTTCCTCGATGCCGTAGTTCGGCTCTACGAGTACCAGCGCCGGGTAAACAACCACCTGCTGACGGTTGCAGAACAGGTCTCTAGTGACGATTTTACTGCGCTGGTTATCGAAGGCCAGCCGTCAATCAGCGACACGTTGGTGCACATGTTCGATGTGATCGATATTCACTTCGCCTAGTGGAGCTACAGCTCAGATAACCAGATCCCAGCTGTTACAGAGAGGCTCCCCGAAGACCACGCAAATCTTGAAAATGTTCGGGGTTTTTGGGAGTCGGTCGATGAAAAAGTCGCCAGTTACGTCGATTCACTCAACTCCAGCGAAGAGCTGGACATGCCCTATATAAGGGCGTTTCCAGATGGTGGAAAGAACACTCGAGCACTGTGGGAGATGATGTTGCACGTGATAAATCATGGCACTCAGTACCGCAGTCCAGTGGCAATGATGCTGACCAAGCTCGGCCATTCTCCCGGCGATATGGAAATTCTGTAATCGGCAGCTGGTTACAACGGTGAATCGTGTGTTGAAACGCCTCTTGGATCAAGTTGAAACATGTGGAAAAGCACAGGTGTAAATCGGGCAACTCAGGTGAAAAATCGATTCAGCTATTTACCGATTCGCTCTGTGGAATTACTGCTATTGGTTGTTACACGTACTTGAAAAATCACTCTAAAGATTTCCATCCAAGTTCAACCGTTACCAACCGTTTTTCAACATCAGCTTTATACTCAAAGTAAGAACGTTATTCACTTATCAACATCCCTTACTAATATCACTATTAAATAACAGTGATAGTTTCTTGATCTTGATTTCCACATGCTTGATTCTGCAGTAATAGAAGTCCGTGCCGGTAACGGCGGACATGGAATTGTGTCTTTTATAAAAGAGGCAATGCTTCCGCGTGGTGGACCGGGTGGTGGCGATGGCGGTCATGGCGGCGACGTTATATTGATTGCTGATCCGGCTATCAATACTCTGACCAAGTTTCATTGGCAGCCTCATTTCATTGCGAAAAATGGTGGCCGGGGTGATGGGCATCACAGAAATGGCCCAAAAGCCGACACTGTAGAGGTGAAAGTTCCTATTGGAACTGAAGTATGGATCTGGGAAGACGGTGAAGACAAGGAACTGATCGGAGACTTGAGTCTGGCTGGTCAGCGAATGATTGTTGCTGAGGGCGGTCGAGGTGGCTGGGGCAATGCTCACTTTGTGACAGCTACTCACCAGGAGCCTTTGCTTGCGGAAGCTGGTGGTGATGGCGAGATTCGACGTGTAAGGCTGAATCTGAAGCTGTTGGCGGATGTTGGTCTAATTGGAATGCCAAATGCCGGTAAGTCGAGCATATTGACTGCTATCAGTGCTGCTCGGCCAAAAGTAGCCGATTACCCGTTTACAACTCTTGAACCGGTACTTGGTGTTGTTGAGCACGGTCCGCAGGCGTTTGTTGCTGTCGATATTCCCGGGCTGATCGAGGGTGCGCACCAGGGTATTGGACTTGGGGACGAGTTTCTCAAGCACGTTCAGCGTACGCGGGTGCTGGTTCACGTTGTCGATGGCAGCGAGGACGATGTGCCGGGTCGCATTAGAGCGATCAATGACGAGATTTCCAAGTTCGACTCTGAATTGGCGAAGAAGCCCCAGATACTGGCGATAAACAAGCTTGATCTTGACGAAGTTTCAGTGCTGAAGGACGAGATCGAAGAGAGTCTGAAAGATTTCGACGGACTTCACCAGGAAGTGTTCTTCGTATCGGCTGCTACATACGACGGGCTCGAAGAGCTGAAGACGGCTATGTTCCATCTTCTGCAGTCGACTCACGATCAGGAAGAAGCGGTTACGGAAGTCCCGATCGATGAGATTCCTGTTTTGCGGCCTGTTGTTCGAAAGTCAACCGATGTGGTGATTCGCGAACCGGGTGGCGAGCTTCGAATCGTTCACCCTAAAGCCGTAAGACTTGCGAAGGGCAGCAATTTGGAGACGTGGGAAGCCCGACTACAGTTCCAGCGTCGACTTGAGCAGCTGAAAGTCACGAAGGCGCTGAAAAACGCCGGTATCGAGACTGGCGACACGGTTCTTGTTGGCCAGTGGGAGTTCGACTGGGACTAATGGCTTCATCACACGTCACCAAACGAGTGGGCGTGTTTGGAGGCACGTTTGATCCGATCCACAACGGCCATATCGCCGTAGCTGGCTCTGTTCGAGATCAGTTGGACCTGGATGAAGTTTTATTTGTTGTTACTTCTGATCAGTGGCTTCGAGAAAATCCTCACGTGGCTTCAGCTGCCGATCGTTTCCACATGGTTGAACTGGCTGTGGATAACGTAGCTGGCTTCACTGCTTCTGATGTGGATATCGTTCGTGAGGGGTCGACTTTTACGGTCGATACTCTTGTCGACTTGCATCACCAGCTTGGCATATGGGTGGAGCTTTATTTGATCGTTGGTGCCGACTCTGCTGCTTCAATGGACCAGTGGAGAAACGGCAGCGAGATCGGTGATCTGGCGAAGATAGTTGCAGTTGGGAGGCCGGGTCAGGAGTTCAGCGTCGAGTCGCTGGCAGCTTCACATCCGGCGAGCGGGGCAGAGTATGTTGTGGGGCCAATGGTTGATGTATCGGCGACCCGCGTGCGGGAATTTCTTTCGGCTGGTAGGTCGATTGATGAGCTTGTTGCTGGGGTGGTGGCTGAGTACATCGAAAAACAGGGTTTGTATCGCTAATTAGGAGCAACTTCGCGCATGGCAGTGCCAGAAAACGACGGATCTGATCTCAGGAAAATGTCACAACGCTTGTACGCCCGGGCGATGGAGCTTGATTCGCTCCGCTTTGGGGATTTCACATTGTCGTCGGGCCAGAAGAGCACCTACTACTTCGATGGGCGGATGCTTTCGACCGATCCTGAGGGTGCAGATCTGATTTCGCAGGCGTTTAGCGTTGCGATCGACGAATCGGGGGCTAATGCGTTCGGTGGCCCGACGGTTGCTGCTGTTCCAATAGTTGGTGCGCTGGCGTTGCGCGCTCGGCTTGATGACAAGGATTGGACCGGATTCTTCGTGCGACCCGAGCAGAAAGAGCACGGTGCGGGGAAGCAGATCGAAGGGAATCTTCAGCCGGGGATGAAGGTGGCAGCGTTCGACGATACGGTTTCGACGGGTGGATCGCTGCTGGCGGCTATCGACGCTGTTGAGGCTTTCGGGTGCGAGGTGGTGGTTGTGATGGCGATTCTCGACCGTCATCAGGGCGGGGGCGACGAGCTTGAGCGCAGGGGAATTCCGTTCTTCAAGCTGTGGGAGTCGACGCCAGAAGGCAAGATAACGATCGCGGTGTAGCGGTGCCATTGGCACTTTTTCTGAGCGGTCGGGTGCTGGGGGCTGAGTCGTGGAGTGTTGTCCCTGATCTCTCTTCTTATCCCTTCTCTTACCGGGCGTTTGGAAAATGGGATTCACTAGGCTGACCATGCCTGCGCAGCAGTTCGAAGCATTGTTTTTACACGTAGTGGCATCACGTGGACAGAGCAGGGAGAACTCAATGCCGGCGACCCCCGGTGGCATCTGATCAAACCGCGGAAGGCGTGTCGATCAGCGGTGATGTTCTTATAGCCACTTCGAGACGTAATGACGAAGGCGGTTCGAGCGCTGGTGCTGCGTATATATTCAGTCGCAGCGGCACGACATGGAGTCAACGTCCGAAGCTCGTGGCGAGCGACCCAGCTGTGAACAACGAGTTCGGTTATTCGGTAGCGATTGACAGTAACGTAGCAATTGTCGGTGCCCAGAGCGGCGACAGCGGGGTTACAGACTCGGGTACTGCGTACATTTCGGTGGAGCACCGGGCGTGCCGACTGGTGTAGCCGGTTCAGCCGGTAATGCCAAAATCACCGTTAGCTGGACAGCTCCAGCTTCCAGCGGTAGCTCGACGATTACTTCTTACAAAGTTACAACTTCACCCGGTGCGGGGACTGCGGACACCGCCGGAACGTCGCTTGAAATTACGGATCTCGACAACGGCACGGCATATACGTTCACGGTAACCGCAACTAACGCACTCGGGACTAGATCCGCCTCTTCTGCCTCCAGTGTGGTACTCCGAGTGCTCCCGAGACTACTGCTGGAGCGATTCTTACCGATCTTATCGCCTACACCGCGCCACTTGAGTTGTTTACGGACCAGGTTGCCGGTCTGAGCGTTTCGCCGAGAAACGAACTTGGTGATGAGAACCTGTCTATGCCAAACGTCGTCTACACGTGGAACGCGGGGTCTTGCGGATCGTTCGATGACACGACAGTTCGAAATCCGTTCTATACGGCTCCCAGCAGTGCTTGCACGGGAACGATCAGCGTCCATGCAAGTCAGGGCGGAAGCCCGCAGGTACCGGCTGTGAAAGTGAGCGCACTTCCTGCAGCTCCGCCTGCGGCTCCTCCGGCAACTGAGCCGGATGTCATCCCGGATATTGTTCCTACAGGACTCACTTCTGACGATGTAGCGGTCATCCTGCCGTCTTCTCGCTGCAATTGCGGGAGAGAGATCCTGAAATAAATTCAGGATGACGGTGGGCGTTGTTGGTTCTCGACTCACGCGAAACGACCTTTCGAGAAATCGAAAAGTCGTTTGCTTGATTCACAGGCTATTACCGATTCGGCATTATCGCGTCACCCCAGATCCCTCGACTCCGATGGCGAAGTTTATCTCGATGAAAATCGAGGCTCGGGACACCGAGGGAAAGGTACCAGTGACCGGTCACACGTCGAGGTTTTTCACTTCGAGGGCGTTTGCTCGGATGAAGTTTCGGCGGGGTTCCACATCGTCACCCATCAGGGTTCGGAAGATGTCGTCGGCCGCCATAGCGTCGTCGGCAGTAACTCGGAGCATGACCCGTTGGTTCGGATCCATCGTCGTGTCATACAACTGATCCGCGTTCATTTCACCGAGACCCTTGAACCGCTGGACATGCACGCCAGACCTGTCGGACTTGCTGTCGAGTGTCGCCGGCAACTCATGCCATGCGACTTTGGTGGCGACTATGTTGTCGCCCTTCATCACAGACAGCGGTCCAGCCTCGATTAGCTCCTGAATGACCGGGTAGATCAAACGCAGGCGCTGCACGGCAGGATTCTGGAAGATGTCCTTGGTCAGCGTATAGCCATCGATGTCGAACGTTCGGTCCGGCAGGATTTCTGGTTTGTCTTCCTCTTCTGGTTCGTCATCCGGTTCGGCAGCCATGGGGGCCATTTCAACGACTTCAGCATCTGATTCGCTGGCCTCATCGAACAAAGATGCCTGCCCGGTTTCCTCTTCAACTTCTGCCTCTGGCGGCCGTTCTGGTCGGAAATCGAGTGACTTGTACTCGGGGTCTTTCACGAGCTTGTCGATCACATTGTCGGGAATGTTCAGCACGCGGGTGACTTCGAGCGAGTCGAGGTAGTCACGCAGCGGTGTCAGGACTTTACCGATCTTGACGCTCTTAAGCTCGAGCTTCGAGCTGCCTTCCGAGGTGATCTTGATCGTGCCGTAGAGGCGGTTGGCTGTCCATTCGTCGAGCTCGGCTTCTGAGTATAGCCATTTTGCCGAACGGCCTCGTGAGGCTCGGTACAGCGGTGGTTGAGCGATGTAGAGGTTGCCGTTACCGATGATCTGCGGCATGTTGCGGAAGAAGAACGTCAGCAGCAGCGTTCGAATGTGCGCTCCGTCGACGTCAGCGTCGGTCATGATGATCACACGGTGGTAGCGAAGCTTTTCTTCGTCGTAATCCTCACCCATACCCGCACCAAGCGCGGTGATCAGGGCGGCGATTTCTTCGTGCATCAGCATTCGTTCGGGTCGAGCCTTCTCGACGTTCAGGATCTTGCCACGAAGCGGCAGGATGGCCTGGAACTGTCGATCGCGACCCTGCTTTGCCGAGCCACCAGCCGATTCGCCCTCAACGATGTAAATTTCTGAGAGTGAGGGGTCCTTTTCCGTGCAGTCGGCGAGCTTGCCTGGCAGTGACCCTCCGTCCATAGCGTTCTTACGAATGACGAGGTCGCGGGCTTTCTTGGCAGCGGCACGAGCGCGTGCTGCTGTGGTCGACTTGTTGATGATCAGGGCGCCATCGGTCGGGTTGTCTTCTAAAAATTCCGACAACTTGCGGCCGACGATTTGCTCAACGGCTCCCTTTACTTCGGGGTTACCGAGTCGGCCCTTGGTCTGGCCTTCGAACTGCGGGTCTTTGACCTTCACGCTGATCACGGCCATCAAGCCTTCACGAACGTCTTCACCCGAAAGGCTCTTGATATCGTCTTTTCCGGTGCCAAGCAGGTTATTTTTGCGTGCGAAATCGTTCAGCACTCTGGTTAGTGCCGACCGGAAACCGGTTACGTGCGATCCGCCGTCACCTGTGCGGATAACGTTGGCGAACGAGAGGCAGTTCTCGATGAAAGATTCGTTGTACTGCATGGCTACTTCGACAACCACATCGTCGATAGTTTCCTGTGCGTACATGACTGTCGGGTGAACTGAGCCACGTCGACGGTTGAGCGATCGAACGAAGCTCTGCACGCCACCATCGAACATGTATGTCACATCGTTGAATGGCCATACATTGTCGTGCCACTCGGAGCGGAGGTGGATCGTGAGGCCCTGATTGAGATACGCCATTTCCTTGAACCGGTTGGAAATAACTTCCCACTCGTAGGCGATCTCAGGGAAGATATCGAAGTCGGGCATCCACGTGACGGTGGTACCGGTACCTGGCGGATCGGTTTTTTCGGACTTGCGAACGTCCATTTCGCCAATGGCTTTACCGCGGGCGTATCGCTGCGTGCTGACCTTCTTGTCACGGCGAACTTCGACGACTGTCCATTCAGATAGGGCGTTTACCACGGATGCACCAACACCGTGGAGTCCACCAGAAACCTGATATCCTTTTCCGCCGAATTTTCCGCCGGCGTGGAGGGTGGTCATGACCGTTTCGAGAGCCGAGAGGCCGGTTTTCTTGTGTTTGTCGACAGGAATTCCGCGGCCGTCATCGACGACGCTTACGGAGCCGTCTTTATGGATTGTGACATCGATTCGGCTAGCGAAACCTGCCATCGCTTCATCAACGCTGTTATCGACGATTTCACGAATGAGATGGAAGACACCTTCGACGCCGGTTGTACCGATGTACATTCCAGGTCGTTTTCGGACGGCTTCCATGCCCTCCATGACGGTGATGTCGTCTGCGCTGTAGTCAGCCGATCCGCCAGTAACGTCGGCGCCTGCAGTTTTTCGCTTTGCCATTCGTGATCCTAACCATGTGGTGCGGTACGTGAATCGGGTCGATTAGACTCTGGATTTAGCTTCTGCTCGCAAGCACATTTCGAGCTTTTGTAACTCGTGTGCAGGAAGCAGGAAAATAGAGGTCGAATCGGGTTTGATTCGGGTGCGTTTACGTAAACTGTAAACAACCCCTCAATACTACCATTATTGAAGCCTTTTCGCGCAGTTTGAGCCGAGTATAAAAATGCTACTTAATTCACTCGGCCACACACGTTCAAAAATTAATTTCTGGTATCAATGGAACCACGATGGAAATTTCAACAGGCCAATTTGCACTTCTTGTGGTCGTGCTGCTTGGAGTTATCAACCTCGGGTCGATCATTGCTATCTGGTGGGACAAGCGTCGCGCTGTAAAGGGTAAATGGCGTGTAAAAGAGGAAACCCTTCTAGTTTGGGCTCTAGTTGGAGGGTGGCCGGGCGGAATTTGGGCTATGCGCAGGTTCAGGCACAAGACTTCGAAGCGGTCGTTTATTGCTAAATACGTGTTTGTGGTGATCTTGAATGTGGCAGCAGTTGTGGCTGTTGGTTATCTGGCGACTGCGTAGCTGATTACACCTCGGTGCGCTCGAATCGGTGTTGAACTCGCCACACACTGCAATCATGCGGGTCTATAATCTCGCAATTCCACCGGGGTTAGTTGTTCCCCTGAACACCTTGTTTCCCCGGATTTTGTATTAGAAGTGAGCGAAGTCAGCTTTTGTCGCGCCTGGCGGTTAGAGTTGACTTGATCAAAGAGACCCGAGGGGTTAACCGTGGATATCGATCAGGATACGTTATTGCTGATGCTGCGCCGGATGTGGATGATTCGAAATTTCGAATTGAAAGTGATGGAAGTCCACGAGGCCGGTGAATTCACCGGGGCGGCCCACCCGTATATCGGTGAAGAGGCCGTTGCCGTGGGCGCATGTGCTGCGCTTGAGGACACCGACTACATTGCCGGTAACCACCGTTCACACGGACACCCAATCGCCAAGGGCGGTCGCGTCGATAAGGCGATGGCCGAGCTTTACGGTCGGGTCGACGGATATTGCAAGGGCAAGGGCGGATCGATGCACCTTGCCGATTACTCGATTGGAATTCTCGGTGAATCGGGAATTCTTGGTTCTTCAGTGCCCGTGGCGGTTGGTGCGGCTCTTGCGGCGCACATCAGGGGCGAAAACTTCGTATCGCTGGCGTTCTTTGGCGACGGTGCTTCGAACCAGGGCGCGTTGCACGAGTCGATGAACCTCGCTTCGGTGTGGAACCTGCCGATGATTTTCCTGTGCGAGAACAACCAGTACGCCGTGACCACGTCGTACGCCGAAACGGTTGCTGTTGAGCACGTTTCCGATCGTGCGTCGGCATACAACATGCCGGGACTGCTCGTTGATGGGCAGGACGCTATCGCAATGTACGAAGCAACTTCCGAAGCGGTAAACCGTGCACGAGCGGGTGAGGGTCCGACGCTGATCGAGGGTTTGACCTATCGATACGAGGAGCACTCGCTTGGTCTGGGTCGAGTTCGCCGGGGTGAGTACCGAACTCAGGAAGAGATCGATAGCTGGCGTAAGCGTGATCCGCTGGACATTCTCGAGAAGGCACTGATTTCTCAGGGTATTGCGACACGAGAAGAGTGTGATGCGATAAACGCCGAGACGGTCGAAGAAGTCGAGAAAGCTACCGACTTCGCGCGAAACAGTCCGTTCCCGGAGCCGGAAGCGCTGTTCGAAGACATGTGGGCTAATCCAATCCCGCAGCCGTAGGCAGTTTCGATTTTAGCTTTGGGATCCTTTTCAGATATTTCTTAGTTCGCAGGTAGTAATTTTCAATGGCACAGACCGTATTTATAGAAGCAATCAACCAGGCAATCGCCGAAGAGATGAGGCGTGACGAAAACGTCTACATCATGGGCGAGGACATTCGTCGAGCCGTTTACGGGGCCACCGCTGATTTGCTGGGCGAGTTTGGCGACAAGCGAGTTCTCGATACTCCGCTTTCCGAGAACGGGTTCTTCGGAGCGGCGATTGGATCGTCGCTTGTGGGCATGCGACCTATCGTCGAGACGCTGACCAGCTTTATGTGGGTTGGCATGGACCAGCTGATCTCTCAGGCCGCAAAGATGCGGTATATGTTCGGTGGGCAGGCGACGCTTCCCGTTGTTTTCAGGGCGACGATGTTTTACGGCGGTGGATCGGCGGCTCACCACTCGGATCGTTCGTATCCGATGTTCATGAACATGCCCGGGATCAAGATTGTTGTGCCTTCGAATCCGGCCGACATGAAGGGTTTGCTGAAGGCAGCGGTTCGTGATGACGACCCGGTGATTATTTTCGAGGACGGAACTTTGTTTGGTATGCGAGGCGAGGTTCCCGACGATGCTGACCTTCCTCAGGGCGAGCTTGTTGTGCCGTTTGGCGAGGCGAAGATCGTTCGGGAGGGTACTGACTGCACGATTGTTGGTATTGCCGGGGCTGTGAATCATGCTGTTGTCGCTGCGAATACACTTGCGGCCGAGGGCGTTTCGGTTGAGGTGATCGACCCGCGAACGCTGGTTCCGTTCGATAAGCAGACTGTGCTGGATTCTGTTGAGAAGACGGGCCGGCTTGTTATTGCTGACCCTGCTCACAAGGTTTGCAGTGCTGCCTCTGAGATCGCTTCTATTGTTGCTGAAGAAGGCTTTTGGTCGCTTCAGGCGCCGATTCAGAAGGTGGCTTCCGAGCAGGTTCACATTCCTTACACCCCGGCACTGGAAAAGCTGGTTTACCCGACTGCCGATAAGATCGCAGCCGCTGTAAGGCGCACGCTGGAGAGCTAGGTGCCTATGGCACGTTTTCTTTTATGAAATTGCGAGAAGCCGCGGGTAACCGGGGCTTTTTGGTTTTGTTGGTCTCACGGTAGCCTCCACGCAATGACAGAAGATCACTCTCCGGCTTGATCAACACGTAGCCCATTCTCACGGTAGGCTAGTTGGGGTACGCCTCCCACTACAAAAATCCCAATCCGCCACGGAGAACTCACTGTTGAATCCTGTTTTTGAGAATTGCAAGGCTCTTACTTTTGATTTGTTTGGGACTGTGCTCGATCTTGGCGGATCACTAACTCCCCATTTGAAGATTTTTCTTGATGGGCGGGGGTCTGAGATCGATCCGGCTGCATTCTGGCAGCAGCTTCGGTATCGTCAGCGTATTGAGCAGTACCAGGACACGCTTGTAGAGCTTGGCCACTCTGGCTATCTCGAAACCGTGCAGAAGGCGTTTGTTTACGTGGCGCGGGCCAACAAGCTCGATCCTACTTCTGAACAGACCGACACCTTCATGGCTGGTTGGCAGGAGCTTTCGCCGTTTCCAGAGGTTGTAGCGGGGCTCGATAAACTTCGTGAGCGCTACAAGTTGATCGCCCTTTCAAACGGAAATCCGTGGTTTCTTGATCATCTGGTGAAGAACCGGATTAAGTACGATTTCGATGATGTGATGTCGGTCGAGCAGGCCGGGTATTTTAAGCCGAAGCCGGGTGTGTACCGCAGAGCTGCTCGGAATTTGAGCATGGAGCCGGGCGAGTTGATCATGGTTTCAGCGAACTCGTTCGATGTGATGGGTGCGCGAACGTGTGGACTGCGTGGTGCGTACGTGAATCGGTATGATCTGCCGTATGAAGACACTCACAAGCTGTATGAGCCAGACGTTACGGTGACCAACTTCACCGAGCTAGCCGAGTCCCTAGGGGACGGTGGCAGTGCCACGATTTCTTGAGGACGACGAATTTCCTGTTGGTGGTTTTGGCGACGCTTGTTGTCGTGATGCTGGCTGGGTGTTCTGATGGCTCCGATTCTGAGCCATCTGCTACTAGTGCAGTTGCCGAACCGACCAGTTCGGCAACTGCAGAACCAGAAAACCAGTCGCAGACTGTTGAAGATCTTCTGTTTGTGATTGAAAGCAGAATCGAGTTGATCCGCGGAATCGAGTCGCCGGGTCCGGTTCATCACAGGTTCGTCGATCAGGCTGGCATGCAGAATCGTCTGGCAGAGGAGTTCGCTGATCCTGAAATCGTCGAGCAACTCGTAAAAGAATCGGCGTTGCTCAAACTGCTCGGAGTTATCCCACAGGGCTCAAATCTGACTGCGATCTACGAAAGCATGCTCGGTAGTCAGGTGTTGGGTTTATACGATCCTGAAAAAGAGCAGTTATATGTGCTCGGTGACGATGCTTCAGGCGCCGATTCGATCGATACCGAGGCGCAACTGACGTACGCCCACGAGTATGTCCACCGACTGCAGGACGCCAGGTTCGATCTGGAAGCACTCGAAGATCTTGCGACTGGCGATGATATGTCATTCGCGATCTCGGCACTGATCGAGGGCGACGCCACGACCGCCCAGACGCAGTACATGTTGGCGAAGCATGATTTGACCGAGCTTGCTGCGTTACTCGAATCGGCACTCGCTGCTCAAGATGAGCTTCCTGACGCGCCGCCGTTCTTGCAAACAAGCCTGGAGTTTCCATATGTCGAAGGGGCAGCGTTTGTCGGAATCTTGAACCAGATGGGCAAGTCTGCGGCCATAGATGCCGTGTTCAATGATCTGCCGAAAAGCACGGAGCAGATTCTGCATCCCGAAAAATACTTCGACAAAGAAGAACCAGTGATTCTGGATATTCCGGATGCTGCCATGGGTGATGAGTGGACGGTTCAGGCCGAAAACGTGATGGGCGAGTTCATGTTGAAAACGTGGCTGGAGACGCTTGGCAGCGTTGAAGCCACTGCCGCCGCCGCTGGTTGGGGTGGAGATGCCTATGCCGTTTTTGAGAACGACTCCGGCGATTTTGCGCTGGGTGTGGTGATCGCATGGGACACCGACGATGACGCTCGCGAGTTCATCGTTTCGTTATCCGAAGCCATGGGCGACCGCGATGAATACCTGTCTCGCAGTAGCGGCCTGCCGGGTGTGATGGAGGCTTGGGGAGGTCCGGGTGGATACATGGTGATAAGCCGTGTCGACTCAGGCGATCTCGGAGACATCGTAAAAATCGCGATAACACCTGACAGTGCAAATTCTCACGGTCTGATCTGGACGCTGGGCACGCAATAGTCGATCAAAAGCCAACTCTCGAACGACTAACTCCCCGGACTCACCGCCCGAACTGTCCGGCATCTGCGCTAAACTAGCCGCCGACGCGTGATTCCTGATCCCATTTCAGAGTCTTGTGCACACTTCGTACTTTTGGCGAGTGGAAGCAAGACATTGCCGATGAACGCTGCGTCCGTGAATCGGTCAAACAATCAAGAACGGTAAACGGTAAATATGTCTGCACCAATCATCCTGCCTCAGTGGGGCATGGGGATGAACGACGGCGAGGTCATCAAGTGGCTCAAGGCTGTCGGTGACCCGGTCACCAAGGGCGATCAACTCGTTGAGATCGAGTCTTCGAAAGTAAACGCCGAAGTCGAAGCGACCGCCGATGGCACGCTTGGGCGAATCGATATCGAAGAAGGCCGCGTTGTCGACGTTGGAACTGTTCTCGGGCACGTTCTCGAAGCTGGCGATTCGGAAGCAGATCTTCCAGAGGTTGTTGTAGTTGCCGCAGCTGGTGCTCCGGTGCCGGTTGCAGTTGTCGCAAAACCCGCTGCCGCTCCTGCTGCTGGGGCACCAAATGGTGGCAAGCAGATCGTTACACCTCGGGCACGCCGACTCGCCAAGGATATGGGTGTTGATCTTGCAGGTGTAGCTGGAACTGGCCCCAGCGGACGAGTAACCGAAGACGATGTAAAGACGTTCGCTGCGGCTCCGGCTGCAGGCGCACCAGCAGCTGCGGCTCCACTGCCAGAATCAGTTGTACCGGTGAAGGAAGTGGTCAAGCTCGCGGGTTTGCGAGGTACTATCGCCCGCCGAATGACCGAAAGCGCCGCTATTCCAAGCGTGACGCTTTCGACAAGGGCCGACGTGACCGAAGCGGTTGCTTTCCAGCGCGAATTGGTTGGCGAATGGCGACAGCACAAGATTCGACCGCAGTACCAGGATCTCGTGATCGCAGCGGTTGCGAAGGCGCTTGCCGATATGCCGATTGCAAACGCCCATCTGGTTGGCGATGAGGTCAGGATTTTGGACGAGGTCAACGTTGGTATCGCAATGGCGGTTCCGGACGGCCTGTTGGTACCTGTAATCAAGAACGCCGATCAGAAGTCGTTACTGGATATCGCACTGGAAGTTCGTGATCTCGCCAAGAAGGCGAAGTCGAACACGCTGTCGATCGACGAGATGACGAATAGCACGTTCTCGATCACAAATTTGAGTTCGTACAACATCGATATATTCGATCCGCTGCTGAACCCGCCCGAGATCGGAATTCTCGGTGTAGGCACCGTTGAAGAGGTTCCTACGGTAGTCGATGGCGAAGTTGCGATTCGATCGATTGCTCACCTGAACCTGGCGTTTGATCACCGTGCGTGGGACGGCGCTCCGGCTGGCGACTTCGTTCGTTCGATTGCCAAGCTGCTCAGCGACCCAACCTGGATGAAGGCCTAAGGGTCGTCCAATGCGAGTAGAGAGTTTGGTCAATTGAGTACCGTCGGAATAATCGCAAACCCGGCGGCAGGAAAAGACATTCGCCGACTGGTTGCGCACGGGCGCGTCGTTTCGAATCAGGAAAAGGCGAACATTCTTCGGCGGGTGTTCGCCGGAATCGTTTCCATGGGTGTTGATCGAATACTGATCATGCCTGATCACTCCGGACTGGCTCGACCGGGATCGCACGACGTCGAGGGGCAGATCGCTATCGACTACGTGGAGATGCCTGTTGCCGATCATCAGGGTGCTTCAACGAATGCAGCAAAGGCGATGGCCGAACAGGGTGCGGACTGCATAGTGACGCTTGGCGGTGATGGCACGAACCGTGTGGTTGCCAAGGGTTGTGGCGAAGTGCCGCTGGTGCCGATTTCTACGGGAACCAACAACGTATTTCCAACCAATATCGAAGGAACACTGGCCGGTATCGCTGCTGGTGTTGTGGCGATAGGTGCGCTGAGTCGTGACGAGGTTTGTAAGCGTTCGAAACGCATCGATATTTACGTTGACGGTGAGAAGCGGGACGATGCGCTTGTTGATGCAGCGGTATCGACCCAGATGTTCGTAGGTGCAAGGGCGGTTTGGGATACCAAGACGCTGCACGCCATGCTGCTGACTCGTGCGGAACCGGCGAGCATTGGGCTTTCGTCGATCGGATCACGGCTCATGCCAATTTCTATCGACGAAGAACGCGGGCTTTATATTCGGCTCGCTGGTGAACCGGGCGAGAACGCAACCACTGTGCGGGCACCGATAGCGCCGGGCATGATTTCAGACGTCGAGATTCGCGATTGGAAAGTAATAACGCCGGGCGAGAAGATTGAGATCACCCAGCACCCAGGGACGATCGCACTTGATGGCGAGCGCGAGGTAGAGCTGTTGCCTGACCAGAAGGTTTTTGCTTCATTGAGCATGGACGGTCCCTGGGTGGTCGACGTGCCTCTGGCAATGCGGTTGATGGCGACGAAGTAGGGACGTCTTTAGCCAATTATCGAGCCTGCTGTGAACGTAAATATCAAATATCGGTTTCACCCTCATCCCAACCTTCTCCCACAGGGAGAAGGGGCAAGATACCCCACAGGAAAACGGCGATTGAGAGCCTCGAATGACCCCTGAGCGTTTGAACATTGCCCTTATCGGCGCTACCGGAAAAGTTGCCGCCCCGGCGCACCTGAATGGTTTGCGCAAGGCCCCGAACGCCAACTTGTACGCCGTGTGCGACATCGATGCCGATAGCGTTGGCGAGTTGGCTGAACAAACTGGCGCAAAGGCGTTTACATCGCTTGAGGCTGTTCTTGCCGATCCGAATGTCGACGCAATCGACCTAGTAACACCGCCATTTGTTCACGCCGAGCAGACGATCGCCGCAGCGAAGGCCGGCAAGCACGTTTACTGCGAGAAGCCGATGGCTCATTCGCTGGCTGAGGCGAGTGCGATGGTGTCGGCTCATCAAGATGCCGGAACGACGCTGATGGTCGGTGAGAGCTATGTATTTCATCACCCGAACGTCGCCGCTCGTACGGTAATCGATAGTGGTGACATTGGTGATGTGCTTCACATTCGGGAGACCAAGGGTCCGTGGGTTATGCGACCTGACGAGGCGCAGCGGCTTTCGAGGATGAGTCACGAGGCGAACGCTCCGTGGCGGGTTGATCCGAAGCTATCGGGTGGTGGTAGGTTCCCGTGGGTCATGGATCATGCGCCTCATTTTTTCGCTACCGCTCGTTATTTCGCTGGTGGTTCTGACGTGACTTCGGTGACCGCTCATTCTCAGATCGGGTTTACCGCTATCGAGCTTGTTTCGGGGACGGGTGCGCCTACTGGCCAAGCAATAACTTCGGTTGCGTGGAGTTTCGACAACGGGATTGATAGCGCATGGAATCAGGTTGAGTCCGCGGGCGATGTCGGGTTCGTGACTACTGTTCACGGCACGAAGGGCACACTGGTTGTTTACGGCGAGGGCGGAGGAGCCGCGCCAGGTTTTGCGCAGCCACCGGCTGTCGTGTTGCATCGCGACGGGACTTCGGAGGTGATCGACGAGGGCAACTCTGGCGATCGGGTGTGGCTGTCGAACAACAACTATTACGATGCTTCACATCAGGCTGCGCTTGAGCACTGGGTTGATTCTGTGATTGCGGGCAGGCCAGTTCGATATTCAGGTGAGGACGGTCGGTCGGAGCTTGCAGCAACTCTGGCGACGATCAAGAGTGCGGAAGAGCGCAGGACGATCGCACCGGCCGATGTTCCGCAGGAGTGGACGGCGTATTAGGGTGCCAGTGGCACGTTTTCTTGGGGGTGTTGGCATCCGATACGTTGTTGCTCGTTTGAGAACGAAAGACTGTGAGAACTATCCAAAAATGACCGGACCTATCGCTAATCCTGATCCTGAGAAATATACGCATGGGCACCATGCTTCGGTGGTTGCTGCGCACTCGGTTCGACGCGCCAGCGGGGCTGCTGCTTTTGTTTTGCCACAGCTGAAATCGCCGATGGGGTTGTTGGAATAGACTACTCAGATGTGGTAGTTGAACAGGCTCGTGCTGGTGCGCTCGAAACGGTCATCTCGGACGTGGAATATGAAGCCAACAGCATCTACGACACCGGCTACGACGACGCCAGTTTCGACGCTGCGTACGCACATCAGGTTCTTCAGCATTTAGGCGAGCCAGTGAAAGTGTTGGAAGAGGCAAAGAGGGTGCTCAAACCGGGTGGTATTTGCGCGGTGCGCGAGGTCGATTGGGGTACTTCGGCGTTGTGGCCGCCCGATGATCGACTCACGAAGTTCTTCGATGTTTACAACCGTGTTGCCGAGCGAAACGGCGGCGATGCGTTTGCGGGTCGACGTCTGAAGCAGTGGTTTACGGAAGCCGGGTTCAGCGATCTGGTTGTCACAACTTCCACGTGGACTTTTTCTGAAGACAACGGCCTCAAGTGGTGGGGCGAGCAGTGGGCTGAGCGGGTCCTTAGTTCTGACATCGCAAAACGTGCTGTTGAGTACGGAATATCGACTGAAAGCGATCTTGCTGAGATTTCTCAGGGTTGGGTCGACTGGGTTCAGGCCGAGGGCGCGTTTTATGCGTTCATGCAGGTCGAGGTGGTTGGTACTAAGACCTAATTCCGTCTGGGCGGTATAAAGTTCCGGAATTGCTCCGCCGCCCAGCCAATCACATCTGACCGAGGTTGATCCTGATTCGTCGACGCCTTCGTGCTGACCTGGTCCAGACACTCGCACTTGTTGTGAGCGTTTTGCTGCTGATGACGATCATCGCCGGTGCGCCGATGTACCTCGACACGATCGGCCTACTCGGACTGCGTTCGACACTCGACGAACTCTCAGAGTCGAACCGAAACGTTCTGGTTTCTGTCGAGCGATTCCCGCTTACAACCAGCTCGATATCCGCCGCTACCGAGCAGGTCGACATTGCGCTTGAGGAGTTTGGCGACCTTGCGCTCAGCGTTTCTCAGGCATCGCACACACGTCCGCATTTCTGGGCACTTGATGCCGACTCGATCATCGTCGGGCCATCCTCGGATAGCGGATTCCTCCAACGATTTGAGGGGTTTACTGAGCACGTTGAATTCATTGACGGTCGAGCTCCAACTAGTGGAGTCAAACGAGAAGCAGGGGTGTTCACCGCAGAGGTCGCCGTTCCATTCGATCGCGCTGAGCTACTCGGAGTAAATCTTGACGACGATATATGGCTCGCTTCGTCACCTGTCGATCGTCCGTATATGAAACTGCGAGTTGTGGGTCGGTTCAAGCCTCACGATTTGCAAGAAGAGTTCTGGTTTGGGCTCGGGCATGAGGCGACGGAACCACCGGCTCCTTCTCTGGTCGCACGGCATCCCCTCCCGCTGTTCGTAGGGGCTGACAGCCTGTTCGGTCTGGTCACTGGCGGTCCGGCTTCCATCGGCACCAACCGGTGGCTATTGCGACTTGATCTCCCGCAGCTGAAGGACCAGGATCCGGCCGTTACAGAGGACCAGATCGAAGCAGTTGCCGGGAAGCTGAGGTTAGGGCTTCCTGAGTCGAAGCTGGTTTCGGCGATTGAAAACCGTTTCAGGGCGTTACGTGAACACATCAGGTTCGCTCGAATCCCAACGTTGATGATGGGCGGTGTCGTTTTGGTGGCCGCGGCGTTTTATTCGACAACGGCCGCAGGGGCGCTGATGACGCGCCGCCGAGTCGACACCGGACGTCTGCGCGCACGCGGGTTCGGCAGAGGGCAGATCGCCAGGATCTATTTTCTGGAAACCGTGCTTCTCGTGCTCATCCCTACCCTGCTTGCGCCATTTTTAGCGCTGGGGGTCATTTCGCTGATGGGCCAGCTTCCCGAATACGAATTGATTACTTTTGGCGAAGGAATGCCCGTTCGACTGAGCTGGGAGGCGTTTGCGTTATCGCTGTTTGGGGGCGGGATTGTGCTTGCCTACATGCAGTGGGTTGTGTGGACAGGAAATGGGCGTGAGATCGACTCGGCTCGACTGTCTTCGAAGCGAGTCGAGGGTCGATCTTTTATCCAGCGTCAGTATCTCGATGTGGTATTCCTCCTGTTTGGCGGAGTGGTTCTCTGGGACCTTTCGTCTGAGGCGTCGGTTGTGAGCGAACGGACCGGGCAGCTGGCCGATATCAGCAAACTACTGGTGTTTGCGCCTGCGATATTTCTGGGCGTAGTTATTTTGTTCTCGCTCCGATTTATGCCGCTGATTGCTCGTAAGGTTTCGAACGTGGTGTCGAAACGTGGGCCTGCATGGATTCACATAGTGTCGGGAGCGATGGCAAGACTCCCGATCACGTACGCATGGCCGATCGCAATACTCGGAATGGTTGCTGGCACGGCGGTTCTTTCATCGACCGTAGCGGCGACTCTTGAGCAGAGCGCGAACGATCAAAGCGGATACGAGGTGGGCTCCGATCTTTTAGCTTCACCTGTGGATCTGAACAGCGGGCCCCGAACGGCGGTGGTTTCTGGCGTGCGAGGGATCGAAGGGGTGGCCGGTGCGTCGATAGGTTTGCGTGCGATAGGCGGGTTGCGTGATGGGGGGCAGGGTTTGCCGTTCGACTTTATTGCGGTCGAACCCGAAGAGTTTGCTGAGTTTGGGAATTTTCGGGACGACTACGCGGGCGTACCGCTGGACGAACTTCTTGGGCGTTTGGAGCCGACAGTGAATGATCTATATCAGCCACTAGCTGTCCCGAACGAGGCGGTATCTGTTGGCGTGTTGATGAAGTCGAGCGTATCGCAGCAGTTTGTTACGGCCAGCATGAGGTTGTTGGATGCGACGGGACGTGCGTGGTCGGTCGATCTTGGGCCGATGACGGATCTCGACTGGCAGGTGCGAATTAGCGATCTGCCGGGGTCGGCGGTTCGACCTTTGGAGGTCGCGGGGTTTGTGTTCTTTGAGCAGGCTAACGATGAGCTTGGAACACCGATGCGTGTTGAAATCGACAGTATTTTCTATAGCGATCAACCGGCCGATTTTCAGGGCGAGGATCTTCGACGAGTAATTATCGAAACGTTCGACTCGGTGGAATTCTGGGAGCCGCTCGCATCGTCAAAGGGTATCGATACCACCGCTGCGAGCTTTGACTATTCGAGCGGTGAAAACGCCAATGCCAGTCCTGGTCTTCAGATCGATCTCGGAATAGGAACGAACAGAGGATACAGGGGTGCCGTGCACATACCCGCCTCGTTGGTTCCGGCTTTGTTCAGCACTGAGGCGCTGGCGTTGAACGGACTTTCCGTTGGTGATGAGACTGTGGTGAACGTGTTCGAGCAGTCGGTTCCGGTGCGAGTGTCTGGGGTGGTTGATTACTTCCCGACGATGGATCCAGGGGCGGGAGGGTTTGTGGTGGCCGACGCCAATCTGCTGTGGAGTTATTTATCGATGAGTAGCTTCAATTCGGCTGGTTTTCTTGCCGAGATGTTTATCGGGCTTGATGATCGGAGTGACGCGGGTGTGTTGACCGAGATATCGGCTGAGATCGGCGGGATTCACAGGCTGTTGGATAGTGAGGAACTTCGGGAGTCTTCGCTGGTAACTCCGCTGGCGATTGCCGGGTGGCGCGGCGTTTCGATAGTCACATCGGCACTGGCGCTCGTGCTCGGGTTGTTCGGCTTTCTTACGTTTGCGCCGTTTCGCCCATCGAGCGATCGTTTTGATGTAGCTGTTTTGAGTGCGCTGGGCATGAGCCGTTTAGTTTTGGTGTTTGTTAGCGTCGCCGAGCAGTTGGTAGTGCTGGCAGTTGGAGTGGGAATGGGATTGGGGACGGGTCTTTTGATGGCTCGACTGGCGGTCGACGCGACTACGCAGACTGTTTCGAACGGTACGGCGTTGCCGCCAATAGCGTTCTCGACGAATTGGAGCTACGTGGGGGTTCTGTTGGGTGTGCTGGGTGCGGCGTTGATCGTGATCACAGTGCGGGACGTGATTGCGATTCGGCGGGCTGATCTGGCGGTAGCTATGAAGGGTGCGGGTTGAGGGGCGCTGCTCTGTCGTTGCGAGGAGGCACTTAGCCTGCCCTGAGCGAAGTCGAATGGGTGTCAATCGTGATCAACTGTAGATGACACAACAGATGGTGATTTACTCGGTAACGTGGTCGACCGCCAGTGCAAATGACGGCAAGCTAGCTGTTGGCTGATTCACGGCGTGGTGCCTGCTTTGGCAGTTGGTTGCCACGTCGTTCGTACCTCACTCCTAGCAATGACAGCACGGACTACACAGTGCTAGCTACTCGGAAATTTCAAAAATATCTGTGGTGTGTGTTGCTGTCAGTAATGGGTAGATCTGGTCGAAGATCGAAGTGATGCCCGGTGTCTTGCGAACTGCGCTCCGAGACGTTTCGTAGTCGGCGATCGAATCCCACAGCTGTTCTGTTTGCAGCATGCCGTGTAGTCCGTGCCATCCCTTGTACACCGTAGGCTTACGGTAGCCAGCAGCTTCCATCGCCTCGCTCGCCTCGCGCACCAGCGCTGCCAGTTTGCCGCCAGTTCCGGGTTTTGGAAGATAGGTACGTCGCACTGCAATCATCGAATAGTTTTCCTATGGGTAAAAAGAAGCTAGCTTCTCTAGATTCAGATTTTGAAGTTGCGCCAGTCTCGTTCGAAGCGGTCTTTGGCCTTCATTCCCGAGACCGTGGGCTCGGTCAGAACGGTTTGCGGCCCGCCGTCAGTGAGGAACTCACCGCCAACGGTTGCCGATCGGCCGCCCGAGTACGCCATGTAGCAAAATCCGACACCATCGTATGGTTCCGGTTCGTCTGATCCTTTGATTCTGCTGGCGATAATCTCGCCAACTTTCGTACCCTGCCCGGCTGCGAAAACCCCGGCTTTCGGAATAGCGAAATCACCAGACGGCACGACGTTAACATCGCCAATGGCGAAAACGTTGGATGCTGAAGTTTCGAGAGTTTTGTTGTTCACCGGTACCCACGGTTTGCCGTTGGCAATGCCCGATTCAGCAACGATATCGGGGATTTTGTGAACTGGAATCGTAGCGATGATATCTGCCGAGGTAGAGCTGCCATCGGCGAAAGAAGCCTCTCGTCCCTTCGCTGAGACTTCAGTTACTCCCGCGGCGGTTACCAGTTCGATTCCTCGTTGATCCAAGGCCTTTCGAACCCGCATCGAAGCTTCTTTTCCGGCAACGCCAAGCGGGCCTGGTTCCGGGATGTAGACAGATATGTCGATATCTTTTCGGATGCCTTTTTTGCGCGCCCACCAGTTAATCATCATTGCCGTTTCGAGAGGTGCCGGGGGGCACTTGTAGGGAGGCTTGGCAGCAGCGATCACGATTTTGCCGCGCTTTAGTCGGCTGATCCTGCGTCGAAGGTGACGGGCATATTCGAAATCGTAGAAGGAATAGGCGTTTCTGGCTCCCGGAACGGCATCCCAATCGTAAGCAGCGCCCAGAGCGACAACGAGATAGTCGTAGTCGAGAGTGCCTTCAGAAGTGGCGACCTGCTGGTTGGCAGTGTCGATCAGGTCGATATTTGCTTCGACAAAGTTGATTCCTCGATTGGCGAGTCGGCCGAGCGATCTTCCGGTCTTGTCGGTGTCTCGTTCACCAACAATAAGCAGCGGATTCATGCCACAAAGATGCGGTACTCGATTTTTGTCGACGATGGTAACTTCGTGCGAAGAATCGAGGGAGGCTCGAGCTTCGATTGCTGCCTGCACTCCACCGAAACCGCCACCCAGAACGAGAACTTTACTACCGGCCATTTTTGTCACTGCCCCCGGGCTGGCGCGCGTTTGCACCAAAACCAATAACTTTATCTGCGGGCGGAAGGTTACCGGTTTTCATGCCGTCGGTGTGGCAATTTACTGGTCAGAGAGGCTATTTGCGACTCGAATAAGGCGTTCTTTGGCGTCACACGCGCTATCAACTACAGCAGAATTGGCTGTTTCGCGGTGAATAAGCTCTGGATCCATGAAGCCGATTTGTGTTCCGCCTTCGAGTTCTTGCACAATCACGTTGCACGGCAAAAGTATTCCGACCCAGGGTTCGGCGTTGAGTACGGTGTTGGCCAGTTGCGGGTTGCATGCACCGAGGATCATGTATTTGGGGCGGTCGATATCTAGCTTTGTTTTCAGAGTGGCCTGAACGTCGATCTGGGTGAGAATCCCAAAACCTTCTTTTTCCAGGGCTTCGGTGACAGTTTCGACTGCCTGAACGAACTCAAGTATGGTTTTTACAATAATTCCGTATTTGACTGTAGCCAAAGTCATAGGGCTGCCTCGAGTTTTTTGGTGTTGAAACGTTTCCAGCCCTGAAACGACTTGTTCCAACATATGTCGAGTTGCACTGGAAATCTGTGATGCTTCACGATGGGGGCATGTAAGATTCCGCTGTGCTGGAAAGCATTTTTTTGAACTTAGTAATCGGCTATAACGCTGAAATAGAGGCGAAAACGTGAGCACCCGATCGATCAAATTACGTCCTGATGGCGATTGGCCCGACAACGACTGGATCGAGTCGTGCGACACCATGGTTGCAATGACGGGTGATACTCGTGGCGGCAACACCGTTTTTGCTAAAAATAGCGACCGGCCGCAGGAAGAAGCGCAGCCGCTGGTGTTGGTTCCCGCTTCCACTTCGCATTCTGCTGGCGAGTTCTCGGGCACGCAGTTTGTCGATGTGCCACAGGTGCCCCAAACGTATCGCCACGTTGGTTCGAAGCCGTACTGGTGTGCGGGGTATGAGCACGGGTTCAACGAGCATCAGGTCGTGATTGGCAACGAGGCATTGCCTTCGTTACTGCCAGAAGTCGATTCGCCGAAGCTGGTCGGCATGGAGGTTTTGCGGCTCGGGTTGGAGCGTTCAAAATCGGCTGAAGAAGCGGTCGATGTGATCACAGGGCTTGTTTCCGAGCATGGGCAGGGCAAGTTTTCGAACGACGTGGGTGTTCGGACTTACGACAATATCTACCTGATCGCCGATCCTGTTTCCGCGTATGTGGTTGAGTGTGTTGGACACGAATGGGCTGTGAAACAGGTCGATGGTTTTCAGTCGATTTCCAATGTTGGTCAGATCGGAAAAAATGCCGATCGGGTGTCTGCTGGTGCAAAGTCTCAGGCGACTCGGATGGGTCTATTTGAGATGGGGTTTGGCGAAGGATTTAGCTTTGCGGGTGCGTTTGGCGATTCGGCGAATTCGGACAGCGGAACGACGAGACAGTGTCGATCAGACGCCATGCTGGGAGGTGGAACGGGCCAGTTGGATGTGCGTTCGATGATGCAGGTGCTTACTGATCATTCGGATGGTGCGAATCCTGGCGAAGACCATGTCGTTGATGTGGGGTCTGAAGCTTCGATCTGTATTCACCGCACTACTGGCGATTCGCGGGGTGCTTCAACCGCGAGTCTTGTTGCTGATCTGTGTTCGACCGGAGAGCGGCTGCCTGTCTACTGGACCGGTATGTACTCGCCGTGTATGACTGTATTCACCCCGATGTTTATCGAAGGTGACATACCGGCTTCGCTGGCAATTGGCGGGCAAGCTTCGAGTAGCGACAGCCCGTGGTGGGATTTCTATCGGCTGACGCACTACGGGCTGAAGGCCGGAGCAGACGCCCGGCATCAGATTAGGGGCGAGCTGGCTGTTTTGCAGAATGAGCTGTTTGATTCGGCATATGAAGTGGCGCGAAAAGGGCGAGAGTACATTGATGGCGGGTCGGCGAATCTCGCGAGCGAACTGCTCACAAACTACATGGCCGAGAACACTCGCCGAGTGATTTCGAAAGTAAAATCGATGGTTCCTGCCAGTGCATCTGTGCGGTAGATTCTCGAATTTTATGGACTTTTCTAATTGGCCAATCGATCTGAAAACATGCTTGATATTCAGCAGATTCTGCGAGCCGCGGACTCGGCAGCCGCAGCTGCAAGCGAGGTTCTTCTCGCACGATTCAGGCCCGACAACTCCGACCCGCTCGACACGTTTTACAAGTCGCCCAACGAACTGGTAACGGATGCCGATCTGACGAGTGATAAAGCGATTGCCGAGGCGCTAAAGGCTGCTGGAGCGCCGGGTAGGATTCTATCGGAGGAAAGCGAAACTGTTCTTTCTGGGGACGATTCGCTGACGTGGCTTGTCGACCCTCTTTGCGGCACTGTGCCGTTCAGCATGGGTATGGATCACTGGGGAGTGAACATTGCGCTGCGTCAAGACGGCGAGCTGTTGGCGGCTTCATTGCCGTTACCTTCACTAGGCGTGCGTCTTTCCGCTACGCGGGGTGGTGGAGTGCTGCTAAACGGGGAGGCGTTACAGTCGAACTCGCCCCGCTCGAAGATTTCTGAATCGGCTATTAATCTTGAAATTGATGGTCCCGACGAGTGGCAGAAGATGCTTGTATCGGGGTTGGAGTGGATTCCCTCGGTAAGCCAGATCAACACGTTTTCTTCGATTGCGTATCCGGTTGGGCTGATGTGTTTGGGTCGGCTTCCGGGCGGCGCGTACTACGGGGTCGACCCGGTGCACTTTGCTGCAGGTGCGATGATCGCTGGCGAGCTTGGGCTGAAGGTGACTAACGGTCTCGGTGAGGCGATCGACTGGTCGAACGATGATGAACTGCCGGTGGTGGTGATTGGGTGGCCGGTGATTCATGAGCAGCTGATTGACGCGATGGGCTCCCGCTAGAAAAACGGAGTTGTCGAGTGTGGTCGGGTTTTAGATACTGAAAATGAATTCAGGATGACAGTTGGCTTTTTGGATAGCTGTTGGCTGAGTAGCCGCTTCTCCCTCACCCCAACCCTCTCCCGCCGGGAGCGGGGGTTAAGTACTTGATGACGTCAAATTGCTTCGAGTAGATCTTGAGGTCGGATGCGTTGAAGCCTGCCGATTCTAAGAAACTGGAGTCTCGGTCGTCCTCTGCCAGTAGCACCGAGTAAATCTGCTCAATGCCTTCGGTGCGTGCCTGGGCTTCCAGCGCTTCGAGAAGAAGCCTGCCGATTCCGCTTCGTCGTTTTGAAGACTCGACGGCCATTGCAACAATTCGAGCCCCGGGCGGTAGGCCGTAGGCAGTTGTTTGTCGCTCGGAAAGCAGGAACCCTACGAGTCCATCGGATTCGTCGATGGCGACAAAGCAACCCCAGGGCGGGTATTGCAGCCAGTCGAGTTCGATGATCGATAGCAGTCGTTCGACGTATGTGTCCCATGTCGCCGAGCGATCATCGCCCTGAATGCTCGAGTCGAGCGCTCGAACGGCTTCAGCGTCGGTTTGTAGGATCTGGCGAACTTTGATCACACGAGTTCGCAGTATAGCGACGCTCCTCTGTTGGCTTCCTTCTGCGAAAAAGGCGGGAGTTGCCGATATTTTCGTTGACGGGCGCGATCTTTGAACGTAGCCTCGGCAGTCGATTTTCAATTACTAAATTCGTACGAAATCCCAGAGCGAGAAACAGCATGCCGTTCAACGTAAATCACATTCACCTGAAGTCCAGCGATCCGAAAAAGACTGCCGATTGGTTCGTCGAGGCGTTCAACGTCGAGATCATGTCAGACACGGAGCGCCCTGTTGGCGACCGGTTCATCGTGACCAAGACTGAGGGCGGTCTTGCGATCAACATTTCGTCGGAGCGAACCGATGAGGTGCTCGGCCCTGCAGATGCGAACCCGCACTATGGTCTTGAGCATTTCGGGTTCGATACTGACGACATGGATGCTGATATTGCTCGGTTGGTCGCTATGGGCGCCGAACACAAGGAAGGCCCGATCAACAACGGCGGTGGTGTATCGATTGCGTTCATCTCAGCGCCAGGGGACATTCGAATCGAACTAATCCACCGCGAGTAGGTGGCAATGCCACATTTTCTGCGAGGTTGGTGGGTGATGGCTGGTTTGTGGGGTGGTACTGCTGGATGGTCAATCGATGAGCTCTGGATCCCTGCTTCCTGCAATAACCAACTCAAGTCCTTCTTTCGCTATGCTCCAATTTTCCATGGATTCGGCGGTGAAATTGCCCGGGGCATCAGGAAATTTGGTCTTTGCGATGTTCATCTGGGTATTGAGGACATCGATTCTGATCAGAAGTTGGTCTTCAACATCCTCTCCATGAATGTACCGAGTGAGCATGAACGCGACCATAGCGCTCGATAGAGCTGTGTCGTTACTGGTCGAAACGTTGGAGAAAACGGATTGGCGAAAGTCGCTCAGAGACGACCTCGTTAGTGTGATCGAGATGATAGACGCGGCGACAACCGATAGGAACAACAAGAAGGCAACGATCGAAACTTTGTCCTGTAACGAGAGCTTGAATTGCCTGCGCACGAAGCGCTTTACTTTTTGCGTGGCATTATTCCCATGCGATCGGAGCTATCAATTGAACGTCATATCAGATATCTGCCAAACCCAGAAAGGATCGTAGATCGTCGGGTCTAGTTCGGGATATTGGTCGTACGGGTAAATGATCATTACAGGACCACGGTGGGAGCGTGGTGAGTAACTCCCGTTGGCCTTCAAAGCCAGCAACAGTGGCCATTTTCCGATGTGATCTCTCGGAATTGTCTGGGTGTCGTCGTCGATGGCAAGAGTCGTTACCGACTTTGATTCGGCGCCGCCAAATCGTTCAAATAGAACGGAGAGCAGTACTCCTTCATATTCAACATCGGTTAGTTCGTATGGATCGTCAACGCTGTAGCTGACAGTTCCTAGAGATTCGAGGATGGAGATATCGACATCGAATGGCGTATCGTTTACGCCGCTGCGGATTCGCATGATCGGGTCGCCAACATTAAGAGTTCGCGGTTTGACGTCGAGGTAGTCAGGGTCTCGTTCAGATGAGCAGCCGAATAGCAGGGTGGCGCCGAGGATCGCTAGTGCTAGAAAAGTGGAGCGGTAGGCGGAAAAAGTTGGAAGGCGATGCACACACCTTTCCCGACGCATAGTTCTTACATCGTCGATTATCAGCCCAGTCTTAGAGTACGGGCATGTTCGATCCGAATCAAAGTTACCAAAGTTGTCATTTGGTAATTAATAAGTGGTGCGTGTTGTTCGTGACGCACATAGACGCATGATCTGAACTACACGCGTGCGTGAAGGGCGCACACGGCCTATGGAATTGCCTGGCCTGCGAGTTCGCCGGTTACGGCTTCGTTTTCTACTGCTAATTTGCCGTTCACTAGTACGTGTGGCACGCCTTCGGGGTGGACTTTGGGATCTTCGAACGATGAGCGGTCGGTTATTTTTTGCTCGTCGAAAATCACGAGATCGGCGAATTTACCTTCGGCGATAACGCCGCGGTCGGTAAGGCCGAATCTTTCAGCCGGGTTCTGGGTCATTCGTTGTACTACCTGTTCGAGCGGGTAGTAATATCGACGGCGTAATCGGCCGACCATTCGCACGAAGCAGCCATAGGCGCGGGGGTGTGGCATGCCGCCAACGGGAATCGAGTCGGACCCAACCATGTAGTCGGGTCGGGCCATCAACTGCATGATGTCTTCTTCGACCTGTCGCCAGATTGTCACGTTCCCGGGAGGAGCTACCCGCATGCCGCAGGCGAGTGCCTCTTCGGCCATCATTCGGGCCATCATTTCCTCAACGCTCACGCCCCACTCGGTTGCGACATCATCGAACAGCCAGCCTTCGAGGTGCTTGTTCTTTTCCGAGTTGATGTGAGTCCAGACGTTGCCTGCGGGAGCGGTGTACGAAATCTCGCTCATTCTTCTAATGAGTTCGGCTCGCTTGTCTTCGTCGTTGAGGGTTCGGAGCATCTCTTCGGGTCCACCTTCGTGGAAGTAGCCGGGGAAGAATGCCTGCGGGAACGACGAACCGACCGGGTATGGATAGGTTTCGAGCGTGATGTCGAGGCCTTCGGATTTTGCCTTGTCGATCGGCTCCATGATCTGGTCGACTTGACCGGCGGATTTGGCGTCGGTGCGGAAGTGTTCGAAGTGGAGTTTTGTTCCGGTGCGGCGGGCGACTTCGAGTGCTTCTGGTACGCCGCCATCACCGAACGCGCGGTCTTTGTTGTGGTTTCGAAGGTGGATCGACATTGGGCGGTCGAATTCGCGGGCGACCTCCATTAGCGCGCAGAGTTCGTCGGTGTCGGACCAGCTGTTCGGGTAGTACGACAGGCCGGTGGCGAATCCTACTGCGCCTTGTTCAAGCGATTCTCTGAGGAGGGTTTGCGCGGCATTCAGGCGGTCGCCGGTTAGCGGAACATCGTTCATGCCGGCTGCTTCGAGCCTTATTGGGCCGTGACCCGCGAAGATCGCCACGTTGCACGAAGTTTTGTGGTGATAGTTCTTGCGTGCCGCTTCGATCGACGACATATCGATGTCTTGCGGGGCGATCCCGAGAATCCCAGAAAGGTACCAGCTGTACATCTTGTAGTTTTCTGGCGAGAGCGGAGCGAGAGTGAGACCGTCGGGCGAAATGATTTCGGTTGTTACACCCTGACGAATGCCGCTGGCGTGCTGGCCATCGGTGAGGAGTGCTGCGTCGGCGTGGGAGTGGACGTCGATGAATCCGGGCGAGATGTGAAGACCGTTTGCGTCGATGGTTTTGGCGGTTTCCGAGCCAGTGGCAGGAATGTCGCCGATGGTCGCGATGCGTTTGCCGGTGATGCCTATGTCGGCTTTCTTTGGCGGTGCACCAGTGCCATCGACTACGGTTCCGCCTCGAATTACTACATCGAACGCCAAGTGTGTGCTCCCGTGGGTTGGTTGATCGGTTCCCAAATGCCAATTGATTGAACGATCGCAGGTTACGCCACATTTCGGTCCAGTAACCAGAAATTTTCGACTGTAGCGTTTTGGGCGGAGTGCGCTACCCGGCCCCAGACCCTTCGACTCCGATGATTTCGCTCAGGGCACGGGAGAAGAACCGGAGTCACTGTCAGTCTATACGTCTCACATCCGACGCCCAAGTCTGGAACAATGACCCGCATCACCGATGGGCGTGCGGCAAATTACAGAATCGAAGGCGATCTAATGGGCAGATTTGATGGGCGAAGTGCAATTGTTACGGGTGGTGCGCTTGGTATCGGCGGCGGGTGTGCTCGTCGATTTGCGGCAGATGGCGCGGGTGTTTTGATCGTCGATGTGAACGAAGCAGCCGGGGTCAACACCGTCAATGAGATTCGTGCATCAGGTGGCAAAGCCGAGTTCATGGCGGGGAATGTTGCTGATGAATCGGTGGCTGAGGAGATGGTTGAAACGGCTGTTTCTACGTTTGGGCGACTCGATCTGCTGGTTCAAAACGCCTATGCAGGTGCCGGCAATGCGGGAAGTGCGGTCGAGGTCGAGTCCAAGAACTGGCACGCCGGAATGGACCTGCTTGTGGGTGCGCTGTATCTCGGTGCCAAGTTTGCTGTTCCTGCGATGGAAGAATCGGGAGCTGATCCACACTACGAACAGGTGGAATGGACTGGCGCTGGTCGGCGGCATGGTGATCCTCCCGCTCGCAACGTAGGACGTATCGTGAATATGTCGTCGGTTCACGGACTTCACCAGGCTCCCCGGTCTTTGATTTACAACGCCGGGAAGGCTGCTGTGATCGGCCTGACGAAGCAGATGGCGATCGACTTTGGGCCACTTGGGATCACGGTTAACGCAATCGCCCCAGGTCACATTGTGACAGAGCGAGGAAACGCGAATTGGAACGAGGTCGGCGACGATGCGGGGTTCAGGCTGTTTGAGTTGCACTACCCGGTGAGGCGAACGGGTGAGCCGGAAGATATCGCCAACGCCGTGGGGTTCCTGTGTTCGAACGAGGCATCGTTTATCACGGGTCAGGTGCTGGCGGTAGATGGTGGTATGACGGTTCAGCTGCAGGAGAATCTTGTGATGGATTCGAAGGACTACATCGTGGCGAATCCAGATTTGAAGACCCACTTCGATTCGAGTAGAGGTTCGTCGCGGTTTTAGGTGGATGGTGGAGCCGCGTTGCCTTTGTCATTGCGAGGAGGAACGACGTGGCAATCGGTAACCATTTGGAGTTAACTTCAGCGCTTTGTCCAGAGGTGATACTGGCAGGTCGGCGGTTCGCCAATTCGTGATGTTGTTTCGCGCTGAACGCTGATTGCCACGTCGTTCCTCCTCGCAATGCCAAAAAGTCGTAATCTTTAGCAATGCCAAAAATCACTGAACTTTATCGCCACCCGGTTAAGTCGTTTACACCTGAGCGAGTCGACGAGTTGCGGTTCGTGGGCGGCAAGGTTCAGGGCGATAGGGTGTTGGGATTCCGGTTTGCCGATCAGGGTGCGCCTGATGACTGGGGATGGCGTCGAAAGATCAACTTTGTCGGGCTTGTTAACTCACCCGCAATCGCACTTCTTGATCTGAGTTTCAACGACCAGACCCGGATTTTGACGCTGAATTACGAAGGTGAAATGTTTGCTGAAGGGTCGATCGACTCGGAAGAAGACCGTTTTGATCTGAGTGAAGCGGTTGGCGAGTACGTCACTTCGCTCGACATTAATCCGCTCGTTGGACACCCCGAACGAGTTCCGTTGAACCTGATTGGCGATGGTAGGCAGGGACTTTTTCACGATTTCGAAGTTGGCGGAGTGAGTCTTTACGGCAAAGAATCGCTCAAAGCATTCGAATCGCATATGGGCACTGAAATCGATGGGCGTAGGTTCCGAACGAACATCGTGATCGATGACATAGACGCTTGGGATGAACTGGCGTGGACGGGTCGAGTGTCGATTGGTGGTAGCAATTTCAAGGCCGACCGAACTGTCCCCCGCTGTCTCGTCACCCACGCGAATCCGGTAAATGGCGAGCGAGATCACGAGATCATGAAGGGTCTGATCGCGGCCAACGGCATGGATACACCGACGTTTTCGATACTGCTGAATCCACTCGATGATGATTCGGTAATTCGTGTTGGTGATTCGGTCACAGTTGGTTAGTCTTAATTGCTATGAAAACTAGTGTTCGTGATCTGCTAATAACCGGGTGGTTGGTAATTTTTGCAACCACCGTGGGAACGGTAGCGTTTCACCCGTCGTTCGAGGGCGATGGGATGGAATCGGTGCTACGACTCGGCGGTCCCGCGCTTATCTCGACACTTGGCGGAGTTGGGCTAATTCGCTACACAAAACTTCTCGGCCGCTCGCCCACTCTGGTTCGCAGAACTGCCCTTGGAGTGTTCGTTGTGAGCATGCTTCCGCTTATTCCCGTGGCATTGCAAACGTTCTCGATGCCGTGGGGTGCGCTGATTATCGTGTCGTTGGTTTACGTTCGCTGGAAATGGGCGCTCGTTCCCTCGTCGGACTAGCTGGCGCCACCCATCCGCTCTCACGATTGCTAAAATTCGCCACTCGTGCGTGTGACGCGCGGTCCTTAGAGAGATAAGTTGGTTTGGGTCGCCTGGCGAACGTCGTACTGGCGAACGAAGTTTACGAACAAGTCCGGAAACGAATTTTTGACTACAACGGGTAAAAGTCGATCGGGTTCAGATGGCGGGAAATCGGGCAACGATTACAACCGCTACACGCCTGCTGATATCGAAAAAAAGTGGCAAGTGAAGTGGGAGAAAGACGGCATTTACAACGCCGCCGATCACGTTGAAGGCAAGGAAAATTACTTCTCGCTGGTCATGTTTCCGTACCCGTCCGGTGACATCCACATGGGTCACTGGTTCCAGTATTCCGGATCAGACGCCTATGCCCGGTTCAAACGGATGCAGGGATACAACGTATTGCACCCGCAGGGCTTCGACTCGTTCGGATTGCCCGCAGAAAATGCCGCGATAGAGCGGGGCGAGGATCCCCGTGAATGGACCTACCTGAATATCGAGAACTCGCGCCGCCAGTTCCGAGAAATGGGTGCGTCTTACGATTGGACACGTGAGCTTGTATCGTCGGATCCCGAGTACTACAAGTGGAACCAGTACTTCTTCCTGCAGTTCCTGAAGAATGGCCTGGCTTACAGGAAAAACGGGCAGGTGAACTGGTGTCCCAACGACCAGACGACCCTCGCAAACGAGCAAGTGAAGGACGGCGTGTGCGAGCGATGCGGCACTACTGTGACCAAGCGCTTGATGCCGCAGTGGTACTTCGCAATAACAAAATATGCAGACGAACTTCTCGATTTCGGTGGACTCGATTGGCCCGAGAAGATCAAGACTATGCAGCGGAACTGGATCGGCCGTTCGACGGGAACGACGATTGGTTTCGATGTGAGCGAGTTCGCTGCCGGCGAGCAGATCGATACGTTTACAACTCGAATCGACACGGTTTACGGCGTGACGTTCGTGGTGCTTGCTCCTGAGCATCCGCTGGTTGAAAAACTGACTCAGCCTGCTCAAAAAGCAGCGGTGGAAGGCTACGTTGAGAACGCGGCGAGAGAGACCGAGATCGAACGTACCTCGACTGAGCGTGAGAAGACCGGCGTCGAGACTGGCGCTTACTGCATAAATCCATTGAACGGTGAGCGCGTTCCAGTGCTGGTGGGAGATTACGTGCTGGCAACGTACGGAACCGGTGCTGTGATGGGTGTGCCGGCGCACGATCAGCGCGACTTTATTTTTGCCAAGAAGTACGACCTTGAGATTCGAGTTGTGGTCGCGCCACCGAATTGGGACGGCGGGGAACTCGAAGAGGCGTGGATTCCAGCTGGTACACAGGTCAATTCGGGCGAGTTCGATGGCATGTCGAGCAAAGAGGGCATCGAAGCCATCGCCAACAAGATCGAGGCGAACAAGTGGGGCGAGCGAACCATCACGTATCACCTGCGCGACTGGCTGATCTCACGGCAGCGGTTCTGGGGCACGCCTATCCCGATTGTTTACTGCGATGACTGTGGAACGGTTCCGGTTCCCGAAAATTTTTTGCCGGTACTGCTGCCCGAAAGCTTGAAGTTCGAAGCCGATGGCAAGTCGCCGCTGGCGATGGATCCGAATTTCCTGAACGCCACCTGCCCCGATTGCGGCAAAGCTGCCAAGCGAGAAACCGATACTCTCGACACCTTTGTGTGCTCGTCGTGGTACCACCTGCGCTTCGCGAGTCCGCACCCCGGCGAAGATCCGTTCGACGATGAGCAGGTTCGTGCGTGGGCGCCGGTCGCCGCGTACCAGGGCGGAGCCGAGCACGCGGTGATGCACCTGCTGTACTCTCGCTTTTTCAACAAGGCGTTGCGTGATCTTGGATACGTTGATTTTGACGAGCCGTACACCAAGCTCACCAACCAGGGAATGTTGACCAAGGACGGCGGGAAGATTTCAAAGCGGTCGAATCCGCTTCCGCCCGATCCGGTTGTCGAACGGCATGGTGCCGATACTCTTCGCTGCTACCTCATGTTTTTGGGGCCATGGGATCAGGGTGGTGACTGGTCGGATTCGGGAATCAACGGGATTACTCGTTGGTTGAGGCGGATCTGGGATGTCGCACAGCGTGACGAGTCGTCTCTCGGGAGTACCGGTGATGAGACTGCCGAGCGAGATTTGGCTCGGGCTGCGCACTCGACGACTCAGCGTGTGCTGGCCGATATGGATGCGTTCAAGTTCAACACGTCGATCGCGGCGCTCATGGAGTTCACTACCGCGTTGATTCGAAGCTACGACGCCGGGAAGGTATCTGCCTCAGCGTGGCGAGAGGGAGTGGACCGTTTGCTTTTGCACACGGCACCACTTGCCCCGCATATCGCCGAAGAGCTGTGGGAGCGAAGCGGGCATTCGTATTCGATTCACCTTGAGCTGTCTCCGAAGTTTGACGAGTCGTTGACCGTTACCGACACCGTTACCCTGGCGGTTCAGGTTCAGGGCAAGTTGCGTGATCAGGTCGAGGTTGCTGCTGATATCGACGAGGCAGGTGCAATCGCCGCTGCCAAATCCGCTGAGAACGTGGCTCGCCATCTTGACGGCATGACTATTGTCAAAGAGATTTACGTGCCGGGCAGGCTTGTGAACATCGTCGTCAGGCCGGCGAATTGAACGGTTCAGCTTCAGGTCAAGAATTGCCAAACGAAGCTAAAAGCGAGCGCTTCTTGATTTTGGGGAGCAATAATTTATGGCGATGTTGATGCCGTGCGACCAGTTTCCAGAGATGGAGATTGCGCTTCCGCGTGGTGAGTCGATTTCGTTGCCGGGCGACGTGAGCGACTTTTGGGCGTACGTGCTGTTTTATCGCGGTGGCTGGTGAGGTTACTGCAAGCGTCAGTTAGACGCAGTTCAAGAGCAGTTTCGTTTGCTGAACCGTTTGGGTATCAAGGTGATCGCAGCCAGTACCGATCCTGAAGCCGGGGCGCGCAAGACCATTTCAGATAGTAAGTTGTCGTTCCCGGTTGGATTCGGAATCACGGAAGCCGATATTGCTGCTATTGGGTCAGTCCAAAGTGAACGAAAAGGGCTTGCAATTACTCAACCTGCCGAGTTCATTCTCAGGCCGGGTGGTGAAGTTGCCGCTTCGTTGTACGCAACCACGCAGGTGGGTCGGATGGGCCCTCGTGAGGTTGCTGTGTTCGTGAAGGATTGTATGTAGAACGCCTGTCGGGCGATTAACGGGCTGACTGAGGGTATAGATGAATCGTCGAGGGCTGCTGATATCGGTTGGGCCGTTACTCGCATTCTTATTCGTTGCCTGCGGAGGTGATGCCGAACCGACCGCTGTGCCTCCGACATCGACCCGCACGCCTGCGCCCACGCCTCCAGCCTCTTCGATTTCGTTGATTACGGTTTCACCGCAAGAAGATTTCGAGGGATTTGTGGCGCAGATGCCAGAGGCCGATGCTGAATGTCTGATCAGTTCGTTGGGCGAGCCGAGATTGGCTGAACTGGCAGCTGGAGCCGATTCGACGTCGCACGAGCAAGCGATGCTCGGTGGGTGCTTCTCGAACGAACTCGTGGTGGGTTTTATCGCGGGGCAAATTCAGCAGGCTTCGGGATCGTTTAGCGGCTCTTCACTGGCGTGTTTGGAATCGCTATTAGCTGACGTTCCCGAAGGTGCGCTTTCCGAACTGATGATTGGAGATGGTGAGCCACAAAGCGAAGTTGTGCAGTTCGCAATGCAGGGGTTCATTGAGTGCATGACTCAAGAAGAACTCGCTGTGCTGAGTGGATTGAATGACGATGATGCTTCTGGTGGCGGTGGTGGTGATGGGGTGAGTTACGTATCACGGGATGAAGCTTGCATGGCGGGCGAGTTGGGCGAATCGTTTGCTGTTGGAATTGGCGGAACGTTGAAAGGCGATCAAATTCAGAGCTTCGCGACCGCGTTTGAGACCTGCGGAGTGGGATTTTCGATCGATGGACTAATAGCGGCTCTTGAAGATACGGATCGCGCCTACTCGGTTGCTGATTTGGAAGCCGCCGGGTTCAAGAAGTCTAAAACTTACGACGTTGCAGGCTTGGAAGGTGCCAGTTCAGTTCACTACGGCTTTTACGGCGTCGATCCCTACAATCGGCTTGAGTACGAAGCACGGTTCTATTTCTCGCACGAAGCTACGGGCGAAATTGGCGTGGAGTATGCGAATGAGGCGACCGGCGCCGGCGCATCGCTTTACTCCGATGATCAGCGCTGGCAAGAGGGCCTCATCGAGCGCCGTCGATGTGATTCCAGCGGTGGTCACCACGTTGGTCGCTGTGGATACCCGAAGTATTTCGACTATGTAGTGGTCGGCAACATGGTTTTGCTTTGTCAAGGCAAGGAGACGCTCGAATCGTTACAGAGTTGTGCCGATTTGCTGACAGTTGTGCAATAACCCGTTCAAGAATCTTCACATTTCCTGAGCATAATGCGAATAGTATGCTTGCTGAGACCTTCCTGATTCCCTTGCCGCGCTCGCACGGGGCGCGGCAAGGGAAAGGTCGTTTATTTGTTTGTAATACGCTGGTCGGCTGGAACTCTAATGCCTCGAATTAAACGCTCTACGCTTCTCATTTCAATAGCGATTATGATCGCGATGGTTGCTGTCGCATGTGAATCGGCTGTGGAGAAGCCAACTGCAGAACCTCCCACACCGATTCCGACCGTTGCTTCCGAGGATGTATCTGAGGCTGTCGGTACTGATTCGGCATTAAGCGTACGAGAGGCTCTTTCTGATCCCGAAGTGTTGGAGTGCTTATCTGAACAATTAGGTGACGGCTTCGACGCAGGTTCAGGAGCAATAGGCCCCGAGTTGCTGGGCAGGCTCGATCCGCAGGAACTCGCTATGCTCGAATCTTGTGGAGTTGAAGTTGGCGGCGCAACTGGAAATGGCAGCGGATTATTTGGCGGGTTTGCTGGTGGTGGCTTTGCTGACCCAGAGATTCGAGAATGCCTTGCCGGTGAACTGGGTGAAGATTTCGCAGATAATCTCGGTGGCGGTGGCGGCATTACGCCTGAGTCGCTGGCAGCGTTCGAAGAGTGTGGGCTGAACTTTGGTGATGGCGGCGGGGCGTTTGGCGGCAGAGATGGTGGCGGTAGATTTGGTGGCCGTACGTTTGGCGGCGGCGGCTTTGGCGGTGCATTCGGAGCCGATGGATCTTTCCAGGAGTGTATGAACGAGGAACTTGGCGAGGGCGGATTTGCCGGGCTTCGCAATTCAGCGGGTGCAGATGGGCCTACCCCCGAGCTGCAAGCAGCACTTGAGAAATGTGGTAGCGGAATCGCTATTCCCGTCGAGCCGGATGGCGGCATCGGTGATGGTGGAGGTCCGCTTGTAGAGCCATTAGAGGAGCCGACTGATACACCGATTCCGGTGAGTGATCTCACTATTGAGCAGTTGACGTGCCTTTCGGGCGCACTCGAACCTGCCGATCTTGCAAACGCGGTAATCGCCACGAGCGCGGGCGACCTTTCGGAAATTACCGACGAGGTTTTGGCTGCTTTGGAGGAGTGTGGAGTCGGGGTTTAGCGGCCCTTCATCGCAAAACTACGGGTCATTCGCGTTGAACTGACCGTTAGGCGCGCCTACTATCCGCATCATCGAAGCCGTGGGTAAGCGTCCGGTGCTGGACGACACTGTTTTCGAGCGATAAGAGGCAAACCTCATGATGCGAGTGATGACGTGGCACGGTGGCGACAAGTTCACCCTCGACCAGATACCCGATCCCACAGCCAAGCCGGGAAGGGTTGTCGTAAAAGTCGACACTATAGGCGTTTGCGGAACCGACGTGCACATCACGCAGGGCCTATTTCCTTCAACGCCGCCAAAGGTGCTTGGTCATGAGGGCTCGGGTGTGATCGTTGAGGTTGGCGACGGCGTGGACAAGAGCCGGATTGGCGATCGAGTCGTGATGAACACGACTAGTCATTGCGGGGTTTGTTCGGCGTGTACAACGTGGTCGGAGTCTCGATGCGAAAACGCCGATCTCACTTCGGGGATGTTTGCCGAGTACGCCACTGCTCCTACGCAATCGGCGGTGAAAATTCCGGATGATCTTGATCTTGAGCAGGCTGCACTTACTGAACCTGCTTCGTGCTGTCTTTCTGGATCAGAGATGATGCGTATCGATGAGGGCGGAATTGGAGTCGTGATTGGTGGCGGAATCATGGGGCTTTTCACGCTGGCGTTCCTGAAACGTCGAGGTGTTGAGCGGATGATCATGTCGGAGCCGGTTGCCGCGAGGCGTGAGATGGCACGACAGTTCGGTGCCGACCTGCTTCACGATCCGGCCGACGGTGATTTGAGCGATTTCGTCAAGGATCACAACGACGGATACGGAGCGAACCTTGCTGCCGAGGCAGTGGGGCGACCAGAACTGGTGGCGAAGTGTGTTGAGGTGGTTCGGCCTCGTGGGCAGGTCCTGATTATCGGGGTGGCTCCGGAAGGCGCACCTCTGCCGGTCGATCTTTACGACATGCACTACCGGGAGATCACGGTGAAGGGTGCGTTTGGGCGTGGTGACGTGTTTGCACGTACGCCAGAGGAGATCAACAAGCTCGATTTGAGCGGTGTGATCTCGGGTCGCTACGATCTTCAGAATGTTCCGCAGGCGATTGTCGATTCAGGCGAAGGCAAAGGCGTGAAGTTCGTAATCAAACCGTGACGAGGGTGCCTAGGACACTTTTTCTGAGACAAGGTTTGTGTGGGCTGAACTGGCGAGGTTGTGCCTCGGGTTGGTTGTTTTTGGCAAGGTCGGGATGATGAGCAAAGCGACGGTAGTTCACCCTCAACCCTCACTTAAAAGCCGTTCGACCGACGCTGTGTGATTTGCTCGAACCTCGTCGGGAGTGATGTCGCTGGCTCCGAGTGCTTTGTAGCCGTCGACCCACACGCCCGGATCTGGCAGCTGGAGGAGAGCGATGCACCTCCTCCAGAAATCGAAGTCCTTTAGATTTTGTCCTGATGTGCGCCTGTAGTGACTCAGAACAAAATCTTCTATGCCCATCTCGAAGCAGGCGGCGTCCTGGACGATTATTGCGAAGTCCCAGGCGGGCATGCCAAGCCTTGGTTCTTCCCAGCCGATGATGGACACCAGCGAATCATCTTTCCAGAGCGTGTTTCCGGGCCAGTAATCGTCATGAAGTAGAGCATCGGCTGACTTGTCGATCGAAGGCCAGATTTCTTTGAGTTTTCGCCAGGGCTGGGGGGCCGAGTGGATGCATTTTTTTGCGGTCGGATGGCTGTGCTTTCGAGAACGAACGGTCGTATCCGTCGAACAGTGGTTTTACGATTGATTTCAGTTCATTTGTGACCGGTAGAGAGTGAACCTTCACGATTGCGCTAACCAACTGCTCGGCCCAGCTCTGTGTCTCATCAGGTTGGACGACGGGGTCTCCATCGACAAGTGAGATTACGATTGCGGGTCGACCTAGTATTCTCGATGTCTCGTCGCGAAGGATCAGTGCTGGCGCGGCGATATCATGGTCGCCCAAAAAAACCAACACCGTGCCTTAGACTATACCGGGATGAGGATTTTCGTTCGCATGCCAGGGTGGGTACTGCCGAACTACAGATTCGCGAGTCGAGCCTTCTGCTTCGAACGTTATTACGTCCATTCGGCACGATATGCCACCGACAAGTTCGCGGGTGGATATGACCTGTGCTTCGGGCGTTATCGCTTGAGCGATTCTGGCGAACTGTTCGGAAGTTGGTTCTGGTGCCAGTTCATACATTTTCGTGGAACTCTGTCAGCAGATTTTTGACGTAGTTAGAGTGTGCTCGCCGAAAATCGTATACGGTCAACATTCTCATTCCCTGACCGTTGTAACCCCGAGCCCCTGGCCCGACGTTAGGCAACGGGATGGCCGCTGCCATCATCTTCCAGAAAAGCAGGTCTTGCACGGGCTTTCCGGCGGTTTTTTCGTAGGCGTTAATGAATGTCTCTTCGACGTTGAGCCCGGCGTATGCGGCGTCTGCCAGGAAGTAACCGACATCGTCTGAAGGTACACCCAGCGACGGCCATTCCCAATCGACAACAGCAAGAAGCATCTCGTCTTTCCAGAGTGTGTTACCGGGCCCGAAATCGGAGTGAATGATCTGGTGGGCGGAGGTGTCGACGTTCGGCCAGAGCGACTTCATAGCCTTCCAGAGATCCGGTCCTAATTCGTGCTTTGCGAATCTTTCTGTCGGTTCATCAGAACTCATCCATTTATTGAGGCTGTTTATGTGCGACCTCGGGATGGATTTGAGTTCATCTGGAACGGCGGCGGAGTGGATTTTAGCTAATGCAGATCCGAGTTGCCTTGCCCAATATTGTAGATCGAGTGGTGCGAAACTGGGCGTGCCGTCGATGTAGGAAATCACGAGTCCGGGTCAACCAAAAATTTTGCTTGCAACGTTTTCTCTGAGGATCGGTAGCGGCACCGGTACGTCGTTCGCTGCCAGTGCCTTCAGAATGGCCGATTCACCCGAGGGACGTTGATCGTTTTCTGGATCGTTTTTTACCCAGTACTGCCTGGTGACAACCTTGAGTGGTGTGCCATCGGCCAGAAGCATATCCAGTACGTCCATGTGGCAGCCGAGTCCACCAAGCAGCTTGCTAGTGGAAATGACTTTTGCTTTGGGATCGATCGCTTTTGCGATTTGATCGAACTGATCTGGTGTTGGTGCTGGCGGGATGGGCATGGCGTGGCTATTGTCGCCTAGCCAGGTCGAGGCGATACACCCAGAAATGGTTATTCTGCGGACTCAGCCAGATGTGCCAGAAGCAAACGATGCGCTGGCTTCGGCTATCGACGCGAATGAGCCGTCGGCAACCGCTGCGCAGAGGGCGGCTCCGATTGCTGCTTCTTCGTTGTGGGCTCCCAGTTGGAGGGGCATGCCGAGTTCGGCTTCGAGTGATTCTCTTAGGATTGGGTTGAGCTTGATTGCATTGCCTGATCCGACAAGCTTTGATCGCTCGCCTGCTCCAAGCTTCGCCGCCTCTCGGTAAGAATCGGCTAGCTGCGCCGCCATGGCTTCGAAGAGCGCTCGTGCAATGTGGCCGGGTGTGAACGTGCCCGGAGTGATTTCTCGGATGGCTGCTTTGGCCTTCGGGTTGCTGCGGGAGCCCGTGAATAGTGGATCGACAACGACGCCGTCAGCACCCGCGGGGACTTCGGCTGCGAGTTCGACAAGTTTTTCGTAAAGCACATCGGGGTCGAGTTCGTATCCGGCGATCGCACGGCTGGTGTTGTTGAAGAAATCTCTTAGCGTGCGGAACGTTCGACCTCCGACTACGCCGACCCCCGCCAGCAGGTATCCGCTCTGGATATAGGGTCGGAGCTCGAGCCAGCCTCGTGGGGTTGGTTGATCGACGTAGACCGATGCCTGGCCGCCTGTGCCAACGTTGATGGCTACGGTGTTTTCGTAGTCGGCTACGGTTCCAGCGAAGCTGCACTGGTGATCTCCCGATGCTACCGAGACGGGGATTCCTGCTTTGGTGCCGAGTTTGCTTGCCATGGCGTTGGTGAGTTGGCCGGCGGGGGTGCAGGAATCGGCAAGATTGGAGAATAGCGTGCGATCGAGGCCTAGCGAGTTGATGAGTTCGTAGTTCCAGCCCATCTGGGCTAGATCGTAAACGCCCCAGCTCACGGCGTCGGTTGGATCGGTGACGGGGCGGGTGTCGGTGAGTCGAGACACTACGAACTCGGGTGCGGTTGTGGCGTGAACGTTTTGCGGGAGTTCGTTGCTGGCCTTCAGCCAGTACAGATTTGGGGCGGTGTAGCCGGTGACGATAGGGCATCCGACGTTTTCGAAGGCGGGGAGTCCGCCGTCTTCAGATGTTGCGCCGCCGAGTTCGCCCATGGCGTCGAGGTAGGTGCGGTTTTCGCCGGGTAGGAGGTCTTTTGATCGTTGATCCTGCCAGGAGATGAAGCTGCCGACTGTGTTGAGGTCGTTATCGAGCAGCTGGAGTCCTTGTTGCTGACCGGTGATGCCTATCGCTGCGGGTTGGGTTTTCGTGCGTTCTATGAGACCTGCAGCGTTGGTGGCTGCGAGTTCGGTCATTTGGTCGAGGTCCCACTCTGACCTGCCGATCTTCTTGTCGTTTGCAGACGTGGTTTCAGCAGTGTTGGCAGTGGTGGATGACCCGACCACGGACTTCGTTTCGATGTCGATGATTAGAGCGGTAACAGAGGTCGACCCAACGTCGATGGACAGGTAGTGAGAAGGCATGTTGGGAGTTTATCGAGCGGGTGGCTACTTAATCGAGCGGCTGAATGTGCAGGCTACTGTTTTTGTGAAGCCTAGTAGGGCGTATGCGATTGTTAGGAGTTTTTGGGTCACTGGATTGCAACTACTGATTGATAGCGATCCTGAATCTAGTTCAGCATGACAATTGGCAAGCGGTTTCACAAGTTGACGCTGAGAGAGTCACCTCACCAAACCAGCCAGCACCGTTCCCGCGAAAGAAAAAAGTGCCGCTGGCACCCACTGGTACCTATCGAACGCCGTCGAGGACGATGTCGAATACGAGGTCGGCGTTTGGCGGGATTGCTCCGGCTGCGCCGCCTGCGCCGTAGCCCTGATCGGCGGGGATGTAGACACGTCGCTGGCCACCGGCCTTCATACCGAGAATGGCGTCACGGAATCCGGGAATTACGCCGCCAACTGGGAACGACACCGACTGTCCTCGTGAGTAGGAAGAGTCGAAGACACAGCCGTCAGCCACAAGCCAGCCTGTGTAGTGAATATCAACGGTGCTGTTCTGATCGGGTTCGGCACCATCACCGACCTTAGCGTCGAATACGCGGATGCCTGAAGGCTGATCGGTGTACTGATCTTCAGTCACATCGCCGTACTGGGGTGCGGAATCCGGGTAACCGGGGTTGTCACAAGACACTATTGGCCCTCCTTCGGGCGTTGCGGTAGGAACAGGGGTTGGGGTTGCATTTGCAGCGACGACCGTTGCGGTGGCACTTGCTGCGGCTGGTGTGAGAACGCTTACGAGTTCGATTTCAAATGTGAGTATTGCGTTTGCGGGAATTACTGGCGGTGAGCCAAGCTCTCGGTACGCGAGTGCTGATGGAATCTCGACTCGACGCACTCCGCCGGGCTTCATGGTGGCCATCGCTTGTCGCCAGCCCGGAATAAGGGCAACCAGAAGGAGCTGCGCTTCTTCGCCACGAGCGTGCGATGAATCGAAAACGCAGCCTTCCCCGAGCCAGCCTGTGTAGTTCACAGTAACCAGATCCTCGATTTTTGGTTCGTCTCCGCTGCCAACTACTCGGTCAAATATTTTGATGCCATCGGGATCGCCTACGAGTTGGTCTCGCGAGACATCCCCGAAGACAGGAGCGCCTTGCGGGTAGCTGTTGTTCAGACATAATTTGGTGTCTTGCGTTGGGAGAATCACTTTGATTTCAACGTTTTCGGGATTTTTACCGGCGGCCTGACACGCTGCCAGCACGAAGAGGGCGAGCATTCCCACCATGATTAAAAGTCGCTTAGACGTCACACTTTTCAATTCGATAAATCCCGTTTTCCGTATACGTTTCGATTTCGACCGGGCTGATTAGATACCTGCTGGTCAAAAATTCCTAGTAATTATTTTGCAGCTTCTGCATTGGCTACGAACTCGTTGAATCCGCTGCCAATCCACGGACCTGCGCCCGTCATGAAGAACCTCACACCAATCTTTACGTAATCGGCGACGTTTTCGTTTGTTGCCAGCGCTCCAGCGTGTTGGCCGGCTGCGACGATTCTAGTTAGTGCGTCGTTGATTTTTTCCTGCACATCGGGGTGCTGATGGTCGCCCATGTGACCCATCGACGCTGCGAAGTCGCCGGGTGCAACGAATACGACGTCGATGCCTTTGACTGCAAGAATCTCGTCGAGATTCTCCCAGGCGATGATGTCTTCGATCAGGATGATGAGCATCGACTCGTCGTTTGCCTGGTCGAAATAGTTTTCAACGCCGAGTCCCTGTCGGCTGGTGAACATGCCACGTTTTCCGAGAGGGGTGAACTTACCGCCATCGACAACGTTTTGGGCTTCCGCTGCGTTGTTTACGTGGGGAACGACGATGGCCTGCGCGCCTCGGTCAAGTGTTCGATAGATGAGACCCTGTTCGTTCAGGTTGATGCGGGCTACCGAGGTCATGCCCCAGATATCGCATGCCCGGGTGAGGTTGCCGAGATCGGCGGGGTCGGTTGCGCCGTGTTCGCCTTCGAGCCAGATTCCGTCAAATCCGAGTGGTCCAACCGCATCGATATCGTCGGGGTGAGTGATGCTGCTGACGATGGTTACGATCTCGCCGTTAGCGAGCTTCTGCTTTGCGCGGTTGGTCCTGAGTTTCACTGGAGTAGCTCCCTCGAAAAATCGAGTAGTGGGCGGGCGTGTTGAATTAGCCCGTGAAATTCTACCCGCTGGGCGGGGGTGGTGGTTGTGAGGGGTGTGGGAACTCATGTTGTCATTGCGATGAGCCTGACTTGAGGCGACGTGGCAATAACGGTGAACATCATGCTGCTTTTAACATGTGCCGATAACTTTGAATGGGTGCAAGCGGAATGTTCGGTGTCCGCCGACATTCGATCGGAGCGTTGCTCGAAAACGCTGATTGCCACGTTGCCCTATCGGGCGCCTCGCAATGACAGAGTTGGGCTACCAAGCCGTCTTCAAGAAAACGCGGCCTAGCCGCCGCCGTGGCAGCGTTTGAACTTTTTGCCTGAGTCGCAGGGGCACATGTCGTTGCGGCCTACTCCGGCGTAGGGATTGTCCGACATCTTCGGGATGGCGTTCGCTTTTTCCATGATGTTGGCGGCGGGGCGTCCGCTTCGAAGTTCGGCGACCATCGCCTTCATGTATGGCTCGGTGTGAGCGAAGTACTTTTTGTATCCGGCGCAGAGATAATTCAGGCCGTCTTCACCATCGGGCGTCTTGGTGAAGCGTTGCTTGGGGCAGCCGCCGTTACACGCGAATCGGAATTCGCAAGATCGGCAGAAATCTGGAAGCGTGTCTCGTTTGTCGGTGCCGAACTTGCGCTGTTCAGGGCTTTCGGCCATCTCTCGAATTGTGGTGTCGGCAACGTTGCCGAGGTTGTATTCGGGATAGACGAAGTGGTCGCAGGAGTAAACATCGCCGTTGTGTTCGATGATCATGGCGTCGCCGCAGGTTTCGGCGAAGATGCAGAGTCCGGCGTTCTGGCCCATCCAGCTTGCGAGAGCCGTGTCGAAGATCTGAACGAAGTATGTGCCGATGTCTTTTCGCACCCACTGATCGAACACGCCGGTCAGGAAGTTGCCATATTGCTCGGATCCAACCGACCATTCGGTTACTGTTGCGCCGTCTCGGAACTCGGGCCCAACGAGTTGTAGGAAGTGGGCTGGTAGTTTGTCGGCTACACGTTCGACTATCGGTATGAACTGTAGATAGTGGCTGCCGACTTCACGGGTTAGGAATTCGTACAGCTCTTTCGGGTGATCGGCGTTGTGCTTGTGGAGCACGGTGAGCGTGTTGAATTCGACCTTGTGCTTCTTGAGTACTTCGATTCCCGCCATGACCATGTGCCAGGTTGGCTCGCCGCCCTGTGTCATTCGGTAACGGTTGTGGATTTCTTCTGGACCGTCGATCGAAACGCCAACGAGGAACTTTTCTTCAGCGAGAAATTCGCCCCACTCATCGTCGAGCAAAATGGCGTTGGTCTGGAAGGCGTTTGATACCTGCTTTTTGCCTGCGTACTGCTTCTGCAGCTTTACGGCTTTGCGATAGAAATCGACACCCATCAACGTGGGTTCGCCGCCCTGCCAGGCGAAGTTCACTAATGGAATGTCTTGCGCTTCGATGTACTGCTTTACGTACGCTTCAAGCTCTTCATCACCCATTTTCCACGCACCGCGAGCCTTATCCGGGTAGAGTTTCTCTTTTTCGAGATAGAAGCAGTAGGTGCAGTCGATGTTGCAGATTGCGCCGGTTGGTTTTGCCATTACGTGAACCGCAAGTGGGCGTTTCATTACGGGTCGTTGTTTTGGTTGCGTTGTCGTCATTTGGTAGCAGAGTAGTCGGCGACTTGAGGGCAGGTGATATTTATCGAGAATTCAGATTAGCACTGCTAGCGGTGTTTCGATGGGTTGCTTCGGCATTTGGCGCGAATGGCGCGGCGACGTTGTAGAAGATGCTAACTAAAACCAGAGCCTACTGGCGGTTCCGCCGAGAATGGCGTCTTGATCGGACTGCGACAGGCCGAGTTCGGTTGTGAACAGGCTTAGATTCTGGGCGTAGCTGGTGCCTTTCGACCAGAGTGCGTTCGGGAAGTTTGATCCCCATACGCATCGTTGTGGTGTGAATGCTTCGATGACTCGTTTGAGAGGTGCGTGCATGTCTTCGTGCGGGTAGACGCGCGCTGAGCCGTGGGTTCCGCTGGTGAGTTTGGCGTGGATGTTCGGGTGGCTAGCCAGGCGTTCGAGGGCGCTCAGTGTCTCGTCAGTTTTTCGGAACGTGTTGAGCATGAAGCAGTGGTCGATGACGATGTTTAGGTCGTCGAGCTCGCTTGCTAGAGCTTCGATTTCAGGCACCCGGTCGAGATCGTCCATGACCATGCAGTTGACTACGATTCCGAGGTCGCGGGCTTTTGTCCAGAGGCGTTTTACGTTTGGTGAGCCGATTTTTCCGTTTGGGTCGGATGTGCCTCTTAGCCCTCGTACCGAGTAGTTCGTGACTGCGTCTTCGAGCACTTCTAGGTGTTTCGGATTGTCGGGGCTTAGCGTTACGACTCCGGTTGCCCACTGTGAGTACTGGCGGGTCGATTCCATCACGTATCGGTTGTCGTGACCGTAGAACGTGCTGGTCTGGATGAACACGGCTCTATCGACTCCGGCCGCGTCCATCTTTGACTTCAGGTCTTCGGCGGTGGCCGGTTCGCCGGGGTTCCACGGATCGTCGATGGCCGGGTATTTGGTTTGGTCGTCATAGTAGATGTGCGGGTGTGCGTCGATGATGTTCATGGTTTGGGCAATTTATCATCGGAACGCGATCAGAACCGAGAGCGCTCATGCTCGTCGGAGTTCTTTCGATGAAGCGTAGTTGAGGAACACGATACTCCATGCCCCACCGATGCTTACGAGAACGGTCGGGAAGTTTCCGATTGTGTCCAGCAGGAATCCTCCAGGCAACCACCCAGCAGACAAGCTCTGCACTGATATGGCGTATACCGCCATTACTCGACCGAGGTACGCAGGCTCGGAATGATCCTGCAGAAGAGTTATCACAGAGGTGATAAACAGCGGTATACCGATGCCAGTAATAACCAGAAATATTAGCGACAGCCAGTAGGTTTCTGAGAGACCAAACGCGATTAGGCCTATTCCAAAAATTAGTGCTTCAGCTACCGGGCCGAGAGCCTTGTTTCGAAAACCTCCCGTGGCTCCAATTGTCACAGCAGTGGCACCCTGACCGATTGCGAGTGCGCCCCACATCCATCCAAATTGCACTTCACTGGTGTTGAGTACATCGCGAGCGTAGACCGGGATGATCGGAAAAAAAGAACGACAAGAAAACTACTGAGTAGGCCATCAGGATCACCCACATCAGGATGGGATTGCGCCTGATGTACCGTAGCCCGTCGGCTATTTGGCCTATTGCCGATCCAGATTCCGAGCACAGGGGAGTTTTCGTGCCGATGCCGAATGTTGCGAGGGCAGAAACCGCGTAAACCACTGCAAGGCCTATGAAGGCTACCGCGGCGTCCTTGATTGCGATCAAGATTCCAGCGAGCAACGGCCCAAGCGTGCGGCCAAGCGCGTTTCCAAGCTGATTCATTGAGTTAGCGGATTGGAAAAGTTCCTTAGGGGCCACCTGTGGAACAAGCGATTGAGTTGATGGGTATCCCATAGCGATTGTCGTACCGGCGATTGCTGTCAGGACGACGATGTGCCAGATTTGCACTTGGTCTGAGAACAGAACGAAGGCGGTAACTAGCGAAAGGATGACCAGGAAACTGCGTTCGAGGATCAAAACTCGCTTCCCGCCGATTCGATCAATCATCACCCCGGCGTACAGGGTGATGATTACAATAGGGATGAACCGAAGACCGGCAGCAAGGCCCATCTCAGTTTTTGAACCACCCTCGTCGAGTATCCACCACGATTGGGCAGCGAGGCGCATCTGCTCGCCGCCCAATCCCAGTGTGTTCGAAACAATCAACGCCACGAAGCTGCGCGATGTGAGGAGTCGGTGGAGGGGGGACCGGGTGTCTCCTGTTTAGGGTGCAGAATCGGTCGTCATTTCAGCCCAGAGTGTCGATTAATGCGGGGTTATCGAGGAACTATGGGGACGTTATCACACCCCGTTATTTTGTTTAGGTGGTAATGACTAGAATCCCGGACCTCGGCCTGGTTGCCAGACGTGTTTGCGGGCTACGTCTTCGTCGAGGTCTACTCCCCAGCCGGGTTTGGTTGGGATCTGTAGTTCGCCGTTCGAGTAGTCGAGCGCACCGCCGGTGATCTCGTCTTTCCACGGCACATCGTCGATGTCGGCTTCCATGATTCGGACGTTGGGCACCGTTGCGCACAGGTTGATTGAGTGCATCGTCGAAAGGTGCGAGTAGTAGTTGTGTGGGGCGATGTTGAGTTCGTAGCTCTCAGCGAGCATTGCGATATCGCGTGAGCGAGCGAAACCGTTCCACGGCACGTCGATCATCACGTTGTCCATCGATCGGTTTTCGAAGTACGGCCTGTACTCACGAATGCCGAACAGGTTTTCGCCAGAAGTGATCGGCACGGAAGTAGCAGCCTTTACCTCGGCGAGTCCTTCCGGTTCGTACATGTCGACCTCGACCCACATCGTGTTGAACTGTTCCATTACGGCGCAGACCTGGCGTGCTGCAAGCGGCTTGAAGTGGAAGTTGAGGTCGAGTGCGATTTGAACTTCGCCCTTCGTACCTTCTTCGAATGCACCGATGTACTTTTCGATGTGGTCGAGGGTTTGCCACGTAACGTTCTGGTCGGTCGCACCTGTTCCGAAGCCACCATCGTAGCTGCGTGCTGGAGTTCCAGGGTAGTTGATATTGGTCTTTAGGGCTTTGAATCCCTTTTCTCGAACCTCGGCTCCGAGTTCGGTGACAGCTTCGAACGAGTCGATGGGCGGAACTCCGATGAGCTTGTGCTGTCGTACCCGGGAACTGCCGCAGTGCGACCAGTAGACCTGCTGGCTTTGGCGCGTCGGACCGCCGAATAGCGAATAGA
>DUCO01000033.1 GCA_012959765.1 Dehalococcoidia bacterium | reverse complement strand
CATTTATCTTCATGACCTTGGTAATTGTATATATGGACAAGCCCAATTAGAAGCAGACTCTGGAAGACACTTCGATTCGGAACCGATGCTGGTTCAGACGCCGATTGATTCATAAGATTTACGATTCAGACCATTAGGCTCGGATTGGCAGGTTCACACAGTTGTTTGTGCTCGCGTGTGATCAGATTATTGCGGATGAGCGAAACAGGTCAGTGACGTGATACGTACAGGGCATGTGGGTTACTACGCGCTGTGAGATTAGGGCGTGTTGCTGATGTGGAGGCCGCGCATCTGCCATCCAGACTCAGGGCCCAACAGGACACAACCCTCTTCCCGGCCTGAGCGAATGCGGAGCGGAGGGACCTTGAGTGAAATCGCAGGAGTTCGTAATCAAAGAGAACATTACTGGTGTGTGCCATTGAACCCGATCACGTAAACACCAACAAAAAAAGCCCCGAACATGTCGGGGCTTTTCAGCTTGATATTTGCTAGCAGTTACTAAGCTGCGATAGCGTCGCTGCCACCTGAAGGTCCGCCGCCAACAAGGCTGCGAAGCATAGATACATTCAGGTTGCGCTTGGGGACGAATCCTCGTGCGCCGATTTCTCGTGCGAGCGTCGGGTACTCAGAATCGGAACCCATGCTCGTGAGCACGATGTTTGCCTGTGGGTTTCGAGCGAGAATCCGTCGAGTTGCCTCAACACCGCTCATGTCGCCCATCTGAACGTCCATCACAACGATGTCGGGGTTCAGCTTGCTCATCATTTCGATAGCGTGGGCGCCATCGGTAGCTTCACCGATTACTTCGCATGTGCCATCACGTTCCAGTACAGAACGGGCAACGTTGCGGAACACGGGCTGGTCATCAACTAAAAGAACCGAAATTGCTTCTACATTTGATTGTGAAGAGCCCTGGAAGAAGCCAACTATCTCGCCCATTGTCGTTGTATCCATCTATAGATCTTGTGTACGGAACCCGGTTGAATTGGGTGCCGTTGTTGCTACTTCTTCTAATTTATTCTTACTGCGTAGAGACGTGAAGTAGGCACGCACCTGTTCCTCTTGGTGCTACCTCACAACCCGTATTTCGTGTTTTACGGAGTGGACACTGAGGGTTCTTGCGCAGCCTGAACAAAACGGGAAGCAACATAGGTAGAATTCTTGCCGCACCATGCCAGAATCGACTCCAAATACTCAAAACCCTGAACGCGACCAGCGAATTAAGCCAACTGCCGAGACTTCCGGAATTACGCGACTCAGCAAGACCGATAGCGAATCCGAGGGAGCGCATCTCCGGCGTGTCGCTGAAGAGTTGAGCGGGTCGGGCGAAGAGCGAATCGCTCGGCTGCGAGGGATGCTTGCGAGTCGGGATATGGACGAGCGTATTTTGGCTGCACGCGATCTTGGTAAAAACGGATCACTCAAAGCCATACAGGTTCTGCGTGAACTGCTCGCTTCTGGTGATGAGCACTCATGGCGATTGGCTATTCACGGACTGAGGACAGGCGGGTCACGCGAGGGTTGGTTGTGTCTTGAGGGTGTTGCTGAAGTTGACGCTCGACAGCTCGGATCGCCAGATGAACGCGTGTCCAGCGTTTCGTTCAAACGTTTGATGGCGATGGGTAGAACCAAAATGATGGATCGCCTGTTCCGTGCGGCCGACGGCCATTCACGATCGATTCCGGGCGACGTTGCAAAGCAGTTTTCTGAAAACGCAGTTGCCACACTGCCAGAACTGCAACGAGGTGTGATGGAGCTTCGACTTGGACTGGTAAACGGAGCCTCTGCCACTCCATCCGACACAGCCGATGCGCTTGGACTGGACCTGAACGAAGTTCGATCGCTCGAACTACAGGGCTGGCAGTCGATTCACTCACCGATAGCGCTCGACCTTCAGTAACCCGACTACCCTGCTAGAACCGCAGGCATATACTGCTGCCGAATTGATCAACCCGCAGGCACCGTACTCAGCAAACATCCGTGGGCAACTTAACGGATGATACCTGCCACGCTTCAATTAGCCTTCCGGTCCCTCAGCAACCGTAATTTCCGCTATCTGTGGTTCGGGCAACTCCTCTCAGCAACCGCAATGCACGCCGACATGGTTGCGCGCAGCTGGCTGGTGTGGGATTTAACCGGATCATCGACTTCAGTGGCTTCAGTTCTGGTTGCCCGTGCCATTCCAATGCTGATCCTCGGCCTCATCGGTGGAGTGGCGGCCGATCGCTTCGACCGGCGCAAAATGCTGATGGTGATTCAGGCGTGGACGCTCCTCATGCATGTATTGATGGCGGTCCTGTTGCTCACGGGTGTTATCGAACTGTGGCACGTATACGTGTTGGCCTTCGGTTTGGGCGCTGGAATGGCTATGAACCAGCCGGTGCGAACTTCGATCATCCCGAATCTGGTTGAAAGGAAAGACATGTTCAACGCCATGTCGCTCAACTCGATTGCCATCAACTCAACTCGGCTTGGTGGCCCCGCGCTGATGGCCATATTGATTGCAGCTACCGATGTTGGCTGGGCGTACGTCTGGGCTGCTGGTGCTTTTATAGTGGTCCTGTGGACGACCACCAAGATCGATATTCCTGAAAAATCTTCGAAGCTGCCAAAAGGCAATCCACTCTCTCAATTGATCGAAGGGTTTGTTTACATAGGCAGGCACCGGGCAATACTGGCGCTCGTGTTGCTTGGGTTTGGTCCGCTGTCGATCGGATATGCACATCAGGTTTTACTGCCCCAACTGGTTGAAGAGCAGTATGGGCGTGGAATCGGTCTACTCGGGTTGCTTACTTCTGTAGGAGCTGTAGGTGGGTTGACAGGCGGACTCTACATCGCCTCTCGAAAAGAGCTTTCTCGTAAAGGCCGCCTCATGCTTCTCGCAGCGCTTTCGTACGGTCTGGCGCTGCTCGGATTCGCCGGAGCTACGTACGTCTGGATGGCGTTCCCGCTAATTATCTGGATTGGCATGTCGCAGACCGTGTTCAGGGCTGGCAACAGCGTTACCTTGATGGAACTTTCGCCCGACAGATTGCGAGGGCGGATCATTTCAGCAACGTTGCTCGACACCGCGCTTTCACCCGTAGCGGGAATTTCTGCAGGCCTGGTTGCCGATCAATGGGGAGTCGGCGCTGGCTATGCGCTGCTTTCGGCAGGGTGTCTGGCGGTCGTTGCGCTGACTCTCATCATCTACCCGAAAATTAGGCAAATCTAACTTAACGCATGAGACGATTCGCACATAAACTACTCGCTCGACGTAAAAGATCACGATTTGGCGGAAATTAACCAGACAACATCATGAAAATCACCGATATCAAAACGTTCATCATGAAGGGCGGAAACCGTAACTGGGTTTTCTGCAAGGTTGAGACAGGCGAGGGAATTCATGGTTGGGGTGAAGGCACGCTCGAACGCCACGAGCGAGCGGTTGAATCAGGAATCAAGACCCTTACCGGTCGGTTGATCGGTCGTGATCCAACCCAGATCGAAAAGAACTGGCAGATCATGTACCGCCATGGCTTCTGGCGCGGCGGTGTTGTGATGGGCTCGGCAATGGCGGCGATCGATATCGCACTGTGGGATCTCACCGGAAAGGCGTACAACCTCCCTGTCTACAAGATGCTCGGAGGCGCGGTTCGTGACCGCGTTCGCGCCTACACCCACGCCGGTGATCTCCGAGGTGGATGGGATGCCGTCGATCAGGGATTCTCGGCGTTCAAAACTGGCGGCTGGGTGACCGGCGAGAACTCATTCCACGAAAAAGATGTAGCTGATGCGCTTCATGAAAAAATCAAGGACATGCGCAATCATCTCGGACCCGATGTCGAAATAATGATCGACAATCATGGTCGATCACGACCGTCGATCGCAAATCGCCAGATCGCCGCTGTCGAAGAGTTCAACATCAAGTTCTTCGAAGAGCCGGTTCCGCCAGACAACCTCGATGCTATGGAGCAGGTTCGGGCAGCTGGCCACAGTACCGATATCGCTACTGGCGAACGACTGTTCTTCCGCTACGGTTTCCGAGACATTCTGCATCGCCAACTCACCGATGTGATTCAGCCGGACATCGCCCACACCGGCGGTATTTCTGAGATCAGGCGAATCGCTTCGATGGCCGAAATAGAGTACATAAAATTCGCACCACACAACCCGAACGGTCCGATCGCCACCGCTGCGTCGCTGCACGTGTGCGCAAATGTGCCGAACTTCCTGATTCTTGAAACCGCTCGTGACATGCCCTGGCACGACAAAGTCCAGACGACTCCACTCGTTCTCAAAGACGGCTACTTTGAACTGCCAACAGCGCCGGGACTGGGCACAGACCTCGACGAATCGGTATTCGCTGAGCGACCATTCGAGGATGACGAAAACAAAAAGGCGGAAACAGGTTCCGGTAGCTGGAACGCCGAAGACGGATCACCAGCCGACGTTTAGGTAAGCAATGTATTTTGATCCCTGCGGGAAGGTTTGCCCGGGTACTTCCCGCTCGAGTCGTCGAAGACAACGAAAACCGCACAATCTTGTATGTGTCCGCTGGCAATATCTACACTCAGGCGAACTGGGTCGGCTCTGGCGATGTAAAAAATTCTCAGCCGACGATCTGGAAGAACGAACATGGTAGCGTCACTCGCTCTTACGATTCATGTACCCAGATACGCCTTATTCGATCTGGGTTTTATTCGACGACACCGAGCATGAATTCGAACGCTGGTATATCAACATTGAGATGGAATATGTTCGAACTCAAGTTGGATTCGACACCAGATCTTTCATGGAAATGGAAGGATGAGGTCGAGCTTCGAAACTGGGTAGGCAAGGGTATTTTCACAGAAACGCAGGCATCTGATTTTCGAAAGTACGGACTCGACGCGGTAAGTCGCATAAGCTCCCGCACCTCTCCATTCACTGAAGAGTGGAAAAACTGGAAACCTGACCCATAATGGAATCCAATAAAATTGCCAATCAACCAGGCTGAATGGCTGACGTGATGCTGATTACCGTCCACTTTTCGCTTGGGCGACAACTACGATTTACTTATGACTAATCAGATTTTCCGCGCGGCACTTTTCGATATGGACGATACGCTAATCGACAGGCGTTCGGCGTACGACGAGGTTTACCGGGTGTTCTACGACAATCACGAGGTGATTCATAGTTCGACTTCGTGGGAAGACGCCCTTGCGTACTTCTGGACGCTATCGGCATCGAACGCCACGAACGCCCGTACCGCTATCATTGAAATCCAAAAAAAGTGGCTCGGCGTTCCCGGTGATCCGGAATCGCACTACAAGTTCTACTTCGAAAATATGGTGAAGTTTGTACAGGTGCTACCGGGCGCGATGGAATTTGCAGACTGGATGAACGAAGCCGGTGTGAACTGGGGCATCGTGACAAACGGCGATCAGGTTCAGCACACGAAAGCCGAGAAAACCGGAATTGGCAAAAAAACACCGTTCGTTCTCGCATCGCAGCTATTTGGGGTCGACAAACCTGCACCCGAAGTGTTCATGGAGGCGGTTCGACTGCTGGGCGTAGACGGCCTCGATACAGAAGAAGTTCTGTTCGTTGGCGATAACCCTTATACCGACATTCTTGGTGCGCACGGGGTTGGCATGAAAACCGCCTGGGTGCGAATGGGTCGTGAATATCCGAACGATGCACCTGCACCAGACTACGAAATCGACCACGTCGAAGAGCTAAAAGGCATGCTTGCATAGGGCTGGGGTTGGATAGCGTTATTCCCCCCAAACAACACTGAACGGTCTACAATTCCGCCGAGTTGGGCAGCCAGATTATTACGGCTGCGTGCGCAATCCATAAAAACGTGTGAAAGCGAGCGATCGAATTGGTTGGAGTAGCAGTACTTGGCACAGGACGAATCGGCGGAAGTTATATCGATGTCGTGCAGCGAACCCCCGGAGCCGAACTAAAAGTAGTAGCAGAACAACGTGCAGAGGCCGCGGCTCCGTGGGAAGACAAGTACCCCGATGTCGAGTTTGTAAACGACTATAAAGCGGTGCTGGAACGTGACGATGTAGACATCGTAATCGGCACCCTTCCTCACTGGTTGCACTACCAGGCTGGTCTCGATGCGGCCCAGGCCGGCAAGCATGTCTTCATGGAAAAGCCAATGGCTCTTACTCCGTCTGAAGGACAAGAGATGCTCGACGCAGCACAGGCCAACGGCGTGAAGCTCATGACAGCCCACACCCAGCGCTACTACCCCGCAGTTCAGGCGATGCAAAAACTCGTCGAATCAAAACGCCTCGGCGAGGTCGTGATGGGCCACGATATGTGGCACAAGGTGTACCAGCCATGGACTCGCCCACCCTGGATGCTTATCGGGTCTAAAGGCGGCGGAATGGGTCAGATGGACGGCACGCACGAGATCGACCGCCTGATGTGGATCATGGGCGACGATGTTGAAACTGTTAGCGCACAGATCGGGCAGGTAACTTACCCGCGCGACGAGAACCCCGATATCGACTGCGACGATACTGCGATGTGCTTCTTACGATGGAAGTCGGGCAAAGTTGCGACTATCAGCCGAATGGCATGGCGAGTGGGCGCAACCGAGTACGGCGCCGACTTCTTCTTCACGAACGGCATGGCGAAGTTCCGACTAAAGTACGGTTCGGCCGAAGGTCAGGAGACTGCTCTCTGGATCGCCGACTCAGAAGACGGCAACTGGGAGAAAGAAGAAGTTCGCGAGAACGAGCCACTAGTTGAAGAGTTCACCGATTTCGTTGCGGCTATCGAACGTGGAGATGCCGACACGCCAATCCCGCAGGAGCACGGCTTGAAAGTTCTGAAGGTATTTGCAGCCACCGAGGAGTCGGCTCGAACAGGTCGAGAAGTAAAGATTGACTGGTAAAAAGCTGGGTCTGGGATTTTTCTTCTCGAAGTTCACCCTGACCAGCATCTACGAAGCTGGATTCACCCGGCCAGACAACCGGTTTATTCCGGTCGGATCGGACGATCTGATCGAATACATTTCGGCAGATACAAAGACCTTCGGCGCGGACAGTTCGCAAATCGGTCTTGTATCTAACTGGCTGGTTCGAATTCTCGAGCAGGAAAAGTCGGCTTTTGAGCGGATTCTTACTCGCACCTACGCCCGGATAAACCCTGATCGCGAGACGATCGACGTACTGAATGGCGATCCCCCAGGCGATTCCGAGTTCAAGCTGTTGAACTCGAAAGTTCAGCACATGCTCGAAAAAGCTAACTTCGAGCAGCTTTCCGACGATCAGGTAAAGACCGCTCTCGAAGCGGGCAGCACACACGGCATCAAGGTGAAACTCGATGAGGAGAGTCTCGAAGAGATGTCGATCTGGGTACGAGGTCGTTCTACAGCGCCATATCACCGGCGAACACTCAAGCACCCGATAAAGGGCGAGACGAGCACGGTGCAGATATTCAACCGGCTGGCGCTGATCACTCGCCCCGCAGGTGAAGACAACGTGCAGATCAGGCTGTTTAAGGACATCCCGATTCGTGACGTCGAGGCACTCTTGCCGAATGCCAACGTGAGCATGGGACTGCGCGACGCCGTGATGATGGTCGGCAGTGGCGCCGGTGCTGTGTGGACTGTGGTGGCGAAGGTGCTGGCGGTGGGACTGGTGGCTGCAAGTCAGCTTTTGTGGGTAATCGCCTTGCCGCTGGCTGGTTTGTTCTGGAAGGTGTTTTCTGGATACAGGCGGGCTATCAGAGATCGTGACTCAAACCGGGCGAAGCATCTGTATTTCCAGAGTCTGGGTGCCAATCGAAGTGCGATTCACCTGATTTCGTTCATGATCTGCGAAGAGGAAATCAAAGAGGCAGTGCTGCTCTACACGTTCTGCCTCGACGCCGAAAACGATGGGCGCATAACTTCAGAATCGGCGATCAAAGATGAAATCGAGAAGTACCTGCTGGATCTAACCGAGATCGAGGTCGATTTCGACATCGAAGATGCGATCGAGACAGTTACGCGTTTCGATCTGTGGAAAGACCGTGACTCGCTCCATGTCATCAGCATCGAAGAAGCTTCGAGCAAGCTTGAAAACCACTGCCATCAAGGCCTATCCCGCAACTACCACGCAGGCCTGCTAGGGATCGCTGATTAGCGGAGCACTTCCTGTCATTGCGAGGAGCTGCCCTGTGCGACGTGGCAATCGTGGTCATTTGGAAGTGACGTTTGATCTCTGCCAGCCAAGTTTTTTGGTTTACGTAAAATGCCCACTAATTTGCAGACACCCGGTCGCAGCGTTGCTTAGAGACGCTGATTGCCACCCATTCGACTTCGCTCAGGGCAGGCTAAGTGCCTCCCCGCAATGACAAACGATTGGCCGATTCACCCCGCAACCTAAACGTCGAGACCGCCCTGAACGATCTTCTCGTCTCGAACAATATCGCCGAGTGGGAGCGTGTGTGACGCGTCGTTGATCGAGCCGATCGACCAGCCCAGCTTGCCAAAGCGGAACCTGCTAATTGAGCAGTTGAAAATGTCGGTCCGCATCGTCAGTCGGTTGTCCATCCCGGTGATGTAGTGCAGCAGCGCCCGCATCGTATCGCCATGGCTCACGATTGCAATCGTGTGGGTGCCGGACTTCTCGTACCACCCCGGGTTGTAGAGAATCTCATCTTCGAGCCAGTTCGAAGCACGGCGTTCCACCCACCGCATAGTCTCGCCATCGACCGCCTTGAAAAACTGGCCCTTCTCCGCCATCAGCAGGCGAACCTCGGTCGGCATAACGTCTTTGGCCAACTTCCCTCGCCATCCGGGAGTCTGCTTCTCGATGATCTCTTCAACCTGAGTGAACTCGGCGTCCGGAATGCCCATACCTCGTAGTACGCCTTCTGTAGTTTGGACCGCTCGCACGAGAGCCGAAGAGTAGATCTTGTCGAACTGAACACCCTCTTCGGTAAGTCTTGCGCCAGCCGCTTCAGCCTGCTTGTGACCTCGGTCGGTCATAGGGGCATCAAAGTTCGCCCCGGCCGCAATGCCGGGAGTTACGTTGGACTGTGATTCACCGTGCCTGATGAAGTAAAAATCGAACTCGACGTTATCGTGAATCAACTACAGAATCTCCCAAAAAATGCTTACGGTTCGCCCTGAATAAAAAGGGCTAACGAACAGTATCACCGGTTGGGCTGGCAATGCCAGAAATACCAGAAATAAAGGAATACGAGACTACGGCCTCAAGGAACAAGGAACGCGGGTTCCCTTAGCGTGGGATTACCTCAGACAGCCGTCGGCAGGTCAAGTTCGAGACGACTTATCGATATGGCGATGAACTCGTTTGCTCTCGTCGAGTCGGAGAAAGCGACCGCCTTCCATGCGTCAACGTCCGCCGGATCCAGTGAAACAAGATAGTCGAACAGCGCCTTGGCACTTGCACCAGACAATCGTTTGCTCGTTCGAAGCTCGTCCCCCAGATTCAAACCAGATGTGTTGGCTAATACCTCGTGCCACAGCATGTTGTGACCCAGAACATGTTCAGCAGAACCATTGAAAGCTTTGCTGTTATCGAGAAGGAACTGAGCCTCATTGCGCACGACCGGTACATCGGCGAATCGCATCAAATCAATCCCCAGATAACCCTCGATCGTCCTCAGTGCTGCCGCTTCGAATATCTGCGCCTGCGCTTCGAACAGCCCTCGAAGATTTTGCGTTGTACTGGCAGTGGTTTGTGCCGGATTCTCAAGATCCTGAAGCGCATGACCCAGCTCGTGGAAGTACACGCCGAGCGTCTTGATAGGCGATTCGCCAAGATCGACGTAAACGTGCACCTTGCCGTTCAAGCGGTACTTGAAACCCGATCTCGCCCCTGAAGCTGGTGCATGCATCATAGGTGGTGATGTAGGTCGGGTCGGGCAGCAGGAAGAAGTCGTCCATGCAGGTGCTGAACGAGGCGGCGATGAACTGGTCGTGAGGAAGCAGGTGCATCACGACTCTTTCAGCTTCAAGATCACGGTTCGTCAGCAGATAGTAGCCAGCCCTGCCAATGTTTTCGATATCGGATGACCATTCGGGCAGGTCGAACCCCGACCCCACGATAGCTATCACCTGATCTGTGAACGCAGACTCCGTTAGTGGGGCCAGCAACTCCGACAACTGTTCGTCAGTAAACCCGAAAGCCGGCGGGCTGCTGGAATCGGCTTCACCCGGAAGGAATTCGAACCACCTGCCGAGCGAGTTGTCTTCTTCATTGGCTTCGAGAATGTCGTCCTCAGAATCTAATACCAATTTCAGCAGATGCTCACCCGGATCGACACTCCCTGCCGGAATCACCACCGATTGCGTCCAGAAATCTCCAGCGTCGTTACCCGGTTCGAGATTTATGGTTTCGATCAGCTCATCATTCAGATAAATCTGTGCTGAGAACGAACCAGAATCAGCAGAATTCACCCGGCTGGAGTTCCTGATTGCAAACGAAATTGTTGTATCGGCCGATGCCCAGATGTCACCGTCATTTCCGATACCAAGACCCTCAGAAACGCTCCTCTCCGAAATAGCGGCGTCCCAACCGTAAGGGGTGGCTCCGGTTAGATTTGTAAGAACCTGGACTTCGCGAATCGGTGCACCGAGTGAAACTGCATCTGCAGGTGCGGGAATTGGATCACCAGTTCCCCAAATGAGCGTAATTTCCGCAGTGTTGTCCGATTCGTCGGATTCTGTGATCGCCCCGTCAGGATCAGCGACAAGCTTCACTGTGTGCTCGCCGGGCGTAACGTGCACGGCGCTCGTGAGGTCCGCCCACTCAAGCGATATGTATTCACCACCGATCAGACCTGTGTAATGGGCGTTGTGTACCAGTACATCGTCGAACATCACGCTCAGGTTGAAATCGTGTGTGATCGAAATCGGCGAATCGTTCAGAACCGAGAACGAGAAGTACGTAACGCCTTTGGTAGAAAGCCCACCGGAAATTGACGCGCCTTCGAAGGGAGCAGCGGTGATGCCAGTCAGACCGCCCGTTAACGAAAGATTCGGTAGCCGGTCGGTCGGCAACGGTGCAGGTATGGCAGGACCGTCCCACGTGAAATTGGTCGAATGGGTGTTGTCACCATCTGACAGTTCGGGAACCAGGTTTGCTGGATCGATAACGAGCTTCACTTCATGCTCGCCGGGTTCAAGCTGAAATACATCGAGCAACCCGGTGCCACCCTCGATGAAGATGAAGTGGTCGGGCTGTATGTCGATACCGTTGTAACGCTGTGCAATCGAATCATCGATGTACAGATCGATGAAGTAGTCGCCTGTAATCGTGCCGCCACCAGCGTTGGTGACGAAGAAATCGACCACGAGATCGGATTTTTCTACAAATGGCCCTCCTTGCGGATTCCGAACTCGCACGGGTTGACCGTTCCCGAAGTACGGCTGCAAGTCGCCGGTGCCAGATGGTGCTGGTGTGGGTTCTTCGAACGGGGTTATCGGCGTTGGAAATGGTGTGGCGGTTGGTGTTGGTTCAGGATCGAACGTTTTGGGAACGATGAACGCCGAGATCACGCCTTAGGGTAGCAAGCCAACCGCAATTGTTGGCTGAGGAACCGGCGTCGATGTAGGTACCATCGTTTGAGTTGGTATTGATGTAGCAGTTGGCGGGATTGCCGTCGCAGTTGGAACTGTGGTCGCTGTAGCCAGAGGTTGCTGCGTGGGATTCGGCGGTACTGATGTTGGCGATAGCGGAACTACAGTTGGCGTAGGAGACGCAGGCGCCGGAACGCGAGTAGCAGTTGGCGGAAGCGGAGTAGGGACAGTAGTAGCTGTTGGGGTGGATTGCGATTCGGCAGTGGAAGTTGGCACAACAGTGGCGTCACCCGAAGTGAGCGAATCGCCAGAACTCCCGGTGCATCCTGCAACGACAACAAGCATGGTCGTGGCAAGCACTATCGCGGTGCGCAAAGAACTAAAAATGTCTAACGATTTCGTCATCACAGATTTCGAGGCTACTAGATTCTTACTTTGCGCCAGTAGTTGTTCAAGGTGGGTAATTGTGTGATTTGCCCAGAGGCTAAGGTCGATCGAACGTGAAAAAGCGCTGTTGATGAATACGCTGAAAGACTCCCAGAGGGCTTTCATTCGATTATCACGACCCCATCGAAACCAACGGTTATCTGGTGGAGTACTATTACGCTGCGCGCACCAGTGGTCAGTAGCCGGTTGAATTGGGCACGTCATACGCTTACCAGTTATCTAACGAGGACAACATGAAACCAGCTGATCTGAAAGCTGCACTAAAAGCTAAGAAGCCTGTATTTGGGTTTATGGTCTCTGCAACGGCCAGTATGCGTTGGGAAAAGATGTTTGCTGGTAGCACTCTCGACTTCGTTGTGATCGACTCCGAGCACGGTTCGCGTGACCGCCAGCTCATTTCCGACACGTGCGCTCAGATGAAGTCGCTCGATATCACGGCTATTGTGCGAACCCCAAACACCGAAGAGGTGTGGGTGGCGATGGCCATGGACGCTGGTGCAGACGGAGTGTTGGTGCCCTACTGCGAGACCGTCGACGAAGTTCGCCACACCTGCATGAAAATGCGAACCCACCCGCTGAAGGGTGAGTACTACGAACGAGTTGTCGAAACCGGTGAGTACCCGAGCGAGAAGTCAAAGAAGTACCTCGAAGATCGACACAAAGACCAGATCTTCATTATGGGTATCGAAAGCGAACCCGCTGCTAACCGCGTTGAAGAACTGATCGACTGTGCACCGATTGACGCGGTGTTCATTGGCCCGAACGACATGACCACTTCGCTGGGCATTCCAGATGAAGTCGCCAACCCGATCTACCTCGACACGCTGAGCAAGATCATCGGGGCTGCTGACGACCGCGGACTTCCAACCATGATTCACCAGCAGACAATCGAGGCATCGACAACCGCCATTAATCTTGGTGCACGGTTCATCATGCACTCTTCCGACTCTGGAATTCTGTTGCGTGGGACTCAGGACGAGTTTGCTCAGATTCGTGAAGTTGCCGGCAAGAAGCACGGCGGCGTTGCTGAGGTAAAAGCAAAAGACACACTCGACGTTGTCTAGTCACTAGAACAGCAGTTCAAGCAATCACATTTGAAAAACCCCCGGTCGAACTGACCGGTTTTTTTGTTGGTGAACTGGTGAACGGCAACAGCCCTGTCATTGCGAGGAGTTCGACGACGTGGCAATACCGTTGATGCTCTAAAGCGGACGACTAAGCCATACCTGTTGCATCCGCGATAACTCTGTTGGCAAATAAGAGCAGACTCACCGATTGTGCGGTATTGCCACATCGTCGAACTCCTCGCAATGACAGAAACCGCCGTCCATTGCATTCTCCCAACCCCCCTCTCCCGCCAACTCAATTCGCTCTCAACCGACTCAGACCAATAGCAAGGTCTTGCTATACGTTGTCAAAACTCGGATTTCAAAGATCACAAATCCCCGCGATGGCACACGTCCTTCAATGTCGCATATTTGAACTCATCAAGTCCACCGAGGTGTGGACAACAAAACAAAAGAGTCATTTCAAGACTCACTGGGGAA
>DUCO01000032.1 GCA_012959765.1 Dehalococcoidia bacterium | reverse complement strand
AAAGGCTACAGCTAAGAAAGCTTCAGCCAAAAAGACCAAGTCAAAAGCCAAGGCTTAGTCGATTCGTTGGTGCGGCAGCGGTGCAGGTAGTTCGATCATGACGACCACCAAGCGTCTCCCCTCGCCTGCCATGGAAGAGGCTCTTCTTGGTTGCGGTATTGCCGCTCTTTCCGGGTTTGTTCACGGTTTCGCCGAGCATACGGCTACGACGCGCCAGCTTTCTGAGCACACGGTTCGCAACTATGTAAACGACCTTGTTCCGCTTGTTGAGTATCTCGATGAGCAAAACGTTTCCGATCTCAACAAAGTCGATCGACTGTTTCTCAGGGGCTATCTTGCGTGGCTGATGACGAGTGGATTTACTCGCAGTAGCGTCGCCCGCAAGCTCTCAGCACTGAAAGTGTTTTTCCGATTCTTGCGGCAGTCCGGTGAGATCGAACTCGACCAGACCGATCTTGTGACGGGTCCGAAGAAGGAGAAACGGCTGCCTGCCATTGCTTCGAGTTTCGAGATCGACCGGCTGTTGGAAGAGCCAAATATCACCACCGATTCTGGTATACGTGACCGTGCTTTATTGGAGGTTTTGTACGGCGCGGGCCTGAGGGTTTCCGAGGCGAACGCTATGGATCTGGGCGGTCTCGATCTTGGCGCGAGAGAAGTTCGAGTGGTCGGCAAGGGTTCGAAGCCGAGGGTCGCTTTGTTCGGCGAGCAGAGCAGCTGGTGGCTGGATAAATATTTGAAAGATGCCAGGCCTAAATTCGTGAGCCGGCGATCGGATGCTGCGGTTTGGATGAACCAGTCGGGTGGGCGGCTTTCGACGAGGTCTATTCAGCGAATTGTGAAGAAATATGCCCTCGCAGCCGGGTTGGATCCCGATTTCCACACTCATTCGCTGCGACACAGCTTCGCCACTCACCTGCTCGATGGTGGTGCCGATCTTCGAGTGGTCCAGGATCTTCTGGGCCACAGCAGTCCGGCGACCACGCAGATATACACGCACGTGTCGGCCGAGCAGGCCCGCAAGGTTTATCTCGGCGCACACCCGCGGGCAAATAAGAAGAAATCCAACGACCCAACGTAGTACGCTTGTTGTATCTGCTTTGAGCGCTCTTTAGATTGAGCGGTCATTTCCAAGTAAAAATACCGGATCGCCGGGAGTGAATTTTGTCAGCAACGATTCTTGTAATAAACGGCCCTAACCTGAACAATCTCGGTAAACGTGACGCGTCGATGTACGGTACGAAGACGCTCGCCGATATTCAGGATGACATTTCTGCGAAGGCTAGCGAGCTGGGCGTCGTGGTAAAGTTTTTCCAGTCAAACCACGAAGGTTCGATAGTCGATTTCATTCAGGAATCGTCTGGCGGAGCCGACGGTGTGATCATCAACGCCGGTGCGCTGACGCAGGTTGGCTACTCGATTCTGGATGCGTTGCTCGATGCGGGCCTGCCGTTCATTGAGGTTCATCTTTCGAACATTCACGGTCGCGAAAAATTCCGCCAACGCTCTGTTTTCGCCTCGAAAGCGATTGGGCAGATGGCGGGATTCGGTCCTTCCGGGTACATTTACGCCATGGACCACATCACTGCGGTCGTCAACAGCTAGTCAGTAGTTAGATTTTCTAACGGAGTTATTTCGCATTGAGCGATTTCCGATTTCCTTCGCGCGTTCAGAAACTTCGAGAGCGTCTTGCAAAAGATGAACTCGATGCGATTTTTATCAGCAACGGTGAAAACCGGCGTTACGTCTCGGGCTTTCTGAGCACTGCCGGCTACTTGCTGGTGACTCGGACAGAAGCTGTGATTTGCACCGACTTCCGCTACATCGAGCTGGCTGCTCAGCAGGCTCCGGGTTGGCGCGTCGATCGCATTGGCGCCAAATCGGACTGGTTGGCGAATCTGGTCAAAGAGTTTGAGATTAAGACTCTTGGATTCGAAGCCGACGATATGACCGTTGCCACGCTCGATCGGTTCAAGAAGGCACTCAAAGAAAACGATGCTGATCCTGAGTTGAAGCCAACTTCTGGTATCGGTGTGGATCTCAGGGTCTACAAAGATTCTGACGAACTCGAGCTGCTGCAGCGCGCCATCGATATTGGCGACAAAGCGTTCGAAGAAACTTCGGCTCAGCTCGAGGTTGGGATGACCGAAACGGAAGCAGCCTGGATTTTCGAAAAATCGGTTCGGGAGCAGGGTGCTGAGTCGATTTCATTCGAGACAATTGTTGCGATTGGGCCCAACGCCGCACGACCGCATCACGCCACCAGCGATAGCGAGCTCGTTGAGGGTCAGACGATCGTGTTCGACTGCGGCGCTCGGTACCAGGGTTACTGCTCCGATCTGACTCGTACTGTAGTTCTTGGTGAGGCAGACGATGAGATAAAGCGGGTGTACGACATTGTGCTTACTGCTCAACTGGCTGCAATCGACATGGTGAAGGCCGGAATGACCGGCGAAGAGTGCGATGCTATCGCTCGCAAGATCATCACCGAAGCCGGGCACGAAAACGACTTCGGGCACAGTCTGGGTCATGGACTCGGGTTGGAAGTTCACGAGAATCCCGGGGTTGGCCCAAACTCAAAAGGCAAGCTGGAAAATGACATGCCGTTCACTATTGAACCCGGCATCTATATCCCCGGTTGGGGTGGCGTTCGTATCGAGGACGTGGTGGTTCTGGAAAACGATAAGGCTCGTGTGCTGAGCCATGCGGCTAAAATGAAGTTCTAGCACCGAATTTTCCCGTATATTTGATAGTCGCCTAATTTGATCCGCAAGGTAGGCCGCCAAAAAAGGAACTCAGGGCACTGCGATGACAATTTCTTCAAGCGAAATTCGCCGAAATATGACCATCATTCTGGATGACGATGTCTACCAGATTCTCGATTGGCAGCATCGCCAGGCGCCGAAGGCTCCCCCGACTCTGACGCTGAAGGTTCGGCAGGTGAAGTCGGGCAACGTTTATGAGCGAAAGCTTCAGGGCAACCAAAAGCTGACCAAGGCCGATGTCGACACGCCAACCGTGCAGTACCTCTATCCGGACGGCGATATGCACCACTTCATGGACACCGAGACTTTCGAGCAGTTTGCGATTGCCGAGGAAGTACTGGGCGACGCGTTGAAGTACATTTCAGAGGGCGACGCGATCGAAGTGATGATGTACGAGAACGTGGTACTTTCTGTTGAGGTTCCGCCTTCAGTGACGCTTGAAATTGGCCAGACCGAGGTTGGTCTTCGCGGCGACACGCAGAGCGGCGCAACCAAGCCGGCAACTACTACGACCGGGCTTGTTTTGCAGGTTCCGTTGTTTGTTTCGACTGGCGACCGGATTATGGTGAACTCGACTTCTGGTGAGTACACGGGTCGAGCCGACTAACGTTTTTTTTGAGAGCCTCGAGCTTCGTTCGCAGTTAACTATCTGACCGCCATCACCCTCTTCCCGACCTTGCTGGAGGGATCTTGGGTTCTTGCGCTGGCAACCGTGTCCAACGGAGTTCAGCTTGTTCCGCGTCGGTGACTGGTAGCTACTTATCCACCTCAGCTCTGCTTCGCTACGGTCGAGAAGAGGGTGGTCGGCTATCGCTTGAGTTTGGGCTACAAATATCTGGCTGCATCGACTGTATTACCCCGAATTTCGGACGCCTCGGCTGGTCGCTGCCCCGTCGTTGTGGAAGAATGCATCCATGACCAGCACTTACGATTCGGATGACACAGGATCAGAGCAGACGGGACTGCAGACGGCTTACACCGTTAGCGCCGTTGCTGATTACCTGAAAGCCGCCCTTGAATCGGATCCCCGACTCGCCGATCTAACGGTGGTTGGCGAGGTTTCGGGTTATCGAAATCCTTCTTCGGGACATCACTATTTTGCACTCCGAGATGAACAGTCGGTGCTTCGATGTGTGATGTTCCGGTCGGGTCGTGGTGGGCAGTTTATCGCAGACGGAACGCAGGTCATTTGTCACGGTCGGATATCGATATACACCGCTCGTGGCGATCTGCAGTTTTACGTAGATCAGGTAGAACCCGACGGCGTTGGCGCTCTTCAAAAAGCCTATGAAGAGATGAGAAAGCGGCTCGAAGCTGAGGGGCTGTTCGAGCAGGATCGCAAGCGTGCGCTGCCTGAACTTCCGGATCGGATCGCGGTTATCACGTCGCCGACCGGAGCCGTGATTCAGGACATCCTTAACGTTCTTTCTCGTCGGTACCCACTGGCAGAATTGATCTTGATTCCGACGTCGGTTCAGGGCGAAAAAGCTGCTCCCGAGATCGTTCAGGCATTCCAGGCTTTGAACGCCATGGATGATGTAGACGTTGCGATTGTGGCGAGGGGCGGCGGCTCGCTGGAAGACCTGTGGGCATTCAACGAAGAGATCGTTGCCAGGGCGATATTTGCAAGCAACGTTCCGGTGATAAGCGCTGTGGGTCACGAGACCGACACGACGATTGCTGACTACGTTGCCGATCGGCGTGCCCCAACGCCTTCGGCAGCTGCTGAGATCGTTGCGCCTGACGTGCGTGATCTTGGTGGGTATGTTGCCGGATTCGCTTCACGGATCGATGAAATTATCGGCAGGACGGTTCGGGATTCCAGATCGCAATTCGAATTGGCGATCGACCGGATGAATATGCGAGTACCGGACACGGCTGAGCCGAGGCAGCGAATCGACGATCTGCTAACCCGGGCTCGACTCGCCGGGCAGCACCTTGTCGAGTCGTCGAAGCAACGGCTGGCGACGGTCGAAGCTTCGCTGAACGCACTGGGGCCTGCGAAGATTTTGGATCGGGGTTACACAATCACTAGACTCGCCGATGGCACTGCTGCAACTAGTGCCGGTCAGTTTGCAACTGGCGATAAGTTGGGTGTTACGTTTGGCGATGGATCGGTAGAAACGACGGTGGATGAGGTCGACCAGAGCTCGAATATCGTTGACTCATAACGGTTTATTTCTGGTCATTTTTTGCGAATTGGTTCCCTGCCGATTATTACGTAACGCACTCAACAGATACAATCTTGCTGGCTAATACCACCAAAAGAACGACACGGAACAACAATGGCTGAATCGACCGACAAACCGGCTTCAAAATCTGACGCAAAGACATTTGAGAACGCGTTCTCGGAACTCGAAGACGTTGTTCGCAAACTCGAAACTGGCGGTTTATCTCTTGATGAAGCGACGAAGTTGTTCGAGTCAGGCATGAAGCTGGCGACCAAGTGCAACGAGATTCTTACGACATCGGAGTTGAAGATCACCCGTTTGCAGGCCAACTTCGCAAGCCAGATGAATCTTGTCCCAGATGCCGACGACGATGATGGTGATTCAGGCTGCGAGGACGCTTAGCCTGTGACCGCTAGCAACTCGGCTGAGTCGTCAGGTAATTCGCCTCTGAAAATCGGATGGTTTTCGACCGGTCGAGGCGAAGGTTCATACGGCCTCCTGAACTCGGCGCTCGAAGCCATCGATTCTGGTGATCTCCCCGCAGAACTCGCCTTTGTATTCGTTAATCGGGTGAAGGGACAGACGAAGCGCACCGACCGATTTCTTGAGCTTGTTGAATCTCGTGGAATTCCACTTGTGACGCTTTCGTCCAGAGATTTCAGGCGATCTCACGACAATAAGCCCTGGGCCGAGCTGCGTGAGGTGTTTGATCGGGCCGCAATCGAGCTTCTGCAACCGCACAGCGCAGATATCGCGGTGCACGCGGGTTACATGCTTATCGCTCCCCTGCTCTGCTCTGAGTACCTGACGCTCAATCTTCACCCGGCGCTTCCGGGCGGGACGATTGGCATGTGGCAGCAGGCGGTGTGGGACGTGATTACGCAGGGTCTGGATTCGACCGGAGCGATGATTCACGTTTCGACCGAGTATGTCGATGAGGGACCGGTGCTGGCGACGGCTGAGTTTTCAGTGCGCGGGGCTGAATTTGTCGAGGCAAGGCAAGAACTGGAGTGGCTCAACACCGAAGGCCTCGACTACGAACGAGTAATGAAGGAAAAAGGCGAGGAGTTACTGCTGTTCCGAGCCATTCGTGCTGCAGGTTTACTCAGGGAACGCCCACTGTTGATCGAGACGCTGAAGGCTGTGGCTGGTGGGCGGATTGATCCGACAGGTGCGGGCGATGTGGTGGATTTGACGGTCGAGGTTGAAAAGTCAGTACACGGCTAGTTGTACTGGCCGCTTCCTATAGCCTGGATAAATAGGAAAATCGCAATAACCCCGAATAAGACAAATCCACCCCTGACGAGGGTTTTCCTAAGCAGTCGCGACCATCGCCCTTTCGGATCTTCGGGTCCTCGAACTGGCGGCCGTTTGCCCTGATCGTCTGGCACGTTGATCGGTTGTGGTCCGCCACCTAACATGCTTTTGCCCCCGGGAACTATTCGCAACGCATTGCTTGTTAAAACTACATGTCGCGGCAGTATAGCGGAACGCTGGAACGGGGTTTAACGGAAAGCGAACTTAACCGATCTAGCGCCTTGCGTCTCGCGTCGCTTCCACTGCTACCCGAGTCTGCGTTACTTGCGCAGGGGTTAGCTTTTCTTCAAAACCGTTGATTGCAAGATACACAAACAATCCCAACAGGAAAACCACGAGTGCGATCGCGCTCCACTTCACAAGGTTTTCTCGGATGTAGGTCCAGCGGCTTGGTGGTTTGTCTGGCACGCGAATCGGCGGTTTAGAGTTCTGGTTGATTGGCACAACTACGGGGTGATGTGCACCGCCGCCGGTCGATGTCATTTGGCTTGTCATTCTTGAGTGGTTTGATCGATGATGGCATCAGCGCACAGGGTGGCGATGGCTGGGATGAAACGCTTGCGGTGTTGCCCGGTTTTAGATCCTGGAAATGAATTCAGGATGACAGGTAGCTAGGCTACTTTTTCTTGCCTTTGGGGTGCTGGCTAAGGCGTCGGGTTGTTGACGGGATGGCACGGATCCTGAATCAAGTTCAGGATGACATTGGTGCGGTGTTCTCAAAATGGCACAAACAACAAAAAGCCCCGGCAAAACGCCGGGGCTTTTTGTTATTCACTATTTAAATGGCCGAACTGACTAGGCAGCAGTTTTGCGCTTGCCTTCTGACAGGTCTTTGTCCATGCGGTTGCCATCTTCGTCGAGCAACTGTGGCCACGCATTGCTGGTAACCGTTTCCTCGCTGATGATGCACTTCGCAACACCCTCCATGGAAGGCAATTCGTACATCACGTCGACAAGCAGCTCTTCAACGATCGAGCGTAGTCCACGGGCACCGGCCTTGCGGTCTTTCGACAGCCGTGCGGTTGCATCGAGGGCGCCCTTGCTGAATGAAAGCTCAACGCCGTCCATCTTGAACAGTGCTTCGTACTGGCGAACCAGCGCGTTCTTCGGCTCGGTTAGAACCTGGATAAGCTCTTCATGATTCAGATCGGCAAGACCAACAACCAGCGGCACTCGACCGATGAATTCAGGGATGAATCCGAAGTGAAGCAGGTCGCCCGGCTCAACGGCCGTGAAGTCTGCTTCCTCTTCTTGTGCATTACCCTTGCCAAGAGAGTTGAAGCCAAGCGACGTAATGTCCTTGGTCTGTCGACTCTGGATGATCTCGCCGAGGCCATCGAAGGCTCCACCGAGAATAAACATGATGTTCGACGTGTCGATCTGCAGGAATTCCTGGTGCGGGTGCTTGCGTCCACCCTGCGGTGGGACGTTTACGACTGCGCCTTCGAGGATTTTCAAGAGTGCCTGCTGCACGCCTTCGCCGGATACATCACGAGTGATGGACGGGTTGGCTGATTTGCGAGCGATCTTGTCGATTTCGTCGATGTAGATGATGCCCTGTTCGGCTCGTGCGATATCGAACTCTGCATCCTGAATCAGGCGCAGCAGAATGTTCTCGACGTCTTCACCAACATATCCAGCCTCGGTAAGCGAGGTGGCATCGGTGATGGCGAACGGCACATCCAGAATTCTTGCAAGAGTTTGGGCGAGGTGAGTTTTGCCACAACCGGTAGGACCAACAAGCATTACGTTGGTCTTCTGGAGCTCCACGTCGGGGTCTTCAGTACCGAACCAGATGCGCTTGTAGTGGTTGTACACACCGACCGAGATAACCCGCTTTGCGCGTTCCTGTCCGATGACGTACTCGTTGAGCATTTCGAACATGTCACGTGGGGTTGTCGGCTTATGGTGAGGCTTAACAATGGGCTGATCGTCGGCGATGATCTGCTGACACCTGCCAACGCATTCGTTGCAGATGAAAATCTTCGATGGGCCTGCGATTAGCCTTCGGACGCTTTCCTGAGGCTTTCCACAGAACGAACACGAATAGGCTTCTCCGGTACTTGTACCGTCGCCGCCACCGCCGTTTGTTTGATCAGTCGTCATGTATGAATGCCTAACTACTTACTACGAGTTTACCGCTAATCGTGTTGATCCAGAAGGGTCTATTTTGACTCTCCGGAATCAGGACGCAACACTTCGTCAACGAGTCTGTACTCAGCCGCCTGCTCTGCATTCAACCAGAAATCACGGTCCTGGTCACGAGCAATGCGCTCATAAGGCTGACCCGTATGGTCAACGAAGATCTGACGCAGGCGGTCCTGAATTCGCAGGGTCTCCCTGGCGTGAATCTCAATATCCGATGCCTGACCCTGAGTACCGCTCAATGGCTGGTGCATGTGAATGGTGGAGTTGGGCATGGCGTATCGCTTGCCAGCTGCGCCGGCTGCGAGAAGAACGGTTCCCATGCTTGCGCAGAGACCGATCGAGAACGTTGCGACGTCGCAGGGGACGTACTGCATCGTGTCGTAAATGGCCATTCCTGAGTAAACCTCACCGCCGGGTGAGTTGATGTACAGGTTGATGTCTTTTTCGGAATCTTCCCGAGCGAGGAACAGAAGCTGAGCAACGATCAGGTTTGCGACCTGTGCGTTGATCGGCGTTCCCAAGAATACGATGCGCTCTTTGAGCAGCAGCGAGTAAATGTCGTAGGCTCGCTCGCCTCGTGCGCCGGTCTCGATGACCATTGGCACGATGCTTTCGGGCAGGTTCAGCAACGGGCTGTCCTTGCCTTGAGGTGAGTCAGAGCCGCCGAAGCCGAAGTTATTTGGTGTTGTGAGTCCTGATGTCATTTATTTCGCCCTCAGAGCTTTCCGTTATTTTTTGGCACTCTTGGCGGCTTTGCTGGGGCTTTTTCCCTTTGCAGAGGTGGCCGGTTTTTTCTTTGCTGTAGTAGATTTTTTCGCTTTGGCTTTAGATGCCTTCGGCTTGTGCGTTACTTCGATTACCTGATCGATTGCTGTGCGCCTGCGAAGAATTCGCTGAACGGCGTCACGGGCTTCGTCGGTATCGAGGTTTTCGTTTTCGTACTGCGGTGTCTCCTGCATTAGCGCTATTTCAGCGGCAACTTCTTCGTCGCTTACCGATGCATCGCCGTCGTCAGCAAGCGTATCGATCACCAGCATTCGTTTGAGTCGTAGTTCAGCTGAATCCTGTGCTTCAGCGAAGATTTCCTCTGTGGTTTTACCGATGCCCTGCATGTACTGCTGGAAATCGATGTTGTACTGAGACAGTTGTCGCTGTTGATCCTCGAGTACGTGTTCGGCCTCGTGTTCGATAATCATTGGCGAGACTTCAAATGTAGCCCCTTCAACCAGTGCATCGATGATTTTCTCTTCTAATGATCTTCGCAAACCGTCTTTGGCCTGCGCTTCGAGATTTTCGCTAATTCGAGCCCGTAATTCCGCTACCGTTTTGAATTCTTCGCCTAGTGAAGCTGCCAATGCGTTAGTTAGTTTGGGCAGTTCTTTCTTCTTCACTTCTGAGACGTCGACGGTGAAGTTGGCGGTTTTACCTGCGAACTCTTCGTTCGGGTAGTCGCCAGGAATCTCGATATCGAATTCCTTGGAATCACCCTCTTTCAAGCCCTTAAGCTGCTCGGCGAATCCGGGAACAGGGTTCATGCTTCCGGCTTCAGCGAGGAACTCGCCGCCGTCGACGTTGGCAAACTCTTTGCCTTCGACAAGACCTTTGGATGTGATTACCAGCAGATCGCCGAGCTTGGCAGCCCGGTCTACTGGCTCCCAGACGGCTTGCTGTTCCTGAATCTGGGTCAGTTGTTCTTCGATCTGGTCGTCTGTCACCACTTCAAGTTCGTCGTCGAACTTAAGTTTCTTGTAATCGCCAAGTGTGGCCAAGGGTGGGAGTGCGACGGTTGCATCGATTTTGACGATGGGATCACGTTCGATCACGTTTACTCGTGGTGGTGTGTGAGTCGATTCGATATCCGACTCTTCTACAGCAACTCCAACGGCCTCGGGAACGAGAGTTTCCATGGCTTCTTCGAGGAGATAATCCCGACCAACGAACTGCTCGACGATTCGGCGGGGGGCTTTGCCCTTGCGGAACCCGGGGATGTTGATGCGCGCCGAAACCTTCTGGTGCGCTCGCTGGAGATGCTTCTCCACACGATCATCTTCTACTTCAATGTGAAGAATAGCCTGACGATTTTCAGCATCGTCGCGAGTAACTTTCAACGTGTTCTCCGAAACATCCAGTTAATGGGTACACAACGGCCCCGTGCATTAAAGAAGCGCCCCTTGAGTTCACGGGCGCTCCTTGATTGCCAGCAATTGTAACTCAGGGTCGCAATTTCTGGCCGCAGATTTTTCAGAGTGTCTACACGTATGCGTGGTACTAAGTTTTTGGCATCACGATACGCACATGCAACTCTTCAAGCTGTTGGTCTTCGATTGGCGAGGGTGCTTCGAAGAGTGGATCGTACGCAGATTGCGTCTTTGGGAACGCAATCACTTCTCGAATTGCCGATTCACCAGCCAGTATCGCCACCAGTCGGTCGAGCCCGAGACCCATTCCACCGTGTGGCGGAGCGCCGTAGGTGAAGGCGGTTAGCAATTGGCCAAACCGATCGTTTATCTGGTCTTCGGTGTAGCCGATGATGTTGAACAGGCGAGTTTGGAGATCCTTGTCGTGGATTCGAATGCTGCCAGAACCCATTTCTGACCCGTTGCAAACGAGGTCCCACAGCGTGCCGATAACCTTGCCTGGGTCGGATTCAAGGTAGTCCATGTGTTCGGCCTTGGGCGACGAGAACACGTGGTGGGCCGGTTCGAATTTATTGAGCTCTTCCTCCCACTCGAACAACGGGAAGTCGTAGACCCATACGAACGAGAATTCGTTGGGGTCGGCGAGGTCGAGTCGCTTCGCCATTTCGCCGCGGAGGTTCGAGAGGACGGTGTTTGCCAGCTTCTCGGTTCCGGCAACTATCAACATCAGGTCGCCGGGCTCGGCACCCATCTCTGTTGCGATTTTCTTTATTACATCTAACGACAAAAACTTTTTGAGGGGTGACTTGATGTGGTCTTCTTCGAGTGCGTCGATAGACGGGGCGCTTTCGTCGAGTGCGATAAACACCAGACCCTGCGCGCCGCTCGACTTGGCGAACTCGGTCAGATTGTCGGTTTGGCGTCGGCCGTAGTTGCCGCAGCCGGTTGCAACGAATCCACGAATCGAACCGCCCGAAGATGCCACGGCCTGGAACACGCGGGCATCGGAACTCGCTGCGGTTTCGGTGATAGTGGTCAGTTCCATGCCAAAACGAAGGTCGGGTTTATCTGAACCAAACCGCTCCATGGCCTCGGCGTAGGTTAGCCGTGGGAAGGTCGCAGGAATTTTCGCGTCGGGACGAGTTTCGTTGGCGATCTTCATGTAAAGCTCTTCAACTACGGCCATTACATCGTCTTGATGGACGAACGACATTTCGAAGTCGAGCTGTGTGTGCTCTGGCTGCCGGTCGGCACGAAGGTCTTCGTCACGGAAGCAACGTGCGATCTGGAAGTAGCGTTCGACACCCGAAACCATAAGTAGCTGCTTTAGCTGCTGTGGTGATTGGGGAAGCGCATAGAAGTCGCCGGGGTGAACTCGGCTCGGCACAACGTAGTCTCGTGCGCCTTCGGGCGTGCTTTTAATAAGAATTGGCGTTTCGACCTGGGTGAATTCTTTTTCGGTCAGGTAGTCCCACATGATGTGAGTTACTTTGTGTCGGAGCTTGAGAATTTCCTGCATTCGAGGTCGACGCAAATCGATGAATCGGTACTTTAGTCGGGTGTTTGCGTCGACTTCCGAATCATCAACGATCTCGAACGGCGGTGTTAGCGATCGGTTCAGCACTACGAGGTCGGTAGCTGAAAGCTCAACCATGCCGGTCGGCAGGTCGGGGTTTTCGGCTCCGGGTAATCGGCTTACAACCTTGCCGGTTATCTGTACAACCCATTCAGATCGAAGACTGCCTGCGAGGTCGTGGGCTTTTTCGCCATACTCGGGGTTGAAAACAACCTGGAGTAAGCCGCTTCGATCGCGCAGGTCGATGAATATCAGGTTGCCATGATCCCGTCGTCGATGGACCCAGCCAGCAACCGTAACCTGTGATCCAACCGTGGCCTCGCGAGGCTCTCCGCAGTTCGTGTCTTTGTACACCGTGAATTTCCTGTTAGTTCAAATAAAAATGTGGCCGCTGGCGCGACCCCTGAGCCGGCAAGTGACCGGTTCAACTTGGGGGAGTAGGCGGCGTTACCGCTTGCTATCGGCAATGCGCCACAGGCCACCGGTTACAGCGGCTGCAGCCATGAGTTTCAGAATGTCGCCAGCTAGGAAGGGGTAGAGAGCGCTCAAAAGAAGTTCACCTTCGGCTGGCCACGAGAAATCGAACACCGACAACCAGATGAGTGCCGGTGCGTAGATAAGCAATGATCCGATCAGCATTGGCCAGAGAACTCGTCCACGATTCCAGCCGCGCTGCGAAAGGTATCCAATTACCCCGGCTGCGAGGATGAAGCCCAGAAGATACCCGCCGGTGACGCCATGAATGACATAGTCCCAGCCTTCGCCGCCTTTGGCAAATACAGGAAGCCCTGCCATGCCAACAAGGTAGTAGCCGAAAGCCGATGCGAGGCCAAGTCGCCAGCCGAGCACGCCGCCGAGCATAAGGATGCCGAATCCCTGCAGTGTGATCGGTACCGGATTGTCTGGAATGAAGAATCGTGCCTGAGCAAGGAGTGCGACGAGAGCTATTCCGCCAACTACGGCGGCCACTTTGTACCGCCAGTCGGCCGCGGGAACAAGTCGTTCGAACAGCGATGGTTCGGCCGGGCCGAGAAGGGTCAGGGGTTTAGATCGCTGGGCTGGGACAGCGGTTTGCTGCATCGTTCTCTCCATAAGGAAGGCCACGCATGGCCTTGATTAGTGAAATCCGCTAGACGGTTCGAATCAGAATACTCGCCGGTTACTTCAAATACATGACCCCGAAGCCCTGCGATGGCGAATGATTATATTTATTTCGTGTCGGCGTGATCGGGTAGGCAGCTACTTAACTAAAATGAGGCGCCCATCGAAACAGGCACCTCGTTTTGGTTCGCACATATTTCAAGTGAACTAAGCGGGAATGCCGAATTCTCGCTTCATTACCTGAAGGTTCACGAAGGTTTCGGTACGACGTACGCCTTCGATAGCACCAACCTCGTCACGCAAGAAGCGCCCGAGTGACTCAGCGTTCTGCAGAGTTGCCCATGCAAACACATCGTACGTACCGGTGGTGATGGTTACCCAACGAGTATGTTCGAGGTTTGCCATTTGCGAAGCAACAGCGTCGATTTTGTCAGGATCGACCTGCACGCCGATTAGAGCTTCAGAGTTGTATCCCAGTTTTCGGGGATCGGGAAGTGCAATTACGTTGATGATCTGTTCACTGATCAAACGCTTCAAGCGCCGACGTACAGTTCCCTCACTGACACCTACGTCCCGAGCGATTCGAGCATTTGAAGCCCGCCCGTTACGTTCTAGGAGGCTGATTATTTTTCGATCAAGTTCATCCATTCGAGGTTTGTCCAGTTTTCCTAACAAGGTTCAGAGGTCTACACTGAACGCAGGTACGTTCAAGTAGAGCGTTTTCGGAAATGATTTAATCGTTCCCTCTTCGTGATGGTGCCGTCGATATAACTGTTGGCGGATTACCATCATGGACGTAAATGATACAGCCGGAAACCGTTCATGGGGTGCAATGGTTGTACTTATTACATGATATTTTGACCATGGTTTTCTCATATTCGTAATCTGTACTTTTTGGCAAAAATGCGCGTAAAGTAGTTAGAGCAACTCACTTTCACGTTTTACAAGGCTTTCTGGAGTAACTAATGGTCAGTTCAACGACCGTTGTAGAGTTCACCGACGCGGCAATAAGCAAACTGCTTGAGGTTCTTAAAGAGCAGGATGCCGAAGGTCAGTACCTTCGAATCGCTGTTGCGACTGCGGATCACGGTGGCATCGAATATGTTTTCGGTCTCGAAGAGACCCCTTCTGATAACGACACGATCGTTGAAGGCGTTGTCAAAGCACTTGTCGATGACGAAAGCGCTCCAATGCTGGAAGGTTCGAGCATCGACTATGTCGAAGGCTTTGAGCGTTCAGGCTTCGTAATCTCCAACCCCAATTTCTCTTCAGGCTGTGCCTGTGGCGGTGGTGGTTGCGGTGGCGGAGGCGGCGGTGCCTGTGGTGGCGGAGGCGGCGGTGCCTGTGGTGGCGGCGGCGGTGCTTGCGCCTGCGGCGGTCACTAATACCCCAACCATTCTCAGTAAGATAATTTTTGGCTGGCACATTCTGAATCAAAGCGGGCGCGCCAGCCTATTTACGACGGGTAACGCAAACGTGTAATCTGCCGTGGATTTGCAACAAAGCCGACCAAAAAGGAAATGGTCGCAACTTAACAGGAGCCCTATCGGATGACCTACATCATCGCCAAGGATTGTGTCGACGTAATGGACGGAGCGTGCGTGGACGTATGCCCAGTCGACTGTATCTACTCAAAGCCTGGCGACAATCAGCTTTTCATCAGCCCAGACGAGTGCATCGACTGCGCAGCCTGCGAGCCCGTCTGCCCGGTGACCGCTATCTTCCCTGAAGATCAGGTTCCTGGAGATCAGCAAGAATTCATCAAACTGAACTACGACTACGATTACGACGCTTCAGAGCCGGGCGCAAACGCCTTGTAGTACTACTGATATGAAGAAAAAGCCCCGGCGAATTTGCCGGGGCTTTTTTGTTTGGAGCTTTCTGTCATTGCGAGGAGTTCGAGGACGTGGTAATCCTTATCATTCGTTCGAGGAGTGCGACTCAGCCAATCACTTGAACAGCGATGAGCCGTAAGTTGTTCCGCTAAACGTGATTGCCACGTCGCCTCAGGGCAGGCTCCTCGCAATGACAGATGAAGAGCGCAATCAACCATTGTCATCCTGAACTTGATTCAGGATCTGTGCGGGATGGCAACCTGCCATCGTTTCAGGTTGAACGGCCAACACCGGAATAACCCTCTTCCCGACCTTGCCGGAGGGATCTAGGGTTTTGAGGCACATCACCACCGATCAACAGCGCAGAGCCTGTTCCGCCTCGATCAGTGATTTCTGCATAGTCATCCCAGGTCCCTCCGCTTCGGTCGGGATGAGGGTTGGCGGCTCGTCTGTCATTGCGAGGAAGCAGGCTCTGAACTCAGACAAAGCAAACACAAGAAACCCCGGTCATTCCG
>DUCO01000031.1 GCA_012959765.1 Dehalococcoidia bacterium | reverse complement strand
AGACAATCATGCCAGCGCTTCGGTTGGTCGCAAATCCGAGATAATAAGTGGTAACGCTATCGGGGGCAGGTCAGGCACCGGCACCACCGTCAAGCACGTGATTTTCCGCATCGTGCTGAGGTTCGTAGCCGATCTCACGCCGGGGCGTTTCAATGTCGAATACGTTGTAGGTGTTATTCGAAATCACGTAATAGTGGGCACTCGGGCGCAACTTGCCCGCACGAGCCGTTTTGTAGCACGCATCGACGAACCGCGCCGAATCCTCCTGATGGCACCAAACCGTGAAGTACGATATCTCGTCCTTCTTGCCGTTCGTAGGGTTGATCCCACCCCAGCGAGCAGCCACTGCGCTTTGACCGTGAGCGCCCAAACGATGGCACCACGCCTCCACATACGCCTTTTCGACCCCGTAATCGCCAGTTGGGCACGGCTCGGTCATCACTGATAGCGGCGTGGGCCACGGGTTTACCTCGTCGAAACGACGGTTGGCTATAGGCGAGTTATCTTCACGGGTGTAGCCGTAGTACGCAGCACCAGTGGCGTGCACAGAACTCGAACCGATCATCACTGCTTGCGGGCACACCTCCATCACCGCTTTGAAGACCCGGTCGGTCATCGCATTCATCTCAGCAAGCGGATCTTTGCGTGCCAGATAGACGACTAAATCTCGACCCTGAAGGGCTTTGCGTAGCTTGGTGTCGTCCACCGATGCGTCTAGCTCGACATACTCTCGATGGGCATCAGGATCAGTCGCCACGTCAGGCGCACCCGGCAGATCGGCTGAAACCACCCGATAGTCGGAATCCAGCTTCGGCAAATAAGTGCGCAATCCAGCACCAATCGTGCCTTTGCCACCAATTAGCAACGTGTCAATCAACTGTGTATTCCTGACTGTTCATTTATGTGCGATTCAGACCGCAAACTTGTCGGCGAAAAGCAATCTTAGCTGTGCCCGCAACAACTTTGCATCGCTTCAGGCTAGTCTGCATCCTAACTCGCACGAAACTAAATAAACGGATCGTGAGATCTCAGGAGAAACACAAATTGAGCACGACATCAGATGTACTCACACACCACATTGAATCGATGGGCGCAGATGATGGGGAGGCAATTTTAAGTGACTACGCCGCCGACGCTACCCTTCCCACACCAAACGGTGTTTTCAATGGTACAGACGAAATCAAGGCGTTCTTCGATGGCTTCATGACACAGCTACCGCCTGATTTCATATCGGATATGGTGCTCGATGTAAACGAAGTTGACGGCGAGTACGCCTACATCACCTGGTACTCTGGCGACGTCGCACCTCTCGGCACCGACACGTTCCACATTGTCGACGGCAAGATCGTCATGCAGTCGTTCGCCGTGTACATGCCTTCGTAGTCATTTCCGAACAAAGAGCGATTTCAATCGCTCTTCGTTCGAACATTTGATACAAGCCAGACTGAGACCAGTAATGCGCCGGTTTCAGCTTGGCTTTTTCTTTGCTGAAAGCAGAATCAAATCTACAGGTCCCGCATGAAAGTCAGATCCTGAGCGAACGCTTCTGCTTCGCCCCCAACAACATCGATCTGCCCCCTGCCCTTCACAGCCTGTTTCGAACCGTCTCGCTCCGGCTCGGCGTACCTGTCGAACCATTTCTGAAGCTGCCCTCGCATACCCCGAATGATCGACCCGAAAGCACGATCGTCGATGGCGTTTGTGACCTCGTTTGGATCGTTTGCTAGATCGTAGAACTCGTGCGGACCGTCGGGATAGCGATGAATGTACTTCAGAGATCTGGTGCGGATCATTCGAGTGGGACCATATTCATCGAGCACCACGACCGATAGATTGTCGTCGAACGCCTGCCCTCTCAGCAGAGGTGCAAAGCTCGATCCCGGCAGTGATTCCTCGACTTCAGGGCTGAGCACATCTAGTCCCAGATAATCGAGGATCGTAGGCATAAGATCGTAGTGACTCAGCAGGTTATGTTCTACCTCGCCCTGAGGCACGTGCCCCGGCCTCGACATCAGCGTCGGCACCTTCACAGCGGTGTCGTACATGTTCGCCGGGTAAGTGCCGTTGCCCTTGCCCCAGATACCGTGGTGACCCATGCTCATGCCGTTGTCGGCGGTGAAAATAATCAGCGTGTTCTCGCGAAGATCGTTCGCCTCTAGCCAGTCGATCAGCCTGCCAATGTTTTCGTCCATGGCAGTAATCGCAGCGAAGTAGCCGGTTAGTAACGCATGGCGTTCCTCGGGCGTGGCACCAACGCTCCCAGAAGAACCTTCTTTTAGAAGATGATTCGGGTGAATGGCATCCCATAGAACGCTCTCGAATTTGCAGTTGTCGAAGTAGTCGCTGTAGACGTCTGACGGGTGCTGTTCACGCCCCCACGGCGCGTGCGGCGCCGTGTAGTGAACGTTCATTGAAAACGGCTTATCGGAGTCCTTCTGGCCGTCGAGATATTCGATGGCGTTGTCGGTAATCACATCGCTGAAGTAGCCATCGGCCGAGTATTGTTGGCCGTCAGTGAACATCGGGGCGTTGTAGTAGTTTCCGGCTCCAGTTGCGTGAACATTCCAGTAGGCAAACCCTGCCTGCGGAGTTGCCGAATCGCCAATATGCCACTTGCCGCTCAGCGCAACGTCATAGCCGTTTTCTGCGAGCAGTTCGGTGTAAGTTGTTCGACCTTTGAGGTACTCAATCGTCTTGCCATCGCCCTCAACATCGACGCCACTTCCTGCTCTCAGAAAGTCCTGCACACCGTGCTGCGATGGTATTTGTCCCGTAAGAATCGAAGCCCGCGCCGGTGAGCAAACCGGAGATGCACAGAAGAAGTTTTCGAAGCGAATTCCGGTTGCTGCAAGTCGATCCAGATTCGGCGTGCGCAGCTCCGGAGTTCCGGCGCAGTTCATCGCCCACGCCCCTTGATCGTCGCTCAGGATGAACACAATATTGGGTCGATTCGAATTGGTACTGGCCACGGTTACTCCTCAGGGTTTGATCCACGCACGAGGATATTACGTCAGGTCGTGCTGCACCACGTCATCAAATATGGTCCGATTCTTTGGGTATTTCCGGCACCGGCCAGTCTTCAGGTGGTCGCCAATTTTTCCAACTGTAATCGAATGGGCCGCGCTTCTGTTCAATAAGCTCAATCACCTCGCCTTTGACCGACTCGACCGCGCTCACCTGATCGGTGGTTATCGCACCTCGCCGAACCATCTCGGCGAACTCATCCTCGTCCTTCCAACTCCAACTCAAATCCGGGTCAACCTTAATGTCCAGAGTTAAATCTTCGACAATAATCACGTTATCTGTACGCCGGTAGGGCGACTGGAAATTGACGTACCACGTCCTGAATTCCCAGTTGCCACTCCAAATCATCCAGATCGAATACCAGGCATCCGGTGGCGATATCGATATCAAGTGATAGTCACCCGATCGCCGATCTTCGAACTGCCAGTTATCGAAATCAAGTATCCGATCGATTCGCTCCTCAACTGGAATCAAATATCGTTTTACAAGTTGTGCTGACCGGTACGGCGCATTCGGGTGCGTATACAGAATCAGATAGTCGGCATCATCTCGGACGACTGTCTCTGGGCGCGAACTCGTCAAACGGCCGAGCAGCACGTCCTGTTGCAGAATCTTAGTACCGACAGACCAGCGTTTCGGTTCGGATAAGTTGGGCACTGGCGGTCTCAGCTCTCAATCAAAAGGTCGCCTAGCGACCCCGGTTCTTCTCCAACCAGCCATCGACCAGCACCACCGTCTCGTCAACGGAATCCGACTGCATGCCGAACTGAGCAGCCACCGATTGCACCAGCTTGTCGACCCGTTCGATGTTTGGCGCGCCGTTCGCAAGCGCACGAGCTGCCGAAGAAGGATTTACAAGCGATAACGCAGCGTTGGCGTACTTCTCGAACGGCACGAGATCTGATCGTTCACCGCCCATCGCTTCACAAAGATCTATAACCCACTCGTACACCGATTGCGTCGCCGCCAGATCGGTGTGAACAGCCTCTTTGATAGGCCGCATTGCGTCTTCCTGAACACACCGGTAGTTACCGGCCATCAGCATGCTCCACTTGGCAAGAGGAGTGAAAATCGAGTCGTGCACCCGTAGCTTCACCGGAAGTTCCCGAGGTGTCCCATCGACATCGAATCGAATCGCCTGAATGTCGGCTTCAAGCTGCTGCAGTATGGCGGTGTGCTCGTCCGAATCGAATCGCGCCGCTTTGAAGTTCGTTGGCAGTCCTACCTGCAACACGTTGATCTTCTCTTCGGGCGGTCGGAAAGCCTGGGGATCGGGACTGCAAAGCGTCATCAACGCCGGATCGAACGCATCCCAAACGCTCGGCTCGGTGTAGCTGCTTCGCAGTGCATCGGAATCTAGTCCGGAAAATCGCTGTAAGTACGTGAGCGGAGGCATGTTCATGATCGACATGCACGGCTTGCCCGAAGCCGCCACACGCCCCAGAAGTTCGCTAACCGCCGGAACGCCGTACTGTGGCTCCTGCATCGCAAGAGCGATAAGATCGTAGTCGGCAGGGTCGACATCAGTAGGCCCAGCCGCAGAAAGATCACCTCGCATGTTCTGCGAGTTGAGTTCGACCAACCCGTCGACTCCCCTTGCAGCCATGCGAACATGGGCTCCTTCCGAGTTGATTAGCTCGACCTCTTCAGGAAGGCAAACAAGCTTGACCGTGTGACCGGCCAGCGCCATTTTGGCACCGAGAAGCGATCCATACGAAGCGCCCAGTATCAAGACCCTAATTGCGGTTGCCATGCTTACTCCTGTTGCTCGATTAGCTTACTTGCAGATTGCGATCAGTCCGATGAGCGACAGTTTCAATCGATAAACGACGCAAGTCAAATCGTATTCGAACTGAGCCCGGAGAGCCAGAAAGAAAGAATGTGTGCGGTGTTCGACCACGGTTACTCGATTCCGTTGATAAGCCCCTGACAATCCTCGATTTTTATCTCACAAAGTAAGATAAGGTTTCCGACTATCGCATACGCCGAATAGCTCGTGCGGGTCGAACTTATGCCGCCTGAAGCGAACGGAGCTGGCTTCCTGCGACCAGTAGCAACGTCAGCGATTTCCTGACCTGAAGCGATCGCAGTCGCTTGCGATTCGTAAACACGAACCTCAACATCTCGCTGCTGGTAGAACCCGTACCAAACGCTCGTCGCATCGGGGAGAGTTTCAGGCGACAGCTCCTTCGAGTTCTTCCATCCGGCGGCCTCGACGTCATCCGCTGTAAACACGCCGTTAGGCTGAAGAATCTGAATTGAATCTTCGTCGGTCGCAACAAACGAAGTATCGTCACTCCAGCCGCTATCGCCCGAACCGCAACCAGTCACGGCCACCATGGTCAGGGCAGTACCCAGAATCGCGACCAGAATCGTGAAATGAAGATATTTGCGAATGCTCATGGCGCCGCAGTATAAGCGACTACTGCAAGCCGGGAACTGAAGTTCGGGGTTTTGTGGTCAATTACAAGTTGAAGATTGTCGATGAATTACTGATTCCAAAAAAAACCAGGTGTGGACCCGGGGCTTTCAGAGTCGGAGGTGACTCAGCAGAAAATTAGATCGATATCGGCTCAAAATACGAGTGGAGTGCAATGCTGTCTCAACACTCAGATTTGGCATCAGGCTGGTTAGCTTCGAACACTACGCTACTGTTGCGTCTTTACAACCTGTAAATTAGGCGGCATATTCCAACGGGCGCCACTAACTGGCCTCAACACGGCGCCACTAACCAACGGCAGGAAACTTACACATGAGCAACGAACGAATCGGATTTGTAGGACTTGGCATGATGGGCCTACCCATGGCTCAGAATCTGATCGACGCCGGCTACGGTGTGACCGTTTTCGATCTCAACGATGCGACCGTGAACAGCGCAAAGGCGTTCGGGGCTTCATCGGCCGCCTCGGCATCCGAAACAGCGGTTGCATCCGACATCATCATCACGATGGTTCCCGACTCCCAACACGTCGAAGCTGTAATCGCAGGTCCTGACGGCATTCTCGAAGGCATCAACGCCGGCTCGGTCGTGATCGACATGAGCACCATCGACCCCGAGATGGGTAAAAATATGGCAAAGCTCGTCGAAGCGAAAGGCTCAAACTTCGTCGATGCTCCGGTGACCGGTGGTGTGGGCGGCGCAGAAGCGGGAACTCTGTCGATACTAGTGGGCGGAAACGCAGAAGCATTTGAACGCACACTTCCGGTGCTGAACGTACTGGGCGGAAACATCGCCCACATGGGACCGGTCGGGTCGGGTCACACCACGAAAATTGCCAACCAGCTGATTGGTGTTGCAACCGTTGCCGGAATGTCGGAAGCGTTCGTGCTGGCGAAAAAAGCCGGACTCGATATGCAGCTGTTCTTCGATGCGGTCAAAGATGGCGCTGGCAGATCATGGGCCCTCGAAACGCTGGGACCGAAGATGCTCGAAGGCGATTTTTCACCCGGTTTCATGGTGAAACACATGCAAAAAGACCTGCGCCTCGCAGCCGAGCTAGCCGAAAAAACCGGAACTTCGATACCGACTTCAGCACTTATCGCTCAGCTGTACCGTTCGGTTCAGGCTGAAGGCGAAGAGGCGACCAATCAGGGTCACCAGGCACTGATTCAGGCAATCGAAAAGCTCTCGAACGAACAGGCTCGTCTTTAGTCGCTAAAACTGCACCCAGCATCGCGATATCTTTAGCCACCCACTACAGCGCGTTAACCCTCTGGGCCATCTCGATGTCGACGGCGACCATTCCTCCCTGATCGTGGCTCCACAAGGTGAGCGTTACCCTGCCCCACTCGGTCGTAATCCGAGGATGATGATTAGCCGTTTCCGCCAGATCACCAACACGATTCGTAAACTCCAGTGCTTCAGCGAAATCGCCAAAAGTAAACGCACGCTGAAGCCGGTTCATCCCCTCTTCTTCCACAACAAACCAATCGGGAATACCCGGCATCAACTCCGCAATTTCTGAACTACTTAACTTCGCCATAACCAGCCCTCCTTTTCACGTCACTCAGTCAGTATTCTGCACGATCGGCAAAACCACGTTCGAACGATGCCCCCCGTCCGCATACACACTGTTGTTCGCAACCTGCGATCTCGTGTGCCGTCCAATCGACTCGCCCGTATTCGGGTTCACATCGAATCGTGGAAAATTGCTCGAAGAGATGTCAATCCGAATCCGGTGATTCTTTTTGAACAGGTTCGACACCGGCGGCAATTCGATTTGCAACTCGTAAATCTCGCCCGGTGTCATCAGTACCTCCTCATCGAACCCATCCCTGAACCTCGCCCTGCGAATAGAATCCTCCAGTGGCAAATGGAAGCCCTCTGGGTACCCTTCGTCTGGGTTAGGCGGGTAGACGTCGAGCAACTTGGCAGTGAAATCAGTGTCGACAGCATCCGACGAAATCCACAGATTCACCATGATCGACCCGGTCACTTCCACATCCGAATCAAGCGGCTCTGTTTGAAACACATTCACGTCGGCGCGATCTGCCAGAAGAGCGGGAGTTTCAGGATCGCGCCCAGACGCCACGATTGTCGAATCGCGCTCCTTCTGATGCAACGGTCCGTCAGGGATCAACGACCGCATCCGAGCGCGCTGCGGCACATACGCCGGGTCAAGATCATCCGGCAACACGATCCACTCGTAGAACCCGGTCACATTTCCGCTTATCGAAGGCACCGGATTTTCAGGATCGTGAACCCATGTTGTTGGCGGTGCCGAACTACCCGGCGCAGCAGTGCTCAATCCTCCGCCAGCCGACAGATAGTAAGCAGTCTCCGAAGCACGCCTTAGCGGCCACTCCTGCTCAACCCGCCATCCACCGCCATGATGTATTCGCCCTGCCCCATCGATACGCCCACTTCCGCCACCCATCACAAATATCCGCACCGGATCGTCATCCTCGACGCCAGTATCGATTCCCTTCAACCAGCGATCAAACCAGCGAAAACGCTCCTGGTTCAGAACTTTGTCGCCCCAGTCGGCCGCCTCGCCAAACTCAACATCGCCAACGAACGAAGCACCCTTCCCTCGCATAGAAACGTGATTCCACGGACCCATAATCAAGCGTTGAGGAGTCGAATTTTTTGCAGTCATATGAGCGAATTGCTCTGAAGTTTCGGCTGCGAACGGGTCGTACCAACCCGAACTGTAAACGGCAGGTATATCGTCCATGCGGTCGTAGTGCTGGGCGTGATTGAGCGACTCCTGCTTCCAGAAATCGGTGTACGAACCGTCACGGTAATAGTGCATCAGCACCTTTTGGAGATTAGGCACGACAGCGATAGGCGTTTCGCCCTCTTTAAAAGGCTGCTTCCACACTTCATCACGCAACCGCTCGGCCCCACGCTCGATACGCTCGATTGCAACAGGGTCGTCTTTGATTTCCTGCGAATCGAACCCGTGCAAATACAGTGCGCCATACATGTGCAGCGCCATCGCCCCGCCCTGCCGAACCTCCCAGCGAAACGCATTCGTCGGCGCAACATCTACCCACAACGCCGCCAGATGAGGCGGCCGATAAAGCGATGCCATGTTCTGGACAATCCCGCCATGCGAAGCACCAACCATCCCAACCTTCCCACTGCACCACGCCTGAGCGGCCGCCCACTCGATAGTGTCGTAGCCGTCAAGACCCTCTTTCTGGTTCGCCGTGTGGAAATAATCGCCAGTGCCCTCTGAATCGCCCCGACCCCTGAGATCCTGCAAAAGCACGACATAACCTCGAGGCACAAACGCCTTTGCAACCGCGTCGATCCATATAACCGGGTTCGATTTGTCGTACGACGTGCGCCCCAGTATCACCGGAAACTCACCGGCAACAGGGTTTCCTTCGGCATCGGCAGGTCGATAAATATCGGTCGCCAAACGCACACCGTCTCGCATCGGAATCATCACGTTTTTAGAAACAATTATTCCGAAGTTCATACCCTGACTGCTCACAACCAATACCAATACCTCATTCCGCCATATCCATACGACAAGTCAACATACATCCCTAAGATAATTCGATTCGCCTGTATTGTTCAGGTCGCCTGATCCATTTGATGTGATTTATAGTGTGGAAAATCACGAATTCGTGGGGTTTTTTAACAGCAATATTCTTTCGGCATAGGCTGCAGGCCAATTGGGTAGTTCGGTCACCGCTCAATAGAACATTACAAAGGCACTGAGCTGACGCGAAAATACCACACTCCCGAGGGTAAGAGTTGACCAGTAATTCGATAAACGACGACGTCGCTATCGTAATCCGACAGTTTTGACATATTCGAGCTCGTAAATCAGATGGCCGACCCTGCAATTCTCGTCGGTGATGACCGGGTAATTGTCGCGGCGAACAGTCGCATGGACAAGCTGTTCGGATGGGAAGAATCTGGACTGACCGGACAACTCATCGATGTGCTGATCCCTCCCGCAAAAAGCGAGGCGCATCCGGACTGGATGGCAGCCTTCTTCGATCGACCGGCTTCACGCTCAATGAGTGAGAATCCGGTAATCGAAGGTGTTCATAGGAACGGGAACCGGGTGCAGGTCGGTATTTCGCTCACACCGGTCTTCCACGCTGAAGCGCTCGAAGTTGCAGGTAAGCGACTTGAAAGCGAGCGTGTGCGTGCTGAAGCACTGGTAACTCAAACTGCCGTTCTGGAATCCGAAGCAAAAGCAAAAGCCGAATTCTTAAGCTCGGTTTCGCACGAATTCAAAACTCCGCTAACCAGCGTCGTGGCGTTCACTAGCCTGCTGATGCGCTATGAAGGTTTGAGTGATCGTCAACTCAAGCAGCTGAATTTGATCCAGAGCAATGCATGGCGCTTAGAGCGAATGATCAACGATTTACTACACGTTGCCGCGGCCGACTCCGGACGGCTTTCATACGACATCCGGCAGCCCGACGTGGTGAAAATGGTAAAGGAAGTTTTCGATAGTCTCAGGCCTGTCGCAACCGCCGCAAATCGGCGTCTCGTGTGGCGCGGAGGCATAGACGAAGCATTTGCTGAAATCGATCCAATACGCCTGGCTCAAGCTGTCCAAAATGTTGTAAGCAACGCAATCAAATACTCACCGGCCGAAAGCGGCATCACAATATCGGCCTCCGGATCTGACGGCTTCTTGGAAATTCTTGTCCGCAACAAAGGCTAATTGTCCACGTCGGAAACCGAACAAGCTTTCAACCGATTCACTCAACTCGACAACGAGCTGACCCGAAGCACACCGGGTACAGGACTTGGGCTTTCGATAACTCGAGAAATGCTCGAAGTAATGGACGGGTCGATCACGCTCGGATCAGATCAAGGGCGCATCGAAGCAAAGATTCGAATTCCGATCCTACTGAAATAATCGTCCAACAAGGCGCCCTGCCCAGAGATGCACGCCGAAACCGCCGACCTGCCTAACTCACTCCGTAAACGGTGCCAACGCCACCTTCCTTCCTGCATATCGTTCGACTCGAGAGTAACCTGTCGGTGAATTGAACAGACGAATCAATCGATTTAGTATCCGATTAGGCATTCGGTAATAACAGGTGGAACACAGATGGCGTTGGATAAGCAGCAACTCGAAGAAATGTACCGACGAATGTGCCGTATTCGGTACTTCGAAGAGGCAGTGATCGAGATCCACTCCTCGGGCGAACTGATCGGACCCGCCCACCCATACATCGGCGAAGAGGCAGTTGCCGTCGGAGCCTGTGCGGCATTAGAAGACACCGACAGAATTGCCGGCAACCACCGATCACACGGTCACCCCATCGCAAAGGGTGGTGATGTGAAAGGCGCAATGGCCGAAATTCTCGGCAAAACCGGCGGCTTCTGCAAAGGCAAGGGCGGCTCGATGCATTTGGCCGACTTCTCTATCGGAATTCTTGGCGAATCGGGAATCGTCGCATCATCAGTTCCCATCGCAACCGGCGCAGCATTAGCTTCCAAGCTCGGTAAACAGGGCTTCGTTTCGCTCGTCTTCTTCGGCGATGGCGCTTCGAACCAGGGCGCATGCCACGAATCGATGAACATGGCGGCTCTTTGGGACCTGCCAGTAATTTTCATGTGCGAAAACAACGGCTATGCCATTACTACGTCGTACAAAAACTCAGTCTCGGTAGATCACGTCAGCGACCGCGCCAGCGCCTACGGAATGCCGGGTGTACTGGTTGACGGGCAGGACGCTATCGCCGTTTGGGAAGCCACCAACGAAGCCGTTAGACGCGCCCGAGCCGGTGAGGGACCAACCCTTATCGAGGCAATGACCTACCGATACGAAGACCACTCTCTGGGCCTCGACCGAATCATCAAGTCGAACTACCGAGAAGAGTCAGAGGTTGAAGAGGCAAGGACGCGTGATCCGCTTCCGATCCACCGTAAAGCGATGATAAGTCACGGGTTTGCCACCGAAGCTGAATGCGACGATATCGAAGCAGCCGTCCACATCGAAATCGAAGAAGCAGTTGAGTTCGCCCGGAACAGTCCATTCCCCGAACCCGGCGATCTTTTCGACGACATGTGGGCGACTCCCGTTTAACCCATTACTCCTCCCCCCACTACGAACCTCACACAGCAAGAAAATCATCCCAAATGGCCATCAAAACATACGTACAGGCAATTACAGAAGCGACCGTCGAAGAGATGGAGCGCGATCCCGCCGTCTTCACCATGGGCGAGGATCTGCGCAAGTCCGTTTACGGAGCAACAGCCGGACTCGTCGAAAGATTCGGTGAAGACCGCGTTATCGACACGCCACTATCTGAAAACGGCTTCTTCGGAGCCGCCCTCGGTGCATCGCTTTGCGGCATGCGACCCATCGTCGAAACAGTCACGAGTTTTCTGTGGGTAGGCATGGATCAGCTGATCTCGCAGGGCTCAAAAATGCGCTACATGTTCGGCGGCCAGGCCGAGTTGCCCGTAACCTTCAGAATTCGCATGTTTTACGCTCGTGGAGCAGCTGCTCACCACTCCGACCGTAACTACCCGACTTTCATGAATACGCCGGGGCTGAAAGTCATCTGCCCGTCGAATGCTTACGACGCTAAAGGCCTCATGAAAACAGCCGTTCGCGACAACGATGTCTGCATGATTTTCGAAGACGGTATTGCGATTAGTTCCCGTATGGAGATACCCGACAACGCCGACCTGCCCGGTGGCGAATTATTGGTTCCGTTCGGGGTAGCGAACACACTGCAAACAGGGTCTGACGTTACGATTGTCGGAGTAGCCGGAGGAGTCCAGCACGCTCTCGACGCAGCAAAAGTACTCGCTGCTGAAGGAATTTCCGCAGAAGTGATCGACCCTCGAACGCTTGTTCCGCTGGACACCGAAACAATCTTGAAGTCGGTCGCCAAAACAGGTCGTCTGGTAGTCGTCGACCCTGCACACAAAAGCTGTTCGGCAGCATCGGAAATCGCAGCTATAGTCGCCCAGGAAGGTTTCTGGGACCTACAGGCACCGATTCAAGTCGTAGCGTCTGAACAGGTCAACGTACCCTACTCACCAGCCCTGGAACCACTCATCTACCCAACACCCGACAAGGTACTGGCAGCAGTCAGGTTGGTTCTCGACTAGTTTCTCGATACCCGCCCCCTACAAGCCTCCACGCTGGTCAACTTGCACGATAAACATCCGAACTCACAGCGCCGAATTCATGACGCGTTTTTTGGTCGACTCGCAGTTTGATTTATAGTCACAGACAAGGATCACATTAGAAAATTCGATGCTCACCACATCGTGATTATCACTGGCAACGGCAAGCAATTTGGCCTCTGCTTCGTCAACGAGTCTTCGGATCGAATCGTTGCTTCCATCGGTACTCAAAAACAACGTAGTGGATGCGCTAGATTTGCGAACGAACACGCTGTAAGGCGATGGGCTTTTGATAATAGTCCACGTCCCATAATCCAGAACGTGTTCTTCGGTAACGGTGGTCGTGAAGGGCTCTGGACGGACGAGTAACCACAAGCCGAACAGCAGCATTGCAATGAACGCCAGTCCCAGCAAACGTTCACGCACCCCCAGGCCGACCAAACGGCCCACCTTTTGGCGCGTGAACGTAATCAAGCGCATATCGGCTTCGTAAATTCATTTCAACGTCCTAAGTTCAGCAGATAATATCTGGCTAGACTCATTCTTGTCGAAACCAACGAGTGCGCCCAACTCAAACGTGTAATATCAGCGGACGAATAGCCGTTGCTTCCATACCTTTTGACTGGCGATCCATCGATATGAACTTCAAACTACGCATTCTGCTCCTCATCATCGCTGCCTTTGCAACGCTGGCACCGGTCTGCGTGCTCGCCGGTGGCAAGTCCAGAATTGCAACCGACACCGTTGTCCTTAACCAGGGCGCGCTGGTAGAAGTCGTTGGCGAAAACGCCGAAGTGCGCCTCCACCGGGTTTCATCCAACACCCTCGAAGTCGAAGCAACGCTAAACAACGAAGAGTTCGTCGACTTTTACACCCAGAGCCTCACCAGTGAGCCAGTACGCCACTACGTAATTTCGGCTACCACAAGCACCGGTGGCGAAACATCCGCCAACTCGATTATCGATATCGGCCTTCCGGATGGCGTTCAACTCGTAGTTCGTACTACCAACCGACCCATCGTCGTCGATTCAATTTCGGTTGTTACCGCTTCTCTGGTCACTACTAAAGGCGAAATATCGGTGACCGGGTCTGTCGGTAATTTCAATATCAATACCACCGAATCTGAGGTTACTGTTCAGGGCGTCAATGGCAACGTGATCGTGGTAACCACGAACGCTCACGTCTGGTTCGAGGGAGTTGTCAACGATGGCACGAGTTCAATTTCGACGACCAACGGCGATATTGCCGCACGGCTCGAAAACGGTTCCGACGTTCTTATTACAGCCTACACACGCAACGGTGATGTAACCGTAAATGGTGGATCCCAGGACGTTACGAAAGATGGCGATGTAGCGACGGTTGCACATCGGATAGAGGATGGGCAGGGCAAGCTGAATATCACGAACGGGCCAGGTGCCATTCATATCAACCCGGACACTATCGCCGTGTTCGATGGGGACGGCTAACATCGGTCGCATGACCGCTCCCAAACTGCCAGCCAAGCTTGAAGAAATACTTTCAATCAGCTTCTACATCCGCACTACTCTGACGCGCAAAAACGGCACTCAACGCGTAATCGAAACGACCTATGTCTGGGTCCAAGAAGATGGTGTGAATAAGATCATCCTCTCTGGCTACCCCGGCAAGCGCGATTGGCTCGCAAGCATGGCTCGCAACTCAAAAGTGACAGTTCACTCGGTCGAGTTTGAGCCGTGGTTCGACATCCCGGCCGAAGCTCGTGTCGTTCGGGATCTCAACGAAAAACTGCCAAAGATATTCGCGTTCATTGAGCACTGGTCGTTACGACCAAATTTCCCGCGTACCAAGTTCAAAATATTACTTGGAGCGGTGAAGATTAACCGTGCACTGCGACTACCGTGGTGGGGTCCGTTCATCATCGCCAAGCGGATATTTTTAGGGATGCCGTGCGTCGAAATAACATTCACCGGCGATGCCGTACTACGCAGCGATGACGCACCCCCGCCGCTATCAGAACCGCAAGATGGCCGACCGTTTTAGGAATCCTGCGCCGGATCGTTGGTCAACTTAGGGGCCGATTCACCAGTTGATTCAGGGGCAGACGCAGATTCAGACGCAGGTTCCGGAGCCTGTTCGGGGGTCCGCTCCGGCAGGTATCCGTTCGTTGCCGACTCAGCGATCTTACGAACCTCAGGTTCAAAGTTATCTGATCCCGACATCCAGTTCAGGTACGAAATATCGCTACTCACCACCTCGACTAACCGCTCACCCCGGTGCTTGCCGAAGTTGAGAAGCGCATCGCCCTCTTCACTCCAAACAAACTTGCCCTCTGTGTCTATCGCCGAGCTGTCGATGCCCTTCGCCCACGCTGCCAGTTCGTTTGGTTTTTTCGGAACACTGCTGGAACTGGCAACCTCGCCCTGAAGAATGTCCCACACATTGCGGGCACCCTGAGCGTCGTCTTCCAATCTCGACGAATCAGGCTTCGCGCCACCAACGAATCGAGAGTAAGCCGAAGCCAAATTGCGGGGTTCAACACGATGAAACACCGTCATGGCATCGACAACTGTCCTGCCCTCTAACGAGAACTCGACATCGTTACGTGTGAACTCGGCCTGCAACAGTGGGAGACCGAATCGCTCAATCCCGAACCCGGCAAGATCGCACCCCTCAAGATGATCCGCCAGCGCCCTTGCGTAAGCCCGAAACACCGGCTTTTCCATCACATCCAAATCGGTAATTCCGTGCACCTGAGTCGCACCGGTCGGGATCGGGATATCGGGATTCACCAGCACCGATTTCACATGCTCTGCACCATCGGGATCAACTCGAAATACAGATAGTTTTACAATGCGAGCAGTGTCGGTATCCAGCCCGGTCGACTGCACATCGAGCACCGCCAACGGGCGCGAAAGCTCTAACGAACGGTCTATTTGTTGCGGGGCGTCTTCAGACATGAGCACCTGTGATATTTGGCTGGAACTGCGAGCCTAGCACGTTCCATCCCGGCAATCGTCGAACACTGTCAGCCCGACTGGGTTTCTGGATTACGCAGTGTGGATCGCACCGACAGCCGCTTCCACTGTCATCCTGAATTCATTTTCAGGATCTAGCTTCCTCGCCAAAACCAACAATCCAACAGCCATCACCTCAATCCACTCCACCCAAAAACAGCCACGCTAAACACGTGTGCAAACGCAAAATCGTCGCTAATATAGATAGCCCACAGCTCGCATCAAGCCTCTCCGTTCTGAAGGAATGGCAGGCTCGAACGCCGAGCACCCTAAAGCCGGAGTGGCGGAATGGCAGACGCGATGGATTCAAAATCCATTGACCTTTAACGGTCGTGTGGGTTCGACTCCCACCTTCGGCACCAACTACCTAGTTCAACTTAGGCATTTGGGGCAGTAATTCATCTTTCTCAGTACAACGAAAAATATGAATTGACAGTGAATTTGACAGTAACTGGGGTCCGATTGTATCGAGGTGGTCATGTATTTGGATGAGGAGGCTTTTCTCTTTGTTGTTCCATTCGTGACCTGCCCCCCCCAAAAAAACCAGACCAGGGTAAATGTTAGAAACTCTGGTTCCCAAAGGGGGTAGAGATGATG
>DUCO01000030.1 GCA_012959765.1 Dehalococcoidia bacterium | reverse complement strand
TTTCTGCCTCCCTTCAATGCATCCAGTATCTGATCTTTCAACTGGATACGTTTGAGGGGGTCAGGTCAGTCCCGCAAATGGAGTTGGAGTTGGCAATTGTGTGGAGCCGCCAGATTCGTCATCGCCGCCGCCGCCGATCATTGCAAACAGGCCCCAGATAATCAGCACGGCGATCAGGACGCCCGATGAAGCGATGATCGTATTGCGAGTGCGTGTGCCCAGGTTCTCACCGGGTTCTCCGGCACGGCCGTGACCCTCCCACGCCGTCCTGAGTGCGTTGGCAGCCTTTTCGTCGCCTGTGATCCGAGATCAGCCGAACGAATGCCATGCAGACGCCAGCAGAGCAAGTATCGGCTTTAAAAACTTTTCGAGCATCGCACCAGTTTAGAGGGATGCTGAAAAAGACTCCTACTGTGCTACGCTCCGACTGTCGGCAAATTAGCGAGATTCATATCAACTTTGGTTTCGGATCAAGCGAGTGATCGTGGTCATTGCCTTCGCACAGTTGGCTTAGTAAGTATCGGAGTTCCTAATTGACGAACGGTGTGACGGGAAGAATTGATTTCAATGCTGATATCGGTGAATCGTTCGCCGGGTACGAGCTTGGCCTCGACCGCGAAATCGTCAAGTACATAACGTCTGCCAATATTGCCACGGGCTTTCACGCTGGAGACCCGGACTGGATGGCTCGTACAGTTGAACTTGCTATTGAGAACAATGTTGGGATCGGGGCGCATCCGGCGTATCCCGACCTTGGCGGATTCGGGCGCCGCAATATGGATCTGACCCCCGCTGAAGTTCACAACGCCGTTACGTATCAAGTTGGCGCACTCTCGGCGTTCACTCCCGGACGCACCATGCAGCACGTCAAACCGCACGGTGCGCTCTACAACACGGCGGTGCGTGACGCAGCTGTTGCCGAGGCGATCGTGCTTGCGGTGAAGGCGTTTGATCCCGATCTAATTCACGTCGTGCTGGCAGGGTCGCAGTGGGAATCGATTGCACGTTCGCACGGCGTTCGAGTGGCGCGTGAGTGCTATGCCGATCGGGCAGTTACCCCTGAAGGAACACTGGTTCCGAGGTCGCAGCCGGGTGCTGTTGTGCACGACACTGAAGAGGTCGTTGCACGTTCGCTAAAGCTCGCAACCGAAGGCAAAGTGACGGCTGTTGATGGGACTGAAATCGACTTTTCAGCTGATTCCATTTGCCTTCATGGCGACACCGCTGGAGCGGTTGATCTGGCGTCGGCCGTACGCGGTTCGCTTGAAGCTGCTGGTGTTGAGATTGTGTCGATGGACAAGTTGGTTTCAAGTGGCAGCTAGCGAGTCGGCGTTAGGCGAGCCTGAGACCGAAGCTCGAACCTACCCACGGCTTCTTCCTGCGGGCGATTCTGCGATTGTTATCGAGTTGGGGTCGGAAATCGATCCTGCGATTAACTCCCAGGTTTTCGTTCTCGCAGAGTTGATTCAAGCCGAGGGCATTCCGGCGGTTATTGAGTTGGTGCCGACGTATCGGTCGCTGCTTGTTAGTTACAGCCCGTTGGTAAGCAAGCACGATGAGATTGTTGATCAACTGACCGCGATTATTGACCGACTCGAAGCGGCTGTTGAATCTGCGGGTGACGTTCAAGTTATCGAGCTGCCGGTCGTTTACGGCGGTGATGATGGTCCCGACCTTGGATTGGTGGCCGAGAACGCTGGACTGACGAACCAGGAGGTAATCGATATCCATTCGGGGGTTGATTACCGGGTTTACATGATCGGTTTCGCCCCCGGTTTTCCGTATCTTGGCGGGCTTGATGAACGGATCGCTACTCCACGACTTAAAACGCCGCGTATTCGTGTTCCTGCGGGGTCGGTTGGCATCGCTGAATCGCAAACCGGTGTTTACCCCAACGTAAGCCCCGGTGGGTGGCAGCTGATTGGTCGAACTGCCGCAGATTTGTTCGATGTAACCAGTGACTCGCCTTCGCTAATCACTCCGGGATCCAAAGTTCGATTCGTACCGGTGAAGTCACATGAGTGACAAGTCACTTTCCAAAGCGACCGATCGCACGATTCGAGTTATCCAGCCCGGTCCAATGACGCTGATTCAGGATCGTGGGCGAACGGGATTCCAGCAGCTTGGTGTTTCGGTTAGTGGTGCTGTTGATGTCGATTCGCTTGATATCGGAAACCGACTCGTCGGGAATAGTTTCGATGCAGCGGCGCTTGAAGTGTTGCTTGGTGGCGTTGAGATCGAGTTTAGTGATGACGCTATCTTTGCAATTACTGGAGCTGAGTTGATTGCGAGCCTTGATGGCGTTCCTGTTTCGGCTGGCGTTTCGTACACGGCGCATGCTGGTTCACGCCTTTCTCTGGGAATGGTTTCGAGCGGCCTGCGGGCATATGCTGCGGTTGCCGGGGGAGTGGACGTTCCTGAGCTGCTCGGATCACGCTCTACCCACGTCGCATCGGAAATCGGTGGCATCAACGGTAGGGCTTTGGCGGAAGGCGATGTGCTGAATATCGGCGAGTTCACGTCAACTTCTGGCGGAGGTCGAATGTTTGAGGGTGAGGAGTCTTCAGCACTGTCAAGTGAACTCAACATTCGAGTTGTGCTTGGACCTCAGGATGATGAGTTCAGTGAGTCAGCCATCGAGACGTTCCTGAGTTCGAATTTCACTGTTACTGATCAGTCGAATCGACAGGGATTACGTTTAGATGGCCCTCAGATCGAATCGAAAAGCGGCCGATATGACATTGTTTCTGATGCTGTAGTCAACGGCTCAATTCAGATTCCGGGTGATGGGAAGCCGATCATTTTGCTTGCCGATCGCCAGACGACCGGCGGTTATGCCAAGATCGCCACTGTGGCATCGATCGACCTTCCGAAGCTGGGGCAGGCGGCACCCGGCTCATCGGTTACTTTCGTTGCGATTTCAGTCGCCGAAGCACAGCAGTTGCTCAGCGAACACTCCGAGCGATTTAACGCTGCCGTTCTCGGCAAATCGGTCGATTCAATTTCTGTTCAGGTCAACGGCGAAGAGGTATCAGTTGGCGTTGCTGAAAATGCAACTTCTCAAATCGCCGAAATCAACGGAAATACCTATCCGATCTCTGTCGACGAATATACCCCCGTTGATTAGCCTTGCTTTGTTAGAATCGCAACGTAATTTTCGATGGTGACTGCATTGATTTCGCTCTGTTTGCGAGCGGAGCGGCTGAGGGAGTACTGACACGTACGATCAGGAATTGCTAAACGACGGGCTAATGGTGACCCTCGTTGGCATGGGCATAGTTTTCGCCGTACTTGCATTGCTTGCTTTGTCGATCAAGGGCATGAGCCTGCTCGATCGTGAAAAGTCGCCTGCAACAGCGGAATCGACTGCGAGTGATTCCGGCACCGGAAATGGGTCTTCTGCCGGAGAAATCACGAGTCAGGAGGTTGCTGGAATCGCAGTTGCCATGGCTCTTTCCGACCAAAAATCGACTTCGATGCCATCGCCGATTTCCAGAACTGGTTCAGCCGCGGGGTCGTGGCTGCAAAGTGGTCGAATGCGCATGCTTGGGCAGGGTTCATCTGCTACCAGGGACAGGCGTAACTAGTGGCAACTAAGAACTACAAAATTACGATTGCCGGGCAGACGTACGATGTCGAAGTCGGCGATCTTTCTTCTTCACCTGTAGAAGTTTCCGTTGACGGAACTACCTATCAGGTCGAACTCCCGGAATCGGCGGCACCGGGAGTATCTTCTACACCGTCTATTTCAGCGCCTAAAACTGTCGATCCTGCACCACAGATAGTCTCGCGTCCTTCAGTTCCCACCAGTGGTGGCGATGGCGTTGTACGATCGCCGATGCCCGGCAAAATCGTGAGCGTTAGTGTGGCGGTTGGCGATTCGGTAACGAAGGGCCAGCCCATTCTCGTTCTTGAATCGATGAAGATGGAAAACACCATCGCTTCGCCCATCGATGGCACAGTTTCGGCAGTTCATGTCGGAGCCGGTGACGCAGTTCAACACGGTCAAACTCTGGCCGAGATTGCACAGGGTTAGCCGAGATGCCGACCAACGAGCTAAGTGACCTCTGGATAGGCTTCACGGAAATCGGGAAAGATCCCCAAATTATCCTGATGTGGCTAATTGCGGGTGCCCTTCTTTACGTCGGTATCGCAAAGAAAAAGGAACCGCTATTGTTGGTTCCGATTTCGATGGGAATATTGTTCGCTAACCTGCCGGGGGAAGAGCTTATTCGCCCCGGTGGTGACGGCGAGCCCATGGGGCTCTTGAAAATATTCGAAACCGTCGGAATGAAATCTGACATATTCCCGCTATTGATATTCATGGGTGTCGGTGCAGCTACCGACTTCAGTCCTATGCTGTCGAACCCGAAAACGCTGTTGCTAGGTGCAGGAGCGCAGGCCGGTGTGTTTGTCGCATTGCTTGGCGCACTGCTGCTCGGCATGACCGACTTTTTCGAATTTGGGCTGCTTGAAGCATCGTCGATCGGAATTATCGGTGGAGCTGATGGGCCAACCACGATCTACATTGCCACCCGTATGCAAATAATCGGCGATGCGCTGCCGAGCTACGATATGCGCCCCATCGTTGGCGCAACTGCAGTTGCTGCCTACTCGTACATGGCTCTCGTGCCGATTATTCAGCCACCGATCATCAAGCTTTTTACGACGAAAAAAGAGCGGCTGATTCGCATGGAGTACTCGGCAAAGCCGGTATCCAGACGCACCCAGATCATGTTCCCGGTATTCACAACCATCCTGATCAGCGTATTGGTGCCTTCGGCTTCACCACTTATCGGAATGCTGATGCTCGGAAACCTGATCAAAGTTTCGGGAGTTGTACCCAGGCTTGCGGACGTTTCTGAGAACGCCATGATGAACATCGTGATCATATTGCTCGGGCTGGCCGTGGGTTCAACCATGCCCGCACATATATTCCTTCAACCAGAAACTATCGGGATATTCTTCCTTGGCTTGTTTGCGTTCATGACGGCTACCGTTGCGGGAATACTGCTGGCGAAGTTGATGAATTTACTTTCGAAGGAAAAGATCAACCCGATGATCGGTGCTGCTGGTGTTTCGGCTGTGCCAATGGCGGCGAGGGTTGTGCAGGATATGGGACAAAAAGAAGACCCCGACAACTATCTGTTAATGCACGCAATGGGCCCGAACGTCGCAGGCGTTATAGGAACAGCAACTGTTGCCGGGGTGCTGCTCGCAGTGATGAACAGCCTGTATGCGGCCGGCTAGCCGGTTTTTCTTTGAGAATATTTAGAGTCGGGTTGCGTTTATCGTTTTGGGCCGTCTTCTTTGTTACACGCCGCTTATTCTGTTGCGTTCTTGACTCGGTGGTGCGAGTATCCGCCTCATTAGTTAGAAACGGCGTCTGCTTCAGATCGCCTGGACGTTTTCACTCGGAGAATTCTCAATATGCTTGACCGCTCAATGAAGGGTGTTTACCCGATCCTTTCAGCTCCGATAAACGAAAAAGGGCAGCTGGTGATGGAGGATCTCGAAAATCAGGTCGAGTGGATGATTGGCAAGGGCGTGGACGGCATGGGAATTGCTGTTGCGACCGAGATTTACAAGTTCACCGAACACGAGCGAGACGAGATTCTCAGCACGGTCGTACGGGTCAATAACGGTCGAGTGAAGATCGTTATGAACACCGGTGGCGAAAGCACTGCCGTCGCCATTTTCCTGTCGAAGCGAGCCGAGGAGCTCGGTGCCGACGCACTGATGATTCGTCCCACCTCGTTCATCTCGATAGCGGCATCGGAGAACATCGAGTACTTCGGGAGAATCGCCGAGTCGGTTTCGTTGCCCATCTTCCTGCAGGATCAGAACACGGCTCCAGTTCCCCCTGCAATGGCAGTCACCTGCGCTGAGCGCCACGAAAACCTTTGCTACATCAAGGTTGAGACCCCTCCGACCATTCCGCGTATGGGCGAAACTCAGAAGCTGGCAGAAGGAAGTGATTTGATTTTGTTCGGTGGTGCCGGTGGAGCGTTCGCAGTTGAGGAGTTCAAGCGCGGATCAGTCGGCACAATGCCGGGATCAACGTTGCCCGACATGTTTGTTCGAGTGTGGAATCACTACCAGGCGGGAGATGTCGACGCCGCAAATGCCGAGATGCGCCGCCACCAGGCATTGATCGGGATGTTGGCGCAGGGTCAGGGATTTGCCAACTGGGTCTACAAGCACATCATGGTGCGCCGTGGAGTCTTTTCGCCGGGATCGGAATTTGCACGCCATCCCGCGCTCAAACCCGATGCTGAACACTTCAAGGAAATCGATGGAGTTCTCGAAAGTCTGGACCTGATCGGCAAGTAGATTTAATCCTCGTTCAGAGCATCGTCAAAATAAGTTTTACGACGCAGGCTGGGCGAGGTTAGAATCGAATTTTCCGCGATATAGCTTTCAAAGATAACGAAGTGTCTGACCTCGATACAGAACCCACAGATTGTCCTTCCGCCTGTTGTAGCCGAACGTGGCTATCAAAGGCGGCCGCAACGTACACCGCCCCCAGTTTTGGGACGGCGGTTTAGATGCCCGAAGCCGTATCGACACTGGCGCTCGTGGGAAGCGAACTTTCAGGGGTTCAATTAACCGGATTAGCGATTATGTCGCTGATCGTTGGGATCATCGGTGGGATTGTCGGGATAGCGCTGGGTGTTGTGCGATTGCCGATCATGACGTTCGTTGGAATCGACCCATTAATCGCTGCCAGCACCAATCTTTTTGTGAGTGTGCTTGGCTCTTTGGCCGGGTCGTGGCCTGCGATTCTTCAAAATCGAGTCGTATGGCGAGTAGTGCTCGTAACCGGTGTCCCGGCCGTCGCCGGATCGTTCTTTGGTGGGCTATATGCCGATCTTGTCTCACGAGTAATTCTGCTTGCTATCGTCGGGCTGTTATTGGTTTGGTCCTCGTTGATGATGATCGTTAGGGCGATGGTCGAACTTCGCGGCAATGTACCAGTTGGTGACGATGGCGACCCAACTACCGGTCGGGGTGATCTCAATCGGAAAACGGTTGGTCGTGAAAGCTTTGTTGGCTTCGGTATTGGAGTCATCGGTGGTGCGGTGGGACTCGCACTGGGTGTGTTGCGAATGCCTGCATTGATTCACGTTTTGAAGATGAAGCCATCGCTGGCAGCCGGGACGAATCTGATGCTGACCATTCTCGTTGGGTCATCCGGATTTGCAGGACATCTGTTTAGAGGGCGATTCGATTGGATGCTGGTAGCTGCTATAGGAATTCCGGCGATGATCGGCATGTTCCTTGGCTCGCGTATGGGAGGTAATGTCGATCCCACCAGGCTGCGACTCGTAGTCGGAATCGTGCTTTTGGCGGTCTCGCCACTCGTGTTTTACGACGCGTTCTTTGGCTAGTTCGTTCGTTCGGTTGGCGTTCGTTTGGGCTTTGTTTGGTCACCTGAGAGTCGTTTGTTGCCCGTTTGCTGCCCCGTAACGTGGTCTGGCGCACCTATAATCCGCAGACTATGGAAATGTCTTCAGAAACATCGTTAGCCGCGGTCATGCAGGCCGAAAACCCGCTGCAGCTCGTGGGCGTTACCAACGCCTACCATGCAGTGATGGCGAAGTCGGCCGGGTTCAACGCACTTTATCTCTCGGGCTCGGGCGTTGCGACGGCTTCGTACGGGCTTCCGGACCTTGGTATGACGACGCTCGATAACGTGCTTGAAGATGTGCGTCGAATTACCTCTGTTGTCGATCTGCCGCTGCTGGTCGATGTCGATACTGGCTGGGGTGGTGCGTTCATGATCGCCCGAACGATGAAGGAGATGGCTAAAGCAGGTGCCGCGGGTGTTCACATCGAAGATCAAGTGCAGGCGAAACGATGCGGCCATCGACCCGGCAAGCAGATTGTTTCCAGCGCAGAAATGTGTGATCGCCTTAAGGCCGCTGCCGACGCTAAAGCCCACGACGATTTCGTGTTGATGGCGCGCACCGATGCGATTGCCAACGAAGGTGTGGACGCTGCGATTGAGCGGTCGGTTGCGTATGTCGAAGCCGGTGCCGATATGATCTTCGCTGAAGCGGTTACCGAACTCGGCGATTACCGCAAATTCAGAGATGCGGTAAACGTACCGATTCTTGCGAATCTGACCGAATTTGGGAAGACGCCTGCGTTTACGATTGACGAGCTGGCTAGTGTGGGTGTCGATATTGCGTTGTATCCACTTACGATCTTCAGGGCGGCGAATAAAGCAGCCGAAAGTGTGCTCAAAATAGTCAGGGCAGCAGGCACTCAGCGGGACATCATCTCGGTACTCCAAACCCGCGATGAACTGTACGAATATCTGGAATATCACACGTACGAAAGCAAGTTGGATGAGCTGTTCGATGCCGAATCGGACGACGCTACCAGTAGATAACCCCACAGATAGGATTTCATCGACATGACTACTTCAGGTCTCAACGGAGTAACGGCCGGATCATCAGCAATTTCAACGGTTGGGCAGACCGGAGTTGGTCTGACATATCGCGGGTATTCGATCACCGATCTGGCGGCAAGTTCGACTTTCGAAGAAGTCGCCTACTTGCTCATCTATGGCAAGCTACCGGGGCAGAAACAACTTGATGCCTACAAGAAGAAACTTGCCGGTATGCGGGGATTGCCGGACGCCTTGAAAACGCTGCTGGAAGCGTTGCCTGCTTCAACGCACCCGATGGACGTTCTACGAACTGGAACGTCGTTGTTGGGCACGCTGGAACCCGAAGGCGAGGGTGGTCGCATAGCAGTGGCTGTGGGCGATCGGTTGACCGCCAGCTTCGGGTCGATGCTGGCTTACTGGTACCGATTCCACTCTCGTAACGAACGGATCGATACCGAGTCCGACGAAGACACCGTGGCGGGGCATTTCCTGAGCCTGATGTCGGGTAAACCGGCCGATCCGCTGAAGCGAGATGCGCTTGATACGACGCTGATTTTGTACGCCGAGCACGAGTTCAACGCTTCGACATTTACTGCCCGGGTGATCACTTCCACGCTGTCTGACACCTACTCGGCGATTGCGGGAGCGATTGGCGCGCTGCGGGGTCCACTTCACGGTGGAGCGAACGAGGCGGCAATGGAGCTGGTATCGTCGTTTGATTCGCCGCAGGACGCAGAAAAATCGTTGCTTCACATGCTTGAGGCACGACGGTTGATCATGGGATTCGGGCACCGGGTTTACAAGAACGGCGACCCTCGATCGCCAATCGTAAAAGACCTCGCTAAAAGGCTTTCTGACGCTGCCGAAAACACGGCGTACTACGATATTTCTGAGCGCATTGAAACCGTGATGATGCGAGAGAAGGGCATGTTCCCGAATCTCGATTTTTACGCTGCGACTGCGTATCACATGTGCGGGATTCCTACTGCGATGTTCACGCCGGTTTTTGTGATCGCCCGAACGTCTGGATGGATCGCTCACGTGATTGAGCAGCGGGATGACAATAAGCTGATTCGACCGCTTTCTGATTACACGGGACCGGAGCCGCGGGCATATGTTCCAGTTGGGGAGCGTGGCTAGAGGTGCCACCAGAATCTGACGTCTTTGATTCCGTTATTACCGAGATCGCCGATTATGCGGTCAACTATGATCCAAGTTCGGAACTTGCTCTCGAAACTGCGCGCCTGTGCCTGATGGATTCGATCGGATGTGCACTGCTGGCGATGGATTATCCGGCTTGTACGAAGCTGCTGGGTCCTGAGGTTGAAGGCACTATTGTGCCGAGCGGGGCAAGGGTTCCTGGCACTCGCTATATGCTCGATCCAGTGAAGGCTGCTTTCGATACTGGGGCGGCTATCAGGTGGCTCGACTTTAACGACACCTTGCTTGCCGCTGAGTGGGGGCATCCTTCCGATAATTTTGGGGCGATACTGGCTATAGCCGATCACCTGAGCCGTAAATCGAGATTGGATTCTTCACGTCAGATTAGCGTGAATGAAGTGTTGAAATACGCGATTAGGGCTTATGAAATTCAGGGTGTTCTGGCACTTCAGAATTCGTTTAATCGGGTTGGTATCGATCATGTGATTCTGGTGAAAATTGCTTCGACTGCGGTTGCGACGGCGATGCTTGGTGGCGACGTTAGGCAGGTTGAAAACGCGGTTTCTAACGCATGGCTTGATGCGACTTTGCGGACGTATCGGCATGCGCCGAACACGGGTTCCAGAAAGTCGTGGGCTGCAGGGGATGCGTTGGCTCGTGCTGTTCGGTTTGCCCAGAACGCGATTAAGGGTGAGATGGGATATCCGTCGGCTCTTAGCGCGCCGGACTGGGGATTTCAAGATGTGTGGTTCAAGGGCGAGGAGATCACTCTTGAACGTGAGCTAGATGCGTATGTGATGGAGAACATTCTGTTCAAGGTTTCGTTCCCTGCTGAGTTCCATGCGCAGACGGCGGTTGAGGCGGCGTTTGAGCTTCATTCCCAGACGGCTTCACGGCTCGACGAGATCGACGAGATTGTGATCACTTCTCAGGAGTCGGCGCTCAGGATCATCGACAAGACGGGCCCGCTGAACAACCCGGCCGATCGGGATCATTGCATTCAGTACATGACTGCGATCGGGCTGTTGAAGGGTTCGCTGACGGCTGATGATTACGAGGATGATGTTGCCGGTGATCCGCGGGTTGACGAGCTTCGAAGCAAGATGGTCATGAAGCATGATCAGCGATTTAGTGACGAGTATTTGGATGCTGACAAGCGTTCGATTGCAAACGCCGTGCAAGTTCGGTTTAAGGATGGTAGTTCGACCGAGAACGTTACGGTTGAGTATCCGATTGGGCATCGGCGCAGGCGGGAAGACGCGAAGCCGTTGCTGGTGGAGAAGTTCCGGGCGAATGTGGCGACTCAACTGGACGACGAGCGGGTTGAAAGGTTGACGGAGTTGTTTGGTGATCAGGCTGCGGTTGGAGCTATGGCGGTGGATGATCTGATGGATATGTTGGTGCCGTCGGCGGAGTAGGTGCTTGTGCTGCGAACGTCCTGCGCGTCAACGCCCCAGATACCTCGGCTTAGATGACTCCGCTCGGGACAGGAAGTCTGCTCCGGTGCTACTCTTTTCTACTGTTTGCGATTCGTGATTTGTGTCTGAATATTTCGTGCTGAAATCGAAATACATACTCCCGCTCTGACCCGCTTTAAAGTAACTGGAAAACTCGAAACATATGGCTAAAACTACCGGTAGTGATCTGCTCGTTCGTGCTCTGCGTGCTGAGGGCGTCGACACCGTCTTCGGGATCGCCGGAGACCACATGCTCCACATGATCGACACGATGTTCGACTCGCCGCTGCGGATGGTCGACTTCCGGCACGAGTCTGGAGCAGCGCACGCAGCCGATTCTTACTCAAGAATTCTGAGGAAGGCCGGCGTCATGCTTTCGACAACGCCCGGTCACGCCAATGCACTGCCGGCGCTGGCGAACGCTATGCATTCAGAAGCACCGCTGATCAATATCGCAGGATCCGCCGAGACGCCAAACATGGGTCGTGGTGCGATGCAAGAGTTCGATCAGGTTGGAGCAGCTGCGCCGATTACCAAGGGCGCTTGGAACGTGCCGAGCCCGGCTCGGATTCCCGAGTACGTTGCGCTGGCGTTCCGCACGGCGTTGAGCGGTCGACAGGGACCGGTTCACCTGACGATCCCGCACGATTACCAGATGGCCGAAATTGATGACGCTGAAGCCGCTCGCTACGCACCGAACGAGTACGGCACGCCGCTGAGCGTGCCTGGTGATCCAGAGCAGATTGAGCGTGCGATAGATATTTTGAGCTCGGCGCAGCGGCCTGTGATCTTCGCAGGATCTTCGGCCGGGGCTACCGCAATTCCTTCTGAGGTTCAGCGACTCGTCGAAACGATGCGTATTCCGTTTTTCTCGGAAGATTCGGCGAGGGCGTTGATTCCCGATTCGCACGAGTACTCGATGGGTCTGGGCTATCAGCCGTTGAACCTGACAGTTCGCAACGTTGGCGAAGCTGATGTGGTGCTGATGCTCGGCAAGAAACTCGACTACACAAACGGCTTCGGTGGGAATCCGCCGTTTGCTGATGACACGAAATTTGTTGTTGTCGATCCGTCACCGGCGCAGATAAACCGTGCTCGTACCGCGGCCGTGGGTATCGTTGGTGATCTTGGGCCGGTGATTACGCAGATGGCCGATGCCGCGGAGAAGCGGAACTGGCCAGAACGAACCGAGTGGGTGGGCAAGCTGCGAACGGCGTTTGATGAATGGCATTCTGGATTGGACGCGCTCGGCAAGGTCGAGAATCCGATGCACCCGATGCACGTTTCGAACACGCTGAAAAAATTTATCGACGACGACACGCACGTTACGTTCGATGGCGGCGACTACTGCCACTTTTTGCGGGCTTCGATCAAGCGTGATCAGCCGTACAGGTTCCATAACGTTTCGAGTTTTGGCATGATCGGCGTTGGGTTGCCATATGCGCTTGGAGCGCAGGTTGCACTGCCCGGTAAGAAGGTCGTTCTGGCGAACGGTGATGGGTCGCTTGGGTTCAATGGCATGGAGATCGACACCATGGTTCGCCACAGTTTGCCGGTGAAGATGTTCGTTGGGAATAATGCTATTTGGGGCATTGACTGGCAGATACAGAAGGGCATTTATGGTCGTCCGGTTTGGACCGATTTGCTGCCGACTCGCTACGATGTTATGGCGCAGGGTATGGGTGCGTACGGGGAGCATGTGACGAAGGCTGAAGACCTCGAATGTGCTATGAAGCGGGCGTTCGACCATGATGGTCCGGCGCTGCTGAACATCGATATCGAGAAAATCATTAGCCCGGTTGCCGAGGCTGCTATCAGTCGAAAAACCGGTTCGCACGGGTAGGTTCTTGGAGGGTTTGCGGGATGCTTCCTGAGAAGTATTTTTATAGTGAGAACGACGTTGAGAAGCGTGAACTTCTGCCGGGTGTTTTTGCTCGGTTGATCTGGGGCGAGAAGATCATGATGGGGATCATCGATATCAACCCCGATACGGAGGTTCCTAAGCACTCGCACCCGCACGAGCAGTGCGGTCGGATCCTTGAAGGCGCGGCCTGGTTTTATGTTGGTGACTCGGAGCAGTTGCTTGTTGAAGGCGATCATTATGTGATTTCGGGTGATGTGGAGCATCGGGTTGTGGCGACCGAAAACGGGTGTGTTGCGCTGGACATCTGGTCGCCGATTCGCGAGGAGTACATCAGCACGGATGTTGGGTTTTTAAGTAGTAGTCATTTTTATGAGTTGTAAGTCGAGTTGAATTGCGACTCATGAACGTGTCGTAATGCTGGTGATTTCTAAACTCATTCTGAGCCCGCGTATTCTCGTCCGCTCAATCGCTAAAACTTTCATATACTTGATCGCTGTTTGACCGCTGTTTAATGGTCGCTTCGCGACAGTTTCGATTACGAGCATCATGACCCAATCTCCTTCAATCATCTACACATGGACCGACGAGGCTCCGGCGCTTGCGACGCATGCGTTTCTCAAAGCCATTACAGCGTTCGTTGGCACGGCTGGAGTGGAGATGGAAACCCGTGATATTTCACTTGCCGCTCGGGTTCTCGCACAGTTTCCTGAGTTGTTGGGGGACAGAGCGGTAAACGACGACCTGGCCGAGCTGGGTCGGTTGGTGGAACTGCCAGAAGCGAACATCATCAAACTGCCGAACATCAGCGCCTCGATACCGCAGATGAAGGCGTGCATCGCCGAGCTTCAATCCCTCGGTTTTCCACTTCCTGAATACGAAGACGATCCGAGTAACGATGCCGAAAAAGATGTAGTAGCACGGTACGGCAAGGCGATGGGTAGTGCGGTGAACCCGGTGTTGCGACAGGGCAACTCTGACCGCCGAGCTCCAAAGGCGGTAAAAGACTACGCACAGGCAAACCCTCCCCGGACAGGAGAATGGCCGTCCGATTCGAAGACGCACGTAGCAACGATGAGTGAAGGCGACTTCTTCCACAACGAGAAGTCGGTGACGATCGAAGCCGCCACTACTGCGAAGATCGAGCACGTTGCGAAGAACGGGACCGTGAAGGTACTTATCGAATCGCTTCCGTTGCTGGCTGGTGAAGTTCTTGATGCGACGTTTATGAGCCGCAACTCACTGACCAGCTTTTTTACCGAGCAGGTGAAGGATGCCAAGGCTAAGGACGTGCTTTATTCGTTGCACCTGAAAGCCACGATGATGAAGGTTTCCGACCCGATTATCTTTGGTCACGGCGTTCGCACTTACTTTTCGAATTTATTTGCAAACCACGAACCCGAGATCAATGAGCTTGGTGCCGACCCGAACAACGGTCTTGGCGACGTTCTGACAAAGCTTGCAGGACTGCTACGCGATCCCGAGGGAGCGATTGTTGCTGACCTTGAAAAAGACTTCGCAAACGGTCCTGGAATTGCGATGGTTGATTCAGATAAGGGCATTACGAACCTGCACGTGCCGAGCGATGTCATCATCGACGCTTCGATGCCGCCGATGATTCGGGATTCGGGTCGCATGTGGAACGCAGACAACGAGCTTCAGGACGTGAAGGCTGTTATTCCGGATTCGACTTACGCTGGGATTTTCGATGTGACGGTGAGGGACTGCCAGGCACACGGCAAGCTTGATCCGGCGATCATGGGTAGTGTTCCGAATGTGGGTCTTATGGCGCAGAAGGCCGAAGAGTACGGATCGCACGACAAGACCTTCGAGGTCGCGAGCGACGGTTTAATTAGGGTTGTTGGCGGAGATGGGGAGACGTTGCTTGAGCACGATGTGGAGCAGGGTGATATCTGGCGGGCTTGTCAGACTAAGGATGTTCCGATCAGGGACTGGGTGGGACTTGCGGTTCGACGTGCACGTGCAACCGGTTCGCCGGCGATTTTCTGGCTGAACAGTGCCCGGGCGCACGACGCTGAAGTTATTCGCAAGGTCGAGACGTATCTTGCCGATGAAGACACCAACGGTCTGGATATCCAGATCATGACACCTGGGGCTGCTACTCAGCTTTCACTCGATCGAATTCGTAAGGGCGAAGATACGATTTCGGTTACGGGCAACGTGCTTCGTGATTACCTTACCGACCTGTTCCCAATCCTTGAGATTGGCACCAGTGCGCGAATGCTTTCGGTTGTTCCGCTGCTGAATGGTGGTGGTTTGTTTGAGACGGGTGCCGGAGGATCGGCTCCCAAACACGTTCAGCAGTTCGAAGAAGAAGGTCACCTGCGATGGGACTCGCTTGGTGAGTACATGGCGCTTGCGGCTTCGCTGCAGCACCTGAGCGAGCAGTTCGACAATAAGGGTGCCGGGCTGCTGGGCGATACTCTGGATGCGGCTACGGGTCGGTATCTGGAGAACGGTCGTGTGCCGTCTCGCAAGGTCAACGAACTGGACAACCGGGGTAGCACGTTCTACCTGACGTACTACTGGGCTCAGGCTCTTGCTGAGCAGTCTGTGGATGCCGATCTGGCGAAGCGATTTGCTGCGGTTGCTGCGACTCTTGGTGAGAACGAAGACAGGATTGTTGGGGAGTTGAACGATTCGCAGGGTGCTGCTCAGGATCTGGGCGGTTACTACAAGGCGAATGTTGATTTGCTGACGGCTGCGATGTGCCCGAGCGAGACGCTGAACGCGATTATTGCGAGTGTTTAGGCGTTTGGGCGTTGGTGACTGAGGCGTGACGCTGTTGACTGGTTGGGATAGATCCTGATTTTCATCAGGATGACAGCATTCGGTTGAACGTCATCCTGAGCTTGATTTAGGACCGGTCGTGCATTCGCACTTGGGTCTAGTCTGCGACGCGGCTCCCCCAAGGAGAGGGGGTAGGCCACAACAAAAAAGGGACCGAGCCATTGGCTCGGTCCCTTTCGTATACAGAAGTGGTTGTGATTACTTCTTGGTTTCTGCGAATGCCTCGCCGATCTGTTCGAGGGCTGCCTTGAATGCAACCGCTGCGTCCATGTCGACGTGCTGCTTTACCTGTGATCCGAGCTTGCATGCTTCCCAAACCTTGGTGTGAAGTTCGGGGTGAGCGGCGAGGTGCTCGGGCTTGAAGTAGTCGGTCCAGATGATGACGATGTCGTTCTTTGCCTTGGTGGCGTGCTCTTCTTTGACAGCCACGTATCGGTTGAACGAGTTGTGGTCGTCGACGCTAGATGGTGCGCCCATTTCCAGAATTAGCTCGGTCATTCGGATAACGGTTTGTGCTGCCTGAATGGCGTCACGGGGGTCGTAAATACCGCAAGGGATGTCACAATGGGCATCTGCGATTCCGACAGGGAGCACCCGGTCGGCAATTCGTGAAATTGTTTGGAACATGAGTTTTCCTTTTTTGAAAAATGCACAGTTAAGTGCGCAGCTCTGGCGGAAAATGCAGGCTGTCACTTGTCGTGCCAAACCTTCCGCTGTCGATTAGCCCGACAAATCTAACACGTAGAAACGAGATTCTCAGTTGAATTTCATAATTAACGTACTAATTGAGTTGTTGTCGGTTCAATTCGTTAAGGTTCGCGGCCGCAGCATGGAGCCTTCGATTAGCGAGGGCGTTTGGGTGGTTATGTTCCGGGCAGGGTTCCGTAGACGTGCACCGGGGCGGTTCGATGTGGTTCGACTTGAAGACCCTCGTTCGGAGGGGCACTGGATCATGAAGCGGGTTGTTGGCTTGCCCGGTGAGGAGGTTGCGTTGCGAGCAGGTGAACTTTTTGTGGACGGCGATTTAGTGGGAGAGCCGCATGCTTACTGTCCCGACCCGGTGAGTGATGAGTCCGAGTGGTGGCCTCGGGATGACGAGTATGTGGTGCTGGGCGATAACCGTGGTGGGTCGACTGATAGTCGGAAGTTTGGGCCGGTGAAGCGGGAGAGTTTTCGGGGGCGTGTGCGGGAGTAGTGGTGTGTGATGGGGTGTGCTCGTTGCAGCTCTTCGATTTCCCGAAGACCGCCGAGGGATCTGGTGGGGTGTCGCGGGAGCGACCAGTGAGATCGCAAGTGATCGCTTCTCCCTCACCCCCAACCCTCTCCCGCTGGGAGAGGGGGTATATCTGACGGGGCGTCGCACTTCACTCGCCGGCGAGTTTTGCTTTTACTTTGGTGGTGAGGTTTTCGATTACTGGCAGCTGGAAGTTCGAGTTGGGGTTTCTTGAGGAGTCGACTTCGTTGGCGATGACTGCGATTACGGTGCCTGAATCCTGCCAGTAGACGAATTGTGCCGAGAACGGGTAGATGAAGCCGAACTGACCAACAACGCTTTCACCCTCGTCAGTCCATGTGAAGACACCAGCACCTGAGTCGATCCTTGAAGAGTCTGATTCCTGCGCCGGGTAATCGGCGACCGAGAGCATTTCCTGCCTGACTGTGGCGAGGTCGGCAGACTCGAAAATTGCCCTGACAAGTTTGATGATGTCGGACGGGGTCGAGACGATCGCACCGGAAGCCCACTCGGCGCTTATAACCGAGATTTCGGGTACCTGTGGGACGTGTCCGTCTATCACAGTGGGAGCATCAGAAAAGGGTCCGGCGAACTCGTAGCCGAGTGGTGTCCCGCCGGGGATGCTTTCACGACCGGCGAGGTAGGTGTCGTTCATTTGTAGTGGATCGAGAAAGCGCTTCCGTAATTCGGATTCGAGAGAATTTCCGGTGGTGAGTTCGATGATTCTCCCGAGTATCAGGAAGTTTGTTTTCGAGTATCCGTACTGGGTTACGGGTGGAAAGAACGATCCTTTGTCTGCTGCGATAGCGATAACGTCGTTGGGTGATTGGGGTGTGTGCGGTTGTTGTTCGTAGAGCACGTCGAGGAATATTTCGGTGTAGAAAATAGGTACGCCGCTGGTGTGTTCGAGCAGGTTTCGTATGGTGATTTGCTGTGCGTTTTCGATACCCGGGAACCAGCTGACAATGGCAGAATTTAAATATAAGTCTCCCTCTTGCGCTAGCTGAATAATTGTTGCTGCGACTAGGACGTGGGTGAGGTCGCCGACGAACATGGGTCGATTGGCGGCGATGGGTTCGTCAGGGAATCTATCGGGGTCGATCGAGCGTTTTGCGAGTCCGCTGGCGAGATCGATCTGCCCTGTAGCGGGTGAGTAGACAGACATCGTTGCTCCGGTGATTCGTTCGTCTTCCCGCCAGGAGTTGATGGCAGCTTGCAACTCGATTCGTGTCGCCTGCACCTCGTCAGGTGAAAGCCGGGTGTCCGACTCGCCGGTTGAACATCCTGAAAACGCAAATGTGGCGAACGCGAAAACCGGCAATGCGAACAACGTGAGAACTGCCGGTTTTTGGAGTTTTCGAATCTGCTGAATCATGCTGCCGAAACCTTACAGCTTTGGTGAGATTGATTCAGCCTGTCGTTGCGTTCTGCTTATTCGGTACTCAGGTTGATGGCGCCAAGCTTGGATTGATCTTCTTTCGTACCGAAGACCAATAAGTAGGTCACGGCAGCGGCGATCGCACCAATGATCGGTCCAGCCCAGTAGACCCAGTGATCGACCCACTGACCGTGAATCAAGGCGGGCCCGAAGCTGCGAGCCGGGTTCATAGACGCCCCGGTGAGCGGGACGGCGATCAGGTGATCGACGAATACGACGAGTCCGATCGCAATTGGTGCCCATGCCAGGTTGCCGCGCTTATCGATTGCGGTTGCGAATATTGTGAATACGAGGAAGAAGGTGAGTATTACTTCGATCACCAGGCCGTCGGCGGGTTGCACGTTGAGGTCGTGAACACCGAGGTTGTCGATTCCCCAGACGAACTGATCGAGCAGCAGGGTAGCCAGAACGGCTCCTGTCAGTTGTCCAATGATGAACGAGAAGCCCCGAACGATTCCGACATTGCCGGAGATGATGGCGGCGATGGTCACAGCCGGGTTGAGGTGAGCGCCGGTGATGCGGCCAATTACGACGATGCCGAGAAATATGCCCAATCCATGTCCAAGTGCGATCACTACCAGCCCAGCAGTGTCGAATGGCGCAATGAGAGAGAGGCCAGCGCCGACCGCGCCAATACCCATGAAAACAAAGGTAAAAGTTGCAATAAGTTCTGCCATTAATCCTCGAAGATTATTGCCAGAGACAAATTCATTCATTGGTGGTTCCTTTTACCGGGTAGTTTTGGGCTGGTGAAGCTGAAAAATCACCGAATAAGTGCCGTCAGTGAGAATGAAATCGTAATAAGCGCGCTTAAACACATGTTAAGGCATATAAGCCCAATGCAAATCAGGCTTGCCCGTACCGCAGATGGGTCTTAAAACGGGGTATTTTGCTTAACCTCGGGTGAGGATTTCGGCGGCTTCGATTGCGCTGTAGGTGATGATCAGATCGGCACCGGCTCGCTTGATCGAGGTGAGAACTTCCATCATGGCCCGCTCCTGGTCGATCCAGCCTGCCTGGCCTGCGGCGGCAATCATGGAGTACTCACCGCTAACGTTGTAGGCGGCGAGTGGCGTGTCGAATCGCATAGACGCTTCTTTGATCACGTCGAGGTAGGCCAGTGCCGGTTTCACCATGATGATGTCGGCACCCTCTTCGAGATCGGCTTCGATTTCCCGCATGGCTTCTCGTCCCTGATTTGGGGCCATCTGATAGGAGCGTCTGTCGCCGAACTGGGGTGCTGAATCGGCTGCGATACGGAAGGGACCGTAGAACGCCGAGGCGTACTTTGCCGAGTAGCCCATCACTGGCGTATCGGAGAAGCCGGCTTCGTTTAGACCTGTTCGGATGGCAGCTACCTGGCCGTCCATCATGGCTGACGGCGCAACCATGTCGGCTCCGGCTTCGGCGTGCGAAACGGCGGTTTGGGCGAGCAGAGGTAGCGTGGCGTCGTTGTCGATATCGTTGCCTTTTACGATCCCGCAGTGGCCGTGATCGGTGTATTCGCAGAGGCAGACATCGGTGATTACATAGGTTTCGGGGGATGCCTTTTTGATTGCTGCTACGGCTTTTTGGACGGCTTCGTCGGGAGAGCTTGCGCCTGATCCGGTGGCATCTTTTTCATCGGGGATTCCGAACAGCAGAACGGATTTAACCCCGGCCGTCATCGCCTTTTGTGCTTCTTCTACGGCGATGTCTACTGACATCTGGTCGATGCCGGGCATTGGCTCGATGGGGGTGTTAACACCAGAGCCGTTTACGACGAACATCGGGTAGATGAACTCGGAAGCCGAGAGGCGGGTTTCGTTGAGCATGTCGCGCAGCGTGGCGTTGCGTCGAAGTCGTCGAAGATGTGGGTACTGATCGTTGTTCATGTATCTATTATCGCTATTTTGCGTTTTTGTTGGCGCTGGAGTGGGCACTGATGGCTTTGACGATGCCGGCGATCGACTGCGTTTTGGCCTGGATGTCGACTTTTACGTTGAGATCTTTTGCGGTTTCGGCGGTGATTGGGCCGATGATGACCGTTTTGCTGGTGTTGATGAGATCGGGGCTTCCGCCGAGCAGATCGACTAGATTACGCACGGTTGATGAGCTTGTGAACGTGGTGTAGTCGATGCCTTCTTCGTAGGCAGCGCGGGCGAGATCGCCGGTGTCGTTGGGGGATTCGGTCGAGTAGGCAACTACTTCGTCGACGTTGGAGCCGAGTTCTTTCAGGCCGTTGGGCAGGGTCTCTCGTCCGATTTCTGAGCGAGGGAAGAGGACGTTGGTTGGAACGATATTTTCAGTGTTGAGCAGTTCGACCATGGCACTGGCGAGGTACTGGTCGGGGATGAGATCGGCGTTGATGCCAATTTCGGCCAGTGCGCGTGCTGTTGAGGGGCCGTTCACGCCGAACTTGAGATGTGCGAGCGCACGAGAATCGATTCCGATTGCCTGCATGCGGGCGGCGATTCCTTGTACGGCGTTGGAGCTTGTGAACATCATCCAGTCGTAGTTTGCGATGTTGCGGAGGGCTTCGTCGAGCGGCGCTGGATCGCGGACGGGGACTATCTCGATTGTCGGGTATTCGAGGACTTCGGCACCGAGGCCTTCAAGCTGTTTTACGAGTTTGGATGCCTGTGAGCGTGCCCGGGTAACGAGAACTCGTTTGCCGAATAGCGGTCGGTTGTCGAACCACGCCATTGCTTCGCGCAGGCCGGCTACTTCACCGATTACGACGGCAACCGGTGCGCCGATTCCGGCTTCGACCCCACGAGCGACGATTTCGCCGATAGGGCCGGTTACGACTTTTTGCTTCGAGGTTGTGCCCCACTGGACGAGTGCTGCGGGTCGTTCGTTCGATACGCCTCGGGAGGTGAGGGCTGCAACGATGTCGTTCATGCCCTTCCAGCCCATTACAAATACGAGGGTGCCTGAGAGACCTGCAAGGGCGTCCCAGTTGATGGTGGAATCGGGCTTGTTGGGATCTTCGCTGCCGGTGACGATCGTTAGCGAGGTCGACATGCCGCGCTGGGTGACCGGGATTCCGGCGTAGGCGGGTGCGGCGATTATTGATGAAATACCGGGGACAACACTCCATGGAACGCCGGCTGCTGCGAGATCAAGAGCTTCTTCGCCGCCTCGACCGAACACGAACGGGTCGCCGCCTTTGAGTCGGCATACGATTTTGCCGCTGAGACCCAGTTCAACGAGCAGATCGTTGATTTCTGTCTGGGTCATGCGGTGGTCGTCACGGCCTTTGCCTGCGTCGTACATTTCGGCGTCGGGCCGTGCTTCGGCAAGAAGTCGTGGTGATGCGAGGCGATCGTAGACGACAGCGTCGGCGGTACGCAGGGCTTCGAGGCCTTTGACGGTGATCAGTCCGGGGTCGCCGGGACCTGCTCCTACCAGGTATACGTGACCAAGTTCCGGATTTTTTTCGAGGTTATCTGGCATGACTTAGTTTGGGTCCCCTGCAACCAGTTGCCTTGCGCCGCGTTCGACGAACAGCTGACCCATTTTCGTTCCGATATTTTTGGCGTCGGCTGCGTTGTCGACTAAGTTCTCGCGGATGATTGTTTGCCCATCGGGCGTTGAGGCGAAGGCTGAGAATTCGAGTCGCTCGCCTCTGACTTTGGCGTGTGCTGAGACTGATGCCGAGCAACCGCCGCCGATTTCGTCGAGAAATGCTCGTTCAGCCGTTATTTCAAGAACGGTGCCAGCGTGATTCAACTTTTCCGCAGCTGCGATTGTTGCGATGTCGTCGACTCTGGTTTCGAGGGCGAGTGCGCCCTGTCCGACGGCCGATACGAAGTTGGAGCATGAGAGATGTTGGCTGATTCGGTCTTGAAGACCGAGTCGGTTCAGGCCGGCTGTCGCAAGGATGACGGCGTCGGGGCCTTCAGGTTCGTCAAGTTTGGCGAGTCGTGTTGGGACGTTACCTCGAAGTGATTCGACGGTGAGGTCGGGTCGGATGTTTTTGACGAGAGCCTGCCTTCTCGCACTTCCTGTCGCGACTCGAGAGCCTGCTGGGATTTCTTCGAGTGTTTCGCCGTTTCGGCTGATGAAAGCGTCGCGTGGGTCTTCACGATATGGCACTGCTGCGAGTGCGAACTCGGGTGGCAGCGACGATGGCATGTCTTTCAGGCTGTGGACGGCGAGATCGACGCGGTTGTCGAGTAGTGCTGCTTCGAGTTCTCGAACGAAAACGCCTACGCCGAGCGCTGCCAGATCCTGTCGTTTGTCGATGTCACCGGTGGTTTTGATGATGACGACATCGAACGTGATTTCAGGGTTGGCTTCACGGAGTGCATCGACCACGTGACCGGCTTGGGTCAGGGCGAGTTCACTTCCGCGAGTGCCGACTTTAATCAGGAGTCCAGCTGTTGTATAAACGGTACTGCTCATGGCTTTTGTATCCGAATCGGCTAGTTGAATGAAGCCTTAGGATTTACTCGCAGCGTCGTGCGTTTCGAGAGCTGATACCAGCATAGCGCGTGCCTTGTCGGCATCGCCGCTTTCGAAGATTTCAAGCGTCTGATCGGTGATCGACACTGCCCACTCGCCTGGTGTGACCTTGAGATCACGAGCACGCTGTTCTACGCGTACGTCGGCGAGGAGGGGACCTATGTCGGCCCATCGGAGGCACTGGCAGTTTTGCTCGTCGCTCATGCGTTCACGAAGGCGGCGTGCGAGCGCAGGACTGGTACCGGCAGTTGATATGGCCACGGTTACATCGTTTCGCTGGATGAGCGAAGGTGCGATCCATGTGCAAAGCGGGGTGACATCCATGACGTTGAGGAGGATGTTGCGTTCGGTTGCTTCTTTGGAAACAGCCTCGTTAGTTTCCATCGACGAAGTGTCGGCGACGATAACTATCCAGGCACCGGCCAGATCGCCAGTCTCGTACTTGCGGTTGATCCATTCGATTGCACCAGAATCGGCTTTTGCTCGCAGTGCCGGTGAAATTTCGTCGTCGGGGCTGAACAGCTTTACTGTTGCGCCACATTCGAGAAGGTAGTTCACCTTGCGTTCGCCTTCGTGGGCATCGCCACCGAAGACGATTCCAAGGCGTTCTTTTACATCGAGGTACATTCCATAATAGCGCGGCACAGCAAGCTCCGTTTCAGGTGAGGTGGTTTTCTTGGGTGGATGGGTGGATGGGTGAGTGGGTGATTGGTGAAATCAGATCAGCCGATTGGCTGTAGTTCTTCGACGACAAATTCGTCTTCAACGAAATAGCGTACACGGGTCTTTTTATATTCACGTAGGCTGTAAACGAGCGCACGTTCGTCCATGCCAGTGGCTTCGGAGATTTCGTCTCCGAACCGTTCGCATTCTTCAGATGAAGTTCCGTGAACCATCGTGAAGTGTGAGTACGGCCAGTCTTCGTAAGTTGGTCGCTGGTAGCAGTGGGTTACGGCTGGATGTTCTGCCATGATCGTTCCAATTTCCTCGGAACGTTCTTCGGGGACTTTCCATACGATCATTGCGTTTGACGAGAAACCGGCGCGGCGGTGGTGGAGAACTGCCGAGTACCGGCGCATGATTTTCTGTTCTGTAAGTTCGGCTGCTCTGGCAAATAGTTCGTCGACTGTCATACCGAGTTCAGCAGCCATCGAATCGAACGGGCGGGACACAGGTTCGAGATCTTCCTGCATCACTTTTACATAGTCGATGATGTCTTGAGTTACGTCGGGTGACGTTGCGCTTGTGGTTCCCTGGTCGTCGGGTCGGTAGCCTTTGCTGGCGCTGGACTTACCTTTGACCATGTCGAAGTTGACACCGATTTTGAAGAACTTGATGGTGGGTAGAAGCCGGGTTGATGTTGCACCGGTTAGCCTGCCGAGGTTTTCGATTTCGCCTTCGAGCGAGCGGCCGGGCGGAACGGCGATGGTAAACCAGAGATTGAAATGGCCGTCTCGTTCGTAGTTGTGGCTGATTCCCGGGTGCCTGTTAAGGAAGTGTGCCGCTTTGTCGAGCTTGTCGTCGGGGAAGCGCATTGCTACCAGCATCGACTGGTATTTGAGTTTTCGGGTGTCGAAAATTGCGCCTATCTGGCGAACAACGTTTTTCTTACGCAGGACACCTATGCGGTCGATAACATCCTGCTCGGCGGTGCCGACTGTTTCCGCAACTGCTTTATAAGGTTCTGGAACGAGTGGGAACGCGGCCTGAATTACGTTCATTATTTCGCGGTCAATCGAGTCGAACTCGTCAAATGGCATAGTTGTTCGCTGTTGTTCTGGGCTCTACTGGCCGACGCATTTCTCGATGGGTGGTGAGAAAAGACAATAGTGGATGCTCTTCATATGAATTGTATAAGAGCGGTCGGGTTATCTGTACCTGTTCGATTCCCGAATGCGCGTGAGGAAAGTTTCTCTCGTTGGTGCGTGTTGGCTGCCATGCTCTAACTGCAACGAAGCAGTTAAAGCATGGCGAGTTGGAGAATCAGCTGTTTTCAGCTTTGATCCCGTCACTGAAGTCGAAGTCGATCGCCATGTAAAGGCTGGCATATTTATCGGTTGTCACGTAGCGAGGTTAAACTTTCTGCGTCGCGGTCGGAGGTTGGTGGGCTGTCGGCGTTCAGGGTGGTGCCCGTTCCGATGTCTTCAACAACGTATTTGGCAGCAAGGTTACCGCTTCGGACGGCAGATTCCATAGTTGAAGGCCAGCCGGTGTCGGTCCAGTCGCCTGCGAGGTAGAAGCCGGGCAGGGGAGTTCGTTGCGAGAGCCGGGAGGGTTGCGATCCGGGGGCTACTCGAAAAGTGGCATCGAGCATTTTCACGATTGTGAATTTTTCGATTCTGGCTTCGGCCGCGGCGGGGAATGCGTTTTCCATTTCTGTGGTGAAGATTTCTCGTAGTTCTTGCTTTGAGCGATCCTGCCATTCCCAGGCTCCGCTCAAGGATATGACGATGTGCTGACCCTTTTCGTTGCGAGATTTCAGATCGGTGTCGTTGAAAACCCACTGTAGAGGGCTGTCGAGTGTTGCCACAAACTTTTCGCCGAGCACGGGGCGGTCGTACCAGATGTGCACGGCTACGATGGGTGCTGTTCGGACTGATTCGGCCGGGGTGAAGAAGTCGTCTGGGCCGTCAGAACTGCCTTTGGGGAGGATCGGGGTCATGGCAGCTGCGGGAACTGAGGATATTGTGGCCTGACCTTCTATCAACTCATCATTGACCGTTCGTACGCCTGTGATCGCGCCATTTGAGATGTGGAGAGATTCGACGTCGATGCCGGTTCGGACTTCACCGCCGTGCGATTCGATGAATTCGCGGGCGTTTTCACCTACGAGTTTCGAGAGTCCAGACAACGGAATGCCCATGGCGGGATTGCTGGCAGATCCGAGCAGGGCGACTTTGAAGAGTTCGATGCCGGTGTGTGCGCTTACCGCGGTGATGTCATCGTTTAAGGATGGCAGGATGATGAGGTTCCAGAAGTTGTTGATTGTTTCGTTGTTCTGGCCGTGATCTCGCAGCCAGTCATCGAAAGTGAGCTGGTCATGAAACGACATTGGGCCGGAGCACAGTCGGGTGAGCTTGATGCTTGTTAATCCCCAGAGGAGGCGTAATTTTCCTGCGATGCTGACATGGCGGTACCCGATAAGGGCAGAAAGGTTTGCCAGAAAACCGGGTAGCCTGCGTGCTTTGATCCAGCTGGTTTTTCCTCGCTTGAACACGGGGAATCCGATGCGTTTTTCAAGCCTGATCTGATCGGAAGCGCCGATGTCTGCGACGTACTGCTGAAATTCGTTGCAAGCACCGATGAAAACATGCTGGCCGTTGTCGATTTCTACGCCGGTGTCGTGATCGGTAAAGGAGTAGGCTCGGCCGCCCAGAAATGGTCGCTTCTCAAGCACGATCGGTTTGATGCCGTGTTGAATGAGCCGCACTGCGGTGGCGAGTCCGGCGATACCGCCGCCAATGATGACTACGGTTCGTGTTGCCATGGACTAAACGAACCTGATTCCGAGCCGCCGGAGCCAGATGACAGAAATAAGTTTGAACTTCTGGAATTTGGTGAGGCTGACGCGGTTGTTTAGCGTGTCGTACCCGCGCTTTTCGATTCTGGACAGCAAGATTTCGTAGACCTGTGTCATGGTTTCAGGGCACTTGCGGGACTGGCTATCGAGTAGCGGGAACAGTCGTACTCCGGAGGCAAGGTATTTCCGGGCACGCGCCACCTGAAATTCCATGAATCGAACGAACTCGGGCGTTACTCGTTTTTGGTGCATGTCGTCGATAGAGACTGCGTATTCGACGAGTTCTTCTAAGGGCAGGTAGATTCTGCCGATCTCGAGATCTTCAGTGATGTCGCGCAGGATGTTGGTTAGTTGGAGGGCGATTCCCAGGTCGATGGCGTATTCGATTGCACGCTCATCTTCGTAGCCGAACACTTCGATAAGCGCGAGGCCGGTGGCGCTGGCGACCCTGGTGCAGTATTCGACGAGGTCGTCCCAGGTTTCGTAGGTTGCGCCGTTGAGGTCCATTCGGCAGCCAGTGACTACATCGCGCAGGTGCTGTTGGTTGATTGGATATTTGTGGACGGTGTCGGCGAGTGCGATCCACATTTCGTATCTCGAGTCGTCGGGGTCGGGAGCTTTGCCAGCGTAGGCGTTGGCAAGTCGGCGTTCGAGTGAGTCGAGTTCTTCGCCGGTTCGTTCACCGTATTCGCCGTCATCGACGATATCGTCGGCGAGTCGGCAGAACGCGTAGCCCGCGTAGACTGCGTTTCGTTTTTCGGGCGGCAGAGTGATGAAGGCGTAGTAGAAATTGGACGAAGCAGCTTTGGTCGATGCGGCTACGGCTTGGTAGGCATCGGCAATTTGTTGTGGCGTGGACGGTGCCGCTGGAGATACAGCTACTGCTTCTTTTTCTTCTGTCGGCATGTCATTCAGTATGCCTTGTTGCTGATTTGAAGGCACCTTTGGGAATCAGGCTGAAACCGAATTTTGACCGTATCCAGGTCGATGCAAAAATGCGGGCTTTGCCGAATTTCGAGATTCGAGGCCGTGTGGTGAGAACGGTGTAGTTTGCGCGTTCGATGGCTCGCAGGATTTCGAGTCCGCCCCGGGTGAACAGGGCGAAGTCGGACTTTAGGGTGCTATCGAGATGGTCGGCGAGGGGGTAGCCGTCGATGAAAAGCTGTCGTGCTCGATCGACTTCGAATCGCATGACTGCTCTGAAGTTTTCATCGCTCTTGCCTTCGAGTATTTGCTGCTCGGTAACTCCAAATCGGGCGAGATCTTCGAGTGGGACGTAGATGCGACCGATCTTTGAGTCGCGTTGAACGTCCTGCCAGAAGTTCGCGAGCTGCAGTGCGGTGCAGGTGCGATTTGCCAGTTCATGGAGTTCAGGGTTTCTTACTCTTGCCAGATAGAGAACGAGGTGCCCGACGGGGTTTGCTGAGTAGGTGCAGTATTCGAGGACGTCGTCGAATGTTTTGTGGCGGGTTATTTTTTGATCGCGTCGATTGGCTTCGATGAGGCGCTTGAACGGTCTTGGGGGGATATCGAAAATTCTGATGGTTTCGGCCAGGGCAGCGAAGTAGGGGTGGGTGGGGCTGGCAGTGCCAGTTCGTTTGTTCGATTCGTCAGATTCGGTGTAGCAGGAATCGAGTTGCTGTTCCCATAAATCAAGCAGGGCAAGCCTGTCGCCTTCGGCCTCGTCGCCCAGATCATCAACGCCTCGTGAAAACGCGTAGATCGAGAAGAAGTGTTTGCGAAGGTGTTTTGGCAGCAGGCGTGAGCCGACGCTGAAGTTTTCGTAGTGTGTTTTGGTCAGGTGTTCGCATGCGGCGAACGTGGCATCCAGATAGCCGGGCGAGTCTGAGTCGATTTCTATGGTGGGTACCGGAAGCTCGACAGACGATGTATCTGGCTGGGTCATGGGCGAATTGTGCGGCACCGTTGGAGTGGGTACCGGCTTTGTGAACTAGAGACCCATCACCTGAACGGCGACCTGGCGAGGCTTTGGCTCGTCGAGTTCAATGAGGAAGACTCGCTGGAACTCACCCAGAAGTGCCTCGCCATCGATGATCGGAACGATTTCCGATGTGCCGATAATCATGTGCTGGCAGTGTGCGTGGCCGTTGGGGCATTCGTTGGGACGCATACTTACCGTTCGAAGTTCGAAATCGTTGTGACCGTAATAGGCGTCTTTGGGGGCGCTTCGTTCGAGAAAGTGCTCCATGTCTTGCAACAGAAGGGGTTCGTTCTCGTTGATCATTACTGCGAACGTGGTGTGGGTACTGAATATCGATACCTGACCGTTTTTGACGCCAGACTCTGAGACGAGCTGTCGCACAGTATCGGTAAAGTCAATTAGCTCTGGAGCGTCGGCCGATTCGACCTGGACGATCTTGCTAAATACCTTGTATTCGCTGCCGGTTGATAATCCGCCGGGCGAGGTACCGTTCAACACGCTAATCCGGCCAGCTTCAACTGCCGACATTGCGCGTGTCTTATCCGAATGCAAACTCTTTTCCCCCTTAGGGCACAAAACTTAGCGGAAGCAACATAACATCGCCCCGCTTGGGATACGTGTTTTAACGACGACGATTTCCAGCAAACAACCCGAATTTTCGACACCTAAGGTCTTGATACTAATCATATTACTTCAACAGCCGCCGTTCAGCATCTGTCGATTCTGTGATTAGTATTCAAGCGACCAGCCAAAGATTTGCCCAGTGGCACGACCATGAGCCAGCCGATTTAGTATAGCGATTCAGGACGCTATCCCCAACAGAAAATGGGTCGAGATTAGGTTTGAGATCGCTAATTTTTCGAGTTGGCGTGATGCCGATGCTGGTTTAACTGGTGTTTCTAGCTGGTTTCCAGCGGTTGTTCGACTTTGCTGAGAGCTTCGTGTGCTTCCATAAAAGCTGCCATGAACGTTGTAAGCGATGCGCTGGCACGAGTGGAAGATCGACCAAGGCGGATGATTGCGGGTAGATCTCTTGGGGCATTGGAGAGATGCCTGATGTAAGCGGTGACACCGCGTTCGTTTGGGCCTGTGCCGACGCGGTCGATGATTTTTGGGGCATCGAAGTCTCTGTCGTCGAGCACGCTGCAGACCACGGCCCATGGAAGGCCGAATTCCGAGGCGACTACGGCGATGATGTGCGCTTCGGTATCGATAGCTGTGGCGTTGAGGGCTTGCCCCAGCCACCGTTTGCTGCCAGATGTGATGGCGAGCTTGGAAACGGTTACGACCGTGCCCTGGTGAAAGTCGAGGCCCGAGACTTCGACCGCGGTTCTCGATGCGAGGAGTAAAGATTTATCGGGAGCAAGTGAGTCGGTATCGTCGCTGATAGACCATTCGAAAGGCGTACCGGGCAGGCCTACGACCCTTGTAGCGATGACGATATCGCCAGAGCGTTCGAGGTCTTTGGTTGCACTGCAAAACCCGAACGAAATAATCGCTTCTGGATCGAACTCGTCGATTGCCCATTTTGTGGCTCTGGCGGCCCGTTCAGATCCTGATCCACTCAGAACGATCGCCGGGGAATCTGGGGATTCTGGACGGTATGCGATGAAGTCTTCGGGCGCATCGACCGCGGTGTAGTTGCCGGCGCGAATAATCCCGGCTGCTTCACGTTGTAGAGATCCCAGTGCAACGATCATGAGAGTTGCTAATTGCGCCTAACTGTTTGGGGATTTTCAGGATTCACGGATGAGCAGAAATTCGCCGAGTTCAGTGAATTCTGTTGCGGTGGTGCCCGAGAGTTCGAGCGACTCTATCATCCGTTTGCAGTCAACCCATCGTTGTTCTGCCATGGTTTGGCAGTAGTCCTGTGTGCCTAGATTGTCCATCACTTCGAGAACGACGTGCACGTCTTCTTCGTTGAGATCGCCTTCAGTGCGGAAAATATCTTTGAGGCGATCTGCACTGGGGCCGGTCGAGCTGCTGAGGGCATGAACTGCGGGTAACGCCTTCTTCTTGCGTTTGATATCGGCCCCAACGGGCTTTCCCGTTTCTCCCCCGCCCCAGACGCCCAGAACGTCGTCACGTATCTGGAAAATTCTGCCGAGCTCGTAGCCAATGGATTTCAAGGCAGTTGCCTTTTGACGATCGGGTCCTGCTGTGGGGGCGACGAGGCTTCCCAGATAAATAGATGCTTCGATTAGGGCTCCGGTTTTGCGTTCGATCATGTCGAGATATTGATCGACGCTTACCGATTCCTCGGTTTCGAACGAGATGTCGAGGTATTGGCCTTCCATCATCCTGAGGTAGTGACTGGTCAGTTCGGCTTCTGCTTCCAGAGCGACCGATTCTTCAACGCCAGCCGAACGCAGTTTCCACGCAGCTGCGTCGGCAATTTTTAGCATAGCGTTGCCCGAAACTATTGCCGCGGGTTCACCCCACACGGCCCATACGGTGGGGCGGTGATGACGCACTCGATCCATGTCTTCAAGATCGTCGTGGATGAGTGAGAAGTTGTGGACGTATTCGAGTGCGACTGCGATTGGAAGTGCGCGCTCGAGATCGCCGCTCACGGCGTCGGCAGCGAGCATTGCGAGGGTGGGACGCATGCGCTTGCCGCCCATCGAGTTTGAGTCGGAGCCGTCGATTTCCTGCCACCCCATGTAGTAGCGGTGGATGTCGTACATATCGGGTTCAAGCCCGACTAACTCGGCACGCAGAGCTTCGTCGATTCGGTTCTGGTAGCGCGAAAAGAAAGCGGGGAGAGACGGTGACTTCTGGGCGCCGATTAGTTGGCCCGTCTTGCCAGCCTGGGATGAAGCCGTGGGTCGGTTTGAGTTTGTGGGAGTTGAGTTCAAGAAATTTATTTGAATGCGAATTTGTCGAAGCATTCAGGGTATCTCTTCACCGGCTCATACGGGACGACCAGGTCGCAATTAAAAAAATCGACCGGCAGCTGTTTGTAGCTGACGGCCGATTTTGTTGATCGGAGCGGCTGGAAGTGTGGCGTCCGATCGGTGTGCGTGCTGCGGTTAGACAGCTGAAAATTCGAGCTTGCGAGCCTTTTTTGACTCAAGCTTTGGGAGCCTGATAGTTAGCACGCCGTCCTTGAAGGTCGACTCTGCGTTCTCGTAGTCGACGGTCTCGGGTAGTCGCAGTGCCCGGTAGTAAGAGCCGGTTCGGCGCTCACGGAGCAGGTAGCCGTTTGACTTGTCGGTCGAGTCGTCGGACTTTGTCGTGCTGACTGACTCCGCCTTGATGGTGAGTACGTTGTCGTAGACCGACACTTCGATACCGTCTTTGGTGGTTCCCGGCACAGACGCCGTTACGACGAGCGAATCGCCGTCCTGAACTACGTCGAGGGGGATGCTCCGTGCCTCGGGCTCGGTGTTTCGTGTTGGACGGGTTCCGATGAATCGGTTGAAGAGGTCATCGAAATCTCGGATGTTTCCGAACGATTGCCACTTTTCGATTGCCATATTTTTGTTTCCTTATTTGTTGGTTGCCGGGAGCCGTTAGTGCGGCGCTCCGGTTGTTATTGACTGATTTATTATCAAAACTTGCACGACTCAATTATAGAAACCGTATAAGTATCTTATTAGATCATATGCCTAGAATCGAGTCAGATGTGGTATTATCAATCGATTACGAACTGCGGAGCCCTCTTTTAACGGGCGATTCAGCGATCAGCAAATCTATAAAGCGACTTATGGCCCAGAACTACTACGAACTACTCGGAATCAATAAAAGTGCCTCCGAGAAAGACATTAAAACGGCTTACAGAAGGATGGCGAGGAAGCTTCATCCCGATGTGAATCCGAACGACGATCGCGCTCAAGAGCAGTTCAAGAAGGTCAATGAGGCGTACGAGGTTGTTGGTGATCCTGCACGTCGCAAGGACTACGACCAATTCGGTGAAAACTGGAAGCATGCCGACCAGATGCGAAACATGGGCGGCGGGCGTGGTCGTGGTCCTGGTCCTGGCGGGGGAATGGGTTTCAACCTGGGTGACCTGTTTGGTGGTCAAGCGGGCGGTCAGGCCGGCGGATTCGAGAACTTGTTTGGTGGCGGTATGGGCGGTCATGCTCAGCAGCAGCAGCAGCAGCAGCAGCAGCGCCAGCAAACGGCAAAGCATCAGGGCTCGATCGACGTTTCACTCGACGAGGTCTACACCGGCACGAAGCGACAGATTTCTATTGGATCGGCCAGGACTGGTAAACGGAATCTCGAAGTCGATGTGCCAAAGGGCGTTCCGGACGGTCGAAAGATTGTGGTTCATCCGGATAGCAACTCCGAGCTGACTCTCACAGTGAAAGTACGGGCGCATAAGAACTTCACTCGCGAGGGAGCGGACCTGCGGGCAGACATTTCGGTTCCGCTGCTCGATGCCATTCTTGGTGGCGAGGCGGAAGTGCCGACGATGACGGGTCGGATTGCTTTGAACATTCCTGCAGGGACCCAGAATGGCAGGTCGTTCAAGATCAAAGGTAAGGGTTTGCCGAAGATGAATTCCGATAAGCATGGGGATTTGTTTGCGACGGTCAAGGTTCGACTTCCCGAGTATTTGTCTGAAGAAGAAGAGAAGTTATATGCACAGCTGCGGGGGCTTGGTGTGAAGGGATCCCGGGGCCAGTCAGATCCAGATAACCCAGATAACGAGGAGGATGTCGAATGACCATGGGGCACAACGATCCGGTCTTCGCCATCGGAATCGTTGCTCAATTGTGTGGCGTTCATCAGCAAACCCTTCGCAACTACGAGCGTTGGGAGTTGGTGATTCCACAGCGGTCGAGCGGGGGTACACGTCTCTATTCGAATCGCGATGTCGAGCTGATTCAGCAGATATTGCGGTGGAAAGATGAGTTCGGTTTGAACCTCGCCGGCATCGAAGTAATGTCGAGACTTTTAAAACGAATCGACAATTTAGAAGAACACGTTCAGGACTTGACGGTAGAGATCGTCAAGTTACGAGAAGGTCGGGCGCAGACGAGACTGCCGGGCCACTAACTCTTCAGGCTGCTTCCGAGTTAGTGGGAGCAGGAGAGTAGGAGATTTCAAAAATGGTACTCAAACAGGATGATTTCACCGAGCAGGCTCAGGAGGCGCTGAGCGCTTCGCAGCAGCTTGTGGTGCAGATGCGTCACAGCCAGTGGGACGCCGAGCACTTGCTTTCGGGATTGCTCCGGATAGAAAACTCACTTTCGAAAGTAATTCTTGAAGCGGCGGGTATCGATGTTTCGGATCTGCTGAAAGAGCTCGAAGCCAAGCTCGAGGAGACACCCAAAGTTGGCAGCTCATCGGGTCAAAGCCAGATCTACCCGACGCCACGCGTCCAAAAGGCGATCGAGGTTGCTAAAGAGGAAGCGGATCGGCTGAAGGACGAGTTGATAGGTGCGGATCACCTGCTGGTTGCGCTCGCCAAGGAGTCCGGGGGCGACATCGCCGAGATGTTTGCTGAGAGGAATTTGAACTCTGAGCGTTTGTATCAGGCCTTGCACGAAGTGCGTGGTTCTGCTCGTGTTACCGATCCTCGGGCCGAGAGCAAGTACCAGGCGCTTGCGAAGTACAGCGTTGATCTAACTGATCTTGCCAGGGAAGGTCGGCTTGATCCGGTTGTGGGGCGTGATCTTGAGATACGCCGTGTCATGCAGACTCTTACCCGGCGCACCAAGAACAATCCTGTTCTGATCGGTGATGCAGGTGTTGGTAAAACAGCCGTTGCTGAAGGACTTGCACAGCGAATTGTTGCTGGTGATGTTCCTGAGAGTCTTCAGGGACGACGGGTGATCGCGCTTGAAATGGGATCACTTGTAGCAGGTGCGAAGTTCCGTGGCGAGTTCGAAGAGCGTCTGAAGGCCGTGATGGACGAGATTCGTCAGGCATCGGGCGAGATTGTTTTGTTCATCGACGAGATTCACACCGTGGTCGGTGCGGGTGCGGGAGATGGTGCCCTTGACGCCTCGAACATGATGAAGCCGGCGTTGGCCCGTGGTGAGTTGCAGACGATTGGTGCGACGACCCCGAACGAGTACCGTCGATACATCGAGGCTGACCCAGCTCTCGAACGTCGCTTTTCGCCTATATGGGTTCTTGAGCCAGACGCTGAGACAGCGATCGAGATGCTCGAAACGTTGAGGCCGAGATACGAGCAGCATCACGGATTTACGATTGAGCAGTCGGCGCTAGAAGCCGCTGTGAAGCTCTCATCTCGGTATATATCTGATCGATTGCTTCCAGATAAAGCTGTTGATTTGATCGACGAAGCTGCTGCGAAGAACCGCATCGAAAATGAGCTGTTGCCTTCTGAGTTGAAGGCTATGCAGGTTGGGTTGCAGAAGCTTGATGAAGAGGAAGAATCGGCTTCGGTTCGTGGCGATTACGAAAAGGCTGCGAACGCCAAGGCTGAGAAGCTGCGTGCGCTTGAAGAGTACGAGGTCGCCAAGAGCGAGTGGGGCAAGACTCACACAACTACTGATGTCGTGACGGATCAGGACATTGCGGCTTTGATTGCCGAGCGGACCGGGATTCCGGTGACTCGGTTGGTTGAAGGCGAGGGCGACCGTCTGCTGAATCTTGAGAAGCGGTTGCACACGCGTGTGATCGGACAGGATCATGCTGTAGAGGTGCTTGCGGATGCTGTTCGACGTGCGAGGGCCGGGCTGAGCGATCCGAAACGTCCCATTGGTAGTTTTATATTTCTTGGCCCAACGGGTGTTGGAAAGACGGAGCTTGCTCGTACGCTGGCCGAGTTCATGTTTGACGATGAAGACAACATGATTCGCATCGACATGTCGGAGTTTCAGGAGCGTCACACCGTATCGAAGTTGATCGGTGCGCCTCCCGGGTATGTGGGATACGAAGAGGCGGGGCATTTGACCGAGGCGGTGCGAAGGCGTCCGTTCTCAGTGGTACTTTTCGACGAGGTTGAGAAGGCTCACCCAGACGTATTCAATACTTTGTTGCAGGTTCTTGACGATGGGCGGCTGACGGATAGTCACGGCCGGACGGTCGACTTCCGAAATACGATCATTGTCATGACCAGTAATTTGGGCTCGGAAGGCATTGCTCAGCAGGCGTTCGGGTTCCAGAAGCAGAGTCGTGAAGAGACGGAAAGCGCACGCATGCGCACGCACGTTGAAGATGCATTGAAGCAGCAGTTCAAGCCTGAGTTCTTGAATCGACTCGACGAGTTCATCGTGTTCGACTCGCTGACTCGAGAAGATATCGAGCTAATTGTCGATAAGTTCATGGCTGAAGTGTCGCAACGTGTTGTAGATCTGAAGGTGATGATACGGCTGACCCCGGATGCTCGGGCGTGGCTTGCCAAGACCGGTTTCGACCGGATGTACGGTGCGAGGCCTTTGAAGAGGGCGATTCAGCGATACGTTGAGAGCCCGCTTTCGAAGATGCTGTTGGCCGGGGAGTTCCCCGAGGGTTCTGCGATCATCGTTGACGAGCGTGATGGTGATGTGACGTTTACTTTGGATGGCGAAAATGCCGCCGAGACTGACGTTGTGGCAGAGCAGATTGAGATGGAGAATCTGGCTCCGTAGTTAGAGGAACGTGGGTGATGCTAGTTCACGTTGATTCCTAGATTGGACCAGTTCGGGCTACTGAACGCGATTGCCACGTCGCAGGGCCTCCTCGCAATGACAAAGAAGAATAGACACTCCATCGAAAAGGTGGTTGCGGGGAGGTCTATTCGCGTCGACTGCCGTAAGATTCACGGGTGTCAGACTTTTCCGGTTCAGAAAATGACGTTGCGTCTCGGGACGTACATCCGAGCAAATTCGCCGAGTTCATAGCGAAGCATAATCGCGCCTATCAGTCGATTATTTGGACAGTTGTTGCCGCTTCGATAGTAGGCGGGACGATTGCATGGCTCGGCGGCTGGCTCGATGTTCAGGATGCCGGATACTGGGGTTCATTTCTCGTGAACCTTGTTGGATCGGCGGCGGTGGTAATACCGGTTCCGGGGCTCGCAGCAGTTTGTGCGGGTGCAACCGGCGGCCTTGAACTGAACTTCGTTGGGTTGGCACTGGCGGGTGCCGCGGGTTCAACTATCGGAGAAGTGACCGGGTATCTGGCAGGGTACGGAAGTCAGGGTGTCGCCCAGAAATCGCGGTACTATTCTCGTATCCAAAATTGGGTAGTGAGGCGCGGCGGGTTTGCATTGTTTATTCTCGCTGTGGTTCCGAACCCGCTTTTTGATATCGGCGGGTTTGCGGCGGGGTCGCTTGGCTACCCGATATCCAAGTTCTTTCTCTGGGTAGGTCTGGGTAAAGCGATCAAGTTTTTGATTGTTGCGTATGCTTGCCGACAGTCGATATCGTGGCTCGCTGATCTTGTTTAGTCGTTTAGGTTGGTCGTTTGGCCGATTGCTCGCCTGGCCTTACTGCTTTTTTAGGGTCGCCCAAAATGTCTGATCCATCTCGTTCTGAAACTACAGATGTTCTTGATTCCGCGCTCGAAACCGCGGGAACGACTGACAACGTCATGGAACTTGCTGGATTTCAGCTATGGCTGTCTAAAAATAAAGAAACAGCGTTCAGGTTCGGGCTACTCGCTTTCGTTATAGCGTTTGTGATCGTAGGCACTACGCTGTGGCTTACCGATAGCCTGAATCTTGAGAATCTTGGGTACGGCGGCGTTTGGATTGTCAGTTTTATCGCTGCAGGGTCGATCATTCTTCCTGTGCCGGGTCCGGCTGCTGTTTGCATTGCGGCGGCGCCCGATCTTGGACTTAACCCGCTGCTCATCGGCCTTATTTCCGCTTCTGCCGAGGCGTTGGGTGAGATGACGGGATACATCGCAGGCCTTTCGGGACGTTCGCTGTTAGAGCGGAACAAGTACTACCCGAAGATGCATTCGATGGTGAAAAAGCGCGGCGGCCTTATTTTGTTCTTTGGGGCGATTATTCCGAACCCGCTGTTCGACGTTATTGGAATTGCCGCGGGCAGTACCGGCTACCCGATCAAGCGTTTTCTTGCGGTTGTGTTCGTTGCGAAGACGATCAAGTCGACGGGTATCGCATATGCCTGCTTCTGGGGCATTGACTGGATTCAGGGAATTGTTGGATGATCAGTAATTCGAGTCGGTTGGGTGTTGTGGTCGTAGCTGCCGGGCGAAGTTCTCGTATGGGCGGGATCGACAAACAGGTGGCTACGCTGGGCGGCGAAACGGTGATTTCGCATTCGCTCAGGGTGTTCGATTCGTGTGGTGACGTTGGATCGATAGTTCTCGTGATGTCGGCTGAGAATCTTGACGAGGGGAAAGCGGCGGTTGAGGTTGGAGGGTTTTCCAAGGTTGTTGGAGTTGTTGCCGGGGGAGAGCGTCGGCAGGACTCGGTGAAGATTGGCCTAGATTTGCTTGGCGAGCAGCCGGGTGGGTCGCCAGAATTCGTGGCGGTGCACGATGGTGCGAGGCCGTTTATTGAAGCTGAGATGATTGCGCGGGGGCTTTTAACGGCGCAGAAAATTGGCGCTGGGATTGCGGCTGTGCCTGTAAAGGATACGATCAAGACAGCACCTCATCGGGTGGTTACCGGAACGCCAGATCGGTCGGGCATGTGGGCTGTTCAGACTCCACAGATATTTCGCTTCGATGTGCTGAAAACTGCGCACGAAATGACGTCCGAAGACGTGACTGACGACGCTTCGATGGTGGAGTCGGTTGGTGGGTTGGTGGCGATTTTTGACGGGTCGAACGACAATATCAAGATCACCACACCAGAGGATATGCAACTGGCTGCTTTGATATTTGAACGACGAAGTGGGAGTTCTTCTGGCGGCGGAGTGCCTGAGACTGGCTCACGCTTTGGGATTGGGTTTGATGGGCACGGCCTGATTGCCGGTGGTCCTTTGCGGATTGGCGGGATTGATATTGAGTTTGATCAGCATCTGGATGGTCATTCTGATGGCGACGTGTTGTTCCACTCGATAGCGAGTGCGATTCTTGGTGCGGCGGGTCTGGGCGATTTGGGTGGTCGGTTCCCTTCATCTGACGAACGATACGCCGGGTTTGATTCGGCTCAATTCATTGCCGAGTCTGCCAGGTTGGCCGCCGAAGCTGGATGGCTGGTCGATCATGTCGATGCTACCGTTATAGCGCAACGACCTCGACTCGCGGCGGAAGTGCCTAAAATGGCGGCGCTTATCGGTGCGATAAGTGGTTTAGAAAATTCAAGTATCAACGTAAAAATAACGTCGACCGATCACGTCGGCGCGCTAGGCGCGGGTGAAGGCATTGCAGCCCAGGCCGTCGCAACACTAATTCCGTTATCACCGGCATCTCTGGTAAAAAAGTAGCTTCTCGAAACGCATGATTCAGCTCTATAACTCACTTACCCGCAGCAAAGAAGATTTCGTCCCGCTTGGGGATGAAGTGAAAATGTACGTTTGCGGGGTGACCGTTTACGACGATTCCCATTTGGGCCACGCACTGAGCAGCATCATTTTCGATGTGCTGACTCGGTATCTGGAGTACCGGGATTTCAAGGTTCGCAAGGTTCAGAACTTCACGGACGTTGACGACAAGATCATCAACCGTGCTGCTGCCGACGACGTGCCGTGGGAAGAGATTACCGAGAGGTACATCGAGTCGTTTTATGAGTCGATCGACGGGCTGAACGTTCGACGAGCTAACGTGGAACCGCGGGTGACCGAGGACATGCCGGAGATTATCGCTTTGATTCAGCGGTTGGTTGATGGCGGTTCGGCGTATGAGATGAACGGTTCGGTTTACTACCGGGTTCGTAACAAGCCCGACTACGGCAAGCTGAGTGGTCAGAATATCGACGAGATGCTTGGTGCGAGTGGCGGTGATGTCGAGAGCGGTAAGGAAGATCCTGCCGACTTTGCATTGTGGAAGGCCGTGAAGCCTGACGAGCCGAAGTGGGACAGTCCGTTTGGGCCAGGTAGACCAGGGTGGCACATCGAGTGTTCGGCGATGGCGTTCAAACATTTGGGTGAGCAGATAGATATTCACTGTGGTGGGCTGGATTTGATCTTCCCGCATCACGAGAACGAGATAGCGCAGAGCGAGTCGGCTTCGGGTCGCACGCCGTTCTCAAGCGTGTGGATGCACAACGGGATGTTGCGTATCGCAAACGGGCAGGAGATGAGCAAGTCGCTGGGCAATGCTTTCAACGTGAAGGCGGCTCTTGAGGAGTTCAGTTCTGATTCGATTCGGCTTTGGATTTTGCAGAGTCATTACCGCACGAATCCCCTTCTGGACAAAGAGTTGATTGGTGCTGCTGAGCGGTCGATGCGCAGGATTCGTTCGGCTGTTGAGGCCGAGAATGTTGAATCGGACGATTCGCTGGATGCATCTGCTTACAAGCGTCGATTTGTCGAGGCGATGGATGACGATCTCAATACACCGCAGGCGCTGGCGGCTATTTTCGACCTGTGCCGCAAGATGAACCGTGCGCGCACCGATGGCAAAGACGTTTCAGGCGCTGCTGAGTTGGTGCGGGAGCTGACTGGTGTTCTGGGCTTTACATTGGAGGCTCCGCCGCAGAAGAACGAGGGTCTTTCGGACGACGATATCAACGCTTTGGTCGCGCAGCGGAAAGAAGCCCGTGCAGATAAGCGTTGGGGTGATGCTGACGCTGTGCGGGATCAGTTGGATGCTGCTGGTATTTCGATTTCGGATGCGGGTGATGAAACGACGTGGTCGCGGGATTAAGGTGTCAGTGGCACTTTTTCTGGGACGCCGACGGTGATTTCTGTCTACTGTGATGCTGAACTTGATCCAGTATCTGTTCGGGTCGGGATCTGATGAGTGATTTAGGCATGGTTGCAGTCGCCTGAGTCGGTTTGTTGTTCCTCTTCGGGCATAGATCCTGAATCAAGTTCAGGATGACAGTGGTTGCGTTCTACCTATCTTATGGACCATAGGGTTTAGCGTTACTGTTCCGACTGTGCCGTTTACTGTGATTAGTTGGGCGTCGGCGATTTTTTTGGTGGCTTCTTTGGTTTGGATTACGCAGGGGATGCCATATTCGCGGGCGATTAGCGAGGCGTGCTGGAAGTTATCACCTTTGTCGAGCACGAGTGCGCCGATTAATGGGAAGATCGGCACCCAGTCAGGGCCTGTGTTGTCGGTAACCAGGATGTCGCCCTTTTTCACGTTTGGTGGCGTTGACGTTCGGGTGATTACGACTCGTGCTGTGCCGGTGAATGCGCCATTAGAAGATGGTTCGCCGTGCAGGGTTTGGCCGTCTTCGCTGATGCCTCGTAGTGGTTCTTCGTCGTCTTTATCTTTATCTTTCTCGGGTGGCTTGGTGCCTATGAAGTCAGGCCGGTCGAGTTTTGAGTTTTCGGTCCAGGCCTCTTTCGCTTGAGAGGCAAGAGAACGCAATTCGGTGTAGTTATCGGATGCTGATGCACTTTCTAGCTGGGCGAGGTTCAAGTAGTAAATGTCGTCGGGGGTGTCGATCGTACCTTCACGCACCAGAGCAAGTCCGGCACGGTTGATCGACTCTCGATACTCGCCGAACGTGCGTTGTTCGATGAGGTAGTTGTGATTCTCCATTATCTTGATGTGGTGGGTTGCACGGAACAACATGAGTTCGAATTTCTTGCGGAGCTTGCGGTTGCGGCCGATGCTTTTTCGCACGGAACGGATAGCGAGTTCGCGCCGTTGCCGGAGTTCGTTGTGGGAACGGCCTAGAGATTCGAGATCCTGCCGAACGAACGAACCGATAGAGTCGAGAGGAATTTCAGGCTTCATGTTCCAGCTCGGGTCGGTGGGCTTCCACGCGGCGCCATAACCCAGACCGTTCCGGCAGCCCCAGATTTTCATCATCGCTTTGAATCTGGCGCGGAATTTACGAACTTCGGAACGTTTGCCGTTGCCTCGTGCGAATAGGGATTTGTAGTCCCTTGCATCAAAGACTTCCGTCAACCACTGATCGCCCTTTACGAGTTCTGCCAGGCCGATTAGGCGTTTGGTGAGACGGGACGTCGTGTGATCGAGGCCGAGTGTGAGGTCTGTCACTACCGCATCCGAGTTTTCGACGATTTCCTCGAACTGTTTCGTCTGATTGTGATCCGGCTTGAAACCCGCCCATGCCCGCCAGTGCAGGTCGTTCATGTGGTCGGCTGCGATGGTCATTGCCTGTCGCAGGTGAGCTATGAGATCGGGAATCGGAGCGTTGTCGGCTGGTCTGCTGAGAACAATGTCGTCCAGGTTTTTTAGCAGAACTGGCTCGATGGTTTCGTAGTAGTAGGTTGTGCCTTTCTCCATATATCGGCGACCCATCAGGTGGTGCTTGAAAAGCCGTGACTTGAGTTCTTCGGGATCGCGAGGAGTTGCCGCCGAGTAGAGCCAGCCATTCACGAGCTTCTTCATGTCCATTCGGCCCATGTACTGCCCGGTGTAATCGACCGAACGTTTTTCAGCTACGCTCTGTATGTAGACGTAATCGACTACGAGCGGGAGGGAAGCGGTTTTGCCCCCTGTTTGCCAGTGGAGCTTTTCATGCTCCGGATTGTCCCATTCGACCAGGAATTCGGTTTCATTTTTCGCACCGGTGGTAATGGGTCGGGACTGGAGGATGTGGACGATGTTGTCTTTGAGGGCGAATTCGATGTCGCGGTCGTTGCCAGACGAGTTTTTGATTGTTTTGGCGGCTTTGGCGACGGCGAGGAGTTGTTTATCGGTGAGGGCCGGGGAGCTTCGTTTGTCGGAGGGTACTGGCACGCGGTCGGTTGATCCGGCGGTTCCCTGAACGAACATCCAGGCTTTGTCTTTTACATCCCGGTTCGTTGTCTCGTGGGTGTCGGAGTTGAGCGTGAATGAGTCGGCTGTCGCATCACCGGAAACTACGCCTTCGCCGAGGCCGAGAGCTACGTTGATGAGGATCTGGTCGGTGCCGTCTCGTGGGTCACGGGTGAAGATCACTCCACCGGCATCGGCGTTTATCAGGTCCATCACGAGTACGGCCATCGAGCCATTTTCGTGTGAAATATTTTGGCGTTGTCGATACGAAATGGCGCGTCCTGTGTAGTAGGAGGCCCACACGTCTCGGGTTCTTTGTAAGACGGTCTGTGCGTTGGTGGCGTCGAGGAACGAGTCGTACATGCCTGCGAAGGATGCGCCTTCGAGGTCTTCAGTGGTTGCTGACGAGCGAACGGCGAGACCTTTGGTAGCAGTGTCGGTGTTACTTGTTTTTGATGCGATTGCTTCGGCAAGACCGATTGGTGTGGGAAGCGAACTGAGGATGGTGGCTATGGCATCTGACGCCTCGAACGCTGAAGCGGGATTTCCGGAATCTACCTCAGCGAGTATTTCTGCAATTTTGCTCTTCGCCGGTTCTATAAATGCGTCAAACGCGTTGGCCGGTATCGCAAATCCGGGGGGTACGGTTGCGCCATTTTTGGCGAGGTCGGCGACAGATGCAGCCTTGCTGCCGACTATTGCTGGGTCGAGTGCCTGGGAGGAGTCGAGTTCGACGATGAATGGCGATGTGGGGGCGGTTGGCATAGCGGTCGATATTACACGTATCCAACGGCTGATCGGGTATTGAAAAATGTCAAAAAAACAGGCGCTCAAATGGCGCCTGTGCGTTTCAATCGCCGGCCAGCCGGTTAGCCGAAGCGAACGTTGGCGATTGCTACACCGACGAATACGAATGCCAGAATGATGGTGATTCGGAACAACAGCTGTTCGACACCACGTCGCGATCGGAAGGTGCTGGATGCCTCTCCGAAGAGTGACGATCCGGATCCGCGAGCCTGCATTAGCAACACGGCGATAAGTGTGATTGCGGTGAACATCAATATGAGGCTAAATACGGTATCCATGAAATTTCCTGTGCGCCGTTTGGGGGCGCAAGTAGTAAACAGCTATCTATGGTAGGGCTAGTGGGCGGGTCTCGCCACAATTCGTAGTGCGAATTGTGGCGTTGTGTTGTTGCGTTATTGCGTTTTAGGCGTTTAGATCCGGGCGTCCGAGGCGGACTTAGTAGCGCGTCGCATTCTCGTTAGAGCCGGGCGTGCCGAGGCCGCACTTGGGCTCGCATGTCTGCGACGCGGCTCTAACCCCCCCCTGGTCGAGGGGAGGAGTGTTTGCTAGGGGAGTGGCGCTAGCGGTTTGCCAGTTTTTCTTTGATCATTTCTGTTGCCTGGACTGGGTCGGCCTGGCCTCGGGTGGCTTTCATTACCTGACCCATTAGCGACTTGAGGGCGACTTCTTTGCCGCCAAGATAGTCGGCGACGGCCTTTTCGTTGTTTGCGATTACTTCATCGACGATTGGGCCGAGTGAATCGGCACCTGAAACGACTCCGAGACCGAGGTCTTCGATGATCTTTTCAGGCTCTGTGTCCTTGTTGAACATCAGCTCGAATACCTGTTTTGCCGAGTTGTTATTCAGTTCGCGCTTTCGGAACTTTTCAACGAGAATTGCAAGATTTTTTGGCGTGACCCTGGTATCGGCCATATTGATGATTTCGGCTTCGTTCATCATGCGAGCCATCTCGCCGTTGAGCCAGTTGGCAGCAGCTTTTGCGAACGCCTGCTTCGTTTCTGATGATGCGCCTGTGACACCTGAGCAGACCTCTTCGAAGTAGTCGGCGGTGGAGCGAAGTGCGGTTAGCAGATCGGCGTCGTACTCGCTGAGTCCCCATTCGCTGATGAACCGGTTTTTTCGTACGAGCGGGAGTTCGGGCATGGCGGCCTGAGTGCGCTCGATCCAGTCTTCGCTGATGATCAGCGGCGGGATGTCGGGTTCCGGGAAGTAGCGATAGTCGTTGGCTTCCTCCTTGCTGCGCTGGGAGTTCGTAATTCCTTTGCCATCGTCCCATCCACGGGTTTCCTGGACGATGCGTTCGCCGCTTTCGTAGCAGCCGATCTGGCGTTCGATTTCATATTCAACCGCTCGGACGACTGCCCGGATGCGGTTCATGTTTTTGACTTCGACCTTGGTGGTGAGTTCGGTTGAGCCTTTGGGTCGGACGCTGATGTTGGCGTCGCAGCGGAACGAGCCTTCTTCCATGTTGGCGGTTCCGACGCCGAGGTAGCGGATGATGTGCTGGAGATTGGTGATGTACGCCTCGACCTGCTCAGACGTGTGCATGTCGGGTTCAGTGACGACTTCCATGAGCGGAGTGCCGGCACGGTTGATGTCGAGCAGCGAGTGAACCGTGCCGCCCTGAGGACCTTCGATGTGGATGAGACGTGCGACGTCTTCTTCCATGTGGACACGGTTGATGCGGACTCGGATGGGGTCATCAATTGGTAGATCGACGTAACCTTCGTAGCAGATCGGCTCGTCCATCTGGGTGATCTGGTAGCCCTTCATGAGGTCGGGGTATGTGTACTGCTTGCGGTCGAACTTGGTGATTCGGGCGATGTTGCAGTTGATTGCCATGCCGATCATCATTGCGTATTCGACGGCGGTTTCGTTTACGACCGGAAGGGTGCCGGGGAGGGCCATGCTGACTTCGTCGACAAGCGTGTTTGGCTCGGCGGTCTGGTAGGCAGCACTGGATGTACCGAACATTTTGGAGCGCGTCTTTAGCTGGACGTGCGTTTCGAGACCAATTACTGCTTCGTACTCCACGAGTATTTTCTCTTTCACCGCCGGCTAGGCCGGGTTTTCTGTGGCCAGGCCACGTTATTAATTTTCGATACGGGAGATCGTTCAAATTACCGAGCGTTTAGTTTATCCACGAGTCGCACCGTATGGAATGAATCGTTTTAAGTTTGCCTGAATCAAACAGGCGATGGCGGGGATTTGAATATAGCACCGGCTTGCCACGTTCAACTACATTTTCACCGCAACACGAGAAACCAAAAGAGGACCGGAACATGACATACATCGACCCAGTTGAGAGCTCTCCTAACAATTACAAGGTTTTGGAGGAGAACGAGAATGTTCGCATGCTCGAGATGATCGTTCCTCCAGGGGAGTCGGACAACTTGCATTCACACCCAGATGAGGCCGTTTATTTCATCACTGGTGGCAAGGCCAGAGTCACGGTGGATGGCGAGCAAATGGAGATGGAACTTCCGGATGGGGCGACGATGTTGCACGAGGGATGGACACATCAGGTGACCAATATTGGCGACACTGAGATTCGGGCGATTATCGTGGAGAGTAAGGGCTAAAGACCAGGTCTTGATTTGGGTGGAAGACACCTGAACTAGATTACTTGAAAACTCGCATCGGGATTTAGCGTCCAGATACGGGTCTTTTTCCGTTCAGTTTTTCATTCAAAATCGCTTTCGCTGGTTCAAACACGCTTTTTCGCACATAAAGTCGGGTCAATTCGCACCTACACCAACTTCACTTCGCAGTTACGAAATTCGTTGACGCTATACGGCATGGGTTTTAAACTAATACCTGACCGAATGGGTCAGGTATACGTTTTTGCGCCATTTGAGTTCAATATCAGTGATCTCGCACCATATTTTTTTACCACAGATCACCCGTCACGGAGCTACTTATTGACCAACCAGAACACGATCTCACGCGAATCCGACCTTTCAGGTAGGGAATACAAGTGGGGATTCGTAACTGATGTAGAGACCGATCTGGCTCCTAAAGGGCTGAGTGAAGACATCGTCAGGCTGATTTCTTCGAAGAAGGGTGAACCTGAGTGGCTGCTTGAGTGGCGGCTGAAGGCGTACCGCCACTGGGTGAAGCTTGCCGAGGCTGAGGCCGAGCCGACCTGGTCGATGATCGACTACCCGGGAATCGACTATCAGGACATCTACTACTACGCTGCTCCCAAGGGCATGAATGAAGCTCCCAAGAGCCTCGATGATGTCGACCCGGAGATGCTCGAAACGTTCGAGAAACTCGGGATTCCGCTTCAGGAGCGGGCTGCTCTTGCTGGAGTTGCCGTTGACGCCGTGTTCGACTCCGTATCTGTTGCAACCACGATGGAAAAGCAGCTCGGTGAGTTGGGAATTATCTTCTGTTCGTTCGGTAACGCAGTGAAGAACCACCCTGATCTTGTAAAGAAGTATCTCGGTACGGTTGTTCCCTACACCGACAACTTCTTTGCTTCGCTGAATGCGGCTGTGTTCACCGACGGATCGTTTGTTTACATTCCGCCCGGGGTTCGCTGCCCGATCGAGCTGATGACGTACTTCCGGATCAATACCGAAGGATCGGGTCAGTTCGAACGCACTTTGATCATTGCTGACGAGGGTGCATATGTTTCATATCTTGAAGGCTGTACTGCACCGTTTCGAAAGAGCAGTCAGCTTCACGCCGCTACTGTTGAGCTGATTGCGCTGGACGATTCTGAGATCAAGTACTCGACTATCCAGAACTGGTTCCCCGGAACCAAAGACGGTGAAGGCGGCGTTTACAACTTCGTTACGAAGCGGGGTCGTGCAGATAAGAACGCCAAGATTTCATGGACGCAGGTTGAAACTGGATCTGCGATTACGTGGAAGTACCCGAGCGTGATTCTTAAGGGTGACAACTCGGTGGGAGAGTTTTTCTCGGTTGCGCTGACGAATAATCACCAGCAGGCCGATACCGGCACGAAGATGATTCACATCGGCAAAAACACCAAGTCGACAATCGTGTCGAAGGGTATTTCTGCCGGTAAGGGCAACAACACGTATCGGGGCCAGGTGTTGATCATGCCGGGTGCCGAGAACGCTGTGAACCACACGCAGTGCGACTCGCTGCTGATTGGTGATCAGTGCGGTGCGCATACTGTTCCTTACATCGAGGTGCGGAATCCTACTGCTCGGCTTGAGCACGAGGCTTCGACTTCGAAGGTTAGTGATGAACAGCTTTTCTACCTGATGGCACGGGGGCTTTCCGAAGAGGAAGCGCACCACATGATCATTACGGGGTGGAGCCGTGAGGTTTTCAAAGAGCTTCCTTTCGAGTTCGCTCTTGAAGCCGCTCAACTGCTGAAAGTTTCGCTCGAAGGCGCAGTCGGGTAGGTGCCCAGGCACATTTTCTTTTCGATCAGTACTAACAACACGAACACAGATTCATCCGGTAAGTAATACAAAAAATGCTTGAGATAAAAAACCTGCACGCGTCCGTTTTGGACATCGACGATTCGGAGATTCTTAAGGGAATCGACCTGAAAGTTGGCAAGGGCGAAGTGCACGCCATCATGGGTCCCAACGGTTCTGGCAAGAGCACACTTGCGAACGTGTTGATGGGTCGCTTCGACTACGTCGTTACTGAGGGCGATGTTCTGATCGACGGCAATTCGATTTTGAAACTGCGACCCGATCAGCGTGCGCATCTGGGCATGTTCCTTGCCTTCCAGTACCCGGCAGAGATTCCCGGGGTTCGACCGTGGCAGTTTCTGAAGGCGGCGCTGGATTCTAAGGCCGACGCTAATGGCGAAGACAAGATGAGTGTTCGTAACTTCTCGAAGCTTTTCGACGAGAAGATCGAGGCTGTTGGGATCAACCCGAATTTGGTGAAGCGATCGCTGAACGAGGGTTTCTCGGGTGGTGAGAAGAAGCGCAACGAAATGCTTCAGCTTGAAGTGCTGCAGCCGTCTTTGGCCATTCTTGACGAGACCGACTCTGGTCTTGATGTCGATGCACTGCGAATCGTTGCTGAAGGGGTTAACTCGATGCGTTCGCCAGAGCGATCGTTCGTTGTGGTTACTCATTACCAGCGGTTGCTGAACTACATCACTCCTGACGTGGTTCACATTCTGGTCAAGGGCAAGATTGTCAAAACAGGCGGACCTGAGCTGGCGTTGGAAGTTGAGAAAGACGGCTACAAGCAGTACATGGCTGAAGCCGAAGTGAACGCCTAACAATGACAACCGCAACGCTGCCGGCGGCAGTTGGTAAATATTCTGAGGCGTTCGCTTCGTTTGCTGAGGCGAACTCCGATGCGCCTGAGTGGCTGAAGGCTGTTCGGAGTCAGGCATGGGCGACTTTTTCTGAGCTTGGCATTCCCGTAAAACGACGTGGCAACGAGCTGTGGAAGTACACCGATCTTCGACCGCTGGCTGCGCTTGACTTTGAGCACGGCATTGGCGGATCGGTTTCGCTCGACGAGATCAAAGCGGCGGGTCCGTGGGATGACGCATGGGACACCGTGGTTGTTGTCGATGGGGTGTTCAGCGCCGAACTTTCTAATCTGCAGGGAACGGCGGGGCTAACCGCGGGAAGCCTTGCTGAAGCTATTTCTTCGGGCACAGGTGATATCGAAACGCAGCTGGCGAGTCTTGCCGGTCGCGAGGAGTACGCGTTCACCGCACTGAGCACGGCATTTGTTGACGATGGTGCTTACGTTGCGATTGCCGACGACGCTGATCCGGCAACACCGATTCACGTTGTATTTGTTACTTCAAACGCTTCTGGGAGCCGGGCATCGTATCCTCGACTTTTGGTCGACGCCGGGGCCAACACTCTGGCTGTCATTATCGAGACCCACATCAACCTTGCTGAGTCTGCACAGCTTTCGTTGCCGGTTGTCGAAGTGTTCGCCAAGCCCGGTGCCACCGTTCGACATTATCGAGTGCAGATGGAGAACGAACTTTCGTATCATCTGGGGACAATTCGAGTTCATCAGCTGGACGATTCAAGCTTCAACTCGACGACATTCGCGGTTGGTGCGGTGATTGCTCGAAACGATATTCACACGCAGCTTGATGCACCGGGAGCGAGCTGCACGTTGCACGGTTTGTACATGACCAGCGGGACGCAACAGCAGGATCAAGAGATCAGCACGACGCACGCCAAGCCGCACTGTACGTCGAAGCAGTTCTACAAGGGCATTCTTTCTGGTAAATCACACGCTGTGTTTAGCGGAAAAGTGGTTGTTGAGCGTGATGCCCAGAAATCTGACGCAACTCAGAAAGACTTAAATTTGTTGCTTTCTCGTGGAGCCGAGATCGACGCAAAGCCTTCGCTTGAAATCTACGCCGACGATGTGACTGCTGCGCACGGTGCTACGGCGGGTCACGTCGATCGAGACACGCTGTTTTATTTGCAGTCTCGTGGTGTGGATGAGGAGGCTGCGAAAGCGATTCTCATCCGTGGATTCGCTGCGGAAATGCTCGATGAGTTTAAGCCGAAAGCGCTTTACGAATTCGTGGAGCGGGTAACCGACGAACGAATTCCGGTGTTGCTTGCCGAGTCTGACGCGTTGGGAACGGCATGAGCATGACCGAAGCTGGAACCCGTGCCTTTGATGTCGATGCTATTCGTGCCGATTTTCCAATTCTGTCTCGCAAGATAAACGGGCAGGAGCTGGTGTATTTTGATAACGCCGCAACTTCGCAAAAGCCTAAGCAAGTCATCAAGGCTTTAACGGACTACTACGAGCAGACTAACGCCAACGTGCACCGGGGTGTTCATACTCTTTCGATTGAAGCGACCGACGGCTATGAGCTGGCTCGTACGAAGGTCGCAAAGTTCATCAATGCACCGCGGCCTGAGGAAGCTATTTGGACTCGCAACACCAGTGAATCGTTGAACCTCGTGGCGGCTACGTGGGCTGATGTGAACGTCGGCGAGGGCGATAACATCGTTATCACTGCGATGGAGCACCACTCGAACATCGTTCCATGGCAGCAGCTTGCGGCGAAGAAAAACACTGAACTGCGGTATCTGGCGGCTGGCGAAGATGGATTGCTGGACGTTTCAGACGTCGATTCGATTATCGATTCTCGCACTAAGCTCGTCGCCGTAACGCACATGTCGAACGTGCTTGGGACGATCAACCCTGTCGCCATGCTTGCTGAAAAAGTTCACGCCGTTGGAGGCGTGATTCTTGTCGATGCTGCGCAGAGTGTTCCTCATATGGCGGTTGACGTGCAGGAGCTTGACGCTGATTTCCTTTGCTTCTCGGCGCACAAGATGCTTGGCCCAACGGGCATAGGCGTTTTGTACGGTAAATACGATCTTCTTGAAGCTATGCCACCTTTTATGTTTGGTGGCGACATGATTCTGGAAGTGACCTACGAGGATGCCACTTGGAACGACCTGCCTTACAAGTTTGAGGCTGGTACTCCGAACATTGCTGATGCGATCGCAACGGGGGCGGCGGTTGACTATCTGGTAGATCTCGGCATGGACAATGTTTGGGCGCACGAGCAGGAGCTCACGGCTTACGCCATGGAGCAGATACTTTCACTGGACAATGTTCGCGTGCTGGGTCCGCAGGATCCGGCGCTTCGAGGTGGGGTGATTTCGTTCATTCACGACACGATTCATCCGCACGATCTGGGAACGGCTTTGGATCAGCAGGGCATTGCGATTCGCACGGGGCACCACTGCGCTATGCCGCTGGTTCGCAGCTTCGATGTTGTGGCGGCGGCGCGGGCGAGCTTTTATATTTACAACACGAAATCCGAGATTGACGCTTTGATCAACGGGATTAGTGAAACCGAAGGATATTTCAGCCGATGACAGGTGGCATGTCTGGTCTCGACGACATGAACGAGCTGTACGAGGCGATCATTCTTGATCACTATCGCAGCCCGCGAAACACGGTTCCTGTCGATTCGCCTGATATCGACCTCGAGGTCAATAATCCGTTCTGTGGTGATGAGTTTCACATTCAGCTAAAAGTTGACGATGGTGCCGTGGCTAAGGTCGGAATCACCGGCCGGGGTTGTGCGATTAGCCAGGCTTCTGCTTCGCTGCTTGCCGAGCTTGTTGAGGGTAAATCTTCAAACGAGGTTCATGCTGCGGTCGATTCGATTCGACGGTTGCTGAAGGGCGAAGATGTGACCGAAGAAGAGCGAGATGTTCTTGGCGATATCGAGGCGCTCGAAGGTGTTCGCAAGTTCCCGGTGCGAATCAAGTGCGCACTGCTGAGCTGGGTCGGGTTGGACGACGCTTTGACCGAGCATCTTGGTGCCGAGGGCGTTTAGCTCTCGCGACTGCTCATCCACACTCTGGTCAGGAAGTCCGTGTCGCCTCGCGGGGTGAATGGATTGAATTCGTTTACGTAGTCCCAGAACATCCAGTATGTCGTTCGGGTTGAGGTGATGAACCGGTGTGAACCTGTGAGTATTCGGTGCTGGATTTCTAGTAACAGTTGTCCACGTTTTGCCGAGTCGTATTCCTGCGCCTGAGCTTCGATGAGTCGGTCCAGTTCGGGGTCGGAGTACACGGTCGTGTTCCACGGGCCGTCTGAATGGTGCACCGAGAAGAGGTATCCGGTTGTGCTCGATATCGGTGGGGGTGATCCCACGGCGATGTCGTAGTCGCCGCCGATCCAGACTTCGTCTCCGAATTTGCGAGTTGATATTCGTTCGACTTCGGCTCGGATTCCTACTGAAGCGAGCCCTTCGGCCATGGCGTTCGCTTGATCGATGTACTGCTGGCCGTACTCGCCAACTTTAATGATGATGTTGTCGGTTGATTTGAGTTCGGCTGAAACGAGGCTTGAATTGGCCAGCGATGTTTTGTTGAAACGGGGCGGATAGTAGCTTGATGAGAGCAGCCAATCTGAATTTATTATCGGCAATCCAAGGCTGACGCCGTACAAAGAATTACCGCGTTCGAACATCTCACCACCTCCCGGAATCATTGGAATGGCGTCTCCGGCATCCCAGGTGAACATCATCGCTGTCCGGACAGCCTGCTTATCCATCGGACTGCGAGTGGTGTTCATCATGATTTCTACACCGGCAGCCGGATTTTCGATGCCTATCCAATCGATTTCTTCGAACCGTTCTCTGGCGCTGGCGACATCGTCGAAATTGACCTGTGCCAGATCAATAACCTTCGTCCTCATGCCCGCTGCTCGTGTTGCCACGCTCGGAATTACCTGAATGTCCAGACCATCGAGATAGGGCAGGTCGTCGTTGTAATAGTCGGGGTTGACGATCAGTCGAGTTACGTCGCCTGCAGCCTCAGAAACCATCCAGGGTCCGGTACCGACTGTTGGTCCACGTCGAAGATCGCCGTTAACTTCGACAGCTTCTGGGGCCACGATTCGGGAGTGAGAATCGGCTAGTTTTTCGAGCGTTTCTGAGTCGGGAGATTTAAGCCGAATAACTACTTCGTGATCACCGAGCGCAGTGAATTCGGCGATGTTCGATAGCAGCGCTGCGTTGGGATAGTTTGCGCTCGCCTGGCGTTTCAGACTGAACACAACGTCTTGCGCAGTAAGGGGACGGCCGTTCAGGGGCGGGAAGTTGTGCCATTGGACATCGGTTCGAATCTGTATTGAGAAGGTCAGCGGGTCTGATTGGCGCCATGATGAGCATAGATCGCATACCACGGTCGTATTTTGGCTATCGGCGTCGACTTCAAATTTGAACAGCCGTGAATATGCCTGCCCGGCGCCCCAACTCAGTAAACCCGATGAAACGGTTAGGTGCGGGTCCATGTGAGGGGGGCCCTCGGGCACTGCGAAATTGAGAACGCCACCACGTTCGAGGTTTTCTGGCGGGGGTGCGACGGTGGGCGATGGAACGGCGGTGGGCGTTGCGAACGGGGTTGCGGTGGGCCCGGGGGTTGAAGTTGGGGTTGGAGTTGGGGTTGGCGTGGGCTGTATCGGAATCGAGGTTGGTTCGGGATCAGCCGTGGAGCATTGCATGAGTACGGCTGCTGAGATGAGCAGTAGTCCAAGTAGTTGCAAGTTAACTGCACGAACACTGCGGGTTCGCCTGTGATCGCTCAATTTGAAAATTGCTGGAATGGTGAAGCTCGGTTGGGTTCGCTGAATACGCTGCCAGATGAAAAAACTGGCAGATCTTGCCGATTAAGGATAACTACCACCCAGCAGTGATGCAGTTGGCCAGGGGGCATTTGCGCATAATCCGTGTATCCCGCAAGTAAACCAATGCGAACACCGATGCGTATGCAGGTTCTCACAAATAGGTTTTTAACGGGGGCTTCAGTGTAGTGGCTGAGATAACCGCGCTCGCTGCCAGAGTTTCGAGCAGTGACCGCCAGCAATTACTGTGCCGGGCTAGATGAACATATGTTTAATTTGATTCATGCTCGATTCCTTCCCCGGTTGGGTCTTGTAACCGGGGCGTATTTGCTTTGGGCTGTTGTATTCCTATCAGTCGGAGAATTCCGCGTTTCACCAGCCGAGAATCTCGTCATGGTTCCGGTCATGCTCACGGCAATTCTTTTTGGGATGCGTGGTGGGGCAATCGGAGTTCTGGTGGCCATTTTTGGAATCAGTACACTCGGCGTTGTCGCGGGTGTAGCTCCGTTCACACGGCTACTGCACGGTAGTGCACCGTACGACCTGGCGATGATGACATCTGTAATGCTGATGGTCGGCTATGGCAGGTATCTGGAGACGTCTAAAGTTGTCGCGAATCGACGTGCGGATAGCACGATACGCCAGCTTGATCAGATGAGCAGTGAATCACGGATTCTCTCGACGTTATCGAGCGATGTTGGTAAGCTGTTGACTACGGAATCGATACTTGTGGCGGCGGGAGAGGCTATCTCGCAAATCGTTGACTACCATCGGCTTTCGATCTATCAAATAGATTTCGATCGGGTAACGGTAAAACTCACTTATGTTTCGGGCGAAAGTTCTACAGTGGCGATGGTGGGATCGACATATCGACTCGCCGAAATAATGGCTCTGGATCCATACGACAATGAATTAGCCCTGACCGTAGATGACACAGTACCAGACCAACCTCGCCAGATACTGCACAGATCTATTGGCAGCAATTCGAAGCCGATGGCGTTTGTGCGCGTTTGGTCTCGAAACAACCAGAATTCAACTGTTGGCGAACGCCAATTTATTAGTTCGATTGCCACGTTGATAGTTCCGGTGCTCAAGCGCGCTGCGTTACAGGCAAGATTTGAACAAACCGCACGAAGCAACAGCGCTGTTTGAAGAGTTTGCTGTGGTGGTGTACGAAAACCTTGAGAAGAAAGAAGTTGTTCAGGCCGCAACATCACAATTAACTCGAGTTCTGCGCTTCGACTTTTTGGCATTTTTTGTCGCCAGCCCAAGCGGACGCCATCTGGAACTTCAACAGCTGGCAGGGCAGAGTCGATCTAAGGTTGATGTCGATGAAATTCGACCGATGGTTGAAGTAAACGCGGACCCTCTTTCATCGCACCACACAAAGATTTGGGCAATAGATGAGTGCGAAATTCTGAAGGAAAAGTCTCCGATTGCTGATGCTTTGACCCAGTCGAATCTGGAGTCTGTAATAGTTCAGACATTGTGTAAAGATGGCGAAATACTCGCCCAGGTTTGGATAGGGTTCAGGGACCTTAACGGTGTTTCTACAGATGATATTGAATTCGTCAGCAGGGCAGGTCAGCACTTGCCGCCCGCGTTAGAAAATGCGCGTAGCGCTGAGTCGCTCTAGGAACTGCAACGGCAGCTCGTAGGGCATAACGAGAATCTTGCGCAGATGCAGGACAGTATCGAACGCACCGAAGGCGAACTGCGGCTCAGTAATCAGCGATTACCCGACATGAGCGAGTCCAAATCACAGTTTCTGGCAGAGGTCGCACACGAGTTTAAAACTCCACTTACGGTGATAATCGGATACGCCAATATGTTGCGTTCAGACGAAGATAATCTGGGTGACGAACAGCGTTCATTTGCTAGATCGATCGAGAAGTCTGCATCGCAGTTGACCACGCTGATTCAGGATCTGGGCGCCATCATGAAGATCTAGTCCGGGCATGTCACAAGTGCCAAGACGTTGCACGATATTTCGGCAGAAGTTGCCGAGATCGCCTTAAGTTCGAGCGATTTGACGAGGCGAGCAATATTTTTGGCGACTCATCGCGGCTTGGACAGGTCTTTACAAACCTGATCACCAACGCTCTTAAGTATTCGCCGGTGGATCGCGGGGTGGTGATAGCTATCGATACTTGCGAAGAGCGAGTGAGAATATCCGTAGCTGATCGCGGGCTGGGCATTTCTAAGGCAGATATTTCGAGACTCTTCACTCCCTATTTCCGATCATCGAATCCGGATGCTCTCGCTCGTGAAGGCACGGGTTTGGGGCTATTCCTTTCGAAATCGATTGTCGAAGAGCATGGCAGGACAATAACGATATCCAGTGAGTTTGGAGAGGGTTCGACTTTTTGTGTCGAGCTGTCTCTTGCGACGAGCAGCAGCGAATCTCAAGCGGCTTAGGCACCATGCGAATATTAATAGTTGAAGATAATCCTGATATACGAACGTTGTTGGTTTCGGTGCTCAAACGCGCCGATCACGAGATGGTTGAGGCCTCTGATGGCGTTTTTGTTCAACGGTGGATTACCGATACCGAGCCTGATCTGATGATGCCGGAAGTCGATGGCTGGGAAGTGCTTGGAAAACTCAAAACTGAGCCTTTGACGAGGGATATTCCGGTAATCATCTCTTCAGCGCTAGATGAGCCCGAAGACTTTGCCAAAGCATTTGAGATGGGGGCGATCGACTACATCCCGAAGCCGTGGAATGCCGCAGATTTAGTTTAGCGAGTTGGATTAGCAGCCGAAAAAAGAGCGAAAAGCGCCTAGCGGCTACTCGCCGTACTCGCGACCGCCGAGTCGGTTCTTCATGATGAAGTCCCAGTCGTACTCGACACCGAGGCCGGGACCGGTTGGTACCGGTACGTAGCCTTCAGAGTCTATGGCGTCGATGGCGTCTCGATAGCCATCTGCGTAGACCTCGTGAGGCCGTCCGATCTGTTCGGTGTTCGGGTGAATCAGCGCCATTTCGTAGTAGTTGGTGTTCCGAAGAGCGGCCATCATCTGGCGTTGTGCAGGACCCGGTGAGTGGATTTCCACGTCGAGTCCAAAACCTTCGGCAGCGTGAGCGATTTTCATTGCGCCGGTGAAGCCTGCGTCGTAGTCGGGGTCGACTCGAACGATGTCGGTCGCACCGCTGGCGATGAAATCGACGTGCTGTTCGACACCACGGATGTGCTCGGTTTGGAGCAGTGGGGTCTTGATGATCTCACGCAGCTTCTTGTGACCATGCATCGAGACACCAGTGTCTTTGTAGGGGTCTTCGAGCCACAGGAAATTTGCTTCGTCGCACGCCTTGCCTATTTTTACCGCTTCGAGCCAGGTGTTGATTTCGCAAGCGGGATCGAGCATCAGGTCCATCTGGGGGCCGACAGCGGCTCGTACGGCGTGGATGGTTTCGATTTCCTGATGTATGTCGTAGTCGCCCCAGCCGTGAATCTTGAAAGCCGGGTAGCCCATTTCTTTGCATTGAACTGCGAAATCGGCGTATGCCTGTGGGGAGTCGAGACCGCCATTGCGATCGCCGTGCATGGTCGATGCGTAGCAGAGTAGCTTTGTTCGCCATCCGCCGAGCATTTCGTAAATCGGTGCGTTGTAGAGCTTGCCTGCGAGATCCCAGAGTGCGATATCGATTGGGCCCATGCCCATTTTGTCGTACTTGCGCATGGCACGTTTTACGTCGTTGTAGATGAGTTCGCGCTGGAGAGGATCTTTGCCGATGAGGTATTTGGCGAACATGTTGAATTCGGCAAAGCTTGGTGAATCGCCACCCACGTATTCGCCGGTTACGCCTTCGTTGGTGTGGACTTTCATGGCGTATGCGTAGCCGGTTTGCTGCCCGCCTTTTTCGTAGACGAGGTTGAAACCGTTGTAGTCTTTGCCGACGTCGTTCATTGGAAACGTAAATTCGTGGACTTCGATCTTGGTGATTCGCAGGTTGGACATTTCTAGTTCTCGTTTCTGAATTGAGGAACTGCACGTGCGCGGTGCGCTGGGCGCTGGCGGTAGGATTGGCTGCGGGAAGATTACGGTGCGTGACAACCGGGTGCAACTTTGTAAGGTGAGACATTGATAAGGTTTCTGCTAGTGGTGGTGGTTCTTGTGGCGATGGCTGCCGGATGTAGTGATAACGAAGAAACAAATGGGATATCACCGACGCCAACTATTGCTAGGCCAACCGTGCCCTTATCTCTCAGTTCAGCCGGAAGTTCCACGTTCTCAGTAGGTCTTACATACGGCAACGTCTCAGGCAACAGAAATTTTTCGGGCACGGGGCAGATCAACGAAAATACAGTGCCGATCGAGCTCGTTTCGGCGGAGTTCCTTCCCCGCTGGGTACTCGGCTCGCTCCATCCACGTGGCGGGTCGGCGTGGTCTGTAGTGGGGAGTGATGGTTATGCAAGTGGGCAGCGGATCACGCTTGCTGGTGAACCGGCAACGGTGGGCGGTATCTACAACTCACTTCATGACGGTCTGGTTCCACCGATGTTGTTGGTAGGAGCGCATCCAGCGGCTGAGAACGATCCCGGCTGAGAACGTCCACACTGCAGGCCTGAGCCATCTGGTAGAAGGGGTTCGGTTCGGGAAAATCGACGAGAGAACACTCATCACTTACAAAGGACTGACCACGCTTCATACGCTGGCAACGCTTCCTGACTCGATTCCCGTTTTTGGGAATGGTCTGGACATGTATTCGTATTCAAATCCAACAGAACGTTATCCGCACGGGGCGCTTGGAGATCGGATCGAGTGGGCGAGTCTGATCGCGATTTCCTTATATAGTGATGACCGGTATTTGCTGCGGTACGACTTGGCCGAGGACGAGGTGTTCGAAGGTCTGTTTCCTTTGGTGGCTGATGTGGATGGTGACGGGAAAGAAGAAATTGTTACTACTGTGAGCCGGTCTGGTAGCGGTTCGCGGTTGGTTGTGTTTGGGCACGATTCGGCAGGGCTGCGGGTGATTGCTGAATCGGAGCCTATCGGTACGGGGTCTCGGTGGTTGCATCAGATTGCTGTTGCGCCGTTTGGGCCTGATGGCGAGATGGAGATTGCTGTTGTTCGTACGCCGCATATTGGGGGCATAGCGCAGTACTACCGGCTGGTTGGCGATTCGGTTGAGGAGGTGTGGGAGTTGGAGTTGGGCTCGCGGTTGGCTTCGAACCTGGCTGTTGTGGAGACACCGGGCGGGTCGTTGATTCTTGGCGCGTCGACTGAAGATGGCCAGCTACTTATTTGGCAGTGAGTCCGGGCAGCGGTTCGACAGGGTAGAATCACCGCCATCCAAAATTACCGAAACTCCCACCCGTATTCGGTAGCCTTCAGGAATCATAAATGACCAAACTCAACATTATGGCTTCGCGCCACTCGGCTTTTTACAGCCCGATGATCTGCACGATCGCCGGAGGATTTCTCGAGAAAGAGGGACTTACGGGCGAGTACCACGTTGTTGAGGCTGGTAGTAGTAGCGGAGGTGAGGTCGCTGCGGGTCGGATGGATGTTGCTCAGGCTGCTGTTTCGGCGAGCTGGGGTCCTTTGGATAACGGCACGAAGGCTCCGTTCGCTCACTTCGCCCAGATCAACAGGTATGACGGCTTCTTTATCGCCGCTCGAAATCCTGATGCTGGTTTTTCGTGGAAGAAACTTCTCAGCGGAAAATTTTTGCATGTTCACGGTGGGCAGCCCGAGGCGATGCTGCGTTATGGCGCGCATAAGGAGGGGGTAGATCTGGAGAAGGTCGACGATATCGATTCTCCCGGTGGCGCTGAGATGTTGGCTCAGTGGAGACGTGGTGAGGGCGATTATTTCCACGAGCAGGGCGCTTTTCCGCAGCAGCTGGAGAACGATGATCAGGCTCACATTGTGGCTTCGGTTGGCGAGGCTGTGGGTCCGGTGGCGTTTTCGAGTTTGGTTGGACGCTGGGACTGGCTAGAGACTGATGATGCGAAGCGGTTTGCCGCGGCGTTCAAGGCTTCACGGGAGTGGGTGAACACTGCCGATCCGATGGAGATTGCTCAGGCGGAGGCCAGTTTCTTCCCCGACATGGATGTATCGGCCATTGCTTCGGCTGTAGGCGCTTATCAGCAGCTGGGGACATGGTCGGGCAGTATTGCTATCGAGCCTGCCCTGTACGAGGCGGCGCTCGATGTGTTTGAGCATTCGAACATGGTCGGTTCAAGGCATGCGTATGGCGACGTAGTGGTGCCACCACCCGGTCACTAGGGTCGCGAGGCGACGTTTTCTGGACGGTCGGCGAGTGTTGGCTGAGATTAGTGACTGATGCTTCAGATGGTGGTCGGTGCGGGTGCTTTGTGGGCGATTCTTCGGTGACTACTCTTTTTTTGGGGACTGGGACATCTAGTAGTCGATTGGCAATGGCCACGAGGTGGTTCCACGGTCCTGGACCCCATTCGGGGTTCCAGTCGAGCCACCCAATAATCCAGTAACCCCCTTCGGGAACGTCGTCTGGAAAAGCTTCCACATGAAAAGGTGAGCCTCCCCAGGCTCCTCTAATTCTCTTGCCGCCACCTGCATTTCCCTCGAGATGTTCAATTATGAGCAGGCTAAAATCCGTCAGTTCCGCCGTGACCTGCCATCCTGAACCAAAATCCTCGATGTGTACATCTGGCACAGGTAACTTCAGGCGCGCATCTGGCACATAGGCCGAAACGCCAGAGCCAAATTCAATCCAGCGGATTGGACTATCGGCTATTTCTAGCGTTGATCCTATTCCTAGCCTTTCTCCCCCAAGAGGGGAAACTTCCAGCCACAGCGCATCTACCCCGAGCCGTCGAATGGGGCCGAGCGGATAATCCGCGGCCTGCGGTGGTGCTGTTGGCTTCGGCTGAGTTTCTCCAAACGGATCGGGGTCCCCGCTATTGGGGGATAGTCGATTTTGTTCAAAAGTTCGCAAAGCCAACTCCATAGATTGGAAAAACCGGACTCCACAAGATTGGAAAACCGGGACTCCACACTGGGTGCTACACCATGTCTAACAACAGGGCAAGACACGAATCGACGTGGCCGGGGAACGAATCAAATCTGTCTTGCGAAAAGCAGTTTCCACATTTAGGACAGGTCAAACTGGGCATCGATTGGTAACCATTCAGTTGTGCTGCACGTGGCATCGGCACATTTCCCGTCTGACTAGCCAGTCGGGTTCTGCAGAACTAAGCATGAATGGCAGAATAGCATCGTTCATTACTGTCATGCAGAGTTTCGGTAATTGTTTTTTTGGGGGGGGCTTGAGGGCGACGAGTGTTGGCTGGGATGGCAGGTGTTTTCGCGTTGGTCGGTTTTAGATCCTGAAAATGAATTCAGGATGACAGGTCGCTAGGCGACTTTTTCTTGCCTTTTGAGTGATGGTTGGGTTGATTGGTTGTTTGTGTTTGAGCACAGATCCTGATTTTCATCAGGATGACAGTGTTTCTTGTGGTCAATCGACGGCTGACGTAATCAGGGTGCGGTCGGCCAGTCATTTTCGTTGTAGGGGATGTTCAGTAGTTTGAATACTGTGCCCCAGCGGAGCGCCATGTCTTCTTGATAGAGCAGTGGTTTCCAGCCGAGTTTCAGGTAGATGCTGATCGCCGGGATTCGAAAGTCATCTGTCGATAAATACGAGTATTTTGGTGCATTGTCGGCAAGCGATTGGGTAGCTGCTGCAACGGTTGCCTGCCCGGCACCGATACCGCGGTGGTTGGAGTGGGCGACTACCCACTGCAGGCTGTGTCCGTCGGGATGCTGCGACTTCTTGTAGACAGCCGCAGTTGATGCCGCAACGACCGTGCCTGTGGGCATGTGTTCAACTACGTAGAAGCCACCCAGCAGGGTGTGTTTCATCAGATCGCCGAAAGGTGAAGGGTCGTCGAAGGCGGTCTGGAACGTTTGGGAGTACGAGTGCCTGTCTTCAAGGCTCACCTGACGCAGTAGGTAGCCGGGCGCGAGTGTTGGAACCGATGGCGCTGGATCGTTGCCGCGGATCATTTCTAGCTGGGGTTTTAGCGCGCCACCGCCTACTGCTCGCAGGTTGCTCAAATGGGTGCCACTCCGAGTCGTTCCATCAGTGAGTCGAGTTCGCGGTAAAGACCTGCGTCGGGCTTTACCGCTGGCATTCGCGGGTACGCTTCGGTGAACACTTCACGTCTGCGCAGAATCTCTTTGGCAATCCAGTAAAGCTGGCCTTCAGCGAGCGTGTAATGCTTTACCAGCGGCTGGTAGTGGTTCCACAGCGACTCGGCGGCAATTTCATCGCCAGCCTGGAAGGCATCCCATGTTTTGCGAACAATGTCGCAGAGGGCGATTCCCTGCATCGTGCCAACGGATCCGTGTCGTAGTTCTTCGATAAAGAAGACACCGTTTGCACCGCCAAACATCGACAAACGGTCACCTGCGAGTTCGGCAGTTTCACTGAACCTGTTCGGTGTTGGGAGTGTTTCTATTTTGGCGTAGCAGAGATTTTCGTGAGCCTGCGATAGATCGGCGAGTAGTGCAGGGGGCATCCCGGCGCCGGTCATGTCTTGCATGTAGATCGGAATTTCGGTGCTTTCAGCAACCTCGAGGAAGTGCTGGCGTACGAGGGGTGTTGGGATGCCAGCTATTCCGGGTGGTGCGATCATCACGGCATCGGCACCAAGTACTTTTGCCGCGCGGGTGTAGTGAATGGTTTGAACTGTGGACGGTGCGCCGGTGTTCATCACGACTTTAATGCGGCCGTTTGCCTGATCGACAACTGCGCTCAGGACTTCGTCGCGTTCGTGGTCATCGAGCTTGTTAATCTCGGAGCCGTACGCGATACCAACGCCGTGGACGCCACCCCGGATCGCGTACTCTACTTCCGCTCTGAGATCTTCAAAAAGAATCTGGCCAGCCTCGTTGAAAGGCATCTGCAGAATAGGGAAGCCCCCGCTGAAAGATCGATCTGCCATTGAAAACCCCCGAATGATCGAATTGGACACCGATGTTACTTGGTGGCGCAGCCCGGTGATCAATTTTTTCATTGACCACCGAGCCATAAGCTATCAGGGATGAGGGCTAGGTTGCACTTCGGTCGACGTAGATCGTCTTCGTCTGAGTGAAGAATTCGATCGCTGCCTTGCCTTGCTCACGGTCTCCTGACGAGCTGGCTTTCATACCGCCGAACGGTACCTGAGGTTCGAGACCTGCAGTTTCACCGTTGATCTTGACCACACCGGATTCGATTCGATCGGCGAAGTCGAGCACCGAGTTGAGGTCACGGGTGAATATGCCAGCGCTCAGGCCGTATTCGACTGAGTTGGCGATGTTGAGGGCATCTTCGGCATCACCTGCGGGGAGAATCGACAGCACAGGGCCGAAGATTTCTTCGCAGGCGACGTAGGCATCGACTGCCACGTTGTTGATTACGGTTGGCTGGACGAACGTTCCGTTGCCGTAGTCGGAGCCACTCGGGACTCCGCCACCAGCCAGCACTGAACCGCCATCGGCGACTCCACGGGCGATCATGGAAGTGATGTTGTCTTTGGACGCCTGGTCGATCACCGGAACGATTATCGAATCCGGGTCGGAGCCAGGACCGATTTTAAGGGCGTTGGTCTTTTCGACAACCATGTTTGTGAACTCTTCCATGATGTTGCCCACGACGATGGCTCGTGATGTGGCGGTACATTTTTGGCCTGAGTATTTCATTGCACCTGAAACGGTGATTTCGGCTGCCTGCTCAAGGTCGGCGTCGGGAAGGACGATGACCGGGTTCTTACCGCCCATTTCGAGCTGGTAGCGTTTGCCGCGTTGTGCTGCCTGCGATGCGATGTTCATTCCGATTCGGGTTGAGCCAGTGAACGATATCGCCGCTACTTTTGAGTTAGTGATGAGTTCGTCGCCAACTGCTGCACCAGAGCCGGTTACGAGGTTGAACACGCCTGCCGGTAGATCGACAGCTTCCCACATGCGGGCGATGAGCGTGGCAACGTGCGGCGTTGCCGAAGCTGGTTTTAGCACGATGGTGTTTCCGTAGACGAGGGCCGGTGCCATTTTCCAGATCGGGATAGCGATCGGGAAGTTCCACGGTGTGATGAGGCTGACTACGCCGAGGGGCATTCGGTTTGTGTAGAGCAGGATGGCGGGGTTTACGGATGGGACGACCGATCCGACAGGGTTGGAGCCTTCGACGCCGTAGTACTGGAGCAGTGCGATTGCTCGCCCAACTTCGCCACGTGATTCGAGGATTGCCTTTCCTGATTCCCGGGTTACGGCCTGCGCATATTCTTCAAGATTAGCTTCGAGGTACGACGCTGCCTTGAGCAGGTAACCGCCTCGTGCGAGTGAAGAAGTTCGTCGCCAGCTTTCTTTCACATCGTGAGCTGCGGTTATCGCAGTGTCGACATCGGCTTTTGATGATGCCTGAAATTCACCAATGAGATCTGAATAATCTGCCGGGTTTGTACTGGTCGATACGTCGCCAGATGAAGCGTCGTTCCAGACTCCGTTTACATAGTTTTGATACCGCTCAGCCATCACATTTCCTTCCGTACGTCGAGAGATCGGATTCTTTGGGACATACATTACGCTATGGTCGGCCCGGTGTTGTAGCGATCATGTGAGAAAGGCCGGTGACTGACGCGCTTTTGTGAGCGACTGCACTCCCGCGTAACTCAGTACGTGCAATCTCCAATAGCGCAGTGGGTTTGAATGGTCATGCTGAATTGGCTATTAGGCTCACTTTGTCGAACGAGTGCGTTCAATAAACGCCTCTGCCGACTGTTTCAGCCACAGTTGCCAGGGGACGCCAATGCATTTCACGCCCATGGCAAGAAACTTGTCGAGATTGGTGTCGTTTGCCAGGGTGCCGGCTACTCCGCCACCTTCGATCACGAGCCGGATGGCACGTTCGAGCGCTGCCTGAACTTCAGGGTGGTCGGGGTTTCCGGTGTGGCCCATCGAGGCTGCCATATCGGATGGCGCTACGTAGAAGATGTCGATGCCGGCTACTTTGGTGAGTTCGGGCAGATTGTCGATAGCTTCGAAATCTTCGATTAGTGCGATGCACTGGACTTCTGCGTCTGACCTCTGGAAATAATCGTCAACTCCGTAAGCCCGCCGCCCACCAGCCACACCTCGTACGCCTTTTGGCGGGTATTTGCAGGCACTTGCGGCCAGTTCGGCCTGAGCAACCGTAATGATGTGCGGAATCATCACCGCACTTGCGCCCTGGTCGAGGGTGCGCAGTATGAGCGCTTCGTCGAGCTTGTTTACACGGACTACGCTCGACATGCCCCAGAGTTCGCAGGCACGGCTGATATCGGCGAGTTCGGCCCAGGAAACGCCACCGTGCTCGAAATCGACGAACGCAGCGTCGAATCCGACGTTACCCAGAAAATCGCACATGTCTGAATTATTTGGGCCGTTGGCAATCACGCCAACTCCGCCTTCATCGATGGTCTTCTTCAGCTGATTTATGCTGTATTCGCGTTCCCGTGCCATTTCTGGTTCCTTTGTACGTTTTGAGCTTGTAGGAGATTGGCGGAGTGTGGTTCTGCTGCCGCTATCGACTTTGATTGCACCCGGTGCTGATGGCGTGCAGCGTCGATGAAACTTACACTTCTTTAGTAATTATTTCTGCGATGACACCGGTCATCCTCACCAATCAAAGATTATTCAGGTTTGAAATGTCACGATTCTCTCGGGCAAAAAAGGTTCACGGGCAAACGGTTGAAGGACGGCGCGCCGTGCTGGAATCACTTCGTGCAGGACGCGATATCGAACGGCTGTTGATGGTTGAAGATTCCGATTTGGGACTGCAACTACAGGAAATCGTGATGCTGGCGTCGGAAAAGGGCATTGAGGTTGAGGCGGTTTCTCGCAAGGAACTCGAGGCGCAGTCGCAGACGAAGAAGAGCCAGGGCGTTATCGCTGTGGTTCCCGATCCTCGGTACCACGACCCTGAAGAACTGATGTTGGGTGCCGAGACTGGTGATCAGCCGCCATTACTGGTGATGCTGGACGGTATTCAGGATCCGCACAATCTTGGTGCCATTGCTCGAACCGCCGATGCGGCGGGGGCGCATGGTCTGATCATTCCTGAGCGTCGGGCGGTTGGGATTACGGCTGGGGCGGTACGAGCTTCGGCTGGAGCGCTGGAGCATGTGAAGGTTTCACGGGTTGGCAATTTGAACCGGACTATCGAAAGGCTGAAAGAGCTTGGGATGCTGGTGATCGGTTTGGATGCCGATGGCGATGTTGAGTACACCGAGGCGGATTTCACGGGTCCGGTGGTGCTAGTTGTTGGTTCGGAGGGCAAGGGTCTTTCTCGGTTGGTGCGAGAGAACTGCGATCAGATCGCTTCGATTCCGATGGCGGGTCAGCTTTCTTCGCTGAACGCATCGGTGAGTGCTGGGATAGTGCTGTATGAGGCGTGTAGGCAGCGGGCGGGGAAGTAGTTCGTGGCGTGGCGTGTTGGGCTTTATGGGCGGGGTGTTCTGCACTGGCGACTTGCTCGCGACCCCTCTAGGTCCCTCGGCTTCGATGACTTCGCTCGGGAAATGAGTGTTCGAGTGTGGGCGCTTTCTCCCTGTCTAAATCGTGGAGATGTCGTTGAGGATGTTTTCTAGTTTTTCGCCACGGCTTAGATGGTCGATGTTGGCGGCTACTGTTGCTGCGCGGCGATCTCGTGTTCCGACGGTTGCCCCGGAGTGATGGGGAGTCATGATCACGTTGTCGAGTTCCCAGAACGGGTATTTCGATGGGCGTGGAGCGTCGTCGGAACCAACCGGGTATTCGTACCAGACGTCTATGGCTGCACCGGTGATTGAGCGGCTCGATACAGCGTCGTACAAAGCTTTTTCGTCGACGATGTGACCTCGTGCGGGGTTGATGAGATATGCGTTTTGGCGCATCAGGCCGATTTCTCTTTCGCCAATCAAGCCACGAGTGGCATCGATAAGCGGGGTTGAGATAAGCACGAAGTCCGATTCGCTGAGCACACGGTCCATCGCTTCTTGTCCCGCACCGTATTCGACGTTGTCGGCTTTGGCTTCTTCTGCCGTTTCAGCGCGCCGACCTGCTGCGATCACTTTCATGTCGTAGGCACTGGCGAGTCGGGCCACTCGCTTGCCGATCGCACCGTAGCCGATAATTCCGAACGTTCGTCCGTAGAGTTCTCGGTATGAGCCGAAGCGTGATGGCCACTGCGACCAGTCGCCGGACCTGAATGTTCGCTCGCTCTTGAATAGATCGTGGTCGAGCGCCACTGCTACCGACATCACCCACTCGGCGATCGGTGCTTCGTGGTGATAGGCATTGGCGACTATGACGCCTTGCGGAATTGCTGAAGGCTCGATTCGGTCGTAGCCGGCTGCAGCAATGAGAATCGCCTTGAGTGAGGTTGCGGCTGTGCCCATTTCGGCGGTGAAATCGGTTCCGATGTAGATATCGGCGTTGGATAGCACTGCAGGATCGGGCTTGTTATCGACGTATGGAGTTTCGACCCATTCGACTTCAACGCTTACAGGCCACCATTCCGCGGCGCTAACGCCTTCTGGCACAGGCGGAATTACCACTCGTAAGGGTTGGTGTGGTTCACTCGACAAATTTCGCTCCGATAATCGTTGTTTGGTGGTTGTTCAGCCTGGAGAATCGGGCAGGGCGAGGGGAGATTATCACGATTGAGTTTGAATCAATCGCCCAAGCGTCTAGCGCGGGTCTATACTTTTTTCCGTTGGCTCAGCAGTTTGGGTCGGCGCTCCTGCACAACGACTGAGACATAGACGCGCCCTTTGACAACTGAACCTGATACGCAGCTCGATAGTCCGTCCAGTAATTACCACTGGAAGGTGTTCTGGACGGTCGCAATAGCCCTGTTCGCGATGGTTCTCGACTTCTCGATCGTTTCGCTGGCGCTATCGTCGATTGCTGACGAGTTCAAGGTCACACTTCGGGCTGTAACGTGGGTCGTTATATCCACTGCTCTGGTCATCAGCGCAATCATGCTGCCGCTCGGGCGGGTTGCCGATATCACCGGTCGCAAGAAATTCCACATTGCGGGATTGATGTTTTTCATCGCTGGTGGATTGCTTGCGTTCACGTCGCAGAACCTGCCGATGCTGATCGGGTCACGGGTTGTGATGTCGATAGGCAGTGCGATGGGGCAGGCGGTTGTGTTTGCGATTATCGTTGGCGTGTTCCCCGAAAAAGAGCGGGGCAAAGCGCTTGGATTGATCACTACTGCCGTAGCGATTGGCGCTGCATCGGGGCCGATCATTGCGGGGCCGATTATTCAGGATTTTGGCTGGCGGGCGATATTTTTGGTCACGCTAATTCCGAACGTGATCGGAATCGTTCTGGCGGTCATCGTTCTTGATGATTCGCGGATCGGCTCGGTCGCACGAAAAATCGGATCGAAGTACGACTGGGCGGGAGCGTTTGCTTCGGCCGGTGCGCTTACGGCGTTGATCATCACGATCTCGAATCCGTTCGCGTTTGAATGGGGTTCGCTTCCGATCATTGGTGGCTTCATTCTCAGCATCGCGTTGTTCGCGTTCCTCGTCTGGTGGGAACTGCGTGTTCCCGACCCCATGATTAATTTGCGGTTCTTCAAGAATTCAACGTTTACATGGTCCACTTCGACCCGGTTCTTAGCATTTGTCGGAGGTTCTGCAACGTTTTTCCTGATGCCGATTTTCGTTCAGAGTTTCATGGGGTATGACCAGCGTTCAGCCGGGATGATCATGTTCGTTGGGGCTGCTGGAATGGGTCTCGCATCTCAGATGTCTGGCAGACTGTCGGACCGGTACGGATTCCGGGTATTTACGTTTGTAGGAATCGGTTTGATGGTGGTGACGAACATCGTGTTCTCGTTGTTCGTGAGCGACACACCGCTGTGGATCGTGGTGCCCGCGCTGTTCCTGAACGGTACGGCGATGGGGCTGTGGATGGCACCAAACATGAGCGCCACGCTTTCGACCGTTGGGAAGGGCGATCTGGGTTCGATGAGCGCGTTCCTGAATCTGGTTAGAAATGTGGGTAGCGTGATTGGACAGGCCCTGACGATTGCGGTAATCGCAGGGATCATGCTGAGTCGAGGTGCTGAGGTTGATCTTGGCGAACTGGCTGATGCAGGTGAGGACGTTTCTCGTGCGTTCCTTGCTGGTTGGAGTCTTTCCTTCCGGGTGTTGGCGGTAATTACGGCCATTGCACTGTTTGCGGCTTTCCGCACGAAGGTTTATACAAAGACACCAGAGACCGAATGACAACTAATTATGATTTATATATCGGTTAGGCAGTGAAAGTTTCAGGAGATAACTAATGGGTTAGCTCGACGGAAAAATGGCGATCATAACCGGAGGCGGATCGGGGATTGGCAAGGGGATCGCCAAGGCGTTTGTCGATGAAGGTTGTGCGGTAGTTATAGCCGCACGGGGTGCCGAGCGACTTGATGCTGCAGCCGTTGAACTTTCGAGCAATGGCGGAACCGTTGTTGCGATTCAGACCGATGTCACGAACGAAGAGCAGATGATCAGCCTGTTCGCCAAGACGATGGACCAGTTCGGCAGGCTCGATATTATGGTGAACAACTATGGTGCGTTCGACGGTGGCCCGGTTGAGGACCTTACGATGGAGCAGTGGCAGCGGGTGTTACAGGTGAACGTTATGGGTCCGTTTCTGGGGTCACGTGAAGCTTTCAAAATCATGAAGAAGCAGGGTGGTGGCCGCATCATCAACATCGGCCGCATCGCAGCTCAGAAGCCACGCCACAGTTCAGCGCCTTACACAACAAGCAAGCACGCTGTTTGGGGGCTTACTCAGTCGCTGGCGCTTGAGGGTCGTGATCACGGGATCGCTGTGAGTGCGCTTCACCCCGGAAACGTAATGGTGGAGCGACGTGGAGATGGCAAGTCTGCAACGGGTCGAGATGAAGGTCCTGAGCCGCTGATTTCAACGGCTGATATGGGCAAGACAGCGCTGCTAATGGCCACTCTCGCGGCTGATGCGAACATGCTTGAGGCGATTGTGCTGCCACTGGGTCAGGACTATCTGGGGAGGGGTTGATTACAACCCAACTTGTTCCGAACTCACACCTTTATTAACGTTTCCGCAGCCTGTGGGTTGCTAGACTCGACAGAATTCCGACTGATTTTTGCAAGTGTTTGTGCGGAGAGTGTTGATGCGAAACCTACTCGCTGTTTTGCTAACTGGCGTGTTCTTTATCCTGTTTTTCATCGCCACAACGGTGAATCAGGTCGTGGACACAGCGTCGGACGCCGACGTGGTTACCGGGATGCTGCACGATGCGGAGATGTACGACTATGTATACGACAACATCGTTGGCAATTTGGTTCACGACATGGTGGAGAAGGGGATCGAGGTCAACTCTGGTCTTGGGGAGGAATCTGCTCCTGCGGTTCTCAAGTTCGACGATATAGACGCCGCTTCTCTTGCGATTACAGACCTTATCGAAACACTTTTGCCGCGGGAGTATGTGCAGGAAAAGTTTGAAGAAAGCTTGAACGATTTGGTGCCTTATGCTCGTGGTCAGGTTGACGAATTCACGATCGATCTAGAAGTACAGGAACGAGTTCGTTCGGTACCCGCGGCCGCTCGGAAAATCGTATCTGATTTGGAACTGACGGAGCGGGTTATTGAAGACCTGCTGGTGCCGCAGCTCGACTCGCTTTCGGATCAGGTCACGGAGCAGGCGCTGGGGATTAGTTTCACTCCGGAGGAACTGGAAACCAACGCACGGTTGATCTTTGCCCCTGAGTGGCTTGAAGGTCAGCTGTTTGGGGCCATTGACGAGGTTACGCCGTACTTTGCGGGTGATACAGATACGTTCACAGTGAAGCTGCAGTTTGGCGATCGGATTGTTGTTGCCGGCCAGTTACTCAAAGACAAACTGAGCGACGGCGATACTCTTTACAACCTGGTGTTCAGCCAGGTGGTTGACCCACTGATTCAGCAGACTGTTGCGCAATCTACCTCTGTCGGATTTGGAATTTCGTTGACCGAAGTTGAGGTTGTGGGCGCATTCGAAGTCATTGCACCGCCGGATTGGGTACAGGCTCAGGGCGAGGGCGTGATTGACTCTTTGATCGGCTATCTGGCTGGTACCGCGGATTCACTTGGCTACTCGGTTGATTTGAGTGACCGTAAGGTAGCTGCAACGGGCGAATTGCAGGATCTCGCTCGAAAGAAACTTAGCTCAACTCTTGGCGATATCGGTACGTGTACTACGCCTGCCGATGTGCTGGGCGCGAGTCAAGATTTGGCTTCCCGGCAGTTGCCACGTTGTGTAGCCGGTGGTCAGGCAACGATTGATGTAGCGTTGGCCACCTTTGGCCCGATCATGGACGCTCAGGTTAGTTCGTTTATCGACCAGCAGGTGCCGAGCGTTGTTTCCTATACACAGGCAGATTTCGATGCCCAGCTTGGCGGTTCTCTGGACAGCATCAACGAGTATCGAGACCAGATCATTGAGGGTGTCAGCTTTACTGAGCAGGATCTGACCGATGCAATGTCTACACCGGGCGATCGGCAGTCACGCGCAGACGCTGAAGAAGCACTGCGGATACTGGCAGACGGGGTGCTGATAACCGAAAAGAACATCACAGATAATCTCAGCGCAGCGGAATTGTTGCAGCTCGACGATGTTCGTGGATATGTAAAGACAGCACTTTCGGTTCGATGGCTGTTGTGGGTTTTGGTGCTGCTGCCGCTGCTGGCTATCGCAATGATCGGTGGACGAGACTGGGCGAGTCGGCTCAAGTGGGCCGGTGGCGTTGCGGTTGTATGTGGGTTACTTGTTTACGGCGGGATTGCGGTGGCGTGGTCGTTCAACAGCATTGCGACGGAGTACCTGCCGGATTATGGCAGTCGGGTTAGTGACGAATTTATGGATGATTACCCGAGGTTGAGTGCCGAGCTGTTGAGCGGTGAGCTGAACGTTCGATTCGAACGTGCTCTTGGTTCCTGGCAGCAGGGCTGGCGCAACCAGACTGTGCCGGGGATTATCGCCGGGTTGGTTGCGTTTGCTATTGGCATCGTGTTGCCGAAGCTGGGTGGCGAAAAGGGCGAGCGATTGGGTGGTGGCCCCGGGTATACGGGATCTAGTGCTTCGGCTGCTGCTTCGACGGGATTCTCCATTCCGAAGGATTGGGGTGATGACCCTGAGGGTGGTGCTTCTGGGGATGCGACTGATGATTCTGGTGACAAGCCTGGCGGGACTGCACCGACGACTTAGTTAGCGCGTTGTTTCTCGCTTGGTTTCTTCTCCCTTGAGGGAGAAGGGGGCAACGCAGCGCGACCCCGCCAGATCCCTCGACTCCGATGACTTCGCTTGGGAAATTGGCTAGTTGTCCTGTGTCTCAACAAACTCAAGCACCATGCGTGTTGCTTGAGCGATCATGCTGGCATCGACTGTTTCTGGTGTGTCGGTTGGTTGGTGGTAGTACGGGTTTCTGAAAAAAGCGGTATCGCTGATCATTACAGCAGGGATGCCAGCCAGCCAGAATGGCGCGTGGTCACTGCGTCGCAGGTTGCGCACTAAAGGCATCCATTTGGGCACTTCGAGCGGGAGTGTCGGGAGGTTTACTTCGGGTTTCGAGGCGATTTGTTCCAGGTGTCTGGATACCTTTATTCCTTCGCTCTTCGAGAGGATCAGCAGCGAGTTGGCTTTAAAAGACTGGCGTTTCAGCGCGTTGTAGGCACGCCTGAACAAGAAGCGAAACGACCTTGGAAGCCGCTGCTTGATAGTCGACGAGCTAAACCCGATCGATTCGAAGATGATGGCTGCTGAGGGTCGGTCGCCCGGTTTCAGATTTTGAACGAATGCGGTTGAACCGTGAAGCCCATCCGCCGGTGTCTGTATTTCTTCGGCATCGAACGCTATGAAACTGATCCGGTGTTTAAAGCCGGTTGCGACCAGCACTCTTGCGCACTCCAGCATCGCGGACACGCCGCTGGCGTTGTCATCGGCACCGGGCGATCCGGGAACGGTGTCGTAGTGAGCGCCGATAAGCGTTTGGGGTGAGTTGTTACTGGCAGCGTTTAGTTCGCCAATGATGTTGACGCCAGTGCGGGCAGGTGACTGCTGCGGGATGTCGAAAGTTTGGCGTGCAACGTTCATGCCGAGGCGTTCGAATTCGCTGGCTATCCAATCGGCTGTTTTCGCATGCTCGATAGCGTTGTGGAGTGAGTTCCTTGGCGATGCAGCAAGCAGCTCGATATCTTGGCGTATACGCGATTCAGAAACAGGTGAAATCGTCGATGCCTCCTACGGTTGGCAACCTGATGTTGTTCATGGAGAAGCTCACCAAGCGTATACTCTGCCCGCCAGCATATGAAGTAGTTACAGATGTGGGGACGATAACCCTCGCATGCCCGAAAATTTGGAGTTGAGATGTACATCCTGATGGTGCGTTTGAAGGTCAAAGAAGACCGTATTGCAGATTTTATTGAGGCGTCGATTGGCGATGCTAAGGGTTCAGTTTTAAACGAACATGGCTGCCGTCGGTTCGACATCATTCAGGCCACTAACGACCCGACATCGTTTGCATTTTGCGAGGTGTACAACGATGAAGCTGCCGTTGAAGCGCACGGTGAAATGCCACACTTCAAGGTGTGGCAAGAAGCTATCGGCGACATGATGGATGGTGAAATAGGGGTTTCGTACTGCAAGCCGGTTTTCCCGCGTGGGGATGCCAACTGGGATTCCTATCGGGCGCACGTTGTTGATGACGAGTACTTTGCGTCGAGTCTTCACGTTATTCATTCGCCAAAGGTCGTCAAAGCAGATCAGGTCGATGCGTTTATCGAAGCGGTTTCAGCCGATGGGCTGGGTTCTACCCACGAAGAACAGGGTTGCCTGCGCTTTGATGTTTATCAGAACGTAAACGACCCGACGGAGCTGTATTTGTACGAGGTGTACGCCAATCCCGATGCGTTTGAGTATCACAGGGGCACTCCTCACATTAAGACGTGGGTTGAGACGGTGGAGGACATGTATGACACGAGCCGCGTTGGTGGTGCTCGAATTGGTCGTAACGTATGGCCGCCCGACAACTGGGCATGGAGTTCTGGCAAGCCTGGCTGGTAGGTGTTGGCTAAGCTTTCCGCACAGGTATTGAATTAGCGAACCTAAAAGAAGCACCGAGTCGAAAGACTCGGTGCTTCTTTTAGGTTCGCTTTTGCTTTACTGACTAAGCGGCAAGAGCGTCGGGCGACTGCTGAACGATTTCGAGTTCAGCCTGCTCTGTGTCACTGATGACCTTGGCGATGTCGAGGAGGATGATGAGTTTCTCATCCGTCTTGACGATACCGGTCAGGTACTCAGAGTCGTTGGTTGTGATCACCGAAGGGGGTGGCTCGATCGAGCTGGATGGGATGCGGCTGACTTCCGTCACTGCATCGACAACCATGCCGATGTTCTGGCCCTCTACGTCGACGACGACGATTCGGTGTTCATCTGTTCGTTCTGTTCCCGGCATGGAGAACCGTTCTCGAAGTTCGACCACTGGAATGACCTTTACGCGGAGGTTAATGACACCCTCGATAAATTCTGGGGCTCGAGGCACGCGGGTAATTTCCTGCATGCGAATGATTTCACGGACAGCGCTGATGTCTACGCCGTATGCCTCTTCGTTGAGGTCGAATACGAAGAGCTGGCGCTCTGCGGTTACACCCGTGTTCTCAGACATGATGGCAAGTGCTCCTTGAGTTCATATCTCATAGTTGTAACGACCGCCCATGCGGCCGCAAGATTCTGTTAATCCCATTCATATTCGAATAAATACGAGGTTTTGACATCGGACTAATGCCCTATAGCACTGTAGAAACTACCTATTGGCACGCCGTGGGCAATTGCTGGGACAGATCGGGCCAGGCGCGCGGATCCGGGTGATTTGGAGCAATTCGATGCTGGAACCACCGAGCGACCGGGGGGACGGTGGTCAGAAAACTGGTTGAGCTGCTATCCGAATTGCGGTCTACGCCAGATTTAGCCCGTAGAAGCGGTTTGCGTTACCACCGAATACACCTGCCTTATCGGCTGGTGACAACGACTTGAGAATTTCTCTCGTGGTGTCGGCCACGGTTTTATATTCACCAGCCAGAGTGCATACGGGCCAATCGGTTCCAAACATCAGCCTGTCGGGACCAAACATGCCGAGAACGTGGTGCACGTACGGCCGGAGATCGTCGATGGTCCAGTTTTGCTGATCGGCTTCGGCGATCATTCCCGATACTTTGCAGTGGATACCGTTGATACTCGCCACTTTGCGCAGGTCGCTGAGCCAGGGTTCCACGGTGTGATCGGCTATTAAGGGTTTAGCGATGTGATCGACCACGGCTTTGAGGTCGGGTACCTGGTCCATCACTTGCGGGATGAATGGCAGGTTGGGGGGCTTGGCGAGAAAGTCGAAGGTAAGGCGCCGGCGTACGAGTTCCTTTAAGCCGTTAATAGCGCCCGAATTAACTATCCAGCCGGGGTCGTTTTCGCCTTCCCAAATGTGGCGCACACCTTTGAAGTATTTGCTTCGTTGTAACTCATCGAGTGTGTAGGGGACGTCCAGGTCGGTTAGATCGACCCAGCCAACAACGCCGGCGATGAACTCGTGCTGTTCGGCAAATTCCAGCAGCCACAGCGCTTCGTCGGGCGAAGAAACTGCCTGAACGATAACGGTGTAGTCGACACCCGCTTCTTGAACGAGTGGTGCCAGATCATCGGGGCCGTAATCGGTTGCCAGCGGACTGCCTTCGGGCATCCACGAGTAGTCGAATCGCTCGATTTCCCAAAAATGATGGTGGCTATCTACAACTGGAATCTGGGTCAATCCTAGCACCTCGAATAGTTGCGGGCATTGCCGCCCAACGCCCGCAACATGTTACTACTAAACCTTGAGTATTCCGATTTCTGACGTACCGACCGTTGCGGTGTTGTGCTTTCCGGCAAAGTTGGCATCGGCGTACCACAGTTCGCCGTCTTTAATCGAAAGACCATGAACGTACGCATCGCCTGGATCGAGAGTGATTCGTTCCTTTTCGTCGCCGTTTTCGATGTCGTACTTCACAATCACATTGTCGGTTGTGTGGGCGCACCACAGGCCGTCGGGAACCCTTGCCAATCCGTGCAGACGAGTTAGCTCAACATTGAAACTGTGAACAATTTTGTAGTCGTCGGCGGGGTCCATCAGATAGATGGCCAGTGGTTGGAACGCGGTAACCCAGATCTTCCCGTCGTCCCATTCGATACCGTGGATGCCACCGCCATCGGGAGTGCGAAAGCGATCGACGGGCTCGCCGGTTATTAAATCAAGTTTGTAGATATATCCCAGACCTGTATCGGTTGATCGTTCAGGGCGTGATGTTGAGTGACCGTTCGAGGCAGTCCACAGAAATCCGCCTCCAACTGTGATTCCTGATCCGTTGGCTGTTGGGGTGTTGATTGTTCGGAGAAGCTTGCCGGTTTCGTCGACCACGTAGACGTTATCGGTCTTCTGATCCATTACGAACAGGCCCTCGTCGGTCCATTGAAGGCCATTGGGCATCTCGCACGGTGATTCGATTTGTTTAGTGGATATCATGATGATTCTTGGCTTTTTAGGGGTTTCTTGTGACGATTTTTGTAGTGCGCTCACTGTGTGTGTTGGCGTGAGCTTATTCGGTAATACCGTTCTGCAAGGCAATAATGTTTGGGATGTCGCTGAGAGTCAAGTGAGTTATCGGGAGAGTGAAACCGAGTTGGTCTTGGCGTTAATACCAGCATGGGTTGGATAGTTTGCTCGTTGGGCAATCGAGATTAAGGGGTAGAATGTAATGGTGAAGTCGAATAGGGCGACAGCAAATATCTGATTTATATGAATCCTCCCCGCCTCCGCCTCCCATGACTCACCTGTGAAAAATAGCCGCCGGAAGAGCGAGCCCTAAGAGGCTGCGCGTACGGCGAGACTTATTAGGTGGTGGCTTAAATGCCTTCGAAGTCTTCTAAAGCGTCGACAGTACCGACAAACCGCGAGAACGAACGCGTGATGGTATTCATCGACGGAAGCAACCTGTATCACGTGCTCACTCAGAGCTGTGGCAGGCACGATCTCCAGTTCGACAAGTTCGCGATGAAACTCGCCAACGGACGCAAGCTGCAGAGAATTTATTACTACAACATCAAGCAGGAATCTGACACGAACCCGAACATGGGTATCGAGCAGCAAAAATTTCTAGATTCGATGTACGACACGCCTTACGTTGAGGTTCGATTGGGAATCTGGAAGCAACGTGGCGACATTATGGTTGAAAAAGGCGTCGACGTAATGCTGGCGACCGACGTGGTTACCAATGCTTACAACGATCACTACGACACGGCAATTGTTGTGAGTGGTGATGCTGATTTCTATCCGGCTCTGCAGGCCGTAAAAAATGTTGGTAAGCACATTGAAGTGGCAGCCTTCGACATGAACCTTTCGGCAGAGTCGGCACGAGTTGCCGACGTTGTGCAGAAGTTCAATAAGACGTGGTTTACTGGATTGTGGATGACTCGGGCACAGGCTCGATCACGTTCAGCAGCTGCGTCTCGACCCGAGGTTACTGACGAGGCCGCTTCACCAAACGGTGAAGACAAGGCTGCGACCAAGGCAGCTACTTCACGACGCTCAAGCTCTCGAAGAGGTTCTTCAAGTTCGGCTACGTCGGCTGCGGGAACAAAGACCCGGCGCTCTCCAACTACTCGAACTCGTAGGCCTGCGGCTCGAAAGACGGCAGCTGCAGAAGCAGCGCCAGAGACGACCAAAGAAGAGGCAGCAACTGAGTCGGCAGCCGGTGGCTCGATGCGGCGAACACCTACTCGACGTCGAGTTGGTAGTGGTGCCGCAAACGGTACGAGCAACGGACGTTCGGCTCCGAAGCCACCTGCGTTGAGGAAATCTACTCCTGCGACTGCAGCTTCCACAGCTAAGTCAGATCCAGAACCTGTCAAGAGCGATTCTTCTGGATCTTCTGGCGGATCATCTGATTCTGCGGAGCCAGTTGGTAGCCCAACTCGGCGCCGTAACTGGCGTGGACGACTTGGGTTATCGAGCGATAGTGAAGAATAGGCGTTATTGCTCCGGGCGTCGTCGGACGACTTGGTAGCGCGTCGCAATCTCCCCCTCTAACTCCGCCGGTCCGGGGGAGGATAGGTGGTTCTGGGCGCGGCAAGTTGTGGCATGAATTTTTGAATTGAAAGATGCCGTCGAGTTTCGGCGTCATCTTTTTTTTGGTTAATTTCGAGTCGTTTTCCGAATGCCGTTCGTTGACCGCCCGAAGTGTGAATGCTAGCTTCCGGAACACAAGATAATCATCAACGGTCTCCGAGGGTCAACGAATGCCATCACTTCAAAGCTTGCTCGATCAGGTCGAATCGGCAACGAATGAAATAGTTGAACTTGAACAAACGCTAGTTCGAATCCCGTCGGTCAACACAGGGTTCATGCCAACCGGCGGCGAAACAGCTGTGGCAGAGTTCATCAGGGACTGGCTCGAACAGGATGGCCTTTCGTCTGAGATTCTTGCTCGCGATCCTGATCGCGGAAACATTATTTCTGTGTACCCGGGCGATGATAATGACACCCGATTAATGCTGATGTCGCACCTTGATGTTGTTCCGGTTGAAGATGAGACCAAGTGGAACTGGGAACCGTTTGCTGCCGAGATTTCTGAAGGCCGTGTTTACGGTCGTGGGGCTTCAGACTGCAAGGCGTTGTTGACGTGTCAGTTGATGGCGATGGCGATCATGAAGCGTTCCGGCGTGCGGCTGGATCATGGCCTGCGTTTGGTGAGCGGGGCGGATGAAGAGCATGGAGGTCGCTGGGGATTCGGGTGGCTCGCTGATAATCACCCAGAGGCACTGAAGTCGCAGTTCGCGGTGAATGAAGGCGGCGGAACTCCCGTCGAGATGGGCAACACGCTTACTTATTTGCTTGGAACTGGCGAGAAGGGGCGGATGGAACTCCAAATCACCCTGCGTGGTGAGAGTGCGCATGCTTCGGTGCCGTGGACGGGTGTGAACGCCAGTTACCGGCTGGCGAGGGCGATTGGCGCTATCGAGGGCTATCGGCCTGAACTCGATACTTCACTTGAGATATTCAAACATGTCGGAAGGTTCGGCATAGAGGAAAAGCCTTCACCGATGAACATCGACCGCATAGTGGCGGAGTTGAACGAGACCTCACCTCGGCTTGGATCGATGTTCAGGGCGCTATCGAGGATGACACTGACACCGACCATGATGTCGGGCGGTATCAAGTCGAACAGCGTTCCTGAAGAGATAAAGCTGACCTGCGACATTCGTACTTTGCCTTTCCAGGAGGAAGCGTATGTGCGAACTCAGTTGGACCAGACGTTTGAGGGAATCGACGGATTGGAATACGAGATTGACTACATGTCGGTTCCCAACTCCTCTGAGTTCGAAACCGAACTGACCGATTCGATTCGCAAGGCACAGGCGGCAGCGGTTGGACGAGACGATATCCAGTGGATTCCGGCGATAAGCAACGGGTTCACCGATTCGAGATTCACGCGAAATCTGGGGATTATCACTTACGGCTTCACAGGAGCCCACCCGGATGACGACCCGATGCTTTCTCGGGCGCACGGCACCGATGAATCGGTCGGTATCGCTTCACTGATTAGCGGAACTCGGAGTATGTTGGCGATCGCGTACGACATGTGTGGCGCAAGATGACTGGGCAATCACCGGTTACGAGTGATGATCTTCGTGGTGCGGCGACCCTGGTTGCCGGGTCGATTCGTAGGCTTGATGCCGATCTGTGGGAGAAACTTGCCTATGGACTTGAGTGGACCAGATCTCACACAGTCGCCCATATAGCGGATGCACTGGATTTCTATTCGGGCGACCTTGCCTCACAGACTCAAGAGAATCCCGGGTCGGCCGGGCTGCACTATCGCGAAGGTAGTGTTGACGCCGCTGCCGGGCAGATCGAATTCAGTGCCGGCGTGCTCGCACTCGTAGCTGAAGCAACCCCAAAAGGGGTGCGGGCCTTTCATCCATCGGGGATGGTAGACGCTGAGGGATTTCTGGGCATGGGATGCGTTGAAACCCTGTTGCACGGCTACGATGCTGTTGCTGGCACCGAAGCTGAATTTGACCCTGATGATGAACTTTGCAAGCGAATACTTGGGCGGCTGTTCCCGTGGGCGCCCCAAGATACGTCTGACTGGCTCACGCTACTGTGGGCGACCGGCAGAGGCGAGCTAGAGGGGCAGGATTTCTTGGGAGAATCCTGGCGATGGTATGTTGACCTGCTCAGCGAATGGGAAGGGAACATTCTCAGGAAACAACAGTCGCTTGGGGCAGACACTTTTTCCGACAACCTTTTATCTGTTCGACGTGAAATGAATTCATGAGCAACGACACAAGACCCAACGTTTTATTCATCATGGCCGATCAGATGAAGGCTTCTATCCTGCGGATGTATTCGTGGGAAATCGGCATAGAAACTCCGTCGTTAGAACGTCTGGCTGACGAAGGCGTGCGGTTTGAGCACGCAATAACACCACACCCGCTTTGTGTTCCGGCGCGGACGTCGATGATGACTGGTCGTTATCCGCATTCGACCGGGTGCAGGCGCAACGAAACCTTGATGCCCGAAAACGAGCAGCATGTGTTTCGAATTTGGAAAGACAACGGTTTTACGACCGGGTTGATCGGGAAAAACCACTGCTATATCGAGCCCGGGGATCTTGAACTGATTGATGTTCGGTGCGAGATATCACACGGGGGATTGCCTCTTCAGGGGATATTCAGCGACTACAAGGGAGAGATTCCGGGCACTTCGGGTATGGATTGGGTTGTGCCGGAGACTGACATCAATATCGGTCACGAAGATCGGAAAAGTCTTCGCGACAACGCACAGAGCCCGCGAATTGCGTACAAGGTTTCCGATAATCCTGAGGAGAACTTTGGCACTTCGATAATTGCTGCCCAAACTGAAGAATATTTAGAGCGGTACAGTCAGGGCGCGCTTGGTGCCGATTCGTCAGGGTCGGGCTCAGGCTATGGGCGAGATCCGTTCGCACTCTGGGTGTCGTTCCCCGATCCACACGAGCCGTATGAGGTACCTCGCCGGTACGCCGATATGTTCCCGCCAGAAGACGTGGCGATGCCTCCGCAACGCACTGATGAGTACACTGACGGTACGGCTCCCGAACGCAACCGGGTGCTGGCAAGAATGATGCGTCAGACGGAAGATTCGGAAGAACACCGGCGTGGTCTGGTTAGCGTTTACCAGGCGATGACGCGGTTTGTTGACGATGGGATTGGGCGAATACTCGACAAGCTGGATGAACTTGGACTGCGCGAAAATACGATCATCGTGTTCACAGCCGATCACGGCGACTTTGGGGGTGAGCACGGCATGGCGGTAAAAGGCGGTGTTTTCTATGACGCACTCGTTCAGGTGCCGCTTATCGTTTCTTGGCCGGCTGGTGGCGTACCGCAGGGGGTAGTAGATGCTTCGATGACGAGCACTATCGACATTGTTCCCACGTTGCTTGAGCTGCAGGGTTTGGCTTCGTTCGCTGGAATCGGTGACGGTTGGGCACGCAACGGTAATCGCAAGCAGGTTGTATTGACCGAGGCACAAACCCGCCATATGCAGGGTCGCCCTCTTCCCACTGTTACCCCGGCGGCGCCACGGTTCGCTTCGTTCTCTGAATATGGCGCTGGAGGCCCGCTCTTTACGATGGATTTGCTTAATGATTTCCCAGAGCCTCTTGGCTACCACACCATCATCGACACTCTCTGGGCACGCGAGGCCGAGGGGCGACGCAAGATGGTTCGTACCCCGGAGTGGAAATATGTGACCGATCCGAGGGCGCGGGGCGCAACGTTGACTTCAGGGTCGGACGGAGGGCCGGGCGATGTGGATGAACTTTACGATTTGACGAAAGACCCTTGGGAACTGACGAACGTCGCTCATTTGCCCGAAAACGCTTCGGTGATTTCGGAGATGCGGTCGTTGCTGGCAGGGTGGATGATCGATACCGAAGATCCGGTTCCAGTTGAGGTCCCGGAAACTGTTGGCAGGTCGGCATCTGACTGATCACAGCCCAGAGCTGATCGGAATCCGATATTATTTGCCTGTTAAACGCACGGTAATCTTTAACCATTTGCGCGCGCTAGAGCGCTGTATGAGGTAGTTCACAGGTGAAACGATTCTTGAGAAATTCCAGACTTAAGTTTTTGCTGATATCTGCGTTGATGATGGCCATTGTGGCTGTTGCCTGCGGTTCGGACGGTGGGGAAGGTGTGGCTATGGGCGGTAGCGAAGACTATCCGAAACGAATTCGGATGATCGAATCGATATCCGTGTTCACCGAGGCCGACATGAAGGCAGTCGGTTGGAAGGGCCAGCGAGATTTCATTTTGGAGTATCCGGGAACGTCGCTCGCCAAGTGGGGCTTCATGAACCAAAAAGAGGTCGGCCTACTGATATACGCATCTGCTGAAGATGCTTCGACTCTGGGTGTAACCGCCGCTGAAGAGCAGACCTTCAGGCGTGAAGAGGACGGGCAGGCCCCCGATGGCAACTTGATCGACCGGATTTCGTGTCGTGACGCCGCTGGTGCATCGGCTGTAAAGGCGAACACTGGCTTCACTTCAAAGTCGTTCTCGGCTTCTTATCTCGATCCTGAAATCGGTGAGACCGATGATATTCAGGCTGTTGGAGGAGCGTGCTCTAACCGCTTCCCGACTTACAACGATTACACCGTTATCGGTAACATCGTGATCATGTGCGAAAGCGATGATCGCAACCTGACTGAGCCTTCCACGAACTGCGAGAAGATCGAGGAGTGGCTTACGGCTTCGTAAGTATTCGATTTCTGGAAATAAAACGAATCAGGTCACCAGATAGGTGGCCTGATTCGCGTTATAGACCTGTTTCAAAATTGCCCTGACGATTGGTTCGTTTCCGGGTAAAATCAACGGATTGTTTTACACTCGCACTTCGTACGGTTGCACAGAAGGTCAACATTGATGAATCGATTTCTACTTAATACTAGAGTTCAGCTACTGCTGATTTCGGCACTGTTGATTGCAGTGGTGGCGGTTGCGTGTGGGACAGCTGAAGACGAATCACTTGTGGCATCTGACGGGGAAGGTGACACCGAGCAGCGAGTCCGCATGGTTGAGTCGATCCAGGTATTTACCGAGGACGATGTGACGGCGATCGGCTGGAAGGGGCAGCGAGATTTCGTGCTCGACTACCCCGGAGCGACGACGTTCAAGTGGGGGTACATGAATCAGACTGAGGTTGGTGTTCTGATTTACGCTTCTGCCGAAGATGCTAAGACGCTTGGAGTTGCAGCAGCAATCGATCAAACGTTTCGTCGCGAGAGTGATAATCAGGCTCGTGATGGCGACTTAACGGACAGAATATCTTGCCGGCGCCCTGTTGGTTCTTCCGCTGTAAAGGCGAACACTGGCTTCACGTCGAAGTCGTTCTCAGCATCGTATCTCGAACCCAATTCCGACCGTTCAGATGATGTACTGCCTGCTACATGCACGACCCGATTCCCAACCTACAACGATTACACGGTGGTTGGAAACGTGGTGTTCATGTGCGAGGGTGACGAAGGAAACTTGCTCGATCCTTCGACAAACTGCGAGAAGGTCGCTGGTTGGCTGACAGGTTCGTAGGCGTTAGGGTTTCGCTAGAAGCGGAAATAGATAAATTCGGCTGAGAGATCGGCTCGAAGTAATAAGATTCCGATAAACGACGTGAGCGTGAGTGCGGTCAATGCGATAGTTCTGCTCACGTCGTTTCGCGTCCAGATTTGTTCGAAGCGTGGTTGGTCAATTATGGCATGCAGCCATAGTGGTATCGAGTAGAGCAGGGCAGTTGCGGCGAGGGCAGCGGCCAGTTGCAGGTCGTTTGATTTGGCGAATATGTTGTTGCCAATGAACGAAAAATCGCCTTCTCGGAACAGTAGCCAGCTGGCGCTGATTACGGTGAAGGTGAGTGTTGCTGATACCAGTGGATTCGACTTTATATTCAGTGCGCGAGCGCCTCGCCAGATGAGCAGGAACGTGGCGTGGAGCAGGCCCCACAAAACGAAGTTCCATGCACCGCCGTGCCAGAGTCCGCCGAGTACAAACGTGATTACAACGTTGACGACTGTGGAGGCTCGGCCCTGACGATTTCCACCGAGAGGGATGTAGACGTAGTCACGCAGCCAGGTCGAAAGGGTTATGTGCCAGCGTCGCCAGAAGTCGGCGGGTGATTTTGCCAGCCACGGGTGACGGAAGTTGAGCGATAGTTCGATTCCGAATAATCGAGCCGAACCTCGTGCTATATCGGTGTAGCCAGAGAAGTCGGCGAGTATCTGGATCCCGAACGCCAGTACGCCGACCCAGAGCGCGGCTGCGCCAAGTTGGTTCGTTGAGAAAATGTTGTCGACGATCATCCCTACGTTGTCGGCGATAACGAGTTTTTTGAAGAGCCCCCATGCCAGCAGCGAAATGCCAAATGCTGTGCGTTCGGCATTGAACTTTCGTGCTCGTTCGAACTGTGGGAGTAGGGATGAAGCACGCTCTATCGGACCCGCTACCAGTTGAGGGAAGAAGCCGATGAAGAGTGCGGTGTCGATGAAGTTTTTGCGTGCGTGAGTGCGCTTCATGTAGACGTCGATCACGTAGCCAAGTGATTGGAACGTGTAGAACGAAATGCCTACCGGGAGGATGATTTTTAGAGTTGAGTTGAAGTTGGCGAGTCCGACGGTGTCGAGAACTTCTGACAGATTGTCGACGAAGAAGCCGGCGTACTTGAAAAACGCCAGTGCAGCCAGCGAAGCTGCTACTGCAATGAGCAGATAGCGTTTCGAGTGTTGTGGGTTATCTTCGATGCGCCTTGCTGCGAAGTAGTTGACCAGTGTGTAGCTGCCGAGGAGCAGTGCCATTCTGGGGTCGACGTAGGAGTAGAAGACGTAGCTAGCGCCGAGTAGAAGCAGGTTTTGCAGGCGGCGGGTGAGGAACCAGTAGAGGGTAAAGACCAGTATCAGGAGAATGCCATATTCGAGTGATTGGAAGGTCATGGGCGATCTTCCTCGGCCTGTTCATCCGTGTTGGTATTGGCGAGCAGCCATTCGGCGAAGAACTCGGTGTAGCTATTTCGGAACCGGTACTTCAGGTGATAGCCGTCGTAGTACATGGCGGCGTCGATGGCACCCTCTTTAATGTGACCCGTCATATCGACATAGCGTACGTTTTTCGCATCGAGATAGTTGGCGAGATCGGATGTGTATTCAGCGAGCACTTTGGGTTCGTTTGGGGTGCCGTTGGTATTGGGTCTCGCGGCTACTCTGACGATTACGAGGTCGATGTTCAGGGTGTTTGCAAGTTGGATCATCGAGGGCAGGAACGAATTGTCGATTCTGGAATCGAACGTTCCGTGGAATTTTGGCTGCTGAATTATTTCTGCCTGTTCGCGTTTGTTGACGAACGAGAAAAGATTCTCGGTGCTGCTGGCAATGTCGTCGTTCGCGATGCCGGCTATCTGCGCACCGAGAGAACTGACCGGGCTGCTGCTTCGACGACGAGTGGAATCTGCGATGGGGTAGAGCGTCAGGAATGCTGACCGAATTCTTTCGCCAATCGACTCTGATTTCTGCTGAACGATTCCGTATCCACTCTTGTAGGTGTGCGTGAGACTTTCGACCAGGCTTTGATCTTTGACCCCTGTGAAAGAAATCGGCCGGGTGATCAGATCATCGTGAAAAAAGACGAATACCGTTTCGGGCGGAATTCTGGCAGCAGCCAAGATGTTCGTTAACTGCAGGTACCAGATTCCGGGAGCCGTTCCGTCGATAGCGAGCGATACGGTCGGCTTGCCGGTGAGCTCGGTGAAGAGTTCGGGAACGATACGGTTGTCGAGCAGGGAGTTGCCCAAGAAAACTAGTTCAGGCTCGGTTGATTTGAACTGGTCGATGGCGGATTGATCGAAGGGTTCTGGGATTTGTGGGGGGCGTATGAGCGCAGGCGCAAGCACCACTACCAGTAGCATGGCGGCAAGGAGCAGCAGTGACCGGCGACGGCTTGTGTTTGTCGTTGCCATGGGTGCTCTGGGTTCTGGACTGGCTGGCTGCTTCATGAACCGGAAGTGTATTACGGGTTTGAGTTGGCCTTGAGGTCGGTACGGCTCTAAGAGGGTAAGTTCGGATCGCCGGCTAGAGCATAAACATCGAATAAAAAGTGACCGGTTACCAAAATTCCTGTTGACTTCAAGTGAACTTTAACTTGTAGGATTTTAGTCAGGTTCAGGAAATTACACGAAGGTGATAACAACTTATGACGCTGTCCAAACGATCCGACTATTCGTACAAGGGTCTCGGCAATCTGATGACCATGATGACTGGCGATGAGAAGCATTCGTTCAGCGCTACTTCAACGCTCGATGTTGTGTGGACACTTTACGACTCGGTGATGAACGTTGATTCGTCACGGCCTGATGATCCGGCCCGAGACAGGTTTTTGCTTTCCAAAGGCCATGGTCCGATGGCGTACTACGCGGTTCTGGTTGCCAAGGGATTTCTTTCGACTGAACATTTGAAGAACTGGGGTCAGTTTGATTCGATACTCGGTTACCACCCGGATGGCGAACTGGTTCCGGGAGTGGAGCTTGGGACCGGATCGCTTGGGCATGGCCTGGGCATTGGAGTTGGGATGCTGATGGGCTTACGGCTTCGTAAAGAGGACAAGCCCAGAGTTTTCTGCCTGATGGGTGATGCCGAACTGGACGAAGGTAGCAATCACGAGGCCATCGCCATGGCGGCGAGATTCGGGCTGGAGCAGCTGACGGTGATTGTTATCGACAACAACTCGGCTTCACACGGCTGGTCGGGTGGAATCGCCAAACGGTTTGAGAACGAAGGCTGGTCGTCGGCGACCATCGATGGTCGGGATCACGAGGATATAAAAACCGCGCTCACGCAGAATCACCCCGGTGTACCACATGTGGTCGTTGCGAAAATGGAGGAGAAATAATGCCAGCAACCATGAGAGATGCGTTTATCGAATCGACCGGGCGGATGCTCGAAAGCAACCCGGATTCCGTGGTGGTGTTAGCCGACATCGGGGTATCGCAATTCAGAGAAGCCGGACTGTTTAAGTACGCTGGTTTGGAAGAGGCTTACTCCGATCGGATAATCAACGTTGGTATTCGCGAGCAGTTGATGGTCGGCGTGGCGGCGGGTCTTGCCAAAGAGGGCTTCCGGCCACTAGTTCACAGCTACACGCCGTTTTTGCTGGAACGGCCCTACGAGCAGATCAAGATCGACTTTGCCCATTTGGGACTTGATGGCATTTTTGTTAGCGTCCGGGCTTCGTTCGATACGGCGAGTAGCGGTAGGACACATCAGGCACCGGGCGATGTTGGGCTGCTGAAGCTGCTGTCCGATTTCGACATTCAACATTCCCGGTCACGCTGACGAAGCGGCTGTACTGCTTGATCACGCTGCCGCGGGTGAGGGTAGGGTTTACGTGAGGTTGTCTGAGGACTCGAACGGGGTGGCGCGTCCGATCGAGCCGGGTAAGTTCACGTGGAGCGACAGGGATCGCAGGGTGCACCAGCGGTGATCGCTGTGGGGCCGATGCTTGATCGAGTGCTTGAAGCGACCGCTGATCTTGATGTGACAGTTTTGTACGCAACGACGGTTATGCCGTTCTATGGCTGGACTCTGCGGGATACGGGCGCATCGGAAGTTGTGCTTGTGGAGCCGTACCTGATCGGCACGTCGGCATCTGAAGTTTCGGGTGCTTTACATGATCGGCCGCATCGGCTGTTGTCGCTTGGAGTTCGGAACATGGAGCTTAAAAGTACGCGACACCGGAAGATCACATTCGCGCACACGGGCTCGATGCTGGCGGCTTGCGAGACAGCATTTCCGGATTCATTTCGCTGAGATAGTTCGTTCTGCCTGAGCGTTTGTGAATTGTGCAGGCTTGAGATGTACTACACTCGCAGCCCGCAAAGTTATCTATTTATCGAACTGCTGCGCGCATGAAAGGCCGAACGATTTTGAAAGCGAATCCACTTAAAGCTGGTGTAGAACGAGGTGAACTTCAGATTGGCACGTGGGTCAACACGTTGCGGAACCCGGCGCTGTTGACGATGTTCCAGCAGGCAGGGCTCGATTTTATTCGACTCGACATGGAACATTCTTCGCCCTCGATCGAAACCGTGGCGAACTTTGCGGCGATGGGTCGAGCACTCGACTTCCCTGTGATGGTTCGACCGCCTGAGGCGAACCGTGAGTGGATTACACGGTTGCTTGATGTGGGGATCTACAACCTGCATTGTCCTCAGGTCGATACGCCTGAACATGCTGCCGAAATTGTTGCGGCTTCTCGCTATACGCCTCGTGGATCACGAGGAATGGCCGGAGCGACGCCGGGGAACGACTTCGACGTTTCGATCCCGGTGATGGATCGCCTCAAATTTACCAATGACCAGGTTTTTATCACCGTGATGTTCGAGTCGGCACAGGCGTTTGAGCACATCGATGAGATTGCTTCGATGGACGGGATTGATGCGCTGACGTTGGGGCCACAGGATCTAGCGCAGGATCTGGGCGTTTTTGGCGAGCCTGAGATGAACGAAGTTCTCGACGAAAAGCGAATGCAGATCGTCGAGGCGGCGAACAAGTACGGCAAAACGTGCGCAATGTTGGTTAGTTCTGCCGAGCAGGCGCGTCAGTGGCGGGACGCTGGCGTGCTGCTGGTGATCTATTCGACCGAGGTGAGTGTGCTGATGGACGGGTATGAGTCGGCTCTGGCTGAGATTCGATCATAGAAAAAAGGGGCGAAATGCCGGAAGCTAAGTTAGGGCCGATCGGTCAGATTGCGCTGAAGGTTAGCGATATCGGGAAGTCGGTGGAGTTCTACGGCGGGAAGCTCGGGATGTCGAAGATTTTCGACGCACCAAATTTGGCTATTTTCGACAATGCTGGCGTTCGCTTGGTATTAAGTTCGGGCGAGGAGTCGCCAGTGACGCCCTCTGGGGATGCCGGGGATGAAGAGTCGAGTCCGCAATCCGTGATCTATTATCGGGTTGACGATATCCAGGCTGCATATGAAGAGTTCGGTGCGGCCGGTGTTGAGTTTCAGGATGAACCACACATGATTCATTCGGCTGAAAACTATGAGCTGTGGATGGCGTTTTTCAGAGACCCCGACGGAAATCAGCTGGCAATAATGACCGAGCTCGCCGAAATCCTCGGTGATTACTTGCTCATGGTTTAGTTGGGTAGTTCTTTTCTTATTCTGAAAACAGAGAATAGATAAACATGATCGAAATTAGTGTTGCGACATCTTGCCTCGACAATTCCGAGTCGGTTCGATACGCCATCGAGCGGGCGATCGAGCACGGGTTTAATGGCGTCGAGTTCAACGCTCCCAGCGTCTACCTGTCGAAGCAGACGCTGGTGGATCTGAAGTGGATGTTCGAGATGTCGCAGGAACACGAACTGCGGTACACCCATCACTTCCCGCCTTCGGCGCTGCCGGGGTCGCATGTTGTGGCAACGCGAGAGCGTGATCTGGAGGATTTCAGCCAGGAGATTTTCGTTGCTGGCGAGCTTGGCGTAGAGGTGATGGTTCTTCATCCGGGTCGGCTGCATGTGCCCGGAGTGGAGAGGGAGGAAGTTTCGGAAGAGGATCGCGCTATTTCAATGTCGCACTTCATCGATTGGGTGAAGGATGCTGCTGTAGAAGCCGAGAATGCCGGGGTGGTTATAGGGCTCGAGAATATGCACTACAACCCGGGGTGGGTGATTCGCTCACATCAGGAGTTGGCCGACGCGGTTGATGAGATCGACAGCCCGGCTGTGGGAATTACTTTCGACGTTGGGCATGCGTGGGGGTCGGGTGGAATCGAAGCCGGAATCGAGACGTTCGGCGATCGGATCAAGCATGTGCAGACGCACGATGCTCGGGGGCCTGAGGGCGCGGGTAACGTGCGGGATCAGCACATGGAGATTGGGACCGGGTTGATCGATTTTAGCGCCGATGGAGCGATAGGCAAGCTGGTTGCTTCTGGTTCTAGCAACGGTCCGTTTATCGTTGCATTGGAGACTTCCGGTCGAAATCCTGAACGAGAAGGCATTGCCCTACGCAGCAGGGATCTACTGCGAGGGTTGTGGGATTAGGTCGGTCGGTCGGTCGGTCGTGCCGTGCCGATAAGGGGTTAGCGGAAAGCCAGAGTTACGAATATTCCGGCCATGCTTAGAGCGGCCCCGCCAAGGGCGAAGCGCGTCAGGCGCTCTCGGAGTATTACTGCGGCGAAGACCACTGCGAACATTGGTGACGTGTTTATGAGCACCACGACTACGCCCGGTGGTGCGTTGTCGTGGTGCAATCACGAAAGTCAGCGCGCTCAGGGCGAACATCACTGCACCGCCTGTTAGTCGTAAGGCGTTTCCCTTGAACACCCGAGTGATTCGCAGCGATGGAAAGGCGATGAAGACCCCTACGAAAATGACCGCCGGCACAAAATTTCGGATGGTTGCGGCGGCGACAGGCGGGGTGTCTTCGAGGCCGATGACGGTCGATAGAAATCCGCCGGCCCAGAGGAACGAGGTTGCTACACCGAGGCCGATTCCGATGTAGTCGCTGCGGGGTTTTCGCTTGGGCCGGGTTCTGGTGGAGGGGTTTTCGTTGATGGTCGTTGTGTTTTCGGGGTCGTTTGCATCGGCGTTGTTGCGTTGCCAGTTGAGCAGTATCACGCCGCCGATTATCAAGATCGCTCCACCAATCACTCCGGCCTCTGGTGAGTCACCAAGGAACAGCCAGCCCGCAAGCACCGAAACGCTGATGAAGATGCTCTGGGTTGTCGGGTAGACCTTACTGACTGTGCTTCTTGAGAGTGCGACCCAGAAGACGAGCGACCCGGCGGTGTTTATGAGTGCTCCGCCTGTGAGATAGAGAGCGGATCGGAGCTGGACGTGGATCAGTTCGTCGATTTGCCCGATGACTATTCCGACGATGAGTAGGAACGTGAGTCCGATCCACACTTGTGCGGTGACGATGTGGGTGGGTCGGACGTTCTTGCCGACGCCTTTTGTGATAACTCCGGTGAGTGCCCAGACCACTGCATTTACGAGGGCCGCTAGTTCGCCCACGGTTGCTCCTGCGGAGTCACTGAGTTTTCGTTCTCGGTCGGTATCGGGTTGAGATATTCGCTATGGTGAGCAGTCTACTCGGCTCGCAGCGATAGCATGCTAGGCTTTCGACCGCGTTGTCGAGTTGATCCTTCAGGAGCGAGAAGCCGTATGAGCCAGACCCACGAGATTGTTGCCACTACCTACTACCGCACGTTCGCTAAATTCCACCCGGTGCTGGCGACTATTGAGCCGGCCGACACAGTGATTACCAAGACGCTCGATTCGGGTGGGCAGGATCTTCACGGTGAGCATTTGCACGAGACTGGGAATCCGCTTACGGGTCCGTTTTACATAGAGGGGGCGGAGCCGGGCGATTCGATTTCGGTTGAGTTGAGGAAAGTTCGTTTGAATCGCGACTGGGGCTACACGTCTGTGCGCTTGGGTCTGGTGGCACTGACTCCTGAGCATGTGGCGGAGGTGTTTTCTAACGACTACAAGCTGGATCTTGTGCGGTCGGGGCGGGCAGACATGTTGCCGTGGGACATTGATATTGAGCGAGCTGTTGTGAGTCCTCGGTACCCGGAGAGTCCGGGGCAGATTCGGAAGTTTGCTGCGGAGCCGATGCTTGGCTGTATCGGGGTTGCACCTGAAGGTGAGTTCACGCCGACATCGGGGCCTTCGGGGTCGTATGGCGGGAATATCGATTACAACATGATTCGTGAAGGGTCGGTTGTTCACTTGCCAGTGTCGCAGACCGGGGCTTATTTGTACGTTGGCGACGGGCATGCGCTGCAGGGTGATGGCGAGCCGCTGGGCAACGGGATTGAGACGTCGATGGACGTTGAGTTTTCGGTTACGTTGCACAAGGGGCGGGTGTTGACCATGCCTCGGGTTGAGACCGACGAGTACATCATCAGCATAGGCAGTCAGGCTGAGTTCGCCAGCTCGCTGAATCGTGGCTTGCAGTTGGCGACCACCGACATGGTTAAGTGGCTGGCCGCTGACTACGGCTTTGAGGATTGGGCGGCGCATACGCTGGTGGGCATGGTTGGGCAGTTCGATGTTGTAACGGTTGCAGGCAGCATGGCGCTGCGGATCCCGAAGGAGCATTTGGGGTAGTTGTCAGGTTGCCTGAAAACAGTTCTTTTATGACCGAGTTCAACCGTTATTTGATGGCCGCAAGTTCTCGAACGTTTTTGCTTGGTTTGGACCGGTCGAGCATGGTGTTTGATAAGCGCACTACTCCGATGGATCTTGAGCAAATGCATACGTTCACGTTTCGATCGGATGAGGTCGAGCATTTGTTGAACGGCACAGCGCCGGTTCCCGCTCCCAACTACTGGGAGTACCGCGGGAACAACCTTGTTGAGAAGGTTGACGATAGGTCGAGGTACGGCGGTGAGGGCATTATTGTCGAGTTCACAGCCGGAGAGTTGGAAGCGCCGGGAATCGAGTACCAGTACTTCGATGCCTCTCCGTTGATGTTTGGATTTACGCCAGGGATAGCGCGTGTTTCGAACATATACCGCCTAACAGGGACGGATCCGCTTACTATTGCGCCAGTAAATGGTGAGAATCTCGCGCCGTAACGGGCAATGAGCGTTTTTGCGTCACAAGAAAATAGGGAATCAAGTTCATGAGATTGCTTTTGGATGGATTTACTCACCACACCGTAAATACTGGTGAGGTCGAAATTGGGTATTCGGTTGGACCCGGCAACGGACCGGCGATGTTGCTGCTACATGGCATGAGCAGTCGGCGTGACGGGTTCATGCACGTTACCGGCATACTTTCCGAGAAGCACAAAGTGTTCATGATGGATCAGCGGGGTCACGGCTATTCCGGCATGCTTCAGGTCAGTACGGTCGAGAAGACCACGTGCGTGACGTCGTGTTCGTTCTCGAAAACGTGATCAATCAGCCTGCCATAATCTGAGGACACTCGATGGGCGGCGGAAACGCTGGATCGACCGTATCCGAGCATCCTGAACTGGCAACGGCTTTGGTGCTGGAAGATGCCGGAATGCGTGGTGGCGGTGCACGCCGACCTAACGCCGCGCCTGGCGTAACACGGAGCATTTTCGCAAAGCATTTGGAGCTGGTGGAAGCCGATCTTTCGCTTGAAGAGATGACAGCGAAGATCGATGCGATGAGTCCGGGACAGCCCGAGTACTACGCCGAGTGGAAGGCCGAGTGCCTGTTACAGATGGACACCGAGATAATGCGTGGAACGGTCGATGACACCCGGCGTGGCCGCAGCGATCCTGCTGAGATTCTGGCGAAGATCGAAGTTCCCGTTTTGTTCATGCAAGCCGACCCCAACTCCGGTGGAATCAACACCGATGAGTATCTCGCAGAAACCATCCCGCATCGTGACAACTTCACCGTCAAAAAAATCATTGGAGCTGGCCACAACATCAACCGTGAGCACACGGAGTTGTTGTGGCCAGTGGTTACGCCGGGGCTAGAGGGATTGGCGCAGTAGGTATCATCCGGCTAAGCCCGTCATCTCGGACTTTGCCGGAGAGACCTTCGGCGGGGCAGGTCGCGTCTGGGTAATGACATACTCCCTCACGAACACAAACATAACCCTCACAGATCGGAACAAGACAAAAACCGTTGTTTGATGCGCTGAAATACAAGGATTTCCAATGGATCTGGGCCAGCCAGACCGCCCACGCATTTGCGTTGTGGGCGCAGATGGTGGCTCTGCCGTTATTGGTGCTGGAAATCACCGACAACAGCGCCGCCCATCTGGGAGGAGTGATTGCTGTCCGGACGATTCCATCGCTGCTACTTGGGCCGTGGGCCGGAGTGGTTGCCGACTGGTTCAATCGCCGCACTATCCTGATATTCACCAAGTGGGCCAACCTGGTGCTCAGCATTGTCATTGCGGTTTTGGTGGCATCGGGAATCGTTGAGTTGTGGCACGTCTACGCCTGGATGTTCATGCGGGGAGCGACGCAGGTGTTCGACCAGCCCGCTCGCTACTCGATGATCCCGTCGATACTCCCCAGCCATCTGGTTACGCAGGGCATGGCGCTGTTGAGTTCTACCCAGAATTTCATGCGGATTATCGGTGCGACCCTCGCCGGGTTCATTGCGGAGTATTTCGGGCTTTCGTGGACGTTCATCGTGATAGCGATCACCGCTGCGACGGGTCTCATGGCGACTTATCAAATTCACGTTGCGGCGAACGAACGGGCCGGTACCGCTGGCATTAAAGGCATGACCAGAGGGCTGATTGAGGGAGCGAAGTTTTCGGTGAGGAACCGCACCATTCGAGGGGTGCTGATCATCTCGCTGATCTACTTCACATTCGGGATGTCGTTCATGCAGGTGTTCGCGCCGTTGTTTGCGGTCAAGGTGCTTGAGATCGGCCGTGACGGTCTTGGGATGATGCTTGCGCTGACCGGGGGCGGAGCGCTTGTTGCTTCGCTGATAGTTGCGCGTGTGCAGCCCACTCGGCTGGGTCTGATTCTTCCGATAACTGTGGTTTCGATCGGTGCTGCGCTGGCCCTGTTCTCGGCTTCGACATACTTGCCGAGACCAATGGGGCTTTTCCTGCCGTTGGCGCTGGTGACGATCATTGGGGCTTCTCAGACGTTGTTCATGTCGCTGAGCCGGGCGGTGATGGTCAAAGCGGCTCCGGCCGATATGCGGGGTCGGGTGCTTGCGTTTATCTCGATGGACCGAGCGATGATGGCGGCCGGCGGCGCTGTCGGCGGAATACTCTCCGCCATCTACGGAGCTCAACCGATTCAGATTGTCTTCGGCCTAACGTGTGTAGTCGGAGGAACCCTTGCGTTCATCTTCCTGCGTGAACTACGCCAGTTCAGGATGATTGATGAGGATGGCGAGGAGAAGCCCACAGCTACGCAGCCGCAAGCGACGGGATCGCAAGTGGCGGACTGAGGGTGGGAGCCGCTCGTTCGGAAATAAGCGGTCGCTATAGCTGTGAACGAGCTTAGCGAAATGGTTCTGTCAGAACTCAGCGTCAGATCGGATTAGCGCACTCGGCTCACTACCCCGAAGTTACTGCCCCGAAACGTGCTTGATAGCCGCTGGACCCAACTTCAAGACATCCTCAGGGGGTGGGCGTAGTTCGCCGTTTGGGGTTTCGAAGGCTGTGCCAGACTCGAGATCGGCGAGAGATGCCCAGAGCCATTTCGTTGTGGAATCGGGCTGGTCGGAGAGTTCGCCAGACGGGGCCGACGCGTCGCCGAGAAGTCGTGTGAAGTAGATGTGGTCGATGTGCTGATGCTCGCCGTGCTTTGCGTCAGTGACATCTTCGATCATGATGCTGTGTGGCGCATGAACCTGCTCGAGATTTCCGATCATTAGCGAAGATTGTGTCGGCACGATCTCGACGTCGAATCCCGTTTCCTCTTTGATCTCGCGGAGCGTTGTTTGAACTGGATCTTCGTTCGGGTCGACATGCCCGCCGGGCGGCAGCCATTCCTGAACTTTTTTGTGCCAGTGCAGGAGGGTGGCGTCGTTGTTGACGACGAAGCCGGTGGCTGTGAAGTGTCGGATCATGAAGGGGTAGGGAGGAGTGAGTCGTGGCTAAGAAGATCGATGTTACCGCTGGTCAGATTCTCCCTCAACCTAGCCTTCTCCCCAGAGAGAAGGAATAAAGAGGAGAATGTCGCAGCGTGTGAAAAGGTGGCGGACGCGAGTAGGACCACCGGACCAGCATAGCCGTAAACGTTTGCTGATCGGGTGGCCCTACTCTAGAGGTGCCCTACTGGTAGGGCGCCCTACTTTAGCGTAGGACACCTCGTTTGGTACTAGACATTAAAACAGACCACCTCCTTCTTGGAATCGAACTCCGGACAGTAGAGTTTTCCTGTCCACGGCCGCCAACCCGATTAAGGACTTGGTCAAGACCGATTACCGGATTATACGGAAGTGAGCGAAAAAAAGTTTGAGGGTGAGTACACACACGTGTAATCAGTTTTGGTTAGCAGGGGTTTCTGAGAGTGGATTTGTGGTTTCCCAGCGGGGCGTCGGAGCAGGGCGGTGTAATGAGGTGTGAGTGCTGTTAGCTGCTTCGCGGATAGTCGCGGTTTGATAAGTGATTGCCACCCATTCGACTGCGCTCAAGGCAGGCTAAATTCGTCCTCGCAATGACAGCGTCGAGCCTAAATTCGGCCTAGTACTTCGGGATTTACTACTACGTTGGGGCGATTGCCGCGGAGGACTCTGGCGGCTTCTTCACCGGCACGTCGTCGAATGATTTCCCAGCCGACTTCGCTTGATCCGGCGACATGGGGCGTGCAAATGACGTTTTCCATCTTGAGGATCGGGTTGTCGAGCGAAAGCGGTTCTTCCTCGTAGACATCTATTCCGGCACCGGCTATTTGCTTGTTCTGGAGTGCGTGAACGAGGGCTTTTTCATCGACAACGGGGCCGCGTGACGTGTTGATGAGGTAGGCGGATGGCTTCATTGTTTCGAGTGCGTTTGCATCGATGAAGTGGTGTGTGTCTTCGAGATGTGGAACGTGAAGCGTGATGTAGTCGGAGCGTTTCAGTAGATCGTCTTTCGACGTGAACTCGACGCCGTACTCGACTGCCAGATGCTCACCGACGTGCGGGTCATTGACCAGCACGTTCATGCCGAGGGCTTTGCACTTGCGGGCCATCGCACGGCCTATCCACCCAAAGCCCACGATGCCCACGGTTTCGCCATAGATGTGGTTGAGGATCGAGCGGGAGTAGACCTCGCCCCACCTGCCAGACGTGGTCGCCAGATCAAGTCGCTTTATTTCACGGGCACTCGCCAGCATGAGCGTGAGGGCGTGATTGGAAACTTCTTCCGACGTGGACCCTGCAATGTTGGTGACTATTATTCCAGCTTCGGTGCAGGCGTCGACATCGACGGTGTCGTAGCCGTGGCCGTAGCGGATGATCAGCTTGCAGTTTGTGAGCTGGTCGACCATCGCAGCAGTGACGGGTGAATGGTCGTTGAGGATGACTGTGGCGTCTTTGACCGCTTCGATGATTTCACCTTCAGACGAGACGGCAATCGAGATGATTTCACAGTCGATTCCGGCGAGGGCTGCTCGCTCGGGTTCGAGTGGCGATTCTTTTGCGTCGATGTGAACGACCAGTGGTCGGTTTTGGTCGGGCATAGTTTCCTATTTCTTCTTGTTCGAGCTATTTCTAGAGTTCACCACTGGGGCGTATGCGGCTCCGATAGCGATTCCAAGGGCGATCCAGAGGCCGAGGTTGTCGGTTGCGGCGCCGATAGCTGCACCGATGGCGATGCCCATTCCCACGCCGATGCCGGTGTTTTTGGTGGCTTGGGATTTCTTTTGGTCTTGGTCTTGTTTGTCGTCTTGCGGCATGAGTGGTGGGTTGGTGTCGTCAGTTTAGATCCTAAAAATGAATTCAGGATGACAGTGTGCCAGTGGCACGTTTTCTTGCGACTGGATGGTTGTTGGCTGAGTAGAAGTTTCTCCCTCACCCCAGCCCTCTCCCCATGGAGAGGGGGTTAGCTCAAGAAAACGACCCGTCGGGGTCTAGAACCAGTTGGCTTTGTCTACTTCGTTTCTTAGGGGTTGGCCGTCTGCAAACTTTCGGAAGTTTTCAAGAACTATTTCGTAACGGCGTTCTTCCAGATTTGCACCGCCTATTGCCGCTGTGTGCGGGGTAAGGATCGTGTTTGGAGCGTCCCATAACGGGTGATCCTGAGGAAGCGGTTCGATTTCGTAAACATCGAGTGCAGCACCGGCAATCCCGCCTGAGCGGAGAACGGCGTTCAGGTCGTCGAGTTTTGTGGTCATGCCACGACCGATGTTGATGAAGATGGCCGAGTCTTTCATAAGTGCGAACTTCGAGGAATCGAAGAGACCTTCCGTAGAAGGTGTGTGCGGGATTGTTAGCACAACGAAGTCGGCTTTTGGTAGCTGCTGGTCAAGCTGGTCGGGACCGAACATGTCGTCGACCCACTCGGGTTTATCTTCGCGTCGTGCGTCGATGCCGAGAACGTGCATGCCGACTGCTTTGCAGATTCGTGCAGTTTCGGATCCGATTCCACCAACACCGACGATTAGAACAGTGGATTCAGGCAGGAAGATATCGTGGTGGGGGTCCGGCAGCTTCTCGTACTCGTGTTGGCTTTGTTGATCACGATAGATGTTGAGGTGCTTCGTGAAACTCAGGATGTACGCCATAATCTGGATCGAAATGTGGTCGTTGTAGATCTCTCGAAAGTTGGTGACCTTCGTTTGGTGGGCGATTAGCTCGTCGGAGTAATAGCCGGCGTTTGGCGCAGCGGCGGGGGCCTGGAGCCAACGTAATTTGGGGGCAGCTGCGATCATTTCGTGAGTCATGGTTCCGTACGCCGCATCGGCGTCTGGGAGTTCACGTAGAGCGTCTTCTTCCGTGTTCGGCGTGGCGATGTCCCAGCCGGTTGCGCTATCGAGCAGCCGGGGAATCCACTTTGCGAAAAGATCGGACTGCGGCGGAAGAAATACAAACTTATTTGCCATGATCGGGTACTGATTTCCTAATTGTGTTCAAGTGAGCTGCCCGCCGATTCGAGATTATTGCGCTGAAATGCGCGAGGGCTGCGTGGCGGATTCTAGCACCTGAAGTCGAGCCCATTCACCCGTACGAAGTCGAAAGGGGGCGGTGTATGCTGTGGGAGGAATTGAATCTATGAAAATTGGCGATTTTGAAATAAATATGCCGGATCCTCCACTTCAAGATCCTCACTGCATCGTGATATTGAAGCCGTGGATCAACGTTGGCAACGTTGGGAAGATCGTTCTTGCTCGGCTTGGCAAGCTGTTCGCGTCTGAGAAGATCGGCGAACTTGAACGTCCGAGTAAGTTTTATGATTTCACCCGTTATCGACCGTCGATAAGACTCAGGGGCGACGTTCGCAGGGTGCGTGTGCCGAATACGCGAGTCAGGTTTGCTAGGCGGCCGGGATCGAGCGATCTGGTGTTGCTGGAACTGCTCGAACCACATGCTTTTGCCGAGGATTTTAACGATTCGGTAGTCGAACTTGTGAAGGCGCTCGGGATTACTCGCTACGTGCAACTTGGTGGCATGTACGACTCGGTTCCGCACTCCCGCCAGCTATCAGTCACGGGATCGACTCGTGGTTGGGAACCTCCGGCAAATTTTGGTGATGTGAAGCTGGCTGGCTCGAGATATCAGGGTCCGACTTCGATGACATCGCAGATTTCAGAGCGAATATGGAACGATCTTCATCTTCAAACTCTTTCGCTGATGGTTCACCTGCCGCTTTATTTGAAGTTGGATGATGATTACGCCGGAAGTGCCAGGATTCTCAAGATACTTTCGGAGTTGTACGGGTTTACTTCGCAGCTTCCCGAGATTGAGATGGGCGCGAGGCAGTACGAGCAGGTGAATCCTGCGCTTTCAGACAACCCGGCGCTGCAAGAGATGATTGAACGGTTTGAGCGTGAAACTGACTCGGGTTCGGGCGACGATCGTAGTACTGGTTCGGAAGGTTCTGGATCGGATGATTCTGAGGAATCGGTTTCACTTCCGCCCGAAATCGAGCAGTTCCTGACCGACATCGCACAGGGCGATGATGATTCTCCGACCGAAGATCCGAGCCAGCGTGGCGAGTAGCCGTGGCCTGGGCTTATGGGAGTTGATCTCGTTTTGAGATCTCCGTATCAGACGATTATTCTCCCCTACCGTCAAAATTCGTCCGGTCATAACCGAGAGTTTGCAGTGTTCATGCGCGCCGATGGCGACAACGATGTTTGGCAGTTTGTTGCTGGTGGAGGGGAGGACGGTGAATCACGGATCGAGGCTGCTGAGCGGGAGCTGTTTGAGGAGACGGGTGTTCGCTTCGAGTCGCCGCTAGTGGAGCTTGATACTCGTAGTTCGATACCGGCGAACGTGTTTTCTGCCTGGAACGAGTGGGGCGATGATGTGCTGGTGGTTACGGAGTTCGCGTACGGAGTCGATTTTACGAGCCATGGGATTGAGCTTTCTCATGAGCACATCGAATTTCGATGGGTTGATTTCGATATGGCGATGGGTTTGCTGACATTTGACGGCAACAGGACTGCGCTCTGGGAGTTGAATACTCGACTGGAACGAGGGCTATGAATCGTTGGCGTCGATTTGCTCTGATGTCGTTCGTGTTTGTAGTCGCTGTGATTGGAGCGGCGTGTGGTGGCAGCGGATCTTCTGGGTCATCATTTTCGAAGATAGACACAGACGCTACGGTTCGTGATCTTGAAAGTTTTATTCCTTCTGGACTGAAACAAAACAAGGTGTACGACGTTTCCGAACTGCCGGGGGCGATAGCGGCGTACATGGTGTACTTCACTCCGGCCGGCAGTGAACCAATTCAGTACGAACTGCGGATGTATCCCGATCACGCCAGTGCTATCGATGACGGGATTTCGTATGCGGATGAAGTTACCGGTGAAGATGCGCTATTGCGTTCGGTTGATGTGCGTTGGGAGGAAGGCACCAAGGATCGGCGAGGTGGTGGCGCTTTTCGGGGCCAGCTAACACCGTTGTATGGCGATTATGCAGTGATCGGAAACGTGATTGTGCTTTGCGAGGGGCGGAGTTCTGAGCAGGCGTTGGAGCGATGCGAAGCGTTGCTGTTGGCGGCAGGGATTGGTGGCTAGAGGTAGCGGGTAGGAGAGCTGACCTTAGGCTCTCGAAACGACGGTTGGCTAACTATCTCGACTGAATTCTAATGATCGGGACTGCCACGTCGTTCCGCTTCGCAATGACAAGCGAGACAACAAGTGCAAACGTGAAAACGGGGCGACATTCGTCGCCCCGTTTTCACGTTTGTTTGCGTATATGAACCGCAGTTGGCTGGTTACTTGTTGGTTACGGTTACGCCGGAGAGTTGTTCTACATAGTGGAGAATGGCCGAGTGGTCGTTCTTGCCTTTACCCCATTCCATTAGGGCTGCGAGAACCTGCTGGAGGTTGGCCGTTACCTGGAGAGGAAGGTCGAGTGCGTTGGCGGTTTGCACGGCGTTGTTGATGTCTTTGTAGTGCAGCTCGATGCGGAATCCGGGATCAAAGTTTCGCTCAAACATCATTGGGCCTTTGGCGTTCATGACGTTTGATCCCGCGAGTCCGCCTTTGATGGCGTCGAACACGGTCTCCGGGTTTACCCCTGCCTTCGTTGCGAGAACGAGAGCCTCGGCGAGGGCGTGAATGTTTGCACCGACGACGATCTGGTTGGCGAGCTTGGTGACGTTACCGGCACCGATGGCTCCGCAGAGAACACTGGACTTACCAGTCACATCGAACAGCGGCTTTGCTCGTTCGAAGTCGTTGGCGTTACCGCCGACCATGATTGCGAGGTCGCCGGAGATGGCGAATGGCTCACCACCTGAAACGGGAGCGTCGATGAAGCTAACACCCTTCTCGGCACATGCTGCTTGGATCGACTGTGAGTAGCTTGGAGCGATCGATGACATATCGACGATCAGGTCGCCGGCAGAAGCGCCGTCGAGCAGGCCGTTTTCGCCGAGCACAACGGCCTCGGAGTCGGGCCCGTCTGGAACCATGACCACTGTTACATCACACTTCTGGGCGATTTCCGTCGACGATGATGCAGCGGTTGCGCCTTCTGCGACCACTTCGTCCATAGCTTCCGAGGAAAAGGCATCGTAAACGGTTACTGCGAAGCCGGCTTTGACCAGGTTTTTGGCCATTGGCTTGCCCATGATTCCGAGGCCGACGAATCCGATTTGTTCTGCCATTTTTTGAGTTTCCTTTGGTTACTGGCTGGTGCTAGCGCTGCATTGTTTTATTTTGAGAAATATTTAGACGCGCGAGTATAAAGGGCAAATGAGCGTGTGGCGTCCAGGTGGCGTGCTGTCCTGCCGTGCTTCGAGGATGTCAGGATGGCAGATTGGGGTGAGGGAGAAGAAATCCCTACTCGTCTTCTTTCCAGAAGCGTTCTTCTACGAAGAAGTAGCCGGTGGGTTCCATGCGTTCGCCGACGTCTTCGATCATCTGCGGGTGTCCACAGGCGTAGACGCAGGTTTCCTTGGGGTCGACGCCGAGCTTTTCGAGGTAGTCCTCAACAAGCAGGTTGATTCGGCGTTTGGCGCCGGTCCATGCAGCGTTTCGCTCTTCGGTGGGGCGTGAAACTGAAGGGTAGAAGTGGATGAAATCGTGCTGGGCGGCCAGTTCGGTGAGTTCTTCGTCGTAACCGAATTCGTCGAGGTAGCTTGCGCCTTCCAAAACGTGGAACATGTAGTCCTCGCGGGCGACTCCTTCGGCGGGCTCTGGCCATGCCGGGTCGTTCAGGAATTTTCGGAGCATTGAGATATAAGGAACGACGCCGGTAACGGTGCCAACAAAGATGTGATGTTTGAACCGTGGCTGGAGCACGAAAATGCCCTTGGCGCGTGGTCGCAAGGTCATTTCTGCACCGACTTTCTGGTGATCCAGAAGCGGGGTGAGGTGACCGCCATGTTCAACAGGAACAATCTCGATGAACAGCTCGATGAATTCTTCGTCGGGTGAAGACGAAATTGAGTAGGGCCGTTCGATGCCATCGACGCCGATAGTGCAGTACTGGCCTGGCTTGAAAACAAATTCCTGGGCAGGCTTAATCCAGAATTTCACGAGGTCTTCGGTTAGTTCTTCGCGCTTTACCAATTCACAGGTTGTGAATCTTCCTCTAATTGTTGGGCGTACCGTGTCTGCCATTATTTACTCCGTACAGTTGTCGAATTTACGCCATTCAGACTACCGGACGCGAATACCTTTCAAGGGTGTGTCGAGGGGGTATTTTTATGAAGTGTGTTTAGTTCCATCTATTGGTGAGTTCACACTAAGTTGCGCAATGGAGGTGGCTGTTAGAATTCGCGTGGAATTTTTACGGCACGAGACGGCCGATTAATGAATGTATTTCTCATGTAAATCTCTCTAATGATGTGGCAGTTTTAATGCATCTTTAGTTGCAGAATCTGGAGCGAGTAAATAATGGCAGAACGAACACCGGGCGTTGCATACAGCATCACGGTTAGGTCCGAGTATCCGAACGTACCCGGAATGTTGGGCAAGATCACTTCGGCAATCGGTGCGGCCGGCGGAAGTGCTCAGGGTGTGGACGTGGTGCAAACTTCGAAGGGCGAAATGGTTCGCGACTTCACCGTTAACACCGCGGGTCACGAACATGCCATTGAAGTTGTTGATGCGATCAAGGCTGTCGAGAACGTAAAGGTCCGCAGTGTTTCTGATCAGACTTTCTTGCTGCACGTAGGTGGCAAGATCGAAATGCGTTCACGGGTAGCTGTCACAACTCGTGACGACATGTCGAAGGCGTACACGCCGGGAGTGGGTCGTGTTTGCATGGCGATTCACGACGATCCGGAAGCCGTTTGGGCGCTCACGGGTAAGGGGCACACGGTTGCCGTTGTTTCAGATGGGTCGGCGGTGCTGGGTCTTGGCGATATCGGTCCCGCAGCTTCACTTCCGGTTATGGAAGGAAAGGCACTGCTGTTCAAGGAGTTCGGCGGGGTCGACGCATGGCCAATTGTTCTCGATACCAACGACACCGAAGAGATCATCGCTATTGTGAAGGCGTTGGCTCCGGGCTTCGGGGGAATCAATCTGGAAGACATAAGTGCGCCTCGCTGCTTCGAGATCGAAGATCGTCTGCGAGCCGAGCTTGATATACCTGTTTTCCATGATGACCAGCACGGTACTGCTGTTGTTGTGTTGGCTGGCTTGATCAACGCTTTAAAGATCGTCGATAAGCGCCCGGAAAATTTGAAGATAGTTGTAGCTGGTGTGGGTGCTGCGGGTACTGCGTGCACCAAGATTCTGCAGAGCTATGGTGTGCAGAACATCATTGGATTTGACCGCCAGGGTGCGCTGGATCGTGGCCGTGACTACGGTGACAACACGATGAAGCAGTGGTTTGCCGATAACACGAACAACGACAACTTCACTGGAACTCTCGCTGAAGGACTGGTTGGAGCCGACATGATGTTGGGGTTGGCGGGTCCGGGTCTGATTACACGTGAGCAGCTTGAGAAGATGAGTTCTGACGCTATTGTGTTCGCTCTTTCGAATCCCGACCCGGAGATTTGGCCGGAAGAAGTTTCCGAGAATGTTCGAGTGATGGCGACGGGTCGAACCGACTACCCGAACCAGGTGAACAACTCGCTTTGCTTCCCCGGTTTGTTCAGGGGGGTGCTCGATGTGCGTGCCTCGAGGATCAATGACGAGATGAAGGTTGCCGCTGCGGTTGCCATCGCGGGGGTGATTCCGGATTCGCACATTTCTGAGGATTTCATTATTCCGAGTGTGTTCGATAAGAATGTTGCCAAGCGGGTTGCTCGTGGCGTGGCGAGAGTTGCGCAGGAAACTGGCGTGGCTCGACGTCGCCAGCGTCGTGGGGATGAGATTTACGCGGCTTTCAAGTCGTAGATCCGGTCATTGCTTCCGTTGCTGTTCACATTTGCATCAAGATCTGATCGCTGCCGATGAAAATCTCGATCATTGGCGGCGGCATTGCTGGCTGCTCGACTGCCTATTACCTTACGCAGGAGGGGCACGATGTAACGCTTTTCGAGCGTGACTCGCTGGCTTCCCATGCTTCAGGTTTCGCACTGGGCGGGATCGTTCCAGTTATTCGTGGATCACGACAGGCTGAGTACGAGGTTCTATCGAACTATTCGATTTCACTGCACCGTGACCTTGCGACCGAGCTGGCAAATGGCGTTGGTGTTGGGAGTATGAATTTCGAACGCAAAGCTTCGGTAAAGCTGGTTAAAGATGAGGCAGAAGCGGCTGCGATGCTCCGGGTTTACGATTCGTACGCTGGCGACTTTTCGTTTGATGTGCGGTGGCTTGGGCTTGGTGAACTGAGCCATATCGATGCACGTATTTCAGGTGACGTTCTGGGCGCCCTTTATTTTGGTGAGGCGTACCAGGTCGATCCCTACAAGCTGACGCTTTCGTTGTGGCAGGCCGCTGAGCAGCGGGGCGCCCAGATGGTGAATCGTGAGATTACGGAGATCGCTGTTAGTGGTGGCCGGGTGACGGGTGTGGTTGCTGGTGAGCAGACGTTTGAGGCGGATGTAGTTGTGGCTGCTGCTGGTCCGTGGAGTTCACAGCTGCTGGCTGGTGTAGGTGTGGATGTTCCGGTGTCTCCGCTTAAGGGGCAGATCCTTCGCTTGGATGCTCCGGGACCTCCGGTGAAGGTTTCTTTGTGGTGGGACACCGATTACGCGACTACTAAGGAAGATGGGTTGTTGTGGGTTGGGACCACTGAGGAAGAGGTGGGCTTCGACGATCACACGACGGAGGCGGCTCGGGACCGGATTGTCGGTTCGGCTGTTGGGATGCTCCCTTATTTAGAGGACGCTGAGCTTGTTCAGCAGACGGCGTGTTTGCGTCCTATGACCCCTGACAAGATGCCGGTTATCGATGGTGAGGCTGGACCCGAGGGGCTGGTGATCACTACGGGTGGCGGTCGGCAGGGTATTGCGCTTGGGCCTGTGATGGGTATTGCTACGGCGGCGCTGGCCGTTGGGGCTGAATCGCCGGTGGATATTAGCGGGTTCTCGTTGGCGCGCTTCTCGTAGTTCGTTTCGAATAATCGGTTATCGGTGAGATTCTTCGCATGCTTTTTAACGAGGGGAATTCAGATACTCAATTTTGTTCTGGCATGAAATCTCGTTTCGGAGAGTCACCGCATCCCATTTTCAGTTCGCAAAACCATACGGCGTGTTGTCGATCAAGCTAGTGAGCTTGCGCATGTGACGCTTGCGCCTGGAAGTGGCGGATTTGTTTCTGAAACCGAGTCGCGGCAGCTGGCGTTTGATCTGGAGCAGAAGCCTGTTGGAAAGCCGACTGCAGCCGCCGTTGATTTGCTGATTCGAGCGACTCTTGATGCACATGAGCCGGCGCTTGAGCTTCCGGCGGTTCGGGTGTCGGGTCGGATGCGCCGAACGCTGGGTTCGTACATGCCTTCCCGCAAGCAGATCGCTATTTCATCTCGCCTGCTTGCGATGGGAGAAGAAGACGATATTCGGCAGGTGGTGCTTCACGAAGTTGCCCACGCTATCGTTCATGCACGGTGGGGCGATAAGCCGAGTGCGCACGGCAGGGAGTTTCGTGCGGTTTGTGGTGAGATTGGTGCGAAGCCACGGCGTTATGTGGATGTGACGACTGAGCAGTGGAGTTCACAGGTGAGGTATCTGTCGAAGTGTGGCCACTGCAAGGTGCTGATCGTGCGCAAACGCCGGATGCAATCGGTGCGCTGTGTATGCGGGTTGAAGCTGTGCCCGAGATCGTGGCGAGCGGTGGCTCGGGCTGAAGATGAGAGTGGTGATTGGGTGATGCTTTAGAGGGCGTTGGCGCCCGATTTCTCGACCGTAGTGGAGATATTTTCGGTGGGGCTGTGGTTGGCTGGGTCGGTACGTAGTTGGCGCGTCGGCACAGATCCTGATTTTCATCAGGATGACAGTGTTAATTGGTTGTACTGATTGCTAACACGGAAAGTGATATGACCCTTTTAGTTAACCCCTCAATCGTTGTGATTAATGCTGGTTAGTGGTAGCTTTAGACGTTAAGAACTGAATATTTGTGGGCCTTTAAATCCAGTCCAGTGAGGCTGGCAAGGGAATCCGCTTTGATGCCTCTGATTGCAGTAACACGCCGCACGAGGTCTCTATCGCAAACATGTCACGCAGAGCGCGTCACCGATCCTTGTCAGCACGGCAAGGATTTTTTTGTGGGTTTTTAGTTCGGGCGTGCATTCGCACTCGGGCTCAGGATGACAAGGAAAACGGTGTGACGAACGAGATCGGCAGAGTTCTGCTTACGCAGGACGATATTAGAAGGGCGATGACGAGGATTTCACACGAAATTCTCGAACAGAACCGTGCTTCTACCGATCTTGTATTAGTGGGTCTTCAAACCCGTGGCGTGCATTTGGCACGCAGGCTCGCAGAGAATATTGAACGCATCGAAGGGTTTAGCCCGATTGTGGGCACTCTCGATCCACGTTTGTGGCGGGATGATCCCGATGTGGCTTCGGGCCAGCCGCTGCTTCCCAGCGATATTCCCACGAGCGTCGACGGCAAGCCGGTCGTGATCGTAGACGATGTTCTGTATACGGGTCGCACGATTCGCGCTGCGATGGAGGCTTTGCTGGACTTCGGCAGGGCGAGTCGAATTCAGCTGGCTGTGCTGGTGGATCGTGGACACCGTGAACTCCCGATTCGCCCCGACTTTATTGGCAAGAATATTCCCACTGCGCGCGGCGAGCGTGTGCAGGTTCGAATGACCGAAATCGATGGTGATGATGCCGTTGTACTGGGACGTGAGAGCTAATGACAAATCCGACGACTACTGCAGGAAACGGCGCCGCTACAGGTGCAAAATCTGACCACGAGGTTGCACAGGTAGCTTCGCAGGAAAATGTGGCATTGCCACCGCGTAAACACCTTCTGGATCTGGACGATCTGACGGCCGCTGAGATCACGGATCTTCTCGACAGCGCTGAAGGCATGCTCGAAATAATCGGCAGGGATGTTCGCAAGACTCCTGCTCTTCGTGGCAAGACGATCATCACGATGTTCTTCGAGAACTCCACGCGTACACGCGTGTCATTCGAGCAGGCGGGGAAGATTCTCGGCGCCGACGTTATAAACGTGACGGCTTCGGCAAGCAGTGTTTCGAAGGGTGAATCGCTGCTCAACACGGTGAAGACTTTGCAGGCGATGCAGATCGATGCACTTGTTGTTCGCCACCCGCACTCGGGCGCACCGTACTTTATTTCTAATCACACTGACGCTTCGGTCGTGAACGCTGGCGACGGGACGCACGCGCACCCGACGCAGTCGCTACTGGATCTGTTCACGGTGCGAAGTCACGTCGGCGATCTCACTGGCAAGAAGATCGCAATTGTTGGAGACGTTCTTTACAGCCGGGTTGCTCGATCCAACATCATCGCCTTCCAGAAGATGGGTGCTGAGGTCACGGTTTCGTGTCCGAACACGCTGATTCCCGACGAATGGCAGCTGGATTCGACGCTGGGTTCGGAGACTGGATTTGGCGGATTGAAGCTTGCTCGTAACGTGGACGAGGCGATTGATTCCACTGATGTTGTGATGGCACTCAGGATTCAGCAGGAACGGCAGGACGCCGGGCACTTGCCGAGTCTTAGGGAGTACTCGGATCGTTGGGGCATCAACGCCCAGCGCATGGCACTGGCGAACGATGGTGCGCTTTTGATGCACCCGGGTCCGATGAACGAGGGTGTTGAGATTTCGAGTGAGGTTGCTCATGGCGCACAGAGCGTTGTTGAGGAGCAGGTGCGAAACGGCGTGGCGGTGCGGATGGCGGTTTTGTACACGCTTTGCGCACCGGGTAAGTCGACCCGGCTTGCCGGTGGCGGCGACGAAGCTCAGGCGCAGGCTTAGGCAGATTTAGAAGGAAAAGGAAACGCATTTGGCAGCCAGAAAACTGGCAATAATAGGCGGAAGAGTAATCGACCCGGTTCAGGGGATCGATCGGGTGGTGGACGTCCTGATTTCAAACGGAAAAATCACTGGCGTTGCCAGTTCTTCATCGGACAACGCGTATGACGATTACGAAGTGATCGACGCTTCGGGCAAGATCGTTTCGCCGGGATTTGTTGATCTGCACACCCACCTTCGAGATCCCGGGCAGGAGTGGAAAGAGACGATCGTTTCTGGCACACGCGCCGCGGCACACGGTGGGTTTACGACGGTCTGCGCAATGCCTAACACCGATCCGGTTCAGGATTCAGCAGCGGTTGTTGAAGATGTGATGAGACGGGCTGCTGCTGACGGAGTGGTTCGGGTACTGCCAATCGGTGCGATTTCAGTTGGTCAACACGGCAAACAGCTGGCTCCGATGGGCGAGCTTGCTGAGGCCGGAGTGATTGGTTTTTCCGACGATGGAAACCCGGTTGCCGATGCCAACCTGATGCGTCAGGCACTGAAGTATTCGGTGGAGCTCGGACTGCCGATCATCAATCATGCCGAGGACAAGAAAATCGGCGCTGGCGGAGTGATGAGCGCCGGACTGGTTGCTACTCGCCTGGGACTTGCTGGTGTGCCTGCTGAGGCCGAAACGGCGATGGTCGCACGTGATTTACATCTGGCTGATCTGACAAAAGCACGCCTTCACATCCCACATATTTCTACGATTGGATCGTTGGTGGCGCTTCGTTCGGCGAAAGAGTGTGGAGTGAACGTTACCGCCGAGGTTACGCCGCATCACCTGACGCTCAACGACGAGTGGGTGTTTGGGCTGAAGGGCGAGATTCCTGCGCAGGTGGGGTCAGAGGCGTACGACACGAACACAAAGGTGAATCCTCCACTTCGAAGTCGCGCAGATGTTGAAGCAGTTATCGAGGCGTTGAGTGAAGGACTGATCGACATCATCGCGACCGATCACGCACCGCATGCTGCGACCGACAAGGTGTGCACATATGACGAGGCTGCGCACGGCATCAACGTTCTCGAAACGGCGTTCGCTTCGGTGTTTGGGTTGGTAGATGCTTCAAAAATATCAATTGAGCGATTGATCGAATCGTTGACGGCGGGTCCGGCTGCGATATTGGGTCGTGACCTCGGTTCTCTGAAGAAGGGTTTTTCTGGGGACGTTGCGATCATAGACCCGGGGAGCAAGTGGGTTGTGGATCCTAACGAGTTCGCTTCGAAGAGTGTGAATACGCCCTTGCGAGGTGTGGAACTTACGGGGCGTGTTGTTACGACGATTTATCAGGGAGAGACCGTGTTCGATCTTCGTGGTGCCATTGGCACGTTTTCTGAGGGCGTGAAGGCTGGAGCTGGTCAATGAATGATGTTCGCGAGAATGTTTATCTGGTGCTTGAGGACGGTTCGGTGTATCCGGGGCAACGCTTGGGTGCCGAGGGTGAAACGACCGGCGAGGTTGTGTTCAACACGGCAATGACCGGATATCAGGAGATGCTGACCGACCCTTCATACGGTGGTCAGATTCTCGTTCCGACCTACCCGATGATCGGCAACTACGGCACGAGCGAAGCCGATGTTGAGTCGACTCGAATTCAGGTGAACGGCTTCGTTGTTCGAGAAGACTGTGAAGAGCCTTCCCACCCGCTATCAGAAGGCACGGTTCACGATTATTTGCTTGAAAACGGCATTCCGGGAATCTCGGGAGTTGACACACGGGCGATCACCCGCAAGCTGCGTTCGGCAGGTGTGATGATGGGGATTATCACTCCGAACGAGGATGTTGAAGCTGCGCTGGCGACTCTGGCGAAGGCGCCTCGCTATGGCGAGTTCGACGTGGTTGGCAGGGTTTCGACCGACGATATTTACTCATGGAACGGTGACGCTGGCGAAAAGTCACGGGCGTTTTTCGATTTGCGCGGGCGCGCCCGTCAGGGTGGCATGGGAATCGACGTTGAACGTGGGATTGGCCAGCGCGATCTTGGCGACAACTACATGAAGGTTGTGGTCAACGACTATGGCGTGAAGCTGAACATTCTGCGTTCGCTGCGTGCTCGTGGTTGCGAGGTGATTGTTGTTCCGGACGATGCTACCGCCGAAGACATTCTGGGTCACAATCCAGACGGTGTGATGCTTTCACCCGGACCTGGTGATCCTGAACTGTTGGATCGCTCGGTCGCTACGGCTAAAGGCCTTGCGGGCAAGGTTCCGATTATGGGGATTTGCCTTGGTCATCAGGTGATCGCTCGGGCGTTTGGTGCTTCGACATTCAAGCTGCACTTCGGGCATCGTGGCGGAAACCAGCCGGTGAAGGATCTGGAGTCGGGTCGTGTTTACGTGACGGCCCAGAATCACGGTTATGCGGTTGATCCAGCCGGGCTTTCCGATGAGATGGAAGTTAGCCACATCAATTTGAACGACCAGACGGTTGAGGGCTTGCGTCATCGTGATCTGCCGATCATGACGATTCAGTACCACTCTGAGGCGTCGCCGGGTCCGCACGACAGCGAGTATTTGTTTGATCGGTTTGTGGGTTTGATTCAAGGTGCCATTGGCACGTTTTCTGAGACGTCGGGAGCTGTTGGTGGAGTCGAGCGGTAGGGCTTCGGGTTGGTTTGTTGCTTTTGAGGTTTGAAGACTTGTTTGCTGGTTAGGGTCTTTCCCCTCACCCCAACCCTCTCCCCGTGGAGAGGGGGTATTGGTTGCGGATATTGAGAAGTGCCAACGGCACATTGGAGAGTTGATTGACGAACGGCGTGCCAAAAAAAATAACGACGGCTGAGATGCCCAAGAAGGTACTGGTTATTGGTTCGGGTCCTATCATTATTGGGCAGGCAGCAGAGTTCGACTATGCGGGCACGCAAGCCTGCCGATCGCTTCGTGAAGAGGGCGTCGAAGTCGTGCTGGTCAACTCGAATCCCGCAACGATCATGACCGACGAGGACATGGCCGATCGCATTTACATTGAGCCATTGACGGTGCCGGTGCTCGAGCGAATCATCGCCAGAGAACGTCCGGATGGCATTCTCGGAACGATGGGTGGGCAGACCGGGCTGAACCTCGTAGTCGACCTTGAAAAAGGTGGCATTCTTGAGAAGTACAACGTCAAGGCGCTCGGCACATCGGTAGCCTCGGTCGAGATGGCCGAAGACCGTGAGCAGTTCCGCGACTTGCTCACTCGACTCGGTGAACCGGTACTGCCTTCGTTTGCTGTAGAAACCGTTGAAGACGCCGTTGAGGCTGGTCGCAAAATCGGCTACCCCGCGGTGGTTCGCCCTGCCTACACGCTTGGCGGAACCGGTGGTGGAATTGCCCAGAACGAAGACGAACTGCGCAAGATCGCAACCGGCGGAATCGCTGCTTCCAAAGTGGGGCAAGTTCTTATCGAGCAGTCGTTGCTCGGTTGGAAAGAGATCGAGTACGAAGTGATGCGTGACGGCGACGGAAACGTCATCACGATCTGCAACATGGAGAACCTCGACCCAATGGGCGTGCACACTGGCGACTCGATCGTTGTGGCTCCGAGTCAGACACTCAACGACAAGGACTACCAGCGTCTTCGCACAGCATCGCTGAACATCATTTCCGGACTGGATATCAAGGGTGGCTGCAACGTTCAGCTCGCATATCGCCCTTCGACAATGGTTGCCGAGGTGGTCGGTGAGGGAGCCGGGTACGACGAAGAGGGGTCGATGTACTACGTCATCGAAGTGAACCCTCGTGTTAGTCGTTCATCGGCGCTGGCGTCGAAGGCGACCGGGTACCCGATCGCCCGAGTTGCTGCCAAGATCGCACTCGGCAAGACGCTTGATCAGATTTCAAATGCTGTGACCCAGAAGACGACGGCAGCTTTCGAGCCTGCACTCGACTACTGCGTCGTGAAAATCCCGCGCTGGCCGTTCGATAAATTCCCGATGGGCGACCGTTCGCTTGGAACCCAGATGAAGGCCACCGGCGAGGTGATGGCGATCGACCGTACTTTTGAAGCAGCGCTGCAAAAGGCTGTTCGTTCGATGGAGAACGGCCGTGGATCGCTGTTGTGGGAGAACCCCGATTGGGATGGCGAGGGTCCGCCGGATCTGCTGGCTGATGATGACCGATTGTGGAAGCTGATCGCTGCGATACGTGGCGGTAGGACAGCGGAATCGGTAACACTCGAAACAGGCGTAGATCCGTGGTTCACCCGTGCTTTGCAGCGCATTGTCGGAATGGAACGCACGTTGCTTGCAGAAGAGATCACGCCTGATCTGATGCGGCGCGCCAAGCGCATGGGATTCTCGGACGCTCAGATCGGCACGCTTGCCGACTATCTTCCCGAGCAGGTTCGCACCATGCGCAAGGAGTGGGGGCTCAAGCCGGTCTACAAGATGGTCGACACATGTGCCGGTGAGTTTGAGGCTGTCACACCGTACTTCTACTCGACGTATGAGCAGGAGAATGAGGCGATTCCGACGGGTCGCGAGACTGCGATTGTTTTGGGCAGTGGACCGATTCGAATCGGGCAGGGGATTGAGTTCGACTACTGCTCGGTGCACGCTGCGTGGGCGTTGCAGAAATCGGGTGTTGAGTCGGTGATGATCAACTCGAATCCTGAAACCGTTTCGACCGATTTCGATACGTCAGATCGACTCTACTTCGAGCCTCTCGACGAAGAGAGTGTTCGCGACATTATCGAAAACGAGGGTGGCGACGGCGAGCTTCCTTCGACCATGGTTCAGTTCGGTGGCCAAACTGCGATCAACCTTTCGCAGTCGCTGGGAGTAGCCGATCTTCCGGTTCTTGGATCAACGCCAGATGTTATTGACCTTGCATCGGATCGTGGACGATTTGAAGAGGTGACTCAGCGTCACGGTTTGCCGCAGCCCCCGGGCGGAATGGCTTCCGATGTGGAGAGTGCGCTGCAGGTGGCTGGAAACGTTGACTACCCGGTGCTGGTGCGCCCGAGCTACGTGCTTGGGGGGAGGGCGATGGAGATTGTTCAGACTCCCGCTGAGTTGATTCGCTACTTTGAAATGGCGATGCGAGACTTCCCCGGTCAGACAATTTTGATCGACCACTATTTGACCGGACTTGAGGTTGAGGTAGACGCCGTTTGTGACGGTGAGGACGTGCTTATTCCCGGAATCATGCAGCATATCGAACGCGCGGGTGTTCATTCGGGCGACTCGATGGCGGTTTACCCGGCGCAGTCGCTTACCGAGGCTGAGGTCGAGACGATTGTCGACTACACACGTCGAATCGGGCTTGCTCTGGGTATTGTTGGGCTGATGAACATTCAGTTCGTTGTCGCAGGTGGTGGTACTTATCGTGGTTTTGACGCCAGTGGTGCGAGCCGAAATCCTGGTGATCCTGAGATTTACATTATTGAGGTGAACCCGCGATCTTCGAGAACGATTCCGTTCATTTCGAAGGTCACTCGAATTCCAATGGTTCGTATCGCAACTGAAGTGATGCGTGGCAAGACGATCAAGGAGCAGGGTTACACGGGAGGACTTGCCAAAAAGCAGGATCTGATTGCTGTGAAAGCGCCTGTGTTCTCGATGTCGAAGCTTGCCGGGGTCGACACATATCTGGGTCCAGAGATGAAGTCGACCGGTGAGGTGATGGGCATCGATACTACTTTTGATGGTGCCATTACCAAGGCGCTGCTGGGATCGGGTCTGAATGTTCCTGCCGGAGATGCGGTGCTGTTGAGCATTGCTGATCCTGACAAGGCCGATGCGCTTGGACTGGTTCGCACGCTGGTTGAGGCCGGTCACGCGATCTATGCCACCGGCGGAACTGCGGAGATGATTCGTGCTCTCGGTGTTGAGGTGAACGAGGTCGAGAAGATTCTTAGCAGAAGCGGCCGCACGGTTGTCGACATTATCGAAGACGGTACTGTGAAAGCGGTTGTGAATACGGTGACTGGTGATCGTTCGGCTATGCAGGACGGGTTCCACATTCGCCGTGCTGCTGTGATGCAGCGTATACCGTGTTTCACGTCGATCGACACGGCGCGTTGCGCTGTTGAGGCTGAAGGCTTGTTTGCTGGTGCAACGGATGGTCAGGCGTACAACATCAAGACGCTGGCTGAGTATCTGGACGGCGAGTAGTTGGGGCCTTTGGGCGTTAGCTAGTTTTGAGCTTTACGCCAGTTGTGGATTCAATGACGTTGCTGATTGCTGAGAACATCTTAGGCAGTGCCCAGTGGTAGCCGTCGCCTGCGACGTATGGCAGCTCGACTTCTCGTCTTGCACCGATGACTTTGGTGTAGGAGCGCGCCGCTCGGAGGGTAGCGTAGTAGTCGAGAAGATCGTCATCCAGTGGGGCTTCCGCGCGATAGGTTGCGAGGTACCCCGCGATTAACTGATCGACTAGCGGCTGCATTGCGGCCCCTGTTTCGGCGTCTAGTTCAAGTGGCCCAATCGACATGGCCATACGAGTGAGAGCCACGTCGATTGGGCCACTTGAACTAGACGTTCCCCCAGTCGATTAGTCCGGTTACTTTACCGTCGAGATACAGGATGTTGTCCGGGTGGAGATCGCCGTGGCAGATGGCAGCTGCTTGTGGTTGGGATGGCCAGTTGTCTTCAAGCCAGGATTTGATTGCAAGAAGGTCGGGCTCGCTCGTTGCTTCGGCAATATTGCCGATACGAGACAGCATTGTGATGGCTGACTTCTCCGAGGTGTCTACACCTGAATTTGCGAGCAATTTTGTAGACCTGAAGAGTCGATACGATGGAGACCAAGTTGCAGTTTTGCCAGGATGATAGGCAATTGCTGAAGCACCGCTGTGTCTTCCAACTGCCCCTAGAGGCCCGATCCTTCGAGTCGTTCCATTAGTAGAAACGGGCGATCGTTGAGGAAGTGATCTCTGGAATCAATCAGTACTCGCGGGACTGGTTGGCCCGCTTTGTGCACTTCGTTTTGGATGGTGGATTCTAGTACCACTCGCCCGGATTCACGCCGATGTCGGAAATGACGCAGAACGAGGTGTTGCGGGAAGTCAGCGGGGGCGTTGTCGATTGAGAACGCGTAGGTGTCGGTATCGAATCCGCCTTGAAGTCGGGTCAATTCACCGGAAACAAATACCGCCTCATCCAGTTCTGATTTAAGGAATTCGGTGAGCTGTTGGGCGAGGTTTTACAGATCTTTTTGATCGGGCGTCAATGTCTATTCTCGATAGTGCGGCGTGTACCAGATTAGCGTTTGTAGTTAGCGAGCTTACACCAGACTCCGACTACCAGATGAGCAAAAAAATACCCTGCCAATGACAGGGTATTTTTTGTTTGCTTAGTTGAGACTCAAGCTTTAGCGGCGCTTACCGAAAGCCAGATTCTTGGGATGGTTTTGAGTTCCATTTCTTCCCAGATTTGTGCGAGTCCTTTTTGGAGTGCTTCTCGGCCTTTGTCGAGCGGCACGCCGGGCATTACACCTTCGATCCAGTCGGAGAATCCCGAGATGTGGTGCCAGCCTTCGTGCGGAACTTCGACTCGGTTGAAGTCGTTGACCAGCACTTTGAACCCGGCATTTTCAACGAGTTCAATGTAGTCCTGAGCTTTGAGCTGTACTCGTGATTCGACCTTCGCCGATTTGTCGGCTGAAAGACCGTGTTCACGCTTGAGAATACGGAGTGATCGCATCATCCACTTTCGGAAGAACTCGTGGCTGTCTTCCGGGTGCGAACCTTCAAAGAACGATGTGTTGAAAGCAAATATGCCGTTCGGCAGGAGCTTGTCTTTGATCTGGGCGACGAGGTCTGTCTTGTCGGGAACGTAGTGAATAGAGTTGCAGTAGACGATTGCGTCGACTTTTTCCTTCACTGCGCCGGTCAGGTTTTGCGCTTCGGAGTGGACATAGTTAATTGCTACATCCTTGCGGTCGCCAATCTCATCGGCAGCAGCTTTGAGGGCTGTTGTGGAGTGGTCGACAGCGTAGATGACGGTGTCTTTTGCTGACTGGAGCCGTTCTATAATGAGCTTGGTGATTCCACCGGTGCCACATCCGAGGTCGACAATATTCCGCTGCTTGCCGACTTCTGCAAGGTCGAGTAAACGTTCGTTAACCTTGGTGTAGAAGGGTAGGTTGGAGAAGCTCGTGAAGGAGTATTCTTCGCTCGCTGTTACCAAATTCGTGCCTCATGGTTCGCCGTAATTACGGCGCTGGTTCAAATACGATCCAGTCGGATCTGCTACGGCACACGTCCGCAACCAGTAAATTCTATCAGAGCCTATCGATTTCACTTTGATTCGCTAAGGAAATTTCAGCCGCTTGTTGAATCGTCGTTTAGTTCAGTTGATTCTCGCGTTTTTGGGCGTTGGCCTGATCGCATCGTGTGGTGGGAACTCGAACGACGATGTTCCGCTGATATTCGCAGCGGCTTCGCTTTCGGATGTGCTGACTGAATCGGCTGAGGTTTATGAGCGCGAGACGGGGAAGCAGGTTTCGTTTAGTTTTGGTGGATCGCTTGCATTGGCGAACCAGATAGCAAAGCTGGATGCCCCGGCAGACGGGGTTGTACTTGCCGGGTGGGAGGCCGGTGAGATTCTCGACGATGCTGGCAAGTTGTATCGAAGAGGCTACGAGCACCAGATATTCAACAAGCTGGTGGTTATAGGTCCTAGAGATCAGAACGCAATCGGCTCGCTCACAGATCTGGTGAATTTGCCGGGTCGCATTGCTATGGGCGATCCTGATCTTGCACCTGCTGGAGTGTTTGCAGCCGAGGCGCTCCTAGAAGCCGAAGTGTTCGATTTGGTATCAGACCGATTGGTGACTACTCTGGATGTGCGCGCAGCTCTGGCGGCTGTTGAATCGGGAAATGCTCAGTTCGGTTTGGTCTATTTGACCGACTATTTAAGTTCGCAGAGTAAGTCCTTGCATGTTTTGTTGGAGCTTGAGAGTGGGGACACGCCGATAGGCTATGGGGCTACCGGAATAAGGACTGGGAAAAGCGATGGGCGAGCAAATGAATTCATTAATTTCATATTGTTCATGCTAGAAACACGTAATATTTTTGAAGCGGCAGGGTTCGAACTGATAGCTGCCAAAGAAAAACTATAGCTTCTGGGCGCTGGCAAATAACACGCCGAAAACGTTTTTAACATACCGATGAATTCAGATATTTCCATAGTTGCGTTGTCGCTGCAGATTGCACTTGTTGCTACTGCGGTTACGCTGCCGCTCGGAATGTTCGTTGCGTGGTTGTTGGTTCGAAAACAGTTTCCGGGCAAGTTCGCACTCGATGTGATTGTTTCGCTACCGCTGGCATTGCCCCCGGTGGTGATCGGTTACGCGTTGTTGTGGGTGGTGGGAACTAACGGCTGGATTGGGCAGTTGAGCGAATCGATTTTTGGTTCGACTTTGGCGTTTACGTGGCTCGCTGCGGCTCTTGCGGCGGCGATTGTTTCGTTGCCGCTGGTGGTTCGTTCGTTTACTGCGGCACTGGCGGGTGTCGACCCACGGCTTGAGGTTGCAGCCCGTGGTCTGGGGTGCGGACCGGTGCGGACGTTCCTGACGATCACGCTTCCCCTTGCTTACAGGGGGGTAATCGCTGGCGTGCTGCTGGGGTTCGTTCGGGCACTTTCGGAGTTTGGCGCAACGATAGTGGTGGCCGGGAATATTCCGGGTCGAACGCAGACGGTGCCTTCGGCGATATTCACCCGCATTTCGGCTGGCGATACCGATGCTGCCTGGCGGTTGGCGCTGGTTTCGGTTGTACTGGGCATCGTGGCGTTAGCAATCCACAACTGGTTGTTGAAGCGTTCGGCAAACGGCATTGATGCGAATCAGCCGAACGGGCGTGCCGGATGATTACATTCGATATACAGCTCAGTTGTCCAGGATTCTCGCTTGATGTTGCAGGCGAATTTGGTGATGGCATCACCGCGGTGTTTGGTCCGTCGGGTGCTGGAAAATCGACTTTGCTGAATTGCATTGCCGGGTCGATACGCCCAGATAGCGGAAGCACCGCGATTGATGACGATCCTCTTTTCGCTAGCGATCGGCAGGTGTGGGTTGCTCCGGAGCGACGTCGTATCGGAACTGTTTATCAGGATGGCGTGCTGTTCCCGCATCTGAGCGTTTTTGGAAATATCGAGTTCGGTTGGGAGTTGATATCGGAAAGCGACCGGCGTTTTGATCCGTTCGAACTTGCCGAGTTTTTTGGACTGGGAGAACTACTGGACAGAAAACCATCTGAGATTTCTGGTGGTGAGCGGCAGCGTGTGGCGATTGCTCGGGCACTGGCTACTTCGCCGCGACTTCTACTACTCGACGAACCGCTTGGGTCGCTCGATGCTGCCAGGCGAGGTTCGATACTGAATTACCTTAAACGCGTACACACCGAATTCGAGATTCCGATGATCTACGTGTCGCATTCAATATCAGAGGTGGTTTCCATCGCTTCAAAAGCGATGTTGCTGCGAGAAGGCAAGGTCGAATCCTTCGACCGACCCTCGGCGCTGCTGCTCGGCGCTGCTGTTGCGGGGGGCGACATCGATGCATTTGAGAATATTCTTGATGGTGTTATTGGCGAATCGACAGGGCAGCTAACGACTGTGCGAGTTGGCGATGTTGATATCTCAACTCGTCACCAAAATAAAAAACCTGGCGACAGAGTTGTCGTTTCACTTGGTGCAAACCAAATAATTCTGGGCGCCACACAACCGGAAAACCTTTCGGCGAGGAATATCTTTAAAGGAAGAGTTTCCGAGGTGTGGTCCAGTCACGAAATGATATTCGTTGAAGTCGATATTGGTCAGAAATTCATTGTCGAGTTGACCGAAAACGCACTAAATGAACTTGGAATTAGTGTCGGTAACGACGTATTTTTAGTATTCAAATCCAGCAGTGTCGACGTGTTCGACGCTTGAGAATCCGAATCCCTACTCATATGAAACGAACTGCTTCGCTCGCCGCGCTCATCGGTGTACTCGCAATTGCTCTTGCCGCTTGCTCGTCTGATCCAGAACCGACAGGAACTCTAGTGCCAACTCCAAGACCAACTGTTGCTTCTTCTGTAGACACCACTTCCGGCGCTACATCTGGCGAAACTTCGCCGATATTGCCTGAAGGTGCGGAGGTAGATCGAAAGACGGCGATGCTGCTTGGTATCGATTTACACCGCCAGCTCTGGGCTACCCGCCCGAGCAGTAACTACAAGTTCGGCTTCCAGTGGAACGTTGGAGAGTTCGCATATGAGCGCGCCAACGTCGAAGTGCGGGTGATCAAGGACGAGCTCGAAATAGTGAACTGGGCCGATAACGCTGTGAAGACTGATGGGACTGAGCCTGCTGGCTTAGAAGTGCCCGCCGAGCCGAATATGGATTCGTACTACACGATCGACGGTTTGTTCAGAGTTATTCGGGAGGCGATTGAGAGCGAGCCGGCGCGAGTTTCTCTGGGGTTCGATTCGATATTCGGTTTCCCGACTTCTGTTGTTATCGAGTTCCCACCGGGTAGCGAGCACAAAGATGTTTCGTTCTTCGCCGCCCAGCTGGTCCCAATTGCAGGTCCGCCCAGCTAGGTGGCAGTGCCACTTTTTCTTGGAGGATCGGGTGGTGGTGGTTGGGTTGCTGGGGTGCTGGTTCGTCGTGGAGTACGGTGGCTGTCGCGCTCCTCGATCCCGAATCCTGTCATGCTGAATTTATTTCAGTATCTTTTTCACCCTTTTTGCCGCGCGCACCCCTGGCTGAATCGAATACTCGTGACTCATTGACCGCTATTGCCACGTCGTTCCTCCTCGCAATGACAGAAGAGGGGCGCGCGTCTTTGTCAGCCGATGACTTTTTGTCCGGTCGGGCAGAGATCGAGCAGGACACATTCGCTGCAGAGCGGGTTTAACTTGCGGCAGGTTCGGGCTGCGTGGCCGTCGAGTTGGGCGTGGAATTCGCCCCACATTTCGACATCGGTGTCGAGCTTCGACTCGAACAGGTGCTGGTAGTCAGCATACTTGTTTCCTTTGACCTTCCAGCCGAGTCGGTCGACGATGCGGCGGGTGTAGCTATCCATAACGAAGCTCGGTTTTTTCGCTGCGTAGAGGATGATGTCGTCGGCTGTTTCTTCGCCGATTCCGTAGATCCTGATCAGGCGTGTTCTTAGCTCGGGTAGTTCGTAGGCGAACAGGTTTGCATCGTAACCGCTGTATTCGTCGATCATCACTTTCGCGAAAGCTTTGAGCTTTGTTGTTTTGGTGTTGTAGTAGCCGGATGATCGGATGGCTTCGACCAGATCGCTGTCGGGAGCTTCGTGCACCGCCGTGTATCCCCAGATATTTGCTTTGTGCAGGTTCGCCAGAGCGCGTTCGGCATTCTTCCATGTGGTGTTCTGGACGAGGATTGCTCCGGCGACTATTTCAAAGTTGGCGCGGGTTCCTGAGTCGTATTTAACCGGCCACCAGTTTCGTGGGCCTGTTTTGGCGAGGAGGCGGTCGTAGATTTCGAGGAGATCGGTTGTTGTGGGGTTGGTTGGCATGCTGGGTGGTTGGTCCTGCCTCCCTCCTTCGGGAGGGATTGAGGGAGGGTGGATTGCAGCGGCGACCAAGTCGTCCTACGACGCCCGGAGCAAACGAAGAGAAAGATACTGAAATAAATTCAGCATGACAATTGCCCGGTTGCTGGTAATCGAGGCAACTAATAGCCCGGATGTGCGATAATTTTGATAGCAAAATTCGCCTGATGGCGTAAACACAGACTAAAGCTTTTGGAGGCGCATGTGGAGACGATGTTCGAGAGGCTGGATACAGCGGCAGCGAAGATGAGTAGTTACGTTTGTGTGGGTCTGGACCCAACACCTGAACGTGTGCCCATCGGCGATGTTCTGGCATTCAACTGCGCGATCGTCGATGCCACCAAAGATTTTGTTTCTGCTTTCAAACCCCAGCTTGCTTACTACGAAGCGATGGGCATTGAAGGTTTTCGGATTCTCGAAAAGACCATCCAGCACATTCGAGACGTTGCTCCCGATCATGTGATTGTTGGCGATGGAAAGCGTGGTGATATTTCGACAACCGCGACCGCATACGCAACGGCCATGTTCGAGGTTTGGGATGTGGACATTGCGACGGTCTACGCCTATCAGGGCGCCGATTCGATTGAGCCGTTTCTGCAGTATCCGGGTCGAGGCGTATACATAGTCTGTCGAACGTCGAACCCGACTTCACGCGATATTCAGGATCTGGTTGTGGATCGCACCGAGGGCAGAACCCAGGTGTTTGACCGGGTGGCCGATATGGCAGATCGCTGGGCCGGATCGGAAAACGTTGGTCTGGTTGTGGGCGCTACTTATCCCGACGATTTGCGGGCACTTAGGGCGAGGCACCCCGAGCCTCACTTCCTTATACCGGGTGTCGGTGCTCAGGGTGGTGTAGCCGAAGATACGGCTCGAGCAGGTGCGAACGATCGCGGTGGCGGGTTCTTGGTGAACTCGTCTCGTGGGATCATCTACGCATCGAGGAATCCTGAAGATTTCGATGCTGAAGCCCAAAAGGCTGCCAGGCTGCTGCGGGACCAGCTAAACGAAGCACTCGATTCGAACCGTATTGACTCGCAATCGGTAACACTCGAGTAGTCCGAGTAATCGCAGACAGGGCACAGCAAGAATGTCGGGAACTCCTTTTAACGTTGGCGACCGTATAACCCTTAAACGTACACATCCATGTGGTGGCAGCGAGTGGGAGGTTTATCGCATTGGTGCTGACATCAGACTGAAGTGTTTGAAGTGCGAACGCCGGATAATGCTGAGCCGGCGAGACGCAGAGCGCAGGACGGTATCTCGTATCGCAGCGGCTGCAGGCTCGCAATCGGGTGATGTTGAAGAAAATGTCGGCACTGCCGATACTGCCGATGAGCTGGAATCACCTGCAGAATCTTCTTGATGAGTGACGTTTCGACTGCTCGGTGAAGATGTACTCGGTGTAACCTTGGGCGTACTTAGGAATAGGCCTGTTAATAACGGACGGTTGAACTGGCGCAAGAATGGGGGCTCTCAAAATGATGGAGCTTGTAATAGATAGCATTCGGGTTAGCTTGCTTAACCATCAGCGCGTCGTGATTTTGAAGCAGAAGGATGCCGGCCGTTATCTTCCGATCTGGATTGGGCCACCCGAAGCCGATGCGATTGCCGTTCGCCTGCAAGAGGTTTCGGTTCCGCGTCCTTTAACGCACGACCTGTTGCACAACTCCATTAAAGATCTTGGCGGTGTGATTGATCACATTGTTGTTTCGAGCATGGAGAACGACACCTACTACGCAACTATTGTTGTTAGGCAGGGTGACAAGACGGTCGAGATCGATGCACGCCCTTCCGATGCTCTAGCACTTGCTGTTCGAGCTAGCGTTCAGATATTCGCTGCTCCTGAAGTTATGGAGAAGTGTGGAGTTCGCCTGGATAAAGAGAGCGGGCTGGCTACAGTTGGAGATGATGCAGCGGGCGCGACTCCGACGAGTAAGGTGGGCGGCCCGATTGGTGATGAAGAGCGCGAGAAACTTTCGGCGTTCACCGACTTTATCGAGTCGCTTGATCTTGGCGATATGGATACACCAAGTGGTCATGACGATCATCCCGAAGGCGGGAAACCTGGTGGTGACGAGCCTGTGGCGGGTAGCTGATCGGCCCAAATGGCGCGATGCGGTTGGTCGAATATGAGCCTCGTGATAAGCGGTTTTTTTCTCTTAAAGCCCGTGTTAAGTCTTGTTTCAAGATTGTTTCAGTGTCGCAGGGTTGGTCGGGTTGCCTGTTGGCCGGGCAAAGTGGTTTGCGAAATGAGCCTGTTACGTGGAATTCCCGTTTTGATTTTGAAGGGTTCGTGATAGCATGCACAATCGGTCATTTAGAGCAGGGGATTGCCTGTGCCGGACGAACCAGAATCGCTAAATAACGACAGCGAAAACGGAAGTTCATCACGTGGTTCCACAGAACGTGCGAAGAGTGGCTGGCCCGCAACCATTGTGTTGCTGGGGAGAGTGGGCGGAATCGGCTGGTTTGTCGGTATCGCCATCGCCCTTGGAGCCTACGGCGGGTATTGGCTCGATCGACAATTTGATACGGCTCCTGTCCTCACATTATTAGGGCTGGTGTTGGGCGTGCTGACGGCATTCGTTGGCATGATCCGACTTCTCAGCGCGATACGAAGAGGGCGGTAACAGCCAACAGAGAACGAAAGAGAATCAGGTATACAACGATTGGGAAAGCTCCTTTCTAATCCCAAACTACTTGTAATCGCCATCGCCGCTGTTGCGGTGCTTCTGGTCTCCGTGGCCGGAGGAGCACTCGGTGCATCTTTCGGTTTGGGCTTTTTGGGCGGACCGATTCCATTCATTTCCGTCCCGGCCGAACAGGTCGCCTCTATCGGCGGATATCCTCTCCTTAACTCGACGATCATGTTCTGGGTCGGTGGCCTCGCACTTCTATTCGTAGCGTGGCGAGCTGGCCGAAAGCCTAAAGACGTTCCATCCGGTTGGCAGAACCTGATGGAGATGATCTACGAGTTCTTCTCAAACACTGTTGACGGTGTTGCTGGTGGAACTCCCAAGGCAGGTCGACGGTTCCTACTTCTTATCACCACGATCTTCCTCGTTGTAATGATCATCAACTGGGTTGGAATTCTTCCCGGTGTTGGTTCGATTGGCAAAATCGAGTCGATCGAACAGTGGGTACAACACCACGCTGAATCTATCGAAGAAGAAGTACACGCCGATCATCCTGATTACAGTGATGAACAAGTCGAAGCCCTCGCTCTGGTGCACCTCTTAGAAGAGCACGGCACCGAGCCATTTGTAGCCTTCGATGGCGCTATCGTTCCGCTGGGTCGCGGCGAACAGGCTCGAGTACCGCTGAACAAGATAATTTCGTTCATCTCAGATGATCTTCACCACATCGAGGAAGCGGTCGAGCACGGCGATGACCTTTCTCACCTCGAAGCACTCGAAAACATCCACCAAGACATTGAAGCCGGCGTGGTCAAGTCATCGTTCATTTACAACGAAGGCGAATCTAACGCAAAGACCTACGACTTCACAGGTCAAACAGCCGGCCTCCTTATTCCTTACCTGCGTGGCGCAAGCACCGATATCAACACCACACTTGCAATTGCGCTCGTAGCCATGGTCACGGTTCAGCTCTGGGGTTTCAAGGCGCTGGGCTTCAAGGGTTACTCGGGCAAGTTCCTGGTCAACCCGATTACGAAGGGTCCTATCGCAACGTTCATTGGGCTACTTGAGGGATTCGGTGAAATCACTCGAACCATCAGTTTTGCTTTCCGGCTATTCGGAAACATGTTTGCTGGTGAAATATTGTTGATAGCGATGGCATTCTTGCTGCCGCTGATCGGAATCATTCCGTTCATGGGTCTGGAATTGTTTGTGGGCGTTATCCAGGCGTACATCTTTGCAATGCTCACACTTGTATTTGGCGTCATGGCAGTCGCGAGTCACGGTGATCACGACAGCCACGCGGAGGATCACTAAAACAGGATCCTCTTAAATGAAGGCGTGGTGGGCGGTTTGAATAATTGTCGTGAACGGCCACCGACGCAAAGATCGAAGTTACTAGGAGAAATTAGTTGGACGCAGAAACTCTAAAGCCCTTGGCAGCAGCACTTGCCATCGGACTTGGCGCAATTGGCCCAGGTCTCGGTATCGGACTGTTGGCTGCTGGGGCCATGGAAGCTCTCGGACGTAACCCTGAGGCAGTAGGACCTGTTCAGCAGAACATGATTCTTGCCCTTGCGTTCGCAGAAGCCATCGCTATTTATGCTTTGGTTATCGCGATCATCATCCTTTTCGTCTAAAGCAATCGGTCACCGCATGGCTCGTGACTACAACGGCTAACGCCTGAGTTTTCACAAGCCAGTAGCGGCCCGGTAGAAGGAAACGAACATGGATGCGTTAGGAATAACACTTCAGCAGCTGCTAACTCAGTTAGTCAGCTTCCTGATCCTGTTCTTCGCACTGTACAAGCTGGCGTACGGCCCAATAATGGGCATGCTCGACAGCCGTGCAGAGAAGATCAAGGCAAGTCTGGAAGCTGCTGAGACAGCGAGCCTCGAAGCAGCATCTTCAGCCGAGAAGGTTGAGGCGGAAATCGCTTCAGCCCGAATAGAGGGTCAGAAGGTAATTGCCGAGGCACGGGATGCCGCAGCTAGGCTTCGTGAGCAAGAGCAGGGACGTGCACGAGAAGAGGTCGAAACGATGCTCGAACGTGCAAGGACCGAAATCGGTCGCGAGAAGGATGCCGCTGTGGAAGAGGTTCGCAAGGAATTTGCGGGTCTTGCAATTGCAGCAGCAGAGAAAATCGTTGAAGGATCACTTGATGCGAAGTCGCACTCCAGCCTTATAGACAAGGTTTTGGAAGAAGGACTGAGCGAGAGGAAGAACTAGAGGGTTCGCTTTATTAGCGGAGACTCTGATTTAGCAATGGCAGCAACCGGACGAAGATACGCACAGGCAGCTTTCGAGCTCGCAAAAGAAAACAACCTCGATCGTTGGTCGGAAGACCTGGCGCGAGTGACTGATGTTCTTGGCGATTCCGATGTGCTGGAATTCTTGGATGCCCCGCAGGTGACGGATAGCGCAAAGCTAGACGGCATCGGCAAGCTTCTTTCGGATATTGACGTGTTAGTACGAAACACGGTGAACCTGATGACGGTGAACCGTGACATTTCGAAGTTCGCGGACATGTTCCGTGTATTCAATGAAATGTCCGATGAACAGCACGGTATCGCAAGAGCCGAGGTTGTTACGGCAGTTCCACTAGACGACTCCCAGCGTGCCCAAATAGCCGCAGGGTTGGCGAAGTTGGTGGGACGTAGTGAAGTAGTAGTTACTGAGAGCGTGGATTCCGAAATAATTGGGGGAGTCGTGGCGAAAGTCGGCGATCGCCTGATTGATGGGAGCACACGCACACAGTTACGGGCGATGCGTGATTCGTTGGCCGAGCGGCCAGTCGATTAGTCATTAAAACGGCCGATCGATCAGGCCAGTAGAGCAACAAGACGGGTTTCACCCGGAGAGAGAGTCCAATGGCAGTACGAGGTCAGGACATAGCCTCTGTTATCAAGAGGCAGATAGAAGAATTCGGTGGCGACATCACTCAGGTGGATGTCGGAACCGTTATTGAAGCTGCAGACGGTACGGCTCGCATACACGGTCTCTCAGGAGTCCGGTACTCGGAACTGCTCCAGTTCCCCGGCGATATTTTTGGACTGGCACTGAACCTTGAAGAGGACAGTGTTGGTGCCGTGATTCTTGGTGATTACATCAAGATCAAAGAGGGTGACGAGGTTCGCAGCACGGGTCGAATTATTGAGGTTCCTGTCGGAGACGCAATGTTGGGTCGAGTCGTTGACTCACTTGGTGTTCCGATCGACGGCAAGGGCGCAATCGCAACTACCGAGTCATACCCGGTTGAGAAGATCGCACCAGGTGTGGGAGCTCGACAGTCGGTTGACCAACCGGTGCAGTTCGGTCTGAAGATCGTTGACGCAATGGTTCCGGTTGGCCGAGGGCAGCGAGAGCTTGTGATTGGTGACCGTGCAACCGGTAAGACTTCGGTTTGTATTGATGCACTCATCAACCAGAAGGACAGCGGAATCATCGGTGTTTACGTGGCCATTGGTCAGCGTGCATCGAAGGTTGCTCAGGTTGTTACTCGGTTGGAAGAGAACGGCGCACTCGACAACACTGTTGTTGTTACCGCTAACGCTTCCGACCCAGCGGCAACGCAGTATCTCGCTCCTTACACGGGCTGCGCTATTGCTGAATTTTTCATGGCGCAGGGTAAAGACGTTCTGATCGTTTATGACGATCTGACGAAGCACGCCTGGGCTTACCGACAGATGTCACTTTTGCTTCGCCGACCTCCGGGTCGTGAGGCGTATCCCGGCGACGTCTTCTACCTCCACTCACGCTTGCTGGAACGGGCTGCTCGCCTGAACCCGGAAGCCGGTGGTGGTTCGATCACAGCTCTGCCGATCATTGAGACGCAGGCAGGTGACGTTTCGGCTTATGTTCCTACTAACGTTATTTCGATTACCGATGGTCAGCTCTTCCTCGAGCCGGACCTGTTCAACTCGGGTGTTCGACCCGCAGTGAACTCGGGCATTTCGGTTACTCGTGTGGGATCTTCAGCTCAGAACAAGGGTATGAAGAGCGTGTCGGGTTCACTGAAGGCCGAGATGGCTCAGTACGCAGCGCTCGTTACGTTTGCTCAGTTCGGTACTGACGACCTCGATGCCGTCACGCGACGACAGCTTGAACGTGGTGCACGATTTACTGAATTGCTGAAGCAGGATGAGAACTCGCCGTTGTCGGTTGAGTCTCAGGTTTCGGTGTTGTACGTCGCTGACAAGGGTGCTCTTGAAGACGTAGCGGTTGCAGATGTTCGGGCTTGGGAAGCGCAGTGGCACGATTACGCCGCAGCTAACTTGCCCGAAGTTCTGAAGTCGATTGCCGAATCGGGCGACTTGAGCGATGACGATAAGGCGAAGCTCGACGAAGCGGTTGTTGCTTTCAAGCAGACCGTGAGCCTGTAAGCCAGGAAGTTATAAGCGAAACTAACAGAGACAAGAATTGCCGAGTACCAAGGATTTCCGAGACCGAATCAAATCGGTTTCGAACACAGCGAAAGTCACAGGCGCAATGCAGATGATTGCAGCGTCGAAGATGAACCGTGCCCAGAATATGGTGAAGGCGGGGCGTCCTTACGCTGATCGAATCCGTGACGTGCTTGGCGATCTTGCAGCTCTGGCAGCTAAAGACGATGATGCGCCAACCGTTGACCTGCTGAAGGTCCGTCCGGTGAAGAAGACTCTTGTGCTACTGGTCACTCCTGATCGTGGTCTTGCCGGTGCGCTCGTTGGAAACCTCCAGCGCGTAGCCGCCAAGTTCATTCAGGAGACTGATGGCGATGTTTCGATCATTACTGTTGGGCGTAAGGGCGAGAAATTTGCTGCTCGCACTGGACAGGAACTGACAGCAACCTTTTCGGTTACGGATCGACCGACACTGGACGATACGATTGCGGTTGGGCGAATGCTCGTTGACGAGTACAGCTCTGAGCGCGTTGATCGGGTCGTTCTAATTTATGCAAAGTTCATCAACACTGCCGTGCAGGAAATAACTTCACGACAGCTTTTACCAGTCGAACCTGCCGAGCGTGGCGACGATGAAGTAGAGAAGTTGCAAGAGCTTGACTACATCTACGAGCCGAGCATCACTGATGTCCTCGAATCGCTCGTACCGCGGTACATCGAAACGCAGGTGTATCACGGAATTCTTGAAGCGTTTGCCAGTGAGCATTCGGCTCGCATGATTGCGATGCAGAACGCCACCGACAACGCTAACGAGATCGTCGAGGGTTTGACTCTCGATTTGAACAAAGCACGGCAGGAATCTATTACTGCCGAACTTCTTGACATCGTAGGTGGCGTGGCCGCCTTGGAAGGCTAATAGAAATAACGGCCGTCCATTGGGCGGGAATCGCAAGACCAGGAGAGCCTCAGTAATGGCTAAGGGTAGTAAGGGCAAAGTAGTTCAGGTAATTGGAACCGTCGTTGACGTTGAGTTCCAGGCTGACGAGCTTCCCGTAATTTATTCAGCTGTCGAACTCGAAAACGAGGGCGAAAAGCTAGTGCTCGAAGTAGAGCAGCACGTTGGTAACAGCTGGGCACGATGCTTGGCGCTCGGTGCAACCGAGGGTCTGGCTCGAGGCACAGAGGTAATCGACTCAGGATCACCAGTAATGGTTCCAGTGGGACAGGCCGCACTCGGTCGACTGATGAACGTGCTTGGTGACCCTATTGATGGCGGAGAAGAATTTCCTACTGACGCCCTTCGATGGCCGATTCACCGCAAGGCTCCTACCTTCGCCGAGCAGTCGGGTACCACCGATCTTCTTGAGAGCGGAATCAAGGTCGTCGATCTAATGACACCGTTTGCGAAGGGTGGAAAGATCGGCCTCTACGGCGGTGCTGGTGTTGGCAAGACAGTTGTCATTACCGAGCTCATCAGAAACATTGCACAGGAGCACTCTGGTGTGTCTGTGTTCGCAGGTGTGGGTGAGCGATCCCGTGAAGGCAACGACCTCTGGCACGAGATGATCGACTACGGCGTTATGCAGTCGACTGCTCTTGTGTTCGGTCAGATGAACGAGCCCCCCGGGACTCGAGCACGAATCGCCCTTACGGGTTTGACGATGGCCGAGTACTTCCGTGACGAAGAGAAGCGAGACGTGCTGCTGTTCGTCGACAACATTTATCGATACATTCTGGCCGGAATGGAGGTTTCGGCACTTCTGGGTCGAATGCCTTCTGCTGTGGGTTATCAGCCGACTCTCGGCACCGAGATTGGTGACCTTCAGGAACGAATTACAACGACCAAAGACGGTTCGATCACATCGTTCCAGGCTGTGTACGTACCGGCTGACGACTACACCGACCCCGGAATTGTCACGACGTTCGGTCACCTCGACGCTAACGTGTCGCTTGACCGTGCGCTTGCCGCTCAGTTCCTGTTCCCGGCTGTCGATCCGCTGGCATCGAACTCTCGAATTCTTGAACCTGCGTTGGTTGGTGAAGAACACTACGATGTTGCTCAGGGTGTTAAGCGAGTGCTGCAGCGTTACAAGGACCTGCAGGACGTTATCGCCATTCTGGGTATCGAAGAACTTTCGGATGAAGATCAGACTACCGTTGGCCGTGCACAACGCATCCAGCGTTACCTGACCCAGCCGTTCTTCGTTGCTGAACCGTTCACTGGTATTCCAGGAAAATACGTCCCAGTTGCCGAAACCGTTCGTGGATTTAAGGAAATTATTGAAGGTAAGCACGACGAACTGCCAGTTCAGGCGTTCTACATGGTTGGCACGATCGACGAGGCTGTTGAGAAGGGTAAGAAGATGTTGGAGGAGGCCTCGGCTGCTAGCTAAAGCGGTTTAGGTTTCTAGAGGACATCAATTAGTTATGGCCAAACTTCAGTTAGCAGTTGTGACCGCCGAAGGCGAAAGCTATTCGGGCGAGGTCGACATGGTTGTTGCGCCGGGTGGACTCGGTGAGTTCACCGTGCTGCCTTCGCACGCACGGATGATCTCAACGCTTGCTCCTGGAGTTCTTCGATTCAATGAGGGCAGCGATTCTGTTTCACTGGCGTTGAGCGGTGGGTTCCTGGAGGTTTCTGACAACCGGGTTACTGTTCTTGCTGACGCTGCTGAACGCGACGACGCTATTGACCTTGAACGTGCCGAGGCTGCTCTGGCTCGTGCTCAGGAACGTGTTGCCGGTACGACGGCTGACTTGGATCTTGAGCGGGTGATGAATTCGTTGCGACGTGCGCAGGTGAGGGTGAACCTCGGTCGACGCAGGCGTGGTGCTGGTGCTGTTTAGCTTCGGTTCGTAGATAGTTATGAATAAGAAAAGCCCTGGCGATTTAGCCGGAGCTTTTTTTGTGAATTTCACGCCGCTTGTGATTCTTGCGACCTATTGTCATCCCGGACTTGATTCAGGGTCTATGACGAGGCGGGCGTTTCGAACTAGCCAACAGCGTGTTTGCCATTAATGTGAAGTAATGGCTGTCGAGCGGGATACTGAACCAAGTTCAGCATGGCAGAAGGCTGTCGAGGTGGAATTTTGGCGCCGAAGTTTCACCGCCCGACGTTGACTCCACTTGCTTTCATTCCGGACGCGATCAAGCATCGCTGCGTAACGAATCCCTTGCTGTCGTTTCGCTCTGGCAACTAACTAATATTTGTTAGTTGCCCTCTGTAGGGGTTATGCTAGTTTAGGTTGTTGGGTCCAGAAGACCTACGAATCCGGTGCTTTTTCCAACCCTTAGTCACAAATAGGAGTAGATCGAAACGATGAGAAACATAAATATGTTCCTACATTCAGTACTGATGCCAGTACAAATTAAAACCCCGGTCGAACCGACCAGGTAACCGTCCTTCCGGATATTTATATATCTGCTCACACCAAAAATGTGAGCGCTACTTCTGCCCACTTGAACCAAAATAGGGCACGCCACTTACAACGGCAAGAAGCGCGTCAAGAGATTCCATTCTCCGGCAGGACAGTCACCGAATCGGTGTACCACGTCCAGCTGTAGCAGCGCGCTCTTGAATCAATTCGTAAACTCTCTCGAATATGCCACCCTCACAGGGTGTGTGCTACGGCTCAGTAAATAAACAAGCCACACGCACGAGGTTCGAGTTGAAAGCTACATATACATACCCAGCCGCTGGTCCTGCTTTTCGACCAGCATTAGTCTTCCGCCATACTGCGCCACCCATGCGAAACACTCCTCTTAGCGAGCGTGAGCTAGAGGTGGCCCGGCTGATCGCTGCCGGATACAGTAACAAGCAGATGGCGAGCGAACTTGGCATTAGCCATAACACGGTCGCACGTCACGTCGCCAACATCATGCGCAAGATGGGGGCGGGGAACCGCACTGAAGCGGTTCTAAATGCGATTCGTCAGCAGCTGATTCCGTTCGGCTAAGCAGACAGAAATTCGGCCCTCTTTCGAACTTTTCGGAAGAGGGCCGAATCGCGTTCGAGTGGCTAGACACGTTTTCTAGCCACGGGGGTGTTGGCTGAGGGGTTGAGGTTGTTGGTGGTTTGGCGCGATTGAGTAGGTCGACAACTTGTCTTCTTGAACTTGATTCAGGGTCTCGGACTACTTGATATGAATGAGAGAGGCCGAGAATCTCGCTGCAAAGGGGGCGAAAGATACGGAAATAAATTCAGCATGACAGTGGAAGCATGCTGAAGTGGCAGCAGCACCAAGTCGTCCGACGACACGCCCAGAGCCTGTTCTGATCCTCCCTCCCAGAGTGGGAGGGAGTTAGAGAGTGGGAGAATGTGATGCGCGACCAAGCACGAAAGTGCGCCCGGAGCTAACGCCAAACTAACGTATGTAATACGTCATGGACTGGAGCGAGAGTACGGGGTCGATGCCTCGGATGGTTACGCCTTCTGGTACCTGGGGTGAAAGTGGGGCGTAGTTGAGGATCGATTTGATGCCGGCTTTGACCAGTGCGTCGATAACCTTTTGGGCATGATCGATCGGGACGGTGACGATGCCGATTTTGATATCGAGATTTTTGACGGTGTCGGTAAGTTGTGAAATCGACTGAACAGCGAGACCAGAAATTGTTTGGCCGACAATCTCGGCACTGGCATCGAAGGCAGCGATGATATTGAAACCTTCGGGCGCAAAGCCCGGGTATGCGACAACTGCTCGACCGAGTCGACCCATTCCGATAACCGCGGCGTTCCAGGTACGGTTCAGCCCCATAATACTGCGGAGCTCGCCTTCGAGCATGGCGACATCGTAACCGCGACCCTGCTTCCCAAATCGGCCGAAATACGAAAGGTCTTTCCGAATTTGTGCCGGGGTCATTTGCAGATGAGCGCCAAGTTGTTCGGACGAAATTAGGTCGTTGCCGGAGCTTGAAAACTGACTGAGAACCCTTACGTAAAGAGGGAGCCGTTGAATAACGACTTCGGGGACGGGGGATTCGGAGCCTAGGTTATCGTTGGGAGTAGATGTTGCCATCGAGCGCGTAGTACAGGAATACAGAGGTAAAAGTGCGTGTGTGCTTTGTATCACAAAGACTGGGTAATTACACTCTCTAGCAGTTTGCGGTAGGTATGCTGGGTGTGAGGAATTAGGTGGAGTTTCAAGGATTACCGAATGAATCTACGAGAAGTTGGGCGAATTGCGGGAATTCTTGGCGCCGCACTGGCGTTTTTCGTCGGGATTATTAGCGTAGTTCTTGGATTGACCAGTACGACGTCGGATCAGGGCGGGGGATCACTTGTTGTACGTGGATTAATCGTAATAGGACTTTCGGTGATCGCAGGTCATGGTGCTTCGCTCAGCTTCAAGAAACCAGAGCGGGCTGCGGTGGAGTTGCTTGCGGTTGCGGTTCTTGGAAGTATCGTGACTTATCGTAGTTTTTTGCTTGCAGCCGTGGTGTTGGTTGTAGCGGCGGTGCTTGTTTATACGGAGCGCGAGCGTGATCGGGAGTAGTGGCTGTGGTTGGTGCCTGCGATGCTGAGAAGCTTTTGCCCTGTAATGCTGAATTTATTTCAGTATTCCGTTCAACAGTGACAACTACGCGATCATGGCAAGCACACCATTGCCTGAGTCGAAATGAACTCCCGTTTCGCCACAGATCCTGAATCTAGTTAAGGATGACAATAAATAGCACTAAAACTCGCGCCAATCATGTTTAAAAGAAAAAGGCTTCTGGTCGGAACCGAAGCCTTTTGACTGTACGTCTAGTCTAGTCGAGCTGCGTTTAGGCAGCTTCGATCGTAGCCGGCGTCTTTGTTTCGCCCATGGCTCGACGTGCAGACTCCTGGGAGTCCACAGTGAATGAACACTGCAGGCACGAAAGGGTCTTGCTGTCTGAGAACACCACGAGCTCAATGTCGCCGTGGCACTTCGGGCAAGCCTTCAAGTAAAGCACTTTTCGTTCCTTCTTCTTTTCTGTCGTCCCCGCCAAAAATTGGTCGGGGCGTTCTGATAAATGTGGTCCCGATCACAATTACGAATCCTGTTACAAAATTCACAATGTAAAACGAGACGGGGGAGATAATACTACGAAATATCTCATTATTCAAGACATTGAGTTAACAATTCGTAACAATTGAGTGTGGGCGCCGTGAGTCAACTGTTAGACAACGACGAATTCACTGCATGAAGTTTACACGAGGCGTATCAACTATTACAATACATGTCGTGTTAATTAGATTGACTCGAACCGTTGTTTTTGGCTAATTCAATCGTAAATGGCACTTTTCGACGGATTTGCCGTCATCGCCCAATTTCGTAAGGATTCGTTTTGACGCAGGATTTCGGTCGTTCGTCTCGTGATTCAAAAGAACCGATTCAACAGGATTTGGCATGGTCGCGGTCGGATGCACTGAACCGAATGTTGGCCGAACTGATCGATATCGCGTCATCCGGCGACGAAAACCGCCGCGTCCCCATGGCTCGGCCCCGCCCTGTGCCCGAAGATCAGCCGCAGCAGGCGTTTCGCCCAAACCGAATCGCTGGCGTTTATGTGATTAGCGTGGCGGCACGGCTGGCCGACATGCACCCGCAGACCTTGCGTAAGTACGATAAGGAAGGGCTCGTGCGCCCGCAGCGTTCTGAGGGTAGTAGACGGCTGTATTCTGATTCAGATGTTGAGCGACTGCGCGTAATTCGTCGCCTCGCAGATGAGTTGGGCTTGAACTTGAACGGCGTGAGCCTGGTGCTCGATTTAGTGAGATCACTGACGGATATCGTATCACTTCTTGAGAGCAGCCCCGAAGTGTCCGGTACAAGGGCTGCACGGGTAGCGGCGGACGAGCTTCGACAGATACTCTCTTATGTTGGCGCCGACTGAGCCAGTCAGTTGCGTCAACGCATTATTCTCTAGTTTCGATAGGTCACTAAAAAAACTTGCCAGATTCAGATACAGACGACAAACAGCCGCAGGATGATGTTGCGGAAGCCGAACAGGATGCGGATTCCGACGCTGTTTTAGATTTCACGCCAGAAGCTAACGACGAGTTGGCCGAAGCGCTTCGTGAAAAAGAACAGTTTAAAAAATTGGCGCAACGGTCGCAGGCGGACCTCGTTAACTACCGTCGACGAATCGAGGGTGAGCAGGAATCGTCGCGGTTACGAAATCAGCAACGGATCGTTATGCGATTCGCAGATGTGATCGATCAGCTGGACGCTGCGCTGAAATCCGACTCGGTAAACGATGCCGATTCTGGTTGGCTTGAGGGCATAGAGGCTGTGCAGAAAAATTTCATTGGTGCGCTGGCAGCAGAGGGATTCGAACGATTTACATCGGTGGGAGAGGATTTCGACCCGAGAAGGCACGAGGCGTTACTGTCGACTCCAACAGCCGATCATGAGCCGAACACAGTTGTTAGCGAATTGCGACCGGGATATTTGAGAAATGGTGAGGTAGTGCGACCCGCACAGGTGCAGATTGCAGTGCCGCTACCTGAGGACGACGACAGTGATGAAGATGCCGATAACGATAACAAGTAGGCGGTTACGAAATCGAGCGTGAAAAACCGCTTACACAAAAAAACGATCTAACTAATTAATTAGCGAACTAAATCAAAAAAAGTGAACTAACCGGATACAAAGAATCCGGACTACTAGAAGGAAATCTAAAAGAGCAATGGCAAAGGTTATTGGAATCGATCTCGGTACTACGAACTCCGCAATGGCGGTAATGGAAGCCGGCGAACCGCAGATCATCGAAAACGCAGAAGGCAGGCGCACAACGCCGTCGGTTGTGGCGTTCAATACGAAAACTGAAGAGCGTTTTGTTGGGGAACTGGCGCGACGCCAGGCGATTACGAATCCCGAAAACACTGTCTATTCGGCCAAGCGATTTATCGGTCGACGATTCGACGATGGCTCGGTCAAGGACGATATTTCAAGCGTTTCGTTCAAGCTCGGTGAGCTGGATGGCGGCGACGTTGGAATCGTTCTTAACGGAAAGACCAGCGCGCCGGCTGAGATTTCAGCGATGGTTCTTCGCAAGCTGAAGGAAGACGCCGAAGCCAAGCTTGGCGACAAGGTGGATCAGGCCGTCATTACGGTTCCTGCGTATTTCAACGATGGTCAGCGCGAAGCGACGAAAGTCGCCGGGCAGGTTGCCGGACTCGAAGTGCTTCGCATTATCAACGAGCCGACAGCGGCTGCGCTTGCTTATGGTCTCGACAAGGAGGGTGAACGCACGATTGCCGTTTACGACCTTGGTGGTGGGACGTTCGACGTTACGATTCTCGCACTTGGCGAGGGCGTGTTCGAGGTAAAGAGCACCAACGGTGATACCCATCTCGGTGGTGATGACTTCGATGCGACTCTCGTTGATTTTCTTGCCGATGAGTTCAAGAAAGAGAACCTGATCGACCTTCGAGAAGATGTTTCAGCTCACCAGCGATTACGCGTGGAAGCAGAGCGGGCGAAGATCGAACTTTCATCGGTTGCTTCAACCGAAATAAACCTGCCATTTATTTCGGCCGACTCTTCAGGTCCCAAGCACCTTCAGTCGACCCTGACTCGAGCCAAACTTGAGGAAATGACTTCTGGGCTGGTCGATCGAACAACTGGCCCGACAAAGGCTGCACTTAAGGACGCAGGTATTGCACCGGGCGAAATCGACGAGGTGATCCTGGTTGGTGGAATGACCCGGATGCCAGCGGTTATCGAAATGGTTACGACGCTTTTCGGCAAAGAGCCGAACCGCACGATTAACCCCGACGAGGTTGTTGCGGTTGGTGCAGCGATTCAGGCCGGTGTGTTGCAGGGCGATGTCAAAGACATTCTGCTTCTCGACGTGACCCCGCTTTCGGTTGGCATCGAAACGCTTGGTGGCGTTCGCACGGCACTGATCGAACGAAACACGACGATTCCAACTTCGAAGACTGAGACGTTCACGACGGCGGCTGATAGCCAGTCGAGCGTCGAGATTCACGTCGTTCAGGGTGAGCGCGAGATGGCGGGCGACAACACGTCGATCGGTCGATTCAACCTCGATGGCATTCTGCCTGCTCCTCGTGGAGTGCCGCAGATTGCTGTTACGTTCGATATTGATGCCGACGGAATCCTCAAGGTTTCAGCTAAAGACAACGGAACCGGCAAGGAACAGCACATCACCATCACGGGTCGTTCAGGTATGGACGATGCTGAGGTGGATCGACTTATCAAGGAAGCCGAAGAGAACGCCGATGCCGATAAGGCGAAACGGGAGTCTGTAGAGACCCGCAACGCTGGTGAAAGCGCTGTGTTCCAGGCTGAGAAGATTCTCAAAGACGATGGCGACAAGATCCCTGACGATATCAAGGTTGATGTCGAAGGCAAGGTCGAGTCAGTCAAGGAAGCTCTCGCCAATGAAGAGGCTGAGACTTCGGTTATCGCTGCTGCAACGGAAGAGCTTCAGACTGCGTTGCAGGCTGTTGGTCAGGCCGTTTACGAGGCGAATCAGGCGGCAGGTGGCGAAGAGGCCACTGTTGAGGGTGGCGACCAGGCTTCCGATGATGACGAAGCCGACGCAGGCGATGATGCTGGTGACAGCAGCGATGACGACGATGATGACACAGTAGAAGGCGAATTCCGCGAAGTCTAACTAGTTAGACTTTCTTCGGATTCGGTTTGTAGTGGCTGATTCGTGGGGTGTTGGCTAGCCACGTTTTCTACGAAGTTGGCTTGTAGTGGTCGATTCGTGGAGTCGTGGCTCGACTGAAGTTTTATGGGAGGAGACCCGTCCGTGTGGCGGGGTTTTCTTTTAAATGGTAACTGCGACCACCTTCACCAACGACAGCAACTTCCATTTCCCGAGTCTCGATTTCCATCGGGATAAACTCCGTCATCGGAGTCGAAGGATCTGGTGTGGTCGAACTGGGTCGGTCGGCGGGGGGGCACAGGAGTCCGCGGCTGCGAGCATTGTGATGCTGAACTTGATTCAATATCGCTGTCGACCTGTAGTACGGACCATTTCAGGCAAGTCAGTGTCCAACTGAGTCGATCTGCTTCTTCGCGTCGGCCATAGGTCCTGAATCAAGTTCAGGATGACAGTGTTGACAGCTTTTGATCACACCGCAGTTGATACCCTCCGGTTCACTATGTCCCAAGCTGCGTTTATTGGAATTGATGTCGGCACTTCGTCGATCAAAGTTGTTGCTGTTGATCCCGGCGGGAAGTTACTCGCTGTGGCGAGCAGTCCGATGACAGTTACTGTCGAACGACCCGGCTGGAGCGAACAGCAGCCCGAAGAGTGGTGGGCTGGAACATGCACGGCGATTCAGCAGGTGCTGGCCGAGATCGACTCGCCAGAGATGTTGGGCGTCGGACTCTCGGGTCAGATGCATTCGCTTGTGGCTCTCGATAGCGCACAGGCGGTGGTGCGCCCGGCGATCCTGTGGAATGACGTGCGAACGAGCGCCGAGGCCGCCTACGTGCGTGAAACTGTCGGCAACGAGTCGCTCCGTCGTCTGGCGGGTAATCCGGCACTTGAAGGCTTCACGGTGACCAAACTGCTGTGGATGAAGACCAATGAGCCCGAACTCTTTGAGCGGGTGTCGCACATGCTGCTGGCCAAGGATTACATCAGGTTCCGACTGACCGGCGAACTCGGCACCGATCCTTCCGACGCTTCTGCGACGTTGCTATTCGATATCGTCAACAGTCGATGGTCGGACGAGATGTGCAAGCTGCTGGATATAGATTCTGGATTGCTGCCACCTGTAATCGAATCGGCTGAAGTTGCGGGTGGGGTTACAAAAACAGCTTCGGGAGAGACCGGACTTGCTGAGGGCGTTTCGGTAGTTGGCGGTGGAGCCGACAATGCATGTGCTGCTGTTGGTGCCGGGGTGGTGTCGTCTGGTGACGCCTTGTTTTCTGTGGGGACATCCGGGACTGTTGTAGCGCCAACTGATTCTCCTGTTACAGATCCTGGGATGCGGATTCACTCGATGCGACATGCGATTCCGAGTACGTGGTATTTGATGGGTGTTGTGCTTTCGGCGGGTGCGGCTCTCGACTGGTGGCGACGTAGCTCTGGCGGGATTGGATTCAACGAGTTGGTTGCCGAAGCCGGTGCGGTCGAAGCTGGGTCAGGCGGTGTGACGTTCCTGCCGTATCTGACTGGCGAAAGAACGCCTCATGCCGATGCAAACGCTCGCGGCGTATTCTTTGGGATGCATGGTGGCACCGAGCGTGCTCACATGACCCGGGCGGTTATGGAGGGTGTGTCGTTTGCACTCCGTGATTCGCTTGAGCTGATGACCGAATTGGATGTTCATCCTTCAGAGGCTGTAGCTGTTGGTGGTGGTGCTAGCAGCGGTATGTGGTTACAGATGCTGAGCGATGTGGTTGACCTGCCATTGCGGACGGTTGGACCTTCAGAGGGTGCACCGTTGGGGGCAGCGATGCTGGCGGCAGTTGGTGCGGGGAGGTTTGGGAGCGTGGTTGATGCTGGCACGGCGTGGTTAACGGGATTGGACTCGGTTGGACCAGATGCTTCGGTGCGCGGCACCTATGACGATGCATACGGTCGGTATCGAGTGTTGTACCCGGCATTGCGGGAGATGTTTGCGGCCAGATTCACTTAGGCCGTTTGATGTTGGCAGCGTAGAAATCTGTAACTTTCGTGAATCCGATGCGCTCGCAAGCCCGCAATGCCGGCTAGTTTGACCCCTCAACGTTCAGGCCTATGTGGTCGACTTTAGTGGCCAGTTCCTGACACAGGCGAGCTGTAACTGCTTTAGCCAATCCTCGACCACGATATTCGGGCTACGTGGCAACGTTTGCAACTGTAGCCACCCCGAAGCGCTGCGAATAAACGTGAACTCCGGCTGTGCTGACGATGCGGCCGTCGACCTTAGTACCAAAGTACGGTCCAACATCGAGCATCGAAGGATGGAATAGATGCGAACCTTCGGATTCCTGGTGTACCGACTCATACAAACGTTGCAAAGCATCGATGTCACCAGCGCCAAGACGTTCGACATGTGAGACATCAACGCTGGCGAGTTTCGAGCGATCCTGAAGCGCCATCTTCCAACCACTGTTCAGATTGGTGAGATCGCACTCTCCGGCCAACGCTCCCTCTGCTGCGGGTCCGAAATGGATCCTCGCTTCGTCCGGAAGCTCCGGTGCGATCGCCGAAAGTAGACCGAATATTGCTTCGTTCCCTGGCTCGTTTACTGCCTGAATCTGCGGAGTATCGAACGCAGTAAATATGTGACAAACGGCCCGGATTACGCCGTCTTCCAGAGCTCCGAACCATGAGGTGTGCGGCCAAAAATCATCTTCAAGGTCGCCGAGGCTGTAAACGAACAACCTCGGATGATTGTTCAGGTATGCCTCGATCTGATCTCGATCAGTGAGCTGTACGTACTCCATACCATCTGCCTTTGGTCAGCGTGCTGTTTCGAACATGAAAACTATCTGTTGCGAAAAACGCAATATATTCGTAAAAAGGTGCGGTATTTCGAGGCGATACGTGCGCGTCACATGGAAGGTCAGAAAGGCGGATCGCCGGATGACTGGGCACTCCCCGAGTTTCGATATATCGATCTTGATGCCGGACGGAAGTGCGCACGGTGGTTTACAGAGGCGGGTCTGACCGACATAACGCCCGAACTCAAAGTTGAAAATTGGGTCCATCGGGGTGTCGAAAAAATGGAACCGCGAGGCATGGACATTGTCCCGATGGTGGACTGGGATTGTGGAGAGCTTCTTGACTAGCTGGCGTGACAGCGGGACCGGCGGGATTGGTATTCGCCTGTTTGGGCAGAGAACTAAATCCCGAACTTCGGGAAGATTAGTGCTCTGACTTCTTCTAGAGATTTCGTATTAAAGCTGTTGATTTCGTTCAGGTATCTGGCTTCTGTTGGTTCTGGCGGGATGTCGTCGAAAGTGGTTAGGCCTTCGAGCGATGTAAACGACTTCGGCACCTCGGTGGGCAGGTCAAAATTTGCCATTGTTGCCAACGCCATTGTCCACGATCGAACGACTGCTGAGAGGTCGTAACCTCCGCCACCAACCGCTACCCACTTGCCGATTTCTGCTGCCATCACACTCAGCTTTTGCACCGCTAGGTTGAACCCTTGAGTGGTCAGTGAAAGATGGGTTAGGGGATCCTGAAAGTGGGTGTCGATTCCCAGTTGAGTAAACAGCACGTCGGGCTTGAACGCACTCACCAGCGGCGGGATTACCTCGTCTAAAGCAGCGTGCCAGGCGGCGTCTTGCGTGTATGGCGCGAGAGGGATGTTTACCGAATAGCCGGTGCCGTCGCCAGACCCGATTTCCTGAACATGCCCGGTGCCCGGGAACAGATATTGCCCCGACTCGTGGATCGAAATCGTGAGCACCTGATCGCTTTCGTAGTGACCCATCTGAACGCCGTCGCCATGATGGCAATCGATATCGATGTAGGCGACTCGAAGTCCGGCTTCTACCATCGCCTTCATAGCTATCACTGCGTCGTTGAACACACCGAATCCTGAAGCTCGGCGATACATGGCGTGGTGGTGCACTCCGCCGCCGGGTGCGAACGCAACATCTGCGGCGCCAGAAGTGACAAGTTCGCTGGCAGTGAGCACGGATCCTACGGTTAGAGCCGTGGTGTCGTACATGCCGGGACGGACCGGATTATCGGATGAACCGAGACCGAACTCGCCCATTATGGGTGCGATTCCTCCGTTTGAAATAGCCTCGACGATCGCCACATATTCAGCATCATGACTCGTTTCAATTTCTGCTTTAGTGGCCATACGCGGCGGGGGAGTCGATACGTTTTCGAGTTCAAATAGGCCGCTCGATTTCATCAACTCGTGCATGTGTTGGAGTCGAATCGGACGCAGCGGGTGCTCAGCAGAAAGCTGGTATTGCGACAGCTCGTCGGAGTATACGAATGCGGTTTTGGGTTGCTGGCGGTCGGAGGTCACAGGTCGCCTTTTGGATCGTTCAGGAACCGTCGATAAGACGAGTTACGATTTCTGTTTTGGCATTTTACGTCGCGACAGGAACAGCCAGACGCCGATGATCACTGAAAGGGCAATTGCAATTCCTGCCACAAACCAGTTGGGCGCTGGTTTTTCCTCGACAAATCCCGGGAACCCTGGCAGTGGAAGTTCGGGAGTTACCGTTGGAAAAGGGTTGGCAGCAGCCGTTTGGGCTGGTTGACCTGAACCAGCATCTGATCCGGTTTCTGGCCCGGTTTTGACCGGTTCGAATCCGACGAGTGGCACCCCGGTACGGTCTAAATCAGAGGTTGAATCGGTGGCTTCAGGTGTTTCTTCGTTGATCGGTAACGGAGCCGCATCAAACTCGGCGCGCCAGTCGTTTTCTACTTCGTAAATCGACTTGCCGTACACCTCTTTGAACGAACCGTTTATTGTCCCCCCGTTGTTGACAGCGGCAAGGTAGTTCGCCATTTTTTCGTGCCCGAACTCTTCGACTATGTAGCCGACGATCGCCCCTGCCTGAGGATAGAAGATAAACACGTCTCGGCTTTTACCGGGGATGGATGCCATGTGGCTGAGTGCAAGTAGTTCGTTGGGTCGGACTTGCGAGAGGAGTCGTTTGTTTGAATTCTGGCTTGAACCCGATTCCAAAAATCTTGCAAGACCCTCGTTTAGCCATGCTGGAAGGGCACCCACGAAAGCATCGGAGACGGCTTCGTGGGTGTAGAGGTGAGCCAGTTCATGAGTGAACGTAGTCGAGTTCATTTGACCCTGAACGAAGAGTCGATATTCGGGTTGGGCGAATCCGGCGAACAGGTACTGATCGGTTGCGGTTTGGCTTACGGGCGGGAACGACGGTGTGGCTGCTTGAACCGAAGGAAACACTATCGCCTTGAAATCGGGTGTTTCGGTAACGCCGAGTGTAGCTTGCAGGGTAGGAATTCGGTGGTCGATGGTTTCGACCAGGTCTTCCACCTGAGAACGGCTTACACCGTAGTAGATGACGGTGAATCCGTTGCCAGCTACCCGCTGCCAGTCTTCGTCGGGATCGAGATATTCGACCTTGTCGGGGAGGTTCACAGAGTAGAAGATTCCATCTGTATCGGTGACTTCCACTTTGATATTGAATTCAGCGCCGGGTGGGTAGTACGAGCCGGGTCCGGTGGGGATTTCGAACGTTAGCGATATGTTGTTTTTGTCGTTTGTGTGGACCGGGTACAGGTAAGACCAGATGGTGTTGCCGCCATCGGGTTTGAACAACGTTCGCAGGGTCTGGATTTCTTTGGGATCGGTTCCGGTGTCGATTTTGACGAAGATTGTGATTTTCCTGCCGTAGTCGATATTGACCGTCTGTTCGGTGACCGCTAAGACCAGCGATTCCGATGCGTTTGCGGTTGGAATGCTGACGAGCGCGCCGAAAAGCAGAATCGCAGCAAGTGCGATCGCGAGGGTTCGGCGTAGGTTAGGAAGGGCGTGGATCAAGTTCGGCAAAGGTCCTTGCATATAAAGATATACGTCGCCTTACGTGCAAGCGGTCTTCGGATAAGCTTCAGGTCGCTTGTTTATGAAACGAGAGTCAAATTGTCCGAGCCAACTTCAGAAGATTTGAATCGTGAGTCGAGTGCAGTCTGGGATGCCGCGGCCGAGTGGTGGAAAGAGCGCACAGAAGAAAACGATCCGTACCGGCTGTTTGTTCATGGTCCCGCATTGTCTGATGCGTGTGGAGATGTCGACGGTCTGGACGTCCTGGATGTCGGTTGTGGCGCTGGTTATTTTTCCAGTAAACTTGCCGGGGCTGGTGCCAGAGTGCAGGCGTTCGAATACTCGGAGTATCTTGTGGCGCTGGCTGCAGATGAAGAATCGAGACAACCGCTTGGAATCCAATACGAACATCTCGATGCTGGCTTGATTTCAGATCGCTTCGAACCGCAAAGTTTTGATCTTGTAACGGGCTGTATGTCGATTGCCGATATTTTCCCGCTAGATGCCGCACTTGTCGGTATTCACAGTGTCCTGAAAATTGGCTTTAGCTTGCCGCACCCGATAGCTACACCGCCTGGGAATCGGTGGCAGAAGGACCCTGACAACGGCTTTGAAGGGCGGATGATGTCGAGTTACTTCGGTCGAAGGCGTGTTGTGTCGGGGTTGAATCGGGTCGTTGGCAAAGCGGAAGGACCTGATATCAAGGTCTGGCACATGCCATTATCTGACTGGCAGCAATTGCTGTCGGACGTCGGATTCGCTGTCGCTCAGTTCGCCGAGCCTCATCCGAGCTCGGCTCAAGTTGAGGAACACGCCGGATTTAACTGGAGACCTGACTGACCCGAGTTCATGGTGATCTCGACGATTCGTACATGACGCCGTTCTCTCGGTTAACCTTGTCGGCAACATTTCTACCCCGGTAATCAGGGTGCCCTTTTTAGTTTTGTTCACTTGAAGGCACTCGCTAGTCCAGCGAAAGCACAAGATGCGTTACTACCAGTACATCCAGAACGGCACAAAGCACGTCGGCGTTGAAGACGAATCGGGGCAGGTGACCGACCTCACCGCCCTCAACTCGCAGATCGGATCGACGCTCGATCTGTTCAAGGCGGCTTCCATAACCGGATCCGATATCGACACCGTTGCCCGCGGAATTCTCGCGGCAAACAAGGGCGCAGAAACGGTATCTGCCGAAGAGCTTATCGATGGTGCACAGCCCGACAAGCACGGCGTAACGCTGCTGCCACCGGTCGATGCACCTGAGGTCTGGGCGTTTGGCGTGACTTATATGGACTCGATGCGAGAGCGCCAGGCCGAAAGCGGATCGCCCGACGTGTACGCAAAGGTCTACGAGGCTGATCGGCCCGAGGCATTTTTCAAGGCAACGCTCGAACGGCTACAGTCGCCGTTTGACGAAGTTGGTATTCGTGGTGACTCGACGTGGGACGTTCCAGAGCCAGAGCTGGTGTTCGTGACGTATGGCGGGAAGATTGTCGGTTACACCTGCGGGAACGACATGAGTAGCCGTTCTATCGAAGGCGAAAACCCGCTGTATCTTCCACAGGCGAAAGTCTACGACAAGTCGGCTTCTCTTGGGCCTGCACTCGTAACGCCTGAGACCATTGGCGACCCACAGGATCTGGCGGTGACGCTGATTATCGAGCGCGATGGCAAAGAGGCGTTCAGTGGGCAGGCTCACACCAGCGAGATGAAGCGGGGGTGTGCGTATCTGGTCGACTGGCTGGTTCGTCACAACTCGGTTCCGGATGGCACATCGGTCATGACAGGCACGGGCACGATTCCGCCGCCTGAGTTCACACTTGCTGCTGGCGACGTTATTCACGTATCGATCGAAAAGATTGGCACGCTTACCAACACGGTTGTGGTGGTTTAGGCGTTCGTTGCTCAAGCGATTTGGCGGGTTTCTCGCTCTTTCTCTGGCAGTGACGGCAATGTTCGTCGTTGCCTGTGGCAACGGGAATGGCGGCGGTGTTGGGGCGAACGGCTCTGGTCCAGAAGCATCGTCAGTACCGCCAACTTTCATACGCGTAGCGGTCACAGCGGCTCCGACAGAAACGCCGACTCCAACCCCGGTGCTGATCAGCCGGGATGCTCCGGTGTTCCCAGAAGCGTTTGATCCGGACCTTGTCGATGTTCGCCCGGAAGACCCGGTGATATTTGCTGGCTGGACGAATTTTCTGAGCAATACCGAACTGAATCACGATGCTGCAGACGGGGCAATTCATTGTCATGCGTCGTTTCGATGGTTCTTCCATGGGACTTTCGGGGTCTTTGCTTCAGTTGGAACGCAAAGATGGGGTTGTGTTGAAGAGTGAAGGGGGGCAACCGTCTGAACTCGAGATCACTCGAAGCCAGACTTGCCTCGAGCAGCAGTCGTGATTTGTTCACAAATACCATCCACTAAATCACCGCGGTTCTAAAACGAAACTAGCGCCCGCGGCGTAACATACGGCATTGTTATTTTATGAACACTTTGCAGTGAATTCAGATCGAGAGAACTAATTGGCGATTGAGAGTCAGCCTGCCGCTTCTGGCGTAGACGTTTCATCAGTGCAGAAGCTTGCTGCCGAAATTCGTGAGTCGGTTCAACGGGTAATCGTTGGAAAATCGGAAACGATCGATATCACCGTACTTGCGTTGCTGTGTCGTGGGCATGTGCTTCTTGAAGACGTGCCGGGGACTGGCAAAACAACGTTGGCGAAGGCGTTGGCTGCTTCTCTTGATTGCCAGTTCGGACGAATCCAGTTCACCCCTGATCTTGTACCGGGTGACGTGCTTGGTGTGAACTTTTACAACGCTTCGAAGGGCGAGTTCGAGTTCAGGCCGGGTCCGGTTTTCTCGCAGATTCTACTTGCCGACGAAATCAACCGAGCAACCCCTCGAACACAGTCGGCACTGCTCGAAGCGATGCAGGAGCGCCAGGCATCTATCGACGGCGTAACAACCGCACTTCCCGAGCCGTTCATGGTTATGGCAACGCTGAACCCGGTCGAAATGGAAGGGACGTTCCCGCTGCCCGAAGCGCAGCTCGACCGGTTCATGGTTCGTGCTTCACTTGGCTACCCCGACCGGGACGAAGAGGAGTCGATGCTCGATCGATTCCGAGCTGGTGAAAACCCCGTCACCATCACACCATCGGCAACCGCAGACGATCTGATCACAGCTCGCAAAGTGGTCGACCAAGTGACGGTGAACGACACGGTTCGCAACTATTTGCTGGATATCGTCGTAGCCACGCGAAGCAGCGCCAGCCTGCGACTTGGAGCCAGTCCTCGTGCTTCGCTCGCTCTGCAGCACGCTGCGCAGGGCTGGGCGGCGATGCATGGGCGAGCGTATGTGCTGCCTGATGATGTAAAAGAGCTGGCGGTTCCCGTATTGGCGCACCGTCTGCTGGCTGAAACAACCACGCAACTTCGCGGGCAGGCGACCGCGAGAATAGTCGGTGAGATAGTCGATATGACGCCGGTCCCAATCGAACGTGAGTAGCTAAATGTCGATGTTATCCCTCGGGATGTCGAGAGAGCTAGCAGCTCGCCATTACAAGCCGGACCTCGGAACGTCATGGGGAAAATCACTCAATCCGCTCGGCGACCTCTTTGTGCTGTTGCTCATAGTCGTCGTAATTGTCGGTGCCATATCGCACCAACCTTTAATCGCCGCCGTGGGAGCTCTTGCGTTCGTTATCGCAATCGTTTCACGAGTGTGGGCGGCGTTGGCGCTTGAAGAAATCACCATCATGAGATCGTGTTCGGTAGATCACGCGTTTCAAGGTGACGAGATCGAAATCACGTTTACGGTGGCAAACAACAAGCCGTTACCGGTGCCGTGGCTTCAGATTGACGAGTACGTGCCGCGGGGTCTGTTGATAGAGGGATTTAATGCTGCAGAGCAGGCTTATCTCGGCGGTGCGGATATGAACGTTTCAACATCGCTTGGATCGTACGAACGGGTCAGGGTCAAACGCAAGCTGACCGCGCTTTCGAGGGGGATGTATCGACTTGGTAATACCAAACTTCGCAGTGGTGATCTTTTCGGTTTGTACCCTGCAGAAGCCACTCTCGAACACACTCCATGGGCGATCTTCGTCTATCCGGTCATCAAGCCGATGCCCGGGTTTTCGCTACCGGCGCGCCGGCCTATAGGCGATTCGCTTTCTCGAATTCGATTGTGGGACGACCCTTCGAGACCTGCCGGAGTTCGTGAGTATCGTCCGGGCGATCCGATCAAGAGTATCGACTGGAAGACGACGGCTCGACGGGGTGAGATGTTTGTTCGCCAGTTCGACCCAAGCGTTTCTGAGCATGCGGTGATTTTCGCCGAGGCAATTACGACTGACGTGCCGTGGGAGGGTTACCGATCTGACGTGCTTGAGGGGACGATGAATGCTGCGGCTTCGATTGCTAACCACGCTCTCGAGATTGGCTACAAGGTTGGATTGGTTACCAACGGTGTCAATGGCAGCAGTTCATCGCATGCTGTTGTTCCGCCAAGTTCGGGGCCAACTCAACTAACGACCCTGCTCGAATCGCTGGCGATGGTCCATCCGATAGCCATTCGCAGTCTTGAGGAGATGGCTCGCAGCAGGCGAGGGGTGATTCCGGAGGGTTCAACATTGATTCACATCGGTGGAATTTATCAGGAACGAACAATGGATTACCTGCTTGGGCTCAAACGCCTGGGACATCCTGTAATAGTTGTTCACATAGGGCGCGAGGAACCACCTGATTATCCAGAGTTTGAAGTGCGGGACGCCCGTGGGCTGTTCCTCGAAGAGATTTCGGGTGTGAACGACGAGCTGTTTAAACGGCCTCCGGAGAAGACCGGTGACTGGGATAAGTTGCCAGTTTCTGCGGCTCAGAAATCAGCGTCATCTTTTGAATATTCAGAAGGTGCCGACTAATGCGAAATCCCGCAGTAATCGCATACGGCGCACTGGTTATTGTTGAGAGCATCTGGTGGTTTGCAACGCTTGCTGTAATTGGCGGGCTGCTGGGTCTTGGCGGGTCACCACTGCCGTGGTTGGCTGTCCTTGTGTTGCTGGTATTTGGTGCCGCGGCGGCCTGGTTGTTCGGCGGGGCAAAAGGTGACGTGGCGTCGATGGCCATTTACCAGGCCGTGATTGCTGTTGTAGTTGTTTATTTTGCTGTCGCAGCCGTGTCGCTTGACGATACGTGGTCGTTCAAGGTCGCCTGGCCAGTCGATATGTTTGGTGGAACCTACTCGGGTGAGGGAGTTGCCGATTTAATAATTGGCCTGATTGCTGCGGGGGTGCTCTGGTATCGGTCGCAGCATTTAGTTGGAGGTGGCGGCGTAAGAAGGCAACTCAGCCGTGGATTCAAGGTTGGAACCGCGTTTATCGCGGTCGGACTGCTGATCGAAATCAGTGTTGTTCGATCCGATATTGGAATCGCCCCGCTGCTCATTCCATTCTTTGCAGCCTCTCTGATCGGGTTGGCGGCATCAAGACTTCCTCAATCGGAAGACACGGGTAACGCATCGTGGCCGGTGGTTATCGGAATATCGGTGCTGGGGATTCTCGGAATTGGCGCTGTCGGCGGCCTGTTGACGGGCCGGTACGGAGCCTACGGCGTGCGGGGATTGGTCAACGTCTGGACTGCCTTTGTTGATGCACTGTTGTGGGTTCTGCGTTACCCGATCGAGTGGGCGATATGGGCGATGCTGGCCATTATTCAGTGGCTGCGCGAGAGGCTGAATCCCGAAGATGTCGAAGAAGAGCCTCTTCCTCCCGGTCAACCTTCAGAAGATATCGCTAGCGAAGTGGCTGAGAAGGCCGAGAAGGGTGCCGATTTTGCGGTAGATGCCCTGCGCTGGCCACTTTCGATATTGCTAATTGTGGTGTTGTTCTTTGTTCTGGTTTTCGCCTACAAGCGTTTTGCTGCTCGGGGTGGCGACAAAGATAAGGCCGATCGAGAGTCGATTCGTGGCGATGCCGATGCGAAGGCCGACATGATGAAACTGCTGTCGAGCCTGGTGCCGAGCTGGATGAAGGGCGGCAAAAAGCGTTCGCTGTGGAAGTGGCCTGAAGGTGAAAAGGGAGTAGGGGAGGCGTTTTTGCTGTACTTCGATACTCTGACCCACGCGATTAAACGTGGAATGGTGTTCGATCCTAATGTCACACCGAACGAGCGGATATCGGCGCTGGCTGTGTTTCTGCCGGGTGCACCTGTCGACACTGTCACAACTCGATTCAATGCGGCGTGTTACGGGGCTGAGCCGACTGAAATCAGTGAGATAGAACGTCTTCGATCGGCGATAGAAGAGGCCGCTAAGAGACCGAAACCGAGCGACGAATAGTTGGTTTGCACTGACTATAGGCACTACACCTCGCCTATCCGCCGTGGCGAACTGGTTCCGGGACCGTGATAACTCGCAGCAGGTTCGTTGTGCCGGGCACGCCGATTGGCAAACCCATTACCGCAACTATTGTGTCGCCTTCTTTTGCGAGCTTGGTTTCAATTGCCAGATGCGAAGCGGCGGTGAACATGTCTTGAATCTCATCGTAATCGGGCATGACCACCGGGATCACGCCCCACCTGAGTGCAAGTTTTGCGCCGGCACCGATATCGGTGATCAGAGCCAGCAACGGCTTTGAAGGTCGGTACGCTGCGACATGACCTGCTGTGCTGCCTGACTTGGTGAAGGCCATGATGGCTTTCGAGTTGAGACTGGAGGCTGTTGATACTGCGGCACCAGCAATCGCATCGTCGACTGGCAGACCACCCTTTTTGGCGGCGGCGCCTCGACGTTCGGCGAGCATTGGATATTCAAGATACCTTTCGGCACGTTTTGCGATTCGGGTCATCGCCTGCACGGCTTTGAACGGGAATTTTCCGATCGACGTTTCGGCCGAGAGCATTATTGCGTCGGTTCCATCGCGAACAGCGTTGTAGACGTCGGTGGCTTCGGCCCGGGTTGGCGACGAGTTTTCGATCATGGATTCCATCATCTGCGTGGCAGTGATAACCGGCTTGCCGATTTCGTTGGCCATGCGAATGATTTGTTTCTGCACAGATGGCACACGTTCGAAGGGCAGTTCAACTCCAAGATCGCCTCGAGCGACCATGACGGCATCAGACTCATGGAGGATATCTGCGAGGTTGTCGACCGCCTGCTGAATTTCGATTTTCGCGACGAGTTGAGGGGTGTTTCCGGACTTATCCAGATGTTTCCGTACTCTCTGGACGTCCTGGCCATCTCGTACATAAGACAGACCGACGAAATCGATATCGGAAGATTCGACGAAACTCAGTGCATTGACAGTTTCGGGCGTGAAGTAGTCGACAGTCGTCGTGTTGCCGGGGGCTGTGACGGCCTTGTTCGGCTTCATTACGCCACCCATTGTTACTCGACAGTGGATTTCGTCGCCTTCGATTTCTTCAGCACGGAGTTCGACAGACCCTTCGTCGATAAGTACCTGCGAACCTTTTCTTATGTCTTCCGGCAAACCGAGTGGCCAAACACTGGCCCGCTCTGTGTTGCCTTCGATCGGTTTGGCCTGAAGTACAAAGTGCTGCCCGGTGGTGAGCGTGATTTCCGGCTGTTCCATTTCGCCGACACGGTATTTGGGACCGGGGAGGTCGGCGAGAATTCCGACAGCGACTCCCATTTCCTCGGCTGCGGCGCGGAGGATTTTCACATAGGAATGATGCTCTTCCGAGCTGCCATGACTCAGATTTAATCTGCCAACTGACATTCCAGCCCTGATCAGCCGCTTGATCCGAGGGAGCGTTCCCGTTGCCGGGCCGATGGTGCAAACAATTCTCGTGCGGGCGCGGCTTTTCAGGAACGGTGGGAGCAAATAAGAACTGTCGGAATCGGGCAATCTAATCTCCGTCTGATGGGCGTCTGCATTATTTCATCATAAAGCAGTCTACCGAAGATACATATTTTGTATGCCGGGATAGCGCGTTTTCGGGGTGAGGATTGGCTATGCAAATTTGACACCGAATTTCACAGGCCTAAAATTGACTAAAGACCCCGGCACATTTCCGACATCATTCTGACTTCAGGACCACTACGTGACAATCGCAAAAACTCTCCTCGCTCTTCAAGACATGGATCAAGCACTAGCGCTAAGGCGCGGCGACTATCGGAAGGTTGAGGAAGAACTAAAGTCCGAGGGTGGTCTTCCCAAACTCCGTGACAATTGCGAGAAAATCAGAGTTAAGGAACTGGAAGCCAAGGTTGAGTCGGCCAGGCTCGAATCCGACCTTGCAACCCTTAAGAGCCAGGTCGGCGAGCTCGAGACCCGCCTTTATGGTGGTGCAATTACAAATGTTCGAGAGCTGACAGCTATTGAGACCGAACATTCTGCGGCGCGACGGAATCTGGCTCAGATTGAAGAGTCGATCGCTCCAGCGGAAGTTGCTGCCGAGCATGCACGCCAACGATTAGAAGAATTGACCGAGGAACTCACCTCCAAAGGAAAGATTTGGGAGACTCGGAAGATTGAGCTTGGCCAGGAAAAAACCAAGGTCGGCACAGAGTTCAACGAGATGCTTGAAGTTCGAAATGCCGAGGTATCGCAGATTCCGGAAGCTGATCTAGCTCGATACACAAGACTGTTCCGTTCGAATCGTGGAATTGCGATAGTGCGTGTCGACCGTGGTGTGTGTCAGGGTTGTGCGGTGCGACTCCCAATCGGCGAGCTGACCCGTCTTCGTTCCGCCGATGGCCCCATTCCCTGCAGTTGTGGCAGGGCACTTCTGACCGAGCAATAATTGCGAGCAGTCGGATTCCATAGTGAACCCGCTCATAGCACTGACACGTCCCTAGATAATCAGAATCCCTCTGATAGCAATTCCGGTGATGGATTCGATTCGTCTCCCAATGAACTGCACCCGCGGGCAGAGATAGAACTCTATTGTCAGAGAAATTCTCACCAACTTGTTGCCTGGTTCGAGCCGGAAGAAGACGAAGCCGCTAACGATTTCGATGCGCGGCATGATCGATATCGGCAGATGATCGCTTCGTTTACAGGTGCGAACGCTCGGCTCGCTCTGGTTCTTGTTCCAGACGCTTCGCACATTGCTGAGGATCTTGAAACTTTAGTGACTCGGCTGTTGGAACTTGAACAACTCGGCACTGAAATTCGATGCACCGACCCGGATCGACCCGATGCACTTCAGAGCGGTGAGGAATTGCTTGGGATTGGCGGACGGTCGCCTCAGCGGCAGGCTCGCATACGCGACGCTATCGTAGCCAAGGCCTCTCGAGGCGAGGTTCTGGGCAGGACGCCGTTTGGCTACGAGGCTGGGTCGGATGGCCTTTTGAAGCCTGTGCCGGGTGAGGCGGAAGTTGTAAAAGAGATATTCGATACGTATGCGGGGCCATGGTACGCCGAGGGCTCAACGCCGCTTGGTGGCCCGGGACTTCGTGTGATCGCCCGGTCGCTGAACGAACGCGGTTTGCTGACACGTACCAACCGACCATGGTCGGGACTGGCTATTTCAGGAATTCTCAAAAACCGAACGTATCTTGGTACATACACTCGTTATGGCGTCCGCATTGCAGGTAGCCATGAACCGTTGATAGACCGTGAGATATTCAACAGGGCGGAGGCGGTGACTCGAAATCGCAAGCCGGTGCGCAAGCGTTCGACAGAACCGCCTTACCTGCTTGGTGGCGTGGCTCGTTGCGATCTGTGTGGGCGTGGACTGTTTGGGCTGACACGGCGCAGGTCGTGGAAGCGGGTTGACGGTACATCAACTTCGAAGTCGTATCGCTACTACGAGTGTCCTTCGAGGAACGCCACAAGAGAACGCATCGAAGATGTTGCACGGCACTCGTCGTGGCATGCCGACGAGCTAGAACAACTGGTTCTCAAGGATATTCAGGGGTGGGGCAAGCGCACGACGAACAAGCTGCGGCCCGTTGTTGGAGATTCGCTTGCTGAAGAGATCGCTGAGGCCGAGCGTGAGTTCAATCGATCTGCACGAATGGTGGCTTCGGCGTATGGCACGCTGAACGATCTGGCGGCACCGTTGAAGCGACTCGAAGATGCTCGTGCAGGAGTTGGTGCGGAACCGGCTGATAAGGCCGATGTTGGGCAGTTGCTGATCGACGTTCAGGGGGCTGACATCATCGCGGCGAAGAACGCTGTATCGGCGATACTCGAACGGGTGATCGCCGGGGAAGATCAGGTTGAAGTTCTGCCACGGTTCTAGGGTTGGATTACGTTGCGGGCAGACTCATCGTAATGGCATGGAATCGTTTCTGAAAGCCCTGCATCTTACTTGCTAACTTGTAGTTATGTACTTACTATTAGTAAGTCGTTATATTCTTAGGTGCTGGAGAATCAAGATGCCCGCAGTTACGGTTGAAAATATCCTTGCTCTGGATCGCGTTACACGTCCTGCTGATGACGCTGTTGCGCGGACGGTGATGACTATCACCGCGGCTCCGTCGGGGTTCGAGGGTGAAGGCTTTCCGGTTCGCCGTGGATTCGCTGGAATCCCGTACAAGTACCTCGATCCATTCATCATGTTGGATCAGATGGGCGAAAACGAGTGGCGCGCCGGCGAGGCTAAGGGCACACCGTGGCATCCACATCGTGGATTCGAGACAGTCACTTATATGATCGAAGGAACGTTTGACCACCGTGATTCCGAAGGCGGCGGGGGCTCTATTAGTGATGGCGATACTCAGTGGATGACTGCCGGCGCTGGAATACTGCACATTGAAGTGCCTTCTGAGGAGATCGTGATCAGTGGGGGAGTCGTTCACGGCACCCAGCTGTGGGTGAACTTGCCGCGTGACAAGAAATGGGCGAAACCTCGCTATCAGGATATTTCTCGCACAAATCTTTCGCTGCTCAGCTCCCACGACGGCGGTACTTTGATCCGGGTAATCGCAGGATCGCTTGACGGTCACGATGGTCCGGGAATCACATACTCACCAATCACGTACGTCCATGCGACCGTGAGCCCCGGCGCACGACTCGAGTTACCGTGGCGACCTGACTACAACGCTTTGGCGTATGTGCTTGCCGGAAACGGAACTGTGGGACCCGCTCGCAACCCGATTCATCTTGGGCAGGCTGCGGTGTTTGGCAAGGGCGATTCGATTGTTATTACCGCCGATGAGGAGCAGGACAGCAAGACGCCAGATCTTGAGATTTTGCTGCTTGGTGGAGAGCCGATTCGTGAGCCGATGGCCTGGTACGGTCCGTTTGTCATGAACACTCAGGACGAGCTTCAGGAAGCATTCGCCGACTACCAGGCTGGCAAGCTGGGGGTTATTCCGCCCGACGTCATGCCGCACACAGATGGCGGCGAGGACGCTACATCTGCAGAGTAGTGGGCTGACAGTGTTGTCGTCCGTTTCCTGCTGAGGCAGAGTAAGGTGTCACCGGGTTGCTGGATGACATCGCCAACTCGTGAGGAGATTTCTCGAACCATGCCGCTGCTTTTGAACGGATTTACCGACCATACGGTTAACACCGGTGAAGTTGAGATTGCTTATTCCGTGGGACCTGACAACGGTCCGACGCTGCTGCTTTTGCACGGGGTGACGAGTAGGCGAGATAGTTTCACAATGTTGCTCGACACGCTGACGAAGGACTATCGAGTTATCACGATTGATCAACGTGGGCACGGTTATTCGGGTCACACCCCGGGCCATTATCTGACTCCCGATCATGGTCGTGATATTCGGTTCGTTCTCAAAAACGTTTGCAAAGAACCGACGCTTGTTTGGGGACACTCGATGGGTGGAGCGAACGCGGTTTCGATGGCGGGGGCGAGTGATGTGCCGGAGCAGTTGCGGGCGCTGGTGTTGGAAGATCCGGCGATGTTCGGACGCGTGCGCCCGGCATCGACCGCCAAGACTCCATCGATGAGCAATTTCCAGATCAATCTCGGCTTAGCCGAAGAAGGCCTATCGACCGAAGAAATGACTCAGAGATTGCGAGCCGCAAATCCGAACGATCCGGATTGGGTCGCACCGTGGAAGGCTGAATGTTTGCTGCAGATGGACATTGGACTTCTGCGTATGAGTGCGACCGGCGAATACAAGCACGGTGGTGAACCGGCCGACTCTCTGGCGAAGATCGAATGCCCGGTGTTGCTGGTGCAGGCGGATCCGATAGCTGGCGGGATTCTTCCTGACGATTATCTCGCGACGATGCTTCCTGATCGTGAAGGTTTTTCGACAACCAAGATCGAGGGTGCGGGTCACAACATTAATCGTGAAGAGCCTGAGAAGTTGTTGGCGGTAGTGATGCCGTGGCTGGCTGCGCAGGGGTAGCGGGGGTTCCTAAGTGAGAGAAACCAGATACCCTTAACTGTGTCGCGAGGAGGACGGACGGTCGCCGCCGCGCTTTAGGGCGTGGGGGAGGAAAGTCCGAGCACCTCATGGATCAGAGTGCCTGCTAACGGCAGGGCGGGGCGACCCGATAGACAGTGCAACAGAAAATAAACCGCCGGACCGTCGAGAAATCGGCGCATCGGTAAGGATGAAAAGGTGCGGTAAGAGCGCACCGCCCGGATGGCGACATGCGGGGCAAGGTAAACCTCACTCGGTGCAAGACCAAATAGGGAAGCTGTGACCGGATTCGGGTAGCTTCCGGGTTGGTTGCTTGAGCCTGCGGGCAACTGCAGGCCTAGATGGATGGCCGTCGCCGGTTTCGCTTTCGAGCGGAGCCGGTACAGGACTCGGCTTATAGTCCGCCTCGCGGCGTGACAAACGTGAAAAGCCCCCGGCAAAACCGGGGGCTTTTCACGTTTGTTTATTTCGGTGAATTTCTGAGAGCGAAATCGCAAAACTGATCGACAAATAGCTCGTTAAAGCCAGTCCATCCATAACCGAAAAAATTAGTGAGAATGAACATGGCTGAATTGTTGCTTCCCCAGTGAATTTTGCCTTCCAGCGCCGGAATAAATGTCACGGAATTGAAGATTTCTCGATGTCTCGGCCAGTACCGTTTTCCGTAACAAAATACGAATTGTGGCTTTGGTTTTGAATCTCCGTACTCGATCTGAAGCGATGCCAATTGGCTCGGGAAAATCTTGTCGAAATAATGTTGAGGCGAGTCGAATATACCGCCATAGGGCCAGTCGGCGAGTGAACGTTTTGGCAGCGGAAGTACCTCGGTTAGATACGTTTCTCCGTTCAATCGTCCAAGCTGATTCATCTGGTAGCCCTTTGTGACAGCGTTGTCCCACCAGTTTGAATCACCACTGATCCGTCGAACTATGGCCGACATGATTCGCCATGTCGAAATTGATCTCGACATGTCATGCGATTCGAAATTGCGGTGGGATTCTGCGAGGTCCTCTAGATTCGCAAATTTGTTTGCTCGGATCTGAAGGCTTTCGGAGTCACCGCCACCTTCCTCCATGCCGACGAACCAGAAGCGTCCGTTGGGGTTTCCGTAGCCACGGAAGGCGAGGAGTTTTTCGATTTGAGCTGAGGTTAGGTTTGGCTTCATATCGCCCACACTTTAACGGCATCCCGGCTCCTGTGCAGGCGTGGCCGCGTCCCTGCCTCACACCACCCGCGTCCCCGCACCAGATCCTTCGACTCCGATGACTCCGGTCAGGAAATGGGGTTGGTGGCGCAGGTGGCCTGTTGGCGAATCGCCCACCCTTGAACTCCTTTTCGTTGGCTCCGGGCGTCGTCTAACGACTTGGTCTCGCGTCGTACTCTACCCATCCCTTTAACCCCTTCCCGAAGGAAGCGAGACCAACCGAAACCTACTCTGGGATCGTGAACTCCACGTTTAGGGTGTCGGCCATTTTTTTGAAGTAGTTGACTGTGTGGCGGGGGAGCGGGACTCCGGTTTCGGTTCGCTTGGTTACGTATCCTGCGTCGGGGTAGCCGGGGTAGAGAACATCGCCCTCAGCGTTTGGTGCTGGCTCTTGAGCACGGAATGCTCGGAGCATGTCGTCCATGTCGGCTTTGAACTCGTCGGCGGGTCGGAAGCCGTCGATTCGGGTTGCCTGGAAGTAGTGGCAGAAACGTCCGCCTTTAGGGTTGTCCATCATCATTCCCGAAAGTCGCTCGCCCGGCAGAATGCCGCCCAGCACGTCGGCCATAACGCCGATTCCCGTGCCCTTGTGCGCACCGTGGTCGTAGTCACCACCCAGCGGCGGCTGGCCAATCGCTGCACTGCGCCTTGATATGTCGGTTACAGGCTCGCCATTGGCGTCCTGCGCCCATCCTTCAGGAATATCGACCCCGAACGCCTGAGCGATCGAAACCTTGCCGTACGAGGTCATCGACGAAGCCATATCGATCACGAACGGCGGCTCTTCGCCAGCCGGGGCTGCGAATGCCATCGGGTTGGTGCCCATCCACGGGTATCGGGCGTTCATCGGGATGATCACACGACTTCCGCCCGACGACATAGAAAAGCCGATCATGTCGTGTTTCAGGGCGAGTCGAGCGTAGTACCCGGCAGCTCCGTAGTGCGAAGAATTCTTCACTGCAACCGATGCCATGCCGGTGGTCTTTGCCTTTTCGATAGCCAGTTCCATAGCCTTGACGCTGGCGATCATCGCCATGCCCTTGTCGGCGTCGATCACTGCGGTTCCGGATGTTTCGTAAGTCACCTGGACGTTCGGAGTCGGGTTGATGTAGCCGTTCAGCAGACCAGTCAGGTAGTGCAGGTCGAGGTTGTAGCAAACGCCATGGGTGTCGATTCCGTTCATGTCGGCGTCGACCAGCGCTTCGGCACAAAGGCGTGCTTCGTTTTCAGGCATTCCAGCACCTGTAAAAAGTGCCGAGACGAAATCGGTGAGAGGGCCGACCTGAACGTATGTGGGGTTTGGAATATGTTTGAGTTTCTCGAGAACCATCGTTGGAATCTGAACTTTCTATGGTTGAGCAGGCTGGTTTTGCTGGAGCAAATGTGATCGATGTAGCGAATATTACCCGCCAGTCGCCCGCTGGGTGATCAGGCGGACCCTATTGCGGGAGTGAATCTTATGTAACAGTGGTGCGCCACGAACACATTGATTAAGGGCGGTACGTGGGCGGGTGCCGTGGAGCAACTTGAGAAACTTAAATTTGCTCCCCTATATGCCCGATCCCCTGAACGTAAATCAAAAGGACTCTCAAGGCTTATCAATAAGGGCGCATTCAAGTGGCCCGAGCCCAGAGATCCAATCGGAATTCGAGAAATATTCGATCCTGAATCAAATAGCTCGACTGAAGAGACAGTGCGGCAATTAACCCTGCCGATGGACGATTGAACGTTAAGAGACTCGGCTCTGCCGGACGCCTGAATTCTGGCAGGACCAGGCGGACGGTAAACCTCAAACATCTTCCTGAAAATCGGCGTGAGTAATCGTTCGGAAGCTACCGCCTATGTGTTCAGGAATTCGCTGATCACTTCGGATCCGAACTAGTCGACTTGGGCGACTCAGGCGAAGAGGGGGTTCGAGCCGCCGAACGAATCGATGGCGGTGCCTGTTATTGCCGAGCTGGCGTCGGATGCCAGAAACAGAGCAACTTCGGCAATCTCGGCGGGGTCCATCAATTTCGGATTTTCTGCGCGACCGGTCGTGTTAAATGCGGCGCGGAAGCCTTCGGTGTCGGTTCCGCCGGGGCAGATTGCATTGACATTTATTCCGTGTTCGTAGAGTTCAGCAGCCAGCGTTTCGGTGAGACTGATGAGTCCGGATTTGGTCACCCGGTATGCACCCCGACCGGCTCCGCCCTTGCGACCACCAATCGAAGAGATGTTGATGATCTTGCCGTAGCCGCGATCGATCATTCCCGGCAGAAGCTTTTGGGTGATCAGGAAGGCTCCGGTTAGGTTGACGTTGAGGACGTCGCGCCAGAGTTGCGGATCGAGTTCCGTGATTGGAATGCGGGAGTGGATGATTGCCGCGTTGTTGACCAGAATGTCGACGCCACCGAACTTGCCTTCGGCGGTGGTCGCCAGATTTGCGATATCGGACTCGACTCCGAGGTCGGCGATAACGCCGAGGGCGCTGCCGCCCGCGCTAGTTACGGCGTTGGTAACTTCGTTGATTTCGGAGGTCGTTCGGGCGGTTGCCACCACGTTCGCTCCGGCTGCGCCGAATGCGAGTGCGATGGCTTTGCCGATGCCTTTCGAGGCGCCGGTAACGAGTGCGGTTTTTCCTGAGAGTGATGTCATGGTTGGAGATGGTACCGGTTTGTAAGTGGCGTGGGCTCAGTGTGAGACGTGAATTAATTCGCCGTCAAATTGCACATTCGTCAGTGCGTCGAGTTCATACTGGTTTCCATATTTAAATTTTGGCGACGAACGAGCGTAGTCAACCAAGCGGAGAATCGAATGGCTGAAAAGGTAGTAGTTACGGGCGGATCGGGCAGGGCGGGTGAATACATCATTGCTGAACTGGTAGCCCACGGTTACGAGGTTTCTAACGCTGACTCTATTCCGCCACGGCCCGGATCTCCTTCCAATTCTGCGCAGTGGTGGGACATCGATGTCACTGACTATGGCGAGGTGCTAAACGCTCTCACCGGTGCCGATGCAGTAATTCACATGGCTGCTATTCCGGCACCAAACAAAGACCCTGAGCACAAACTGTTCCGCATCAATATGATGGCTAACTGGAACGTGCTCGAAGCTGCTGAAGTTCATGGCATTGAGCGGATTTGCATGGCATCGTCAGTAAACGCCGTTGGAGCTGGCTGGGGTTCGAAGGTCTACACGCCCGAGTACTACCCGGTCGACGAGAATCACCCAACGCGTGTTGAAGACGCCTATTCACAGTCGAAATGGCTTGGTGAACAGATGGGTGATGCGTTCGCAAGGCGTCGTCCCGGCAAGGTTCAGATCTCCAACATGCGGTTCCACGCGCTGTGGGACCCGGCAACGGCCAAACGACACCTCGAATCGGGCGATAAAACCTCGATTGGGGGGCGTAATGCCGGTGGTTTCTGGAGCTGGGTGGGTCGGCACGACGCTGCACGAGCCTGCCGACTTACGATCGAAAAAAAGTTTGGCGGACACGAGGCGTTCTTTATCAACGCCACCGACACGACGCTCGAAATCCCGACGATGGATGCCATTGAGGAAATTCACCCTGGCGTAGAAATTCGTGAGCCGCTGTCGGGGTTCAAGAGTCCGTTATCAGTGAGCAAGGCCGAGAAGCTGCTGGACTGGATACCGGTCGAATCTTGGCGTGAAGGCACGGTAAAAGATCCGGAGCCAAACGACGTGAAGCCGCAGCCGTATCAGGCGCAGTGGACTCGTTAGGTGGCATTGCCACGTTTTGTCGCTAGCGACGTTTTCTGAGAGGTTGGGGGCTGCTTGCTAATTCGAAGTGGTGACGCTTCGGGTTGGCTGCGGGCATGTCATCGCACCAAGACTCTCGGCTCCAGTGACTCGCTCATGAAACCAAACCGCTAGCGGCCTCTAACTCGTCACTCCGCCGTCTACGGGTATTGCCTGACCTGTGACGTAGCTGGCGGCGTCGGAGCATAAAAACGCCACGACCTGACCGACCTCGCTTGGATTGCCGTAGCGGTTCATTGGGACCCACGATTCCATTTTGGCTCGGGTTGCGGGATCGCCGTCTCGGTCGAGACCGTGCATCATCGTCGTGTCGATCACGCCGGGGCAGACAGCGTTCACTCTGATGTTTTTGCGGGCATAGTCGCGTGCCGCTGATTTGGTGAGACCCAGCACGCCGTGTTTGCTTGCCGTATATGCGGGCTGGCGTCCGGTGCCGCCACGAAGCCCCATGAATGAAGAGTCGTTGACAATCGACCCGCCGCCGTTCTCAAGCATGTGGGCGATCTCATATTTCATGCTCAGAAAAGTGCCTTTGAGATTCACGTTGATGACGTTATCGAACTCTTCTTCGGCAACTTCGTGAAGATGGGTGTTAGGTTCGAGAATTCCAGCATTGTTGAAGGCTGCGTTCAGTCCCCCAAAGGTCGCAACCGCGTGCTGCACAGCCCGCTCCACATCGGAGCCAATCGAAACGTCGGTCACTATATAGGAAGCCGTGCCACCTGCCGATTCGATAAGGCGAACGGTTTCGGTTAGGTCGGCTTCTCGTCGTGCTGCTGCAACCACTTTCGCCCCGTGACCGGCCATGACTATGGCAGCCTCGCGGCCAATCCCAGAGCTTGCGCCAGTTACCAACACGATCTTGTCTTCGAGCAGTGCTGCCATGTTGGGGGATACCTTTTTCTTGTTAGCGAACCGAACTGGATAGTAGTGGCTCGGGGGTGGTGCGACACGTAGGATACGTTGTCGGGCTGATTGGCTGCCCACATTTTCAACTCTAATGACTATCGAACTACGATCAGTAACAGACGACAACTTCGTCGAATGGCGCGAAGCCGTTCGCCACGGGTTTGGACAGCAGGTTCATCCCGACGATATTGCGCGTTTGCGAAACGATCGGGCTGAGCTGGATCGACTGGTAGCAGCGGTCGACACAGGGTCCGAGCGCATTGTTGGGACAGGTGGGGCGGATTCGTACTCGCTGGCCGTTCCCGGTGGAGCGACTGTGCCGATGGCTGGGGTGGCATACATGACCACCTCGGTTACACATCGTCGGCAAGGTGCGTTTTCGAACATGATGACCCAGATCCATGACGCTGCTCGTGATCGTGGCGACATCATCAGTGGGCTTTGGGCTTCACAGTCTCACCTGTATAGCCGATTTGATTACGGATTGGCGGTTAACTCCTACGATTGGGAAATTGATCCCAGTTTTGGAGCATTCACGCACTCGCCTATTTCTCCAGATGACGAATCGGACGCTCACGTTTATTTCGTTGACGCTGACGAAGCTGCAGCAATGTTGCCCGGAATTTACGAGCAGATGCACCACGACACCGCAGGATCGGTTGATCGCAATGCGGGTCGTTGGCGCTACGAGTTGTTTGATGACGAACGGGTTCGTGGAGGGGCGAGTGCGCTGTTCTTTGCGATATGCGAAGAGGGTGGCGAGCAGACAGGGTATGTGGCTTACCGGATGCGCCGGCTTGGTGATTCGGACATGGGAACACTTGAGATTGTCGAGCAGGTTTCCGTTACCGATACGGCCCACGCGACGATGTGGCGATTCCTGCTGAACTTCGATCTGGTTGGCAAGATCACCGCGATAAACCGACCTGCCGACGATCCGCTGTGGTGGATGCTTTCGGATCCCCGTCGGCTGAATCGAATATCGCACGATGCACTGTGGATTCGGTTACTGGATATTCCAAAGGCCCTTGAGGCTCGAACGTACAACGCAAATGGTCGTCTGAAGGTTGGACTTGTTTCCGAATCGCAACCTGCTGTTGCGGGGACATATGTGCTCGATATCGATGATTCACAGGCTTCAGTAAAGAAGACAACCGACAAGCCGGATGTTGTGATGACTCCGGCTGACTTGAGCGCCATTTATTTAGGCGGGGTGACACCTGGTCCGCTTGTTGAAGCCGGGCGGATCGACGCGATTACGACCGGATCGCTGGCGAAGCTACATGGCATGTTTACTACCGATTCAGCACCGTGGTGTGCGCACTACTTCTAGCCCTCAGAATTGATTCAGCGACCACACCATGACCATCGAATACCGACAAATTACCGCCGCTGAGCACAGAAGTTTTGGTGTGGCGATCGAAAGAGGTTTCGGGGGGCACTACTCGCCGAGCCAGGAGCAGTATCGACTTGACCGGCTTACTCTGACGCCGGAAATGAGTATGTGTGCGTTCGATGGCGGTGAGATCGTTGGAACGTCGGGTGCGCACCCTTTTGAAACGGCTGTTCCCGGTGGAGCCATTATCAAGAACGCCGGTGTTACTGCTGTAACCGTTGCTACGACCCACCGGCGTCAGGGTTTGCTGAACGGGATGATGAAGCCGTTGCTTCGACAGGAGCGGGATAAAGGGCAGCCTGTAGCTTCGCTGTGGGCTTCGGAAAGCATTATTTACGGTCGCTACGGCTACGGCATTTCGATTCCGCACGAGAATTTTCTGATCGACACTCGTAAAACTAAGATCAAAAACTCTCCTGAAATTTCGGGGCGAATACGGTTTGTAAATCCAGACGAGGCTCGAAAACTATTCCCGGTTGCGTGGGAAGCCGCGGTTAACTCGCATGTCGGGGTGCCGCGCCGAAACGACCACCATTGGGATCGATGGGCTACCGGATTGAATGAGTCTGGAGATGGCTGGAGCAAGCCGTTCCTGATCGTCTATGAAGAGGATGGCAAGGTGCTCGGATACGCCAATTATCTGGTGAAAGAACTGCACGTATTCGGCGAGCATGCTCACGGGATGATCAACGCAGATGATGTCATTCACTCGTCAGCAGCTTCGCACGCCGCTCTCTGGAATCATCTTTTGAATGTCGATCTTTACGACACGCTGAACACTTGGCGTTCGCCTTCCGACGACAGCCTGCCCTGGATGCTCGAAGACCAGCGCCAACTTGAGCGCAAACCCTACGACGGTGTTTGGTATCGGTTGATGGACGTTGCTGAGGCGCTTTCGACTCGAACGTATCTTGCTGAGGGCAGTTTGGTGCTTGAGGTTGAAGATTCTTTCATTCCTGAGTGGGGTGGCCGGTTTGAGCTGACTGGTGGGCCAGACGGCGCTCGCTGCGTGCCAACGACCAAGGCCGCTGACATCACGCTTCCGACTGCTTCGCTGGCGGCGATATTCTTAGGCGGTGCGAAGCTTGGGGATCTGGCACGGGCGGGTCGGGCGGAAGAAAACACGGACGGATCGATAGCGTTGGCAGATGCGATGTTCGCCACGGTAAGAGCGCCGTGGTGCCCGATGATGTTCTAGGTGGCTGGGAGACTTTTTCTTTGATCGGAAAATATCGCAACAACCGAGAAACGCGCAGTTACTTTACTGGCTGATGGAATGGCTGCCATGCCTTGTGGTTTGACTGCCTCTGATCGCTGGATGCTTCCTCTGTTTTTGGTGGTTCTGGTCCATCTACGATCGGTTCCAGCACGTTCCTGATGAAGGAATCGTGGTTCATTACAGGGTTGATGGTCACCGTGTTCCATCTGAACGCACCCGATTCAAAAAACACGTCACCAACTGCATGCGATTCTTTGGCGTCGATCACGTACCAGAGTTGGTGTCCAACCGGAAACGACCAGCCATCGACAACCATTGCACCGTGTTTCGCAGCAATCTCACGCAACACGTGGAGTTGTTTTGCATCCATCTCGGAAGACGATCTATCCCTTGCGGTGATGCAAGTCTCAGGACTGTGCTTCAACTCGACCATAAATAGCATCAAAATAGTCCCTGCGTCCTGCGTCCTGCGTCCTGCGTCCTGCGTCCTGCGTCCTGCGTAACGCGTAACGCGTATTCAACCCGATAATCGAAGAAGTCGAAACCATTCCAAATAGGCGGTGCCGGTTCTCGCTAAGAATTGGCATCAGCCTCATCTTCGGCAAGCATCTCCAGTAACTCACTCACCGTGCGGTGCTGCTCAAGTGGATGGCGCAGCGGAACGTCTGATGTGACCGAGTATCGGTTTTCTCTTCCGACTTTTTCGATCACGACGAAACCCGCGTCTGCCAACTCCTGAATAATCCTTAGAACCGCTCTCTCGGTTATCCCAACGAGCGACGATATTTCACGCACTCTGATGTCGGGCGTCTTAGAGATCGCATATAGAACATGGGAGTGATTCGTGAGAAACGTCCATGTTGTCGGTTGTTCTGCCATGATGACCATTCAGTGAAATGAATTACATGAAGAATATTAAGTTTGGCGCCGGAGATTGGGTTTGTGCGCTTTGCCTGAGCGGCTGAATGTTAGTTCCGCTTTAACCCCAGAGTGCTCGTGAACCGAGGTTAGGCCTTGACCAGGTTGTCGTTTATGTAATCCCAATTAAAGTCCATTCCGAGTCCTGGTCCGGTTGGCAAGATCACATTTCCGTCATCATCGAGCGGATCACAGATCGCATTAAGAAACGGCGCTGGTATTTCGTAGTCGAAATCTGGACGCAGGAGGCCGCGCTCGAAGTACTCACACACAGCCTCTGTGGTTGCCCCAAGGATCTGACTGTTAACCCAACCGCCACCATGCATCTCGCACTTGATTCCGTACGCTTGAGCAATTGCGACCATTTTTTGGCAGGCAGTGATGCCGCCGAAGTTATGGTCGATCCGTAGCATGTCGGAGCCCTTCTGAATTATCCACTCAGCGCGAGTGAATACACCGCCGGGGACGTGCTCTGATGCGAGAATCGGGATGTCGAGCTCCTCGGTCAAGCGGCGGTAAGACTCGGACCGAGTTTCGATCATCGGGTGTTCCAGCCAGTAATAGTTGAGCTTTTCGATCTCTCGGCCAACCCAGATCGACTCTTCTAGTGTGTAGGCACCGAACGGGTCGAGCATGAGCACCATGTCGTCGCCAACGGCTTCCCTGACCGCACGACAAATCTCAACATCTTCTTTCGGGAATCCCGGCTGTTGAGGGGCAGGTTCCCATTTGTAGGGATTCCAGCAGATATAGGCGTGCACCTTATAGGCCTTGTAACCCTGCCGTTTGGCCTCAAGCGCATGTTCGGCATATACCTCGGGGCCACCCATGTTGGGGAACGTGCTGGCGTAGGCCTTAACTATTTTACGTGCCCCACCCATGATGACGCTCACTGGGAGATCAACAAACCTTCCGAAAAGGTTCCATAGCGCACTGTCGACGATCCCCATCTTGTGCTCAGGCAAACTGTGCCCGAACGTCACGAGTTGGTCCATACAGTTCCAAATCTTCTCGCGTTCGAGCGGTTTTCCCCCGATGATCATGGGCTTGACGATGTATTCCATGATCTGTGTATCACCGCCGATCATGGAACCGTCGGGACCATCATCAGTCGAGATTTTCGTGATCGTTTCGGTTGTATCTCGCACTTCACCCCAACGCCCGTAACCCCACTTTGAAGGGTGCTACTGCGTGGTAGTTCGAAATCGTATTACTTCGATATTTGAGATATTCACGATGTCTTCCAGTCACTTGTGTATGAACTTGGTTCCCCAGTTACGTCGTTCGCCAGGGTCAAGGATTCGTGAGCATCATAGCCATTTACATGAGCGAAATATCGGACGTTGAATCCCCGTTTGGGTCTATTCACCTCTAGAATGCTGGAAGTTCACTCAGGAGTTTCGATGCCTACGTTCACACCAACACATCTCGGAAAATGGGAGCAACTCTTCACCGACCTTGTCGATGGCGAGGGAGCCGCGCTGACCGAAGAAGGCACGTGGATGCTCGGCGACAAGTCGGGATTGGTGTGTGTATTCGAGGATGACGAGCCACTTTTTATTGAGGCGTCATCGAATATCTCGAAGACAGTGCTCTGCTACATCAAGGGCGGAGCGGAGTGCGAATTTCGGACAATGGTTGGCATTGTGGAAATGGGTGCTTCAGCGAAAAATGCTGCCCAGCGCGCCAAGTCGGGCCCGCTTGCATTGCGGATATCAAAGCGGGTTGAAAAGTTCAGGTATCGAGTTTCACCTGGCCCTGTGAAATCTTTGTCGCAGCTGGCCGATGCCTTCAACGTCGTAGCCGACACCCGCTACGCAGGCCCCAGCGCACTTGCTAATCGTGCGCTGGATGCACTGCCGAGTTAGCTTTTCGTTTAGCTCCGGGCCTAGTCGAACGACCAGGTCGCGCGTCGCAGGCTCGTTTGAGCCGGGCGTGCCGAAGCCGCACTTGGGCTCGCATGTCTGTGACGCGGCTCTAACTCCCTCCCAACCTGGGGAGGGAGGACAGGAAACAAAGTGGGCCGCTCCGTCAGCGCCTACGCCTAGAGCTGGCCTGCCAGCTCGTCGGTGGTCTGTACCGAACTTGCGATCATCCTGAAGTTCAGCAATGCCGCTTCGTAGGCGTCGCCTTTTGGCAGCACTGCGCCGGCCGTGGCGTCTTTGGCAATCGCCACTTCGAAACCGTCTTCAATAAGGTCGCGCATGTGAGCTTCAGCGCATAGATTCGCCGACATTCCAGCGAGGATTATCTTGTTGATGCCACGTTTTCTTAGCTGGAGCGAAAGGTCGTTCGTCTTCGGGCTGTAGACCTTGTGCGGACTCGTCACCACAAAATCGTCGCGTTCGATCAGGGGCTTCAAACTAGCTTCCCAGTCGGCACCCGAGCCGTCGAAACCCTCGGTCGTAAGCGCACCGTTTCGATCGAACATGTTGATGGCGTGCATCATCGTCTCGACCGCACCCGAGAATTTCCAGCTGTGATCGGTGGGGTAGTAGTAGTGGGGTGATACGAAAACGGGCGTGCCTGAAGCGTGTGCGGCTTCGAGCAGTTTCTTGAGATTGGCGACCGTGTTGTTCTTCTCGACGCTCGGTCCAACAATGCCCCAGATGACACCGTCTTCAGAAAGGAAGTCCACCTGTGGATCGGTGATCACCACCGCTGTTGATCCTGGCGTTACTTCGAATCCGGGATTCGGTAGCACTTCATCATAGTGTTGCGGTTCTGCGGTCATTGTTCAGCCCTCTGCTTGTTATCTGGCGTCGATCAGTAATCAAAGCTTCGTCCAGCCCGATCTACTTGCTCAGATGCAGTGGATTGCAGAAGGATTCAGTGCCGTACTACGCGCCTGAATCTTCATCGCCAACTACGGCCGTGATCAGCTTGTGGCAAAGCTTGATCGAATCGAGTGGCTCATCGCCCTGACACAGTAGAACCATGTTGCCGTAAATCACGAAATCGGCGTAGTTGGGGCCGCGCTGCCCGCTCCACGCAGCAAGATCGGCTGTGCCACCGCTGCGCATGCGTTGGCGATCTTTGTAGCCCACGGTCCATGGAGTTGTATCTTCTTCGATATCAGCATCGTCGCCTGAGACTGCTTCGGCGAGTTCGGTGCCCAGCGCCACGGCATCGGCGTGACTTGAGTAGAAACGGACTTCGATGTCCATTGGGCCGGAATCTGTTTGAATGAAGCCGTACCAGGCATCGACACCTCCCGGCAGGTCGGTGACGTCGTAATGCTTGGAAGCTTTCATTCCGGAACTTCGAAGATCGTCGATTATGAAGATGCGGGAGTCGTCAACGACGCGTTCAATCGACGCAGGTGGCTCGCTGGAGCCGCAGGCTGACAGCAAAAGCAGCACAGTGACGCTGATCGCTGCAAGCACGCCAAATTTGACCCGATATTGCACAACTGAACGCAAGTTCAACTCCTTACGCCATCTACTTTGTGCCGATGTTTACCAGCTGGGTTTCGGCGTAGTCACCGGCAATTGGGAACTTGTATTGCCTGCCGTTGAACGCCTGGTACATCATGAATAACCAGATAAGGACACCAGCGATGCTACATACCGCCGAGATAAATCCGCCAATGAACGGTACAAAACCGGCAATGAAGGAAATGATGGTCAGCGGTACGAATATGACAATCGACTGCATCGTGTGAAATCGAACGAACTTGTTTTCTTTTTCGAACAGCAAAAATGCGATACCGCTCACCCAGCCCAGTATGTAGATAAGCATCCCAGCCATGTTTTGGGTAATACCGAGACTGGTTTCTTCCTGTTTGCTGGATTCCTGCTGTTCCTCTGGTGATTTAGGACTCAGGTCTGGATCGTATTTCATACTGATCTCTCCCAAAGAAGGGGCGGCCAATACGACCGCCCCGACATTGTATTGGTTTAGTCGTTGTAGACCGAGAACTGCATTTCCTGCTGTGTCTTCACGTCGAGCAGAACGCTCTTGCCTTCATCGAAGTTGATCTGGCGTGCACGGATTATTGCTGGACCAATTTCACTCGGGTCGGTGATTTTGATTCCAACTCCCCCAAGGTCTTCAGAAATTCCAGCGTAGTCGCCGCCCATGTTTCCTGCGTCGTAGAGTTCCATCGCAGTGGGTTGTGCACGGTCGTAGCCGCCCATGGTTCCGTTGTTGAGCACAACCGTGGTGATCGGCGCTCCGATACGATTTGATGTCTCCAGATCCAGACCCGACATCCCGAACGCAGCATCGCCCATGAAGTTCATGCACATCTTGTCCGGGTTGGCGATCTTGGAGCCGATCATCAGCGGAATGCCGTAGCCAAGGTGGGTGCTCTTGCCCCAGCCAACGTAGCTGTGCGGCACGGTTGCTGTGTAGAACGGCATGATCTGGTCACGGGGGTGTCCAGCATCGTGAGTGACGATCGTGTTCTCGTGATCGACCGCCTTGTTGATTTCGTTGACGAGGCGGTAGGGGTTGATCGGGTCCATGCTCGAGTTGAGCAGTTCCGACCAGTCGGTCTGCCACTCTTTTTTCACTTCAGCAACTGCTTCACGGGTTGATGTGTCGGACTTGCGGCCTTCTTCGCCGATTTCAGCCTTCACTTCATCTACCAGCATGCAGAGGGTCTTTTGTGCGTCGCCGATTAAGCCGATATCAGTTGTGTATTCCTTATCGATATCGTCGTAGTTGACGGTCGAGTGGATCAGCGTCTTTCCGGCGGGGATGTTGATACCGAAATTGGTTTTCGTGAGGCTAGAACCGATTGCGAACAGTAGGTCGCTCGACTTCAGCCACTCCCAGACACCCTTGGGTGCAGTCTTGTTGGCAGCTCCAAGCGAAAGCGGGTGTCGCTCATCGATTGCGGATTTACCCGGCATCGAAGTAATCACCGGAATCTGCGTAAGCTCTGCAAGCTCGGTAAGCTTTGCTGATGCACCTGCGTAGAGAACTCCCTGACCCGCGTAGATGACCGGCTTTTTCGCTGCCAGCAGCTTCTTAACGGCGGCTCGGAGATCGGACTTGTCGGGCGCGGCTACGTGCCTTTGTGGCGAACCGAAGTCGTCGAGACTCGACACTTCGTCTCCCATTACGTCGCGCTGCATTTCGAGCATTACTGGTCCGGGGCGACCGTTCTTCATAGTTGAGATGGCGTGTCGCATGAGCCCTGGAATTCGTTCGGCTGCGGTAACCGACTGTGCCCATTTCGTGATGAACCTGAAGTTGTTCGGACCCGAGAAGTTTGGCGATGTGCTTGTTACTCCGTTGCCGGGTCCATCTGGTAGGAACAGTATCGGAACGCCTTCTGACGAAGCCTGGGCGATTCCTCCGAAAGCGTTTTCAATTCCGGGGCCACCCTGACAGGCGAACACACCGAACTTGCCCTGTTTGGCCATCATGCGAGAGAAGCCGTCGGCGGCCATGATCCCACCGCGTTCCTGTCGGAACACGAATGCCTTAATTCCTTCTAGTGCAACTGCTTCGATGAGTGGGTTTGCCGGGAAGCATGCCATCCATTCGACGCCTTCTTGCTTCAAGATTTTCGCGATCGCCTGATAGCCGTTCATTCAGATACTCTCCTGAGATTACTGTCGAGTTTTGTCGGAAGCTGCAGCCCAAAGCGCCAGCCCAAAAAAACGTTCGTGGGAAAACACTGCCAGTCTAGTACCGCACCATTGCGGGCGCAATCGGTTTCATCAGATGCATTTCACATTTGGGAAACACGTCGAATTGCGCACAAAAACTACTAGGAATTCGTTATGCACGTACAGATAGAGTCGAAATATCTGCCTCAATAACGACGGCAGTAGTGACCTGATAAATAACGCTACGAGGCCACAAAAGCCGCCAAAGCCCGCCTTAAACGCCGGGGAGATCGATCTAAATGCCTGACCACAACACAATCTTTCAAGAAGGTTCAGTTGGTACCGCAAACATCAAAGTTGTTGGTGTTGGTGGTGGCGGCCAGAACGCTGTCAACCGCATGTACCGAGAACGAGTACCTGAAGTTGAATACATTTCTGTAAACACCGATTCGCAAGCGTTAAATGCTTCTTCGGTTCCGGTTCGACTTCGCGTCGGCGATGAGACGGCTCGTGGCCTCGGTGTCGGTGGTGATCCTGCGAAGGGTCGTCAGTGCCACGAAGAAGACCGTGATGAAATCAAGGAAGTGCTCAAGGGTGCTGATCTTGTATTCGTTGCAGCCGGCATGGGTGGCGGAACAGGCACCGGTGGTGCACCTGTAGTTGCTGAGGTCGCTCAGGATCTGGGAGCACTGACCGTTGGTGTAGTGACCAAGCCATTTGCATTCGAAGGTGCGGTACGCAAGCGAAAAGCTCTCGAAGGCATCGAGATGCTTCGAGACAAAGTCGACACACTTATCGTTATTCCGAACGACCGACTTCTCGCTATATCTGATGAGCAGCTCACGATGGATCGTGCGTTCAAGCTTGCGGATGATGTGCTGAGCCAGGGCATACGATCGATCGCAGAGTTGATTCTCGTACCTGGCGAAATCAACCTCGACTTTGCCGACGTTCGCGCAGTGATGGATAACGCCGGACCTGCATGGATGGCTATCGGTAAAGGTTCGGGCGAGAACCGTGCGATTGACGCTGCGAACGAAGCGATCCACTCGCCTCTTCTTGAGGTGGAAATCGCCGGAGCCAAGGGAGTGATCTTCAACATCACCGGTGGCACCGATCTAACTCTTGACGAAGTACAGCGTGCTTCCGAGGTGATCGCTTCGACAGTTCACCCCGAGGCCAACATCATCTTTGGAACGGTTACCGATCCGAAGATGGAAAATGAGGTCAAACTCACGATCATTGCTACTGGATTCCCGGTTGCTGGTGAGATTGAGGACGAGGCCGAAGTTGTTGCCCGCAAGGCACTCGACGATCCTGCATCGATGGCGATTCCGCCGTTCCTGCGACACCATCCGGCAGCGCGGACACGCTACCGAAATGGTGGGATGTATAGAGAGACACAGGAAACACGAGAAGAGACGGCAGTACTGGCCGACGACTAGTGCCAGTGGCTCGTTTTCGGCGGCAGGTTGGGAATCACTGATTCGGAAACTGTAGCCGCAGAGCGGTCGTAATTCAGGTAACTAAGTAGGGGTAGGAATTTTCCTGCCCCTACTGCTTTAACCTCGTCCAGCCTCATCACTGTCATCCTGAACTTGATTCAGGATCCATGCCAATCGCATCGATGTTTGATGTAGGAACCGCTTGATCTGAGTCGTGAGCTCGGCCAGGTGCCTTGACGATACTGAATCAAGTTCAGCATGACAGTCCTCGATCCTTCAGCGTGGCAGTATTTTTGGCAATCCAGCGTGACGACGTTCCCTGTTAACGAATTTCGCCTGTCGGCACATTTCAAACGTTGACTTGCGCGGTACCACGTTATTACTGGGGTTTACCTCTACACGGTTACAGGTGTGCTCTGATTCCTACGCGCGCCCTTAAAGAAGGTAGTAAGTACCGATTCAACAAAACTGGTGGTAGTTGTTATGGACGGTAGAAATATTTTGAGGGTGACGCGGTGAAACGCTGAATAGCGCTGATCGTTGTCGCAGGGATCCTCGTAGGGGCGACGAACGACTCGCAGGTGTGCGCGGACTACTTGCTCGCGGGCAGGCCAGCACCTGACCGCCCGGATTCTACATCGAGCGGATTGTGTGTCTGACGCCCGACAATCGGCTGGAGCCGGTTGATCACCCGGGCGATATGCCTGATCTTCAGGCGTTGAACGAAGCTCTGCTCATGGAGTTACTCGCAACCCAGCGGCTCGCCGAATCACGACTCGCACTGATCAACGAAATGGTTGCATCCGGGCATGGCGTTATGAAGTTCCACCCGGTTGTCTACATTCAAGAAGAAAACCAGTAACCGGTCTACTTAGCGAACGACGCCAGAATACGGTTGGAAGCTTCTGTGCAGGCTTCGACCGCGGCATCGACCAGACCGAACACTCCGTTGAAGCCGTGAACCATTCCGGGGTACTCGGTGTATGTCACGTCGTTACCAGCCGCTTTTAAGGCAGTGGCGTAGTCGGCCGCTTCGTCAAGCAAAATGTCGTACTCGGCAGCGATGACAGTTGTATCGGCAAGGCCGGTGAGATCTTTTGCTTGAATTGGTGAGGCGTAGGGATTTTTGCCGTCGGCGTCGGATTCAAGATACTGATCCCAGAACCACTTCATACCATCCGCAGTTAGACCAAATCCTTCTGCATTTGCGGTCCACGACGGACGTGTGTAGTTATGGTCGATCACAGGGCAGAAGAGAACCTGATGCTTGATGACCGGACCACCACGGTCTCGAGTCATTTGAGAAACAGCAGCTGAAAGATTCCCGCCCGCGGACGTTCCCGCAACTGCCAGATTGGAAGCATCGACGCCCAGTTCGTCGGCATGTTCCACTGCCCACACAGTGGCCGCGTAGCAATCATCGGGTGCAGCCGGAAAGACATTTTCAGGAGCCATCCGGTAGTCGACAGAAACCAGCACAGCGTTCACGCGGTTCACCAGACCCCGTGACGTTGAGTCTTCAGAATCGAGATCACCAACAACCCATCCGCCGCCGTGGAAAAGCATGATCAACGGGTGCGGGCCTTCGGTCGTTGGACGGTAGATTCGAATTGGGATGTCGTCAGCGGGTCCGGGGATTGCCTGCTCGGAGATTTCGCCAACCGGTTCAGCGACCGCCGGAATTGCAGCTTTTCCAGTCCGGGCATTTGCTCGGGCTTCTTCCGGTGTAATGTCATGAATATCCGGGAAGCCAAGAGCCTCTCGTTGATCCATGAGTGCTCTGACCTGTGGGTGAAGCGTCATGTGTGACTCCGTGCTAGCGATGGCGAATTCTGAAAATGCTGGCAGAAATTTATCAGAGTGCCGGTGACATGGTTGCGGTTGCGGACATAGAGTAGCGGGTATGTCAGAGTCTCAGCTCACATATTCGTCGTTTGAAGGCATCCTCGATGCGGTTCGGGCGGTTGCGTTGAAGCACCCGGACACGACGCTGCTGGTGGGTGTTGATGGAGCTGCTGGCTCGGGTAAGTCGAAGTTGGCGAAGCGGTTGGCTGAATCGTTCGATGACGCGACTGTGGTTCATATCGACGACTTTGCTGATTGGAATGACGATTCGAACTGGGTGTTGAGTACGTTCGCCGAACGGGTTCTGGCTCCGCTTGTTGCCGGAATAACTTCAAAACACCAGCGGTACGACTGGCCGACCGATTCGCTTGGCGAGTGGTTTGAAATTCCTGCGACTGGAATTGCCATTGTTGAGGGCGTAACGGCGCTGCGTTCCGATCTGCGCGACTACTGGCAGGTGGGCGTGTGGGTCGACTGTCCTCGCGAGTTGCGACTGGAACGTGGAGTTGCCAGAGACGGCGAGGGGATGCGATCGAAGTGGGAGGATCTGTGGATGCCGGGTGAGGACGAGTATGTGAGATCGCACGAACCTGAAAATGCAGCCGATTTTATATTCGACGGTAGCGGTGGATCGTAGTTGAGTCGGAATCGAAAAAGCGCTATAACCGGTGGACTTCTTTCGCCTTAATCAGCATTAACACCCACAGTGCGAGCGAGAACGAATGGGCGATAAACATTGCCTCGCGGGAGTCGAACAGTTCGGTCAAAACCCCACCAAGTAGGAATCCGATTCCAATCGTTTGAATGAGCATTATCGCGAGACCCTGAACCCGACCGCGCATGTCCTCACGGGCGGTCGTCAGTAACAACGTGACAACCAACGAGAAGTACGATCCTACTAATGCCCCTGTGATCGCTCCCAGGATCAACGAGAGCAAAAAGCTGTTTGAAAACGCGAATCCGATTACCAGTATCGGCATGGCAGTACCACCAGCGATTGCGATCTTGCCTTTACCTCGAAAATCTCCGGCCTTGAAAAGCACCACCGAAGCTGTCAAAGACCCGACGGCCATTGATGAAATCAAATATCCAAAACCTTGCGGACCGACTTCAAGAAGGTCGCGGGCAAAGATCGGGAAAAATGTGAGAGTAACCCCGTGAAACATGACCCCAGACACCATGATCAATAACCATCGGATCGTCGGGGTACGTCGGGCGTATACGAAGCCCTCACGGAGCTGGGTTAGAACTGAGAGCCAGCCACTTGCTCCGCTTGCTGGGGCCGTTTCCCTATCTCTTGGAACGGCGAAAAACATCAGCCATGATACGACGTATATTCCCGTCAGCATCCAGAATATTGCAGCGTTGCCAAACTGTGCGATCAGGATCCCACCGATTGCGGAGCCAACGAAATTTGCGATCGTTTGAGAGGAAGTGATCACTGCTCTCGCTCGGATCATCAGGTCGCGACCGACGAGATCGAAGACTATTGTTCGACCGGCTGAATTGCTCAGTCCCAGTGGGATACCGAGCAGTGGTTCTAATAAGAACAAGTGCCAGATTTCTATGGCGTCGGTTGCGACTAGATACGCGGTCACGAACGTTATGAGTGAAGCAATAACCTTCCATAGAGGACTAGCGTTCGTTTGTTGTACCTATCGGCAAGCACGCCACCAAACGGTGAAATCACGATCATGGTGATTGACGCCGTGCCGTTGACCAAGCCGCCTAGCAACGTTGAATCGGTAAGATCGAGGACGAGCCATGCTTGACCCATGTTGCGGATCTGGAATGCTAAGAAGACGAGCGCACTCGAGAGCACAACGAATGGGAATCCGCTAATTGCGAATACCGCGAGGCTGGGATGACGACTCATCTCCGAGATCTGACTCGGTACTCTCGGAGTCGGTTTTTGTGGTATCTGCCAAGTCTAGTTCGCCCGCCTCACATCGGGGGATCGCCAGCTGGAGATCATGCCCCACACGATCCACAGATCTGCTGATGAGTGGAGAGCGACCGCCGAACCGCGTGTGACGACCTGACCATGCATATCTCATTTCTGTCAGTGGGAGAGAGATCGGCGAAGCATAGCATCGAATAAAGCGTGCCAACGCTCAGTTGCAAGCTTCAAGCCAATACTTCACGCGGTGTTTGCTCATAGAATATTGCTGGTGAAATTCGCGAGCGCCCAAACGCTCGCTTCCCACAGCCGTAATTACGAAGTGAAGATCGAGTAACGAGACAAGCATGAAGACCACTGGATTCCGAACACTGGTGCTGGGCACGCCCTGGCGCAACCTGACCTACTGCATTATCGAGACCGACGAGGGGATCATCGGGGTTGGTGAAGCACGGGTACTCGGCAAGACTCATACGGTCATCGAGTATCTGAAGGACGCACAGCGACACTTCATCGGCCACGATCCGTTCGATATCGAGGCGCTTTACCGCCGGATGACGTTGCTGGACTTCGGTAAGCCGGGCGAGGTGGTCTACACGGGCCTGGCGCTGGTGGAGCTGGCGTTCTGGGACATTATCGGCAAGAAGACCGAGCAGCCGGTGTACAAGCTGCTTGGCGGCCAGGTCAAAGAGAAGATCCCGGCTTACGCCAACGGCTGGTACACCGTCGAGCGAACGGCTGAAAGCTTTGCTGAGGCTGCACGCAAGGTGGTCGACAAGGGCTATCGTGGGATGAAGTTCGATCCGTTCGGCAACGGCGACATGGAGCTTGAACGTCCCGAGTTCTATCGTTCTCTGGATTTGATCGAGGCGGTGGCTGCAGTCGCCGGTACACGGGCACAGATCATGATCGAAATGCACGGTCGGTTTGCTCCGGTGCAGGCTCGTGAGATTGCACGGCATATCGAGAAGTACAACATTGGATGGATCGAAGAGCCGGTGCGTCCGGGCGATGTTCCCGCGCTTCAATCTGTTCGCCAACACACGTCGCTACCGATCGCTACTGGTGAGCGTCTTTACGGTGCACCCGAGTTCCGTGAGATCTGGGGAGCGCAGACGGTCGATGTGTTGCAGGTGGATATCACGCAGTCGGGCGGAATTTTCGAGGCGAAGAAGATAGCTTCGACGGCCGAGGTTTACTCGATCATGGTTGCGCCGCACAACGTTGGCGGAATCGTGTCGACGATGGCGGCTTTGCACCTGTGTCTCACGCTACGAAACGCCAAGATTCTCGAACACTTTAATGACTTTGCTGACCCGCATGTGAAGAAGGCGGGGTCTGGGTATCCAGAGGTGGTCGATGGCTACTTCCCGGTTCCCACCAAGCCGGGTTGGGGTATTGAGCTTGACGAAGATTTCATTCTCGCCAACCCGCCGGACTACACCTCGGCAGGCGTGATCGCCGACCCGGGCTTGAACATGTTCGAAAACGCCAACTGGGCTAGGCGCGGTCAGGAAGAGTAAGTGCCGAGGGCACGTTTTCTTTAAAGATCGATGTGCCCTTGCCGTAGGCACAGAGCGGCCGAATCAGCCACAACCCTTCGACCTTCGTAGAGAACGTGCCACTGGCACTAGACGAGGTCGTGTTCTACTTTGCTGATGTGTAGTAGCTGTTGATCGTAGCCGAGCATCACGAAGTAGGCCGCCCAGCCGCCCATGCGCACCCTTAGTGGCGGTAGTTTTCGGGATCCTCCATAGCGGCTTTCAGCTCTTTGACGTCGGTAACCGTGATCGTGAGCATGTTGCCTTTCATGGCCACGACCGCCTCGATCAACCCGGCTAAACGATCCGTACCGGTTTCGCCTTTGAGCCCGCTTGCCGAGAATCGGAGATCGAGCGGTGCGCCAGCTGTGAGGTCTTCAACTCGCATCTTCACATACGAGTTGATTGCGGAAGTCGGACCCTAAACATCGGTGCCGGGAGCGGGCGAAAAGTTGGGTGCAACAGGCTCCCCAGCGTGGCGACCATCGGCTGAAGCGCCGACTTCTCTGCCGATCATCGAGTACCACGAGAAGGTTCCAACCGAGCAGGGGAAGATCACATTGGGGAAAGCGGCGGCGTAGTGCTGGCTACGATCAACGAAGAAGTCCATCATCTCTCGGGCGATCGCATCAGCGTATCGATCGTTGTTTGCCCATTTCGGTGCCCTCGCCATGAGTCGCTGGCGCAGCACGTCGTGCCCACCCCAGTCGGCATCGAGTGCCTGTTTTAGCTCGTCCATGGACAGCGATTGATCTTCAAAGACCATGCAGGTCGCGAGCATGTAAAACCGCCTTGCCCCGTTCACCGCACGCGCCTAGAATTTTGCCAACTCTTATTTGCGCAGGTATTTATGAGGAAAAACGTGACGAGGTTATTGTTCGGGTCCATTTCCAGATCGTGATACCGACCTGATTTAGTGCCGTCAGTGGCGATTATTAGTTGGATTGGCAGCGGGCAATTGAGAAACATGGAACGAGTGACAGGTTTGCAGATTTCGGCTGGTGATTTCAAATACGAGTGGTTAGGCGATTGGGCGGAGTTGCCTTCGGGTGACTCGGTTCCGAGCGGCTGGTCGCATCACGGAATGGCGTTTTCGAACGAAGGTCAAATCGTCACGTTCCATCCAACAAAATCGCTTGTCGTGATACTTACGACTGAGGGCGATTTGGTTCGGTCGTTTGAGATACCGGTGATCGAAGCACACGGGCTGACCCTGACTACCCAAGGACTCACACAGTCGATCTGGATTGCCGATAACGGTCGAAAGCGAGATCCCGACCACGACTACGAGTACATGCCAGATCCACTGAAGAGCAAAGTGGTTCGAGTTTCTATGTCGGGTCAGGTCGAGATGGAGCTTTCCGAACCAGCAGTAGCGGGACTTCAGGGCGGATTATTCTCGCCAACGAGTGTCATCGCGTTTGATGAAACTCTGGGCGGGAACGGCGATATCTGGGTTGCCGATGGATATGGCAAAAGCCTGGTGCATCGCTACAACGTCGATGGCGCTTATTTGCGATCGATAGACGGCACAGGAGGCGCGGGGCGTTTCGATTGCCCGCACTCTCTGTGGATCGATACGCGTTCGGGCACGCCCGAGTTGCTGGTCGCCGACAGGGCAAATGGCCGGGTTCAGGTTTTCGATATGGAAGGCGACTACATCCGCACCATTGGCGCTGATTATTTCGATCGCCCAACGGTGTTCTCTTCGTACGGCGAGAACCTGTTGGTTGGCGAACTGAACGCCCGGGTGACGGTTGTTGGACCCAACGACGAGCTTATTGGATATCTGGGCGACAACACTCCGGTTTCTGAGGAGCCCGACTGGCCGAACGAGCCGAACGGTGCCGGTGTGCCTCAGCGGACTTCACGACTGGTTGAAGGGTTGTTCAATAGTCCGCACGGGATTACAGCGGATAACGACGGCAACATCTACGTCACAGAATGGCTGATCGGCGGTCGGTACACGAAGCTGTCGCTGATTGGGTAGTGGCAGGTGTGGGTCCTCTCGCGGGGAGAGGATTTAGGTGAGGGTCGATGTTAAAGATTATTTCGATTCAACCGTTTCTCCCTCATCCCAACCTTCTCCCCAGGGAGAAGGGGACAGGGGATAGTCGTGCCGAATGATCGGTCCGATCCGACACTTCCGAACTTGGTGTGCAATGGCGCGACGGTTGATGAGGTGAAGGCGCGCCTTGCTGAGGTTGACGATATTGACGAGGTCGACTTCAAGGGCTGGACGGGGTTGCACTGGGCGTTGGTGCGTGAAGTTCCGGAAGTAATAGCGCTGTTGTTGGAGTCGGGAGCTGAACCGAACAAGCCGACTGGTACGGGGCGGATTCCATTGAACATCGCGATGCGAAGTGGGCAGGGTGATGCCGTTCGAATGTTGTTGGAGGCGGGTGCTGATCCTGAGCGAGCTGATAGTGACGGTAAGACACCACTTGTGGTTGGTCTTGTGGGGAAGTACCCGGAGTTGGTGGCGATTTTGCGAGAGTGGGGGGATTAAAGCCCTCTCCATTTGAAGACTCGCGCGTCCCCACCCCAGATCCCTCGACTCCGATGACTTCGCTCGGGACACGGGATCCATCAGGCACCTAACGAAAAGAGCGGACTGATTCGTCAGTCCGCTCTTCTTAATCTCTTAGAAAACGTGCCCTTGGCACTTAGCCTGCCCAGTTGCCGTAGATTGGGTACTGGCTGGCTATGATTTCTATGTAGGCGGGTTTGTTGGATTTGTTTGCGGCGAAGGCTCGTTCGAGAGCTGGCGCCACTTCGGAAGGGTCTGTCACCCGTTCGGTTTGCCAACCGATATTTTCGATTGCCGCCGTCATGTTGATCGCTTCGGGACCCAGCACATCGAACGTGAAAGGATCATGTCCTTCGCCCCAGAATCCTGGTCCGTAGCCGGAGAAGCCACCGTTGTTGATGTGGACAATCGTGAGGCCCAGCTCGAGTCGAGTGAGCACCTCAAAGTTACCCAGCATGTAGCTCAGCGCAGCATCGCCAATTACGGCAACACACTGTCGATCCGGATGCGCCAGCTTGGCGGCCGTAACCACCGGGAAACTGAAGCCCAGCGACGACACATTACCCCATCCCAGGAAGCCCCTCGGGATCAAGGTTTCGTACGATGTGCTCAGCTGGTCTCGGGTGTTGCCCGACTCGTGAGTTACGAACGAATTGTTGCGATCGAGTGTCTTCATCAACTCGCTGTACACTCGGTATGGATTGATCGGCGTTTTATCCGATGCCATCGCTTCTCGGTACACCTTTGTCGCACTTTCTTTTTCGGCCTGAACAGCGTCTGTAACGTCGGCACGGTTGCTGGAGTTGTCGCCGAGCTCAGCCAGCAGCGACTGAAGCGTGTCTTTTGCATCGCCAATGATAGCGTGCGTCGTTTCGTAGACTCGATTGACGTCGAATTCGTCGATATTGCACTGGATGATTTTCTTGGATACAGCGTCGGGAATTCCGTGCCCGAAACGGCCCGGCGAAATGCTGGCACCAATGGCAAAAATAAGGTCGGCGTCGGTCAGATATTTCACCACGTGATCGCCGCGTGTTCCGACGGAAAGCGGGTGGTTTTCGGGGAACGCTCCCTTGGCCTTTAGGGTTGTGACAACCGGCAGATTGGCTTTTTCAGCGAACTCGCGTAGTTCGTCGGTTGCATTGGCATAAAGCACGCCTTCCCCAACGAACAGAACAGGATTTTTAGCGGCGCTCAAGGCATCAGCGGCAATCTTCACATCAGCAGGGTCAGGAAGGCTCTTCCAGCCTTTTGGTGAAACGTACAGATCGGCTGTTTCGTCATAGGTCGCAGCCGCGTTCGGAATGGCCAGAACGACGGGGCCGGGTCGGCCTGTTCGGAGCATCGTGTAGGCCCTGCGCATGAACTCGGGAACTCGTTCAGGCTTGTCGATGTAGCCGTACCACTTCGACACGCCCTTGAGGCTTGCTTCCTGGTCGAATCGAGTGTTCTGGGTCGTCCCAGCAGCAACGGCGTCGACTATGCAGAGGACTGGCGAGCCATCTTCGTACGCCTGGGCGATTCCGGAGTAGGCGACCTGCGCACCGGCAGCGTTGATACCGCCAGAAAAAGTGCAGACGCCGATTTTATTCCCGTTGTTGATTCTCGAATATGCATCGGCAACGCTAACTGCGTATCGGTCGTCTCGCATCATGAGAAGTTTCAGGCCCTCGCGGCCAAACGAGTTATTGACCTTGCTGACCGGGAACGTCGAAACCCACGGTACGTTTTCTTGCTTGAGGATTCGGGCGATTCCTGTGGCGACGTCGATAGTCATGCGATGTGCTCCTGGGATAATTTCGACTGGTCCAGCGAACGAGTTCTGGTACCGGCGAGATTGTACTCGCCTGTCTACATCTGTCCAATTTCCAATTGGGGAACATCGAATGTTTCTCGGGTGGTACGCCTATAACAACCGGAACAGAAATATCCGAATAATCCGTGGCCTTCCTTTGAGATGGAGCGATTACACCTCTGAGACAGAAATACTCACAACAAACTCACCTGTTCTGGCATAATATGTCTTGGTTGTAACGCAAGCAAACAAATTAACAGAGACGTGTAACTTTATGTCTGAAAACTTCGATGTAGCAATCGTAGGTGGCGGGGTAGTGGGCTGTGCTGTCGCTCGCGAGTTGAGTCGCTATCAGCTCAAAGTTGTTGTCCTCGAGAGGGCTTCTGACGTCGCACGAGGAACCAGCGGAAAGAACAGCGGAGTAGTTCACACCGGTATCAACGTCCCCGTCGGCTCCGTAAAAGGGAAGTACAACGTTCGAGGCGCTGAGATATTCGAGCAATACTGCGAAGATCTCAACGTTCCATTCGAACGCTGCGGAAAAGTAATCGTTGCTCTTACCGAAGATCAAATTCCCGACCTCGAGGTTCTGAAAGAAAAAGGCGAGTCGATCGGTGTCAAGCAACTGGAGATAATCGATCATGACCGGCTTAAAGAGATGGAGCCGAATATCGAAGGCGCGGGAGCGATTAATGTCCCCACTGCTGCGATTGCATGTCCTTACACCCTCAATATTGCCCTCGCTGAATCGTCAGCGGCCAGCGGAGTCGAGTTCATGCTCGACACGCCCGTGACAGGCATCAGTGGTGAACAGGGCGATTTCGAGCTTGAAACCCCAAATGGAAATGTCAGTGCGTCACTTATTGTCAACTCTGCCGGGCTTTTCGCCGACAAGATTGCACGGATGGTCGGAGTAACACGCTGGCGCATCTGGCCATGCCGAGGCGAGTACCTCATCCTTGATAAAAGCGTTGGGGGGATGATCAACAGCATGGTCTATCCCGTGCCGCCAAAGGGTGGGGCCGGACTTGGTATTCACATTACCCCGACAACTGACGGCAATATTTTGCTCGGACCATCAGCTGATTACACCAACGATGGTGACGATGTGAGGACCACTGCCAAGATAAGACGGCAACTTCTCGCGGAGGCAGGAGAGTTCCTTCCAGGTCTCGCCCCTCGTCACGTAATTACTGCGTACTCGGGCATGCGACCGAAATTGGTGCCCGTGAGCGTTGGTGGATTTGGTGACTTCGTTGTCGAAGAAGTACCGGAAGCTCTCGGAGTTATGCAACTGGTTGGGATCGAATCACCCGGCCTGACGGCAGCGCCCGCAATTGCTGAAGATGTCACCGCCTGGGCGCTTGAGCGTATCCCGGCAGAGAAAAACCCTGGTTTCAAGAAAACATGGTCGTCTGTTCGACGCACACGCGAAGAAGAGCTGGAAGTTATCGATGATCTGATCGGAGAAGATTCTGATTACGGCGAGATCATGTGCCGGTGTGAGATGGTCACGAAGAAAGAGATCGTCGATTCGATCAACAACGAGTTGGATGCTACCTCGCTGAATGCAATCAAGTACCGCTCACGGGCAACAATGGGTAGGTGTCAGGGCGGATTCTGTGGACCTCGCATCGTCGATCTGCTGCTAGAAAACGGTAAATCACCGGAATCCCTTACTTTGAAAGGTGGCGGTTCCTGGCTATTTATGGGAACAACTGAAGATTTACGCGCTGAGGGAAAAGCTCTGCGGGCGGGAGCGAAATAGTGGGAGATCGGGAATTTGCAGACGTCGCGATAATCGGCGGGGGACCAGCGGGTCTTGCCGCCGCAGCGGAAGCCAAAGGCGCGGGCGCCGAGCGCGTGATAATGATCGAGCGCGATGAACGCGTCGGTGGGATTTTGAACCAGCAGGTTCATGATGGTTTTGGAACTAAAGTGTTTAAAGAAGCCCTCACAGGTCCTGAATACTCCGCAATATATGAGGATCGTGTAAATGAACGGGGCGTCGAGACGTGGTTGAAATCAACCGTTACCGAGCTAACGAACGACCGCGTAATAACTGTCCGATCTGAACGAGGTATTGAGACGATTGAGGCTGGCGCAGTGGTTCTGGCAATGGGTTGCCGGGAACGTACTCGCGGTGCAATCGGTACACCTGGGACACGACCGGCGGGCGTCTACACAGCTGGTGCGGTTCAGTACTACATGAACGTCAGCAACCTCGCCGTTGGGCGAAAAGTTGTAATTCTCGGATCCGGGGACATCGGGCTGATTATGGCCCGTCGTATGACACTCGAAGGCGCTGAAGTCGTCTGCGTAGCGGAAATCCTGCCTCAGCCAAGCGGTATTGCCGGAAATATTGTTCGATGCCTCGAAGATTTTGACATTCCGCTCTACCTCAGCACAACGGTTGTTGAGATCCACGGCAACGAACGAGTTACTGGTGTCACTCTTGCAGAGGTCGGCCCGAAAATGGGAGAAAAGAAGGGCACACGAAGATATTTCGACTGTGACACGCTGCTTCTCTCGGTGGGATTGATACCGGAAACCGAGCTCGCCAATGCGCTGGGTCTTGCAATGAGCCCTGTTACCAACGGTGCGATAGTCGACGAGTCGTTCCACACGTCTGCACCGGGAATTTTCTCCTGCGGAAACGTGCTACAGGTACATGACGTTGTCGACTACGCCACTCTTGAGGCCGAGAAAACTGGAATAGCAGCGGCCAAGTACGCAATGATCGGAGAATTGCCGGAGACGAATATCAATGTCACCGCCGGCGCTGGACTTCGATATGTCCTTCCTGCCACGATTAGTGGCGGGGATGCGATAGATTTCACTATGCGTCCGTGGAAAGAAGAGCACGACAAGTCGGTTGTGTTCAAGAGCGGCGGCGAAGTTCTACGGCGTATGAAGATGCCTCACATGGAACCGGCTGGAATGATAAGAATCAGGGTCGGCAAGGGCCGGTTCAAGCACGTGGTAAATAACGAAATCCTAGTGGAGGTCGAGGAATGAATTCCACCATTATCTGCACAGTCTGCCCGGTTAGCTGCCCGGTCGACGTGGAATGGACCAAAGAGGATGGGGTTCTCGGGATCAGGAATCATCTCTGCAAACTTGCTGGGCCATACGTGGAATCGGAATTGTTCGATCCTCGTCGGCTGCTGACTACATCGATTCCTGTCGATGGTGGTGACTGGCCATTGGTCAGCGTCAAAACCGATCCGCCAATTCCGAAGAATTTGATGCTTGAGGCAATGGACGAGATAACCGGAGTCAGGGTGAAGGCACCGATCAAGGTTGGCGACGTGTTGATGACAGACATCCTTGGCACTGGTTGCAACGTTGTGGCGACTCGGAACGTGAAGAGTGCATAGGTGGTCGTTGAAAGGACACTCCGCATGGCACTGAATAAAATCCTGACACCCCTCGATGGTTCTGTGCTGGCGAGCAAGACTCTGCCAATCGCTGTTTCTCTGGCGGGTCTAGCTAAAGCGGGTGTATGTCTCGTTTCGGTCACCGGTGGTAAGGCAGGCGATTTCAGGCACGGCGATTCAGAGTTGTATCTGGAAGAAATTTCGTCTTCGCTGGTAGGGATTGGGATTCCTGCTTGTTCCTACGTCGCCGTGGGGAACGACGCCCTGGCAGCGTCGTGGTCATAGCCACGCGCGGCTTCGGTGGGTTGAATCGATGGGTTCGGGGTAGCGTTGCCGATTTGTTGATTCGGCAAGCACCTGGCCCGATTGTTGTGGTTGCCCCGAAGCAGCAGGTCTTGCTTGGTTCGGTTATGCACTAAGCTGTCTGTCCCCGGTTTACGTGCGTCACTTTTTGTAGTTATCTCGAATGTATTTGCGCGGGGTAAAAGTGGGACATGTTTTTCTGAATGATTTACTCTTCGTTGAAATGTTCTGTTGATCCCTCAATTCTCGTTTCTTCCATGAATAATTCGCCAGTTGCTGCTGCTTTTGGTTCTGCTTTACTGAACTCTGCTCGCTTTTCTGAATGCGGTCGATTTCGATATTTGCTGACCCGTGAATTCGGCGGTGAGTCGACGTGCCTGTTTGTGATGCTGAATCCTTCGACTGCAGATGCCGTACAGGATGATCCGACGATTCGACGTTGCGTTGGATTCGCCCGGCGTGAGGGTTTTGGACGGCTTGAGGTTGTGAATGTTTATTCGTTCAGGAGCGCTTCACCTGCGGTGATTTTCGCGGCTTCTGATCCAGTTGGTGGGGATAACGACCAGGCGCTGGCTGATGCCTTGGAGCGAGCTGATTTGGTTGTGGTTGCGTGGGGCAATAACGCTGAGTTTGATTTGGCGAGGGTTGATGTTGTTCAGGCTTTCATCGAGCAGTCGGGCAAGCCTGTGAAATGCTTTGGGCTAACTGCGAAGGGGCAACCGAGGCATCCGCTTTATGTGCGGGCTGATGCTGAGATGGTGGCGTTCGAGTAATGAGAAGATACTCGATTTTCTGCCACATGGCGATCCAGCCAACTTGAGTCAGCTGAAGAAAAAGTGGTACTGCCACCCTAGCCCCAGTCCCTTGAGTGGAACTCGGGGATTGACTCCGGAATAGGCGTTATGTTTTCGACGACTATGTTCATTGTTCCTTCGCGGCGGGAGACTGTGCCGGTGGCGAGGAGTAGCGATTCTTTGATCTGTAACTTGAATCGCTGATACATCGCTGGCCAGATGATCAGGGGCGAGTGCCCAAATTCGTCTTCGAGGGTGATGAAGACCGTCTTGCCGTTCGGCTTCTGGCGCCGGATCACAAGCCCGGCCACCGAAATTCGATTGCCATTGGCGTAGTTCCTCACCTCTTCGCTGCGAATTACGGTTGAAGGCAGGTGCGGTCTGATCTTCGCCATCAGGTGGCTCTGCGGATAGACGCCCGTCGCCGAGTACTCGCCGATCATTCGGTCCCAGCCCGACTCTTCAGGCAACGCCACCATGTCCTGCTCGACCGGCATTTCGAACGCCAACTGACGTGTGCCGTCCTTCTTTTCGCCACGGGGTCGGTAGCGCAAGCCCGACTCCCAGCGCAGGTGCCTGCGATCGGCGATGGTTGGCGGATCACGATCGGGGTCGGCAATCTCATCGAAGAGATCGAGAGCGCCGGCGGCTGACAGGTGATCGAGAATCTCCTGCTGCACCCCTGTTCTCGACATGAAACTCGCCAGCGAAAGGAACTCCCCGGCCTCCTCTCGCGCCGCAAGAATGGGTCCCGCAGTGGCAGTCCTCAACTTCGATACGTGTGTTAGCCCCATCCGCAGCGCACCGTCTTCGATAACGGCCTTCTCGCCACTTAAGTTCACGTCGGGACCCAGTATTTTCACCCCGTGTCGCACGGCGTCTTCTTTCAGGGTTTCGAGATTGTAGAAGCCCATCGGCTGGTTGTTGAAAAGTCCGACGAAAAATTCCAGAGGCCAGTAGTGCTTCAGCCACGACATTTGATACGCCGTTACGCCAAATGCAAAGGCGTGGGCTTCTGGAAATTGGTACAGACCATGGAACTTGCCGAAAATGCGTTCAGCAGCGTCGGGTGGGACACCGTTTTCGAGTGCTCCGGTGATGAATTTTTCCTTCCAGTGAGCGATGTGGCGTTCGTTGTTCCTGCGGGTGAACGCCCTGCGCATCTGGTCGCCTTCAACAGCACTCATGCCGCCGACGTGCATCGCCAACTCGCCAAGCTGGTCCTGGTAAAGAGGTACGCCGTAGGTTCGTTCCAGCGCCGGTTTTTCCAGCGGATGATCGAACTTCCAATCAGGGTCTTTGCCCATGTGACGTCTGATTAATAGCGTCACTCCATCGTTTACTCCAACGCCCGGCCTAACCGCTCCCACTTCCCACGCCATTTCGGTGAGATTGCGTGGGCGCAGGCGTGTGACGGTTTGCATTTGAGCAGCCGATTCGATCTGGAAAACCCCGATGGTGTCGGCGTTGTGGATGTCGGTGTAGACGGCAGGATCTTCAAAATCTATTCGAGAAACATCGACCCGTTCTTCGGTTTGCTTGCGAATGAGTTCGAGTGCTTCGGAAAGCTGCGACAACGCCCCGAGTGCCAGAAAGTCGATCTTCACAAAACCGGCGTCTTCAGATGCGTTTTTGTCCCACTGGCAGATGTACCGACCGTCAATGGCACTGCGCTGAAGCGGCACGGTTTCGGAGAGTGGGCGTGCCGAGAGGATCATTCCGCCGGGGTGCTGGGCCAGATACTTTGGGAAGTGGTTTAGCTGCTGGGCAAGCTCGATGAGCATCTGCCACACGGGTGCGTCGACCCGATCTCGAAACTCGGGGAGTTCGGCCATTTCCTTCGCCAGCCCGGGGATCGAGCTGTGCCCGTAGAGCCGTTTGTTGAGTCGACCCAGATCGTCTTCCGCAATCCCCAACGCCTTGCCAAGATCGCGCACTGCGCCACGGATTCGATAAGTAGAAATCATCCCAGTTAGCACAGCGCGCTCGTAGCCCCAGCGTTCGTGAATTCGCAGGATTAACTCGGCACGAATCTCACGTGGGAAGTCGAGATCGATGTCGGGTGGAGATAGCTTTTCGCCGCCGGTCGTTTCTGGAAGGAAGCGATCAAGACGGAGTCCGAACTTGAGCGGATCGATGTGCGAAAGTCCGGTCAGATAACCGATCAACAACGATACCGAGGAGCCACGCCCCCGACCCGGCGGGTTCTCTTCGAGAGGCAGTCCCGGCTCGACAAGTCCAAGGTCTTCTTGCACCTCACGGGCGATCCTGATGATGTCATAGTACTGCAGCAGGAACCCGACGAGTCCGTGCTTTTCCAGCAGTTCGAACTCTTTGTCGAGTCGTGCTGTGACCTCGGGGGTGAGACTGCCATATCGGCGTACCGCTGCTGCCTCGCAGATCTTCCTTAAGTAGGTCGTTTCAGTGTGCCCGGGTGGCAGGAAATCGTAAGAGGGGAAATCGTAAATGGCATCGGAAGTGATATCGAACTCGCACCGCTCTGCGATTCTCACGGTGTTCTTGATCGCTTCCGGATGCTCGCTGAAAAGCGCACTCATTTCCTCGGGTGATTTCAGGAAAAACTGGTCGTTGGGTCGGTGTTCCCGGTGGCTGGCTTCGAGCGACTTGTTGTGCTTGATAGAGACCAGTGCGTCGTTGAGTCGATGGCGATCTCGAACGTGATAGTGGGCGTTGTTTGTGGCGACGATTCCTACTTCAAATTCTCTGGCGATTGCGGCCATGTGGCGGTTTCGCTGGACATCGCCCATGACGAGGTTTTGCTGCAGTTCAAGGAAGAAATTTTCCTTGCCGAACGTTTTGGCATATTTTCTGGTGGTGTTTTGAGCGGAATCGATTTCGCCCGCGGTTACAAGCTTCGATATTTCGCCTCGTCGGCAGCCGGATAGGCAGATGACCCCCTCGGCATGATCGGCGAGTAGGGCGGGGTCGAGATGCGGGTCGTTGCGCTCTTCGGCGTCGATGTGTGCGCTTGTGGTGAGCAGCGAGATGTTTCGGTACCCGGCGGCGGTTTCGGCGAGAAGAGTTATGTGGGGACGTTCGTTTGGTTCGTACTCGGTATCGGGCGGTTCGTTGAGTCCGTGGGTGAGGGTTAGTTCTATTCCGATGATGGGTTTGATGCCCAGTTCTTTGGCTGTCTGAGCGAATTCCATGACGCCGCTGACGTTGTCGTGGTCAGTGATGGCGAGTGCGGTGAGTCCGAGCTGTTTGGCGGTGAGCAGGAGGTCCCAGGCTTCAGAGGCTCCTTCCTGAAACGAGTAGTTGCTATGGGCATGCAACTCCGCATAGCCACTTGTGGCGTTTTCTGCGACAGGGATGGTGTTGGCTGAGTTGGGTGGGTTGAGGCACTGGTTGGTTTTGGCTTGTTGCGTTTTCAGATACTCTGCCTGCTCTTCGTTGATCGCTTCTTTTATTCCACGTCCTCCGCTAATCCAACCTGCGTAGGCTGGATTGTCTTGCGGGTCGATCGCTTCTTCTCTATCCAGCGGAACGGCCTGTTCGACTTCACCAGTAGCTTCCGATCTCGCAGAAAGCCCGGCACGCCGGCGCCGGCGAGATTTTGTTTCATAGCGCGGGTCAGTGGTATCGCCTGTTTCGCCTGTATCTGGCGAAACGTCTTTAGCGATTTCGTCGGGGGATTTCGATCTCGCGGAAAAACCAGCGAGTTGGCCGGGCGACCCGGTTACCTCGCTGGCAGGTAGGGCCTTCTCTATTTCTGAAAAATGGTCCATTTGAATGTGGGGCGATATCTATCGGTTTAGTTCTTCTGGTTTTCTCTCGCACGCGTTCGCCGCGCGCGTAAGACTGATCAGGATGTAGTAAACAGCCATGAACTCCCAATGGCGATGTCACACTAGCGAGCATTAAATATGCGTGTATGGAATCGGTTAAATAGCGATTAAAAACTATCTATAACGTATGTTTATTGACAAATTCGTTCGGAATACGTTATTTACCGACTGAATAAAGATTAAAACATCCTGAAATCTGAATGTTTTGTATTCGTAGCTTGAAGCTCGTAAGGTAAAATGCAAACAGGTAATGAAACTAGTGGATGTCGGCTGATTAGTCTGATTATTAGATGAAATTGGCAGCAGTAAGTCGATCATCCCGTTGTGCCGAAGAACTTGATTTTCATGCCTGCGAAGTACACCTTCCTCAACCTTGCACTCAGGCATTAGCCGTATCTCAGCGATATGAATAATCATCAGGCACTGACAAAAAAAACGATATTCAGGAGCCGATCTTTCGATAGCGAGGACACCGGTCTGTGGTTCTTTGGGTGTGATGGTTTCTCCTCTATTTGTGGGGCTTTGTGGTACTGATATTCAGGCATATCGCAGAGCACGAGAGGAAAAAAACGCTGCGAGTGTTTTGGGTCACGAGGGTGTGGGGGTGATTACTGAAGTCGGTGACATGGTTCAAAGTTGGTCTCCTGGCGATGCCGTCGTGTTCAATCCTGTTAGCCCGTTTAGTCGCGACGATGTTTTGGGGCGCAGTTTTAACGGCATTTTTCAAGAGTAAATCCTTATCGAAAATGTTGAATCGACCGGTTGGCTCATTCACCGGATACCTATCGAATTGCTGAGTCCGCTTGGGGTGTTGATAGAACCTGTTGCGACGGCAATATATTTGAGTGAAATCGTTGCTGAAAGATCCAGCAAGCGTAATGCTGTGGTTGTTGGTGATGGTTCATGGTTTTTTCGATCAGTCAGATGTGATTTCCGGGCACGGAAATGCGGCTGCAAAGGTTATTGGTAGATTGGGAGGTGAAATTGCCGACGTTGCGGTTATTTGCACACCCGGCGAGGCCGTTGAACAGGTGGTGCAGGATGCGCTGGCCTATCTTAGGCCAGGTGGGCTTATCAGCTTTGTATCGGATTCAGTTTCATCGGTAATCTCTCTTTCTACGGGTGATTTGAACGTTAGCGATTTGCGGCACCGGAACTACTGCGGCCTTCCCGCTGATGGCTATGTTGAAAAGTTTGAAACCGATGGCGGAAAGATTGTTGGGCTGACGGGGCAACGTGGGGTTTCATCGGCGCACATTCAGGAAAGCATTGATTTGCTGATCGAGGATTCGGGGTCATTCAATAATTTGATTACCGACGTTGTGAGGATCGATGAGGCTCCTTCGCTTATTTCAGTGGCTGTTGAATGGTCGTTGGGCAGGCGAATTGGTAAGCGGCCGATGAAGGCAGTGATTGAACTCAATCAAGATGTGACTTCCGCCGGGCATCAACTGGCAAAATTGCGGCGTTAGCTAACCCGCCTGTCGGTACCAGTTGTTGGTGATGAGATCGAGATAAACGGTTAGCTGCTGGCCGTTTGTGAGTCGGACCACGTAGTAAAGCCGTGCTATCTCCTCTTCCGGTCCGCGCCACCATTCGTCGTTCACTTTCCACAAGTTTTCAATTTCGACGACCCGCATCCACTTGCCATCGGATACCAGAGATGGTGGTGCCATTTGCACTTTTTCTGAGAGGTTGTGGGCTGTTGGTTGATTTGGGCGGGTTGTGCTTCTGGGTACGCTGGTGTTTTGTCTGCGCTGCCGGCGTCGGCCTTTTGGCGAGTTGATTGTTGGTGGCACCTGAATCGATGTGGGACTTCCTGTTGAGTTGGTACGAACGTGAACGACGCGGGGCGCGTTTAGCGGCTTTATTCCGCCAGATTTGATTGTGTTTGAATTTGTCATGGCGTTAGCTCCGGGCGTCGTCGGACGACTTGGTCGCGAGCTTTTCGTTTGGCTCCGGGCGCACATTCGTGCTTGGTCGCGAGCTGCAATCTCCCCCTCTAACTCCCCCGATCCGGGGGAGGATCGTTCGAGCCGGCACTTATCTGAACTAATGCATATCGTCGTTCGGGAATTCTTGACCATGGCTCGAGTTCCCTCACCTGGTAGATGGGCGGGGCGATTCTCAGGCGGGTGCGAAGCTGACTGATCGTCTCCTGCAGATCGTTATCTCGCTTCACGTCTTTCCACATCGACTCCTTCCGACCCGCTTCGCCAGTGATGCCCGACAGCGTTAGGCGCATGTCTTCCAGTGGCCCCGGGATCACGGCCATGTCGAGCTTCGACTTGATGGCAAATAGCGCCTGGTTTTTATTGCCTACAGGATCCTTGAACGCTACTCGCATGGTCCACGGAGCGTGCTGGAAAACCTGTGACTGGATATTGGCCTGACGAGCAAAACGCCGTGAAAGCTGCGACCTGCCGTATGCGCGGCCAAGCAGACTTTCGATAGCCGGGACGATGGTCGCCATGCTCGCTGTGGGATCGGGGAAGTCGAGATGCTCCGATACGCCCAGCACGCTTCGTTTCGGGATTAGTGGGCGGTCGTCGATGCCGTTTGCCAAATCCCACGCCGTACCGCCTGCCTGACCGAACTGAGCCTCCATCGGGCCCCGCGTAATATCGGCGATATGGCCCATTGTCGTCAGCCCAAAGGCGTGCAGTCTCTTTACTAACGAATAGGGAACGGGGAGTGAATCGACCGGGAAGCGATCGAGGAATCGTGCTGGTTCACCGGTTACTTTTCGTCCGCTGTTAGTGAGACTCAGAAGCGATGCCGCGTAAGCCAGCCACTTGTTATCGCCAACGCCAATGCGCAGGTCGAAGCTGTCGACCGCACTCGCCAGTAATCGCACCACATGAGCGTCATCGCCGTAGAGCCCTTCGAGTCCCCAGATGCCCACGTAGGCGAGGCCGGGAGCTGCAGCTTCGATATCGGGCACGAGGCGTTCGAGGTTCTCGATTATTTCGTCGAACACGAGTGCGTAAAGCGGGGTGTCGGCCTCGATTAGCAGTGCGCCTTTATGACGTGAGGTCGCTTCCATGAGGGACATTCCCGGCATCACATCGGTTAGATCGGGCGATGCGGCGAGCACGACGCGTGCTGAGAGGGAGTCGGAGCTTGAACCTGGGCGTGAGCTTGATCCTGATCTTTGGTTCGATCCGGCGGCCAGATTTGTCAGTTCTTCGGAAAGATCGAGGGCTTTGCCAGCGACTATGGCTGAACGATCGTGCAGTTCAGGCTTACGTGCAACTTCTACCTGCCACTGGAAGTTGGGTATGCGCAGGCAAGCGATCGCTTTAGCGGGTGCCGAGGGCATTTTTTCTGAGAGGTTGGTAACAGATGGCTGAGTCGAGATGGTGTTGCTTCTGTGCATGTTTGTCGCTTACTTCTTGCAATGACAGAAGTACTGATGGCGCGTTACGTGATTAAGGGTGGAGCCTGAAATCAAGCGGTAAAAATCAATCAGCGCCAATTCAGAAAAGGCCGCTGTAGGCGAGACTGCACGGAGCCGTCTATTATTCCAGCCGATCTGGCTTCTCGGGCTGTTTAGCCGTTTTAGAAAAAGTCCAAAATCATCTGGGCCGCCTATGGTAGAACATTTGTCCTAAAAAGCAATAGGGTGTGGCATGAAGTTTGAGGAAGAGCGGCGCGCCATGCGAGGTTGAGGTGTTGCTGCCGTTTGCGCGACCCCGCACCAGATCTCTCGGCTTCGATGACTCCGCTCGGGAAACGGCGGGCGTCAGGTCTCTTTAAAAAAAGAAACACAGCAATGCTGCCTTAAAAGCAAAAGCCCGGGTGTTGGGATCCGGGCCATGCTTCGGAGGAGTTTGCCGCCAGCTTGATTAGTTAGGGGGACTTTCGTGCTTTGATCAAAATCGCTGCAACAGCAGAGGCAGCTACCGCACCTGCGATGATCTTTTTGATTGTCATATATCTGTCCTCCGTAATCGCCTTGCAAGTAAATAAAGGCGATGTTTGTTGTGTGCAACTTAATTATTAGATGCGCAACATTACAAAACGGTTACAGGTAACTGAGAGGTTGCTGTGAATCTGGGCAAACCTGTGGCAAGATGTCGACCTAATCGATGGATCTGGGCACAAGGAAACCACAATGCATACGCAGAAAATGACGGAGTGCAGATCTGGTTTGAACTGGAAGGCGATGGCCCGCCGCTTCTGTTGATGCACGGAACAGGCGCGAATCTGGGGATGTGAGACTGCTCGGGGTGGTCGAAGCTCTTAAAGCGGACTACAAGCTGATACTGGTCGATGCTCGCGGTCATGGGCAAAGCGATAAGCCTCACGACCCGGCTGACTATCTGCCGGAACCAAAATCCAAGGACATTGAGGCGATTCTGGATCATCTGGGCATAGAAGCAACGCACTACATGGGGTATTCGATGGGAGGGCGTATCGGGTTTGACGTTGTCACACACGCACTGCACAGATTGCTGTCACTTATTGCAGGTGGCGCAGGACCATCGTCGTTGCCGATGTACGAAACGTCGCAAGAGATTTTTCAGAGTGGCGACACAATCGAAGAAGTACTGGCGACAAAGGAATTGGTTCTTGGTGAGGTGCCAGAGCCGTTGCGGAGCGAATTTCTGGCGAACGACTTGGATGCACTCCATGCCTCGTTGGATCGATCAATCCTGGATCAAGAGGAACTGTACAAATCAACCTTGATGAAGTTCGACAAACCAACTCTTATGTTCGCAGGAACTGCCGATTCGAGATACGAAAATGTTGTTGATACAGCAGAAAAGATGCCGAACGCAGAGTTTGTTGCAATCGACAAAGTAGATCACGGAGGGGCTTTTATGCAGGTCGGGGTAGTCATTCCCAGAATCAAGTCCTTTTTGGCGTCGGTGTGACCGGGCCGTATTGACCGTCGGGAATAACTATTAAGTGGAATTGGCGATGCGTTACATGATGACGTTCGCAATGTAGTCTGGGTTCTTCTGAATTCCAACTACGTAGAACGATGCCAACCCAATGAGAAGCTCCCAACTATTCGGCAAGACACTTCGGCAGGCTCCTGCAGACGCAGAAAATGTTAGCCACAAGCTGCTGACACGAGCTGGATTTATTCAGCAGATCGCAACCGGAATATTTAGTCTCCAGCCGCTGGGCAACCGCTCGATCACGAAAATCCGCAACATCATCCGAGAAGAGATGGATCGTGCGGGCGGGCAGGAAATCAATATGCCCGTGGTGCAGCCTCGTAGCTTGTGGGAGGAATCGGGCAGGGCCGATACGTTCGTGCCGCCGCTGGCTCGATTCGAAGATCGCCGTGAGCGCGAGATGATCATTGCTCCAACCCACGAAGAAACGGCAACCGCAATGGCCAGGGGTAGTGTGACCAGCTATCGAGATCTGCCGTTCACGATTTACCAGATCCAGACCAAGTTCCGTGACGAAACGCGTCCCCGTGGCGGCCTGCTGCGAGTGCGTGAGTTCGAGATGAAAGACGCCTATTCGTTCGACGCCGATGAAGAAGGCATGGACCGCAGCTTCCAGGCGATGGTTGGCGCATACAAGCGCATTTTCAAGCGCTGCGGACTCGACGTCATCATGGTCGATGCCGATTCAGGTGGCATTGGCGGCAAGGATTCGAACGAATTCGTGCTGCTTACTGAGAGCGGTGAAGACACGATTCTGATGTCGACCGAAAGTGATTATGCCGCAAACGTCGAGAAGGCAGAGTTCATCAAGAAAGCCTCCCCAATTGGGGATTTGGGCGAAGTAGAAGAATTTGCTACTCCGGGCATTAAGACGATCGATGAGCTGGCAAAAGCCGAAGGTGTATCGAAGTCGAAAACCGCCAAGGCCGTTTTCTACAGTGTAGATGGCGAGGTTGTTGTTGTGACCATTCGAGGTGATTACGACGTTAATGAAACCAAGCTGCGGAACCTGCTTGGCGGATCGGAACCTCGGCTTGCAACACCCGAAGAAGTGAAGGCTGCAGGGCTGGTTGCTGGATCGGCTTCGGCTGTTGGTCTTAAGGGAATGCGAAGTGTGGTCGATGACTCGATTACGATGGGTTCGAACTATCTCGCTGGTGCCAACAAGGAAGGCTTTCACCTTCGCAACGTCAACTTCGAGCGTGATTTCAAGGCCGACATTCTCGGCGATATCGCAGAAGCGAAGAAGGGCTACCTGTCGCCCGATGGTAAAGGCAAGCTGATTGCAAAGCGCGGCATCGAGGTCGGCCACGTATTCAAGCTTGGCAACGTCTACTCATCCAAGATGGGTGCTGAATTCACCACTGAAGACGGCGATCAAAACGAAATCCTGATGGGCTGCTACGGCATTGGTGTGGGGCGTTTGCTTGCTGCCGCAGTGGAATCTAACCACGACGACTTTGGCATGGTACTGCCACGGGCGATTGCGCCTTACGACGTGTATCTCGCCGGTCTGAATCTCAATGATGCCGATATCGCCGGCAAAGCCGAGCAGCTCTACGAATCGCTACTGGACGCTGGATATGACGTTTTGTTCGACGACCGGGACATCGCCCCGGGCGTGAAATTCAAAGATGCCGACCTTCTTGGCGTTCCTGCGAGAGTGGTAATTAGCTCACGAAGTCTTGATAACGGCGGCATTGAAGTGAAGGCGCGTTCGAGCAAAGACTCGCAGATCGTAGCCGAAGCCGACATGATCGATGCGGTGCAGAAGCTGTTCGACGAATCGACTGAATAATGAGTGGATCAGTCCTGTTGTCTTGTCAGGCTCGTCGTTTCGGCGCGCCCAAAGTTAACACTTGGCAGGTACAGTAGGTGGGTTGTCTGATTGTAGTAGCAAATATTTATCAGTTATCTGGTTCGATATTCCGCTACTTTAGATCGGACTCAATAGTAAGGTTGTGGGACGATAACCGTACGTAACGGTGATAAGACATGTTCAACTGTGAACATTCGATGGGATTCCCACTAACGAGGCTTGAATTATGGGTAAGAAGTTATTTGTTGGTAGCCTGGCTTGGGCTACAGATTCGTCTGGTCTTCAGGCGGCATTTTCACGATTCGGCGAGATTGAGGAAGCGATCGTTATCAGCGATCGTGAAACCGGACGATCACGCGGTTTTGGATTCGTTACATTCGTTGACGAAAGTTCGGTTGCCGAGGCTATTTCAGAGATGAACGGATCTGAACTCGATGGTCGGCCTGTCGTTGTAAACGAAGCTAAGGAGCAGGCTCCTCGCAGCGGTGGCGGCGGTGGCGGCGGTGGTTACCGCGGCGGTGGTGGCGATGGAGGCGGACGACGCGAACGCTGGTAAGCGTTTGTTTGTAGTTTCACCAAATTACAGAATGAAACTAAAAAACGGGTGTGGCTTTCGGGTCGCACCCGTTTTTTTCGCCTGATGATCGAACGGTCGATCATAAATCGCACTAAAAATGGCCGTAAGTATTCGTCATTCGATGGGCTGGAGTATGATTTCAGTGAATTCCTGCTATTCGATGTAGAAAATCACAGAATATGCCAGTACGAACGGGTACGTCCAACACCGGTACTTCACCATGAACCATCCGGAAAGAAGAAATCCGTAGCATGGTGAAAGTTTCCAAATATACCCGCAGATTACGTTTCTCGTGTCGGCCACGTTAGTGGTGACCTTATATGCGTTCGCATACGCGAAGTCGCCCGAATTAAGACGAGTTGGGCGCGAGTAGCGTCGGCGGAATTAGATCGTGATCGATTCGACAACGGTGTCCAGCACTTCGTGAAACGTGTCGAATGACGTGTGTTTGATGCCCTTTGATTCGCATACCTGGCGTAGTCGACTGGTTGCCATCACGATGTCGGCCTGAGTTACGGCACACTCATCAGAAACGCCGTCGCCTACGAACATTACGCGATAGCCTTTACGTCGCCAATTCCAGACTCGATCGCACTTGCACATCACGGTTGTCCCACAGTCGCGAACTCCTGCAGGCATGAGAGTGATTCCGTGGCCGTTCTCGTCGTAGTCGACAATCGGGCGTGACCGAGGAATATCACCCATCCCGAACTTGTCGAGAATTCGTCGACATAAAAGCTCATTCCGCTTGAAACCACTTCCACGTGTATTTCGTGAAGCTTGCAGTACTTGAGAAATGTTTCAAAGCCTGGTCGAATCTCTGCAACTTCTGGCGCGTGCTTGACCGAAGCCACTTCGCGATTTTCGCGTAGGCAATTCGTTATGAGATCACCGAATTCTTTTACGTTTATCTCGCCCATACGAAACCTGTCCAGCTCTACGTTCCAGCCCGGTTCGGCAAACCGGGTAACGACCTGATCGCCAATATCCTGCTTCGTAATCGTCTCATCGAAATCTACGAGAACGGCCAGTGGTTTGTTTTGGGGATCGGTTTTCATGTACATCCGTACTGGAATCTGTGAGTAAAAGATACATATCCATGGTAAGGTTAACCAAGTACAGCTCAGATATTTCAAGAGCTTGACATGAAGTAAGTGGGCGCTGCCCGCTTTTTTTGTGTCTGATAGTAATGTGAACCGGAGGAATGGGTTGAAGAGTGACCTGCTATTAGCAGTTACCCAACTCGCTGCAGAGCGAAACCTACCTCAGCCTATCGTTGTGAAGGCTGTGGAAGCTGCGCTCGCGGCTGCGTACAAGCGCGATCCTGCTGCTGAAGGGCAGGATGTGATTGTAGAGATGGACCCAAGTGATGGCGATGTAATTGTTCGCACGGTGCGCCACGTTGTTGAAGAGGTTGAAGACCCTCTGATGGAACTGACGGCCGACGACGCCCAAGAACTGCAAGAAGGCGCAGTTGTTGGAGACATCATTGAAACGGGCCAGCTCGAATACAACCCCGGTCGAATCGCTGCTCAAACCGCCAAGCAGGTCGTTATGCAACGACTCCGCGAGGCCGAGCGCGACATCGTATTTGAAGAATTTATCGACAAAGAGGGCGAAGTTCTTACCGCCACAATTCAGCGAGTTGAATCTCGCTGGGTAACTGTGGATCTGGGCAAGGCCGAAGCGGTAATGCCGCCGGCAGAACAATCGCCATTCGAACGCTACAGGCCCGGACAGCAGCTCAAGTTCTTCGTTGTTCAGGTTGGGCGAACTATTCGCGGACCCGAGATTGTCGTTTCACGAACTCACCCCGATCTTCTTCGTCGACTATTCGAAGTGGAAGTTCCGGAAATCTTTAGTGGCGTGATCGAAATCAAGGCAATCGCACGAGAGCCCGGTGCTCGATCCAAAGTCGCCGTTCATTCGAATCAGGAAGGTGTCGACGCTGTCGGTGCCTGCGTTGGTCTGCGTGGAATTCGGATTCAGAACGTAGTGAACGAGCTTTTGGGCGAGAAGATCGACGTTATCGAATGGGATGAAGACCCGGTCAAGTTCATTTCAAATTCCCTCAGCCCTGCTGTGGCCGACCGTGTCGACCTCAACGAGGAAGAGGAATCGGCAATCGTTCTCGTTCCCGACCGTCAGCTTTCTTTGGCAATTGGTCGTGAAGGCCAGAACGCACGTCTTGCTGCAAAACTGACTAACTGGCGAATTGATATTCAAGGTACGACTCAGGTTGTTGAGGAAGTGACTCCCGAACCTGAAGTTGTCGCTGCAGCCGAGGCTGTTGTTGCCGAGGTAACAGCAGCTCCCGAAGCTGACGCCCCAGACGCCGCAACTGTAGAAACGGCTGAGGCCGAAACCGCAGAAACTGAAGCGACTGAAGTTGCAGACGCACCTGCAGCGGAAGTTGAAGTTGCTGCTACTGAATCGGAGCCGGTTGCGGAGGAAGAAGATTCCAGCACCGACGTGGATGCCGAACTTGTAGCTCTTGAAGCAGAACTCGCTGCTCTCGAACGTGAGGAAGAAGAACGCAAGAAGGCAGAAGTCGTAGAGACACTCGATGTTTCATCCGACGACCTGTGGGTTGTCGATTCGGGTTCCAAGAAGGAACCAAGCAGTGCCACCGGTGGAATTCGATTCGCCGAAGACATCGCAGGATTCCGAGAGACTGACGTTGGTCGCCGTGGCGGCCGAAGAGGCGGCAGCAGTGCTCGCAACCGTCGTCGACGTTAGTTAATTCTCGAACTCATGACCCCACAGGGGAGGTTAAGGTGAGCCAGCAAGAAGGGCGCATCCAAACCCGAACCTGTGTGGTTTGTCGAGAGCGGCGTCAACGCGGAAAACTCCTCAGGATGGTCAAGATTCCTGAGGGTCAGGTTGTATTTGATAGGACCGGGAGAATGAACGGTCGAGGAGCGTATGTGTGTGCAGATGCCGATCACTGGGGTGCTAATCGCCGAAGTGCGAGCATCGATAGAGGTAGACTTAGACACGCACTGAAAACGGAAATTGATGATTCGACGGTGAATCTGCTCGCTGAAGCAATAAAGCTTCACACGACTGAGCGGTTGAACCAGCAAGGGAACTAGCTAGTACATGGCACAACGTCGCGGACAAGGAAATTTTAGAGGACGAGGAAGAAAACGTGGTCGCGGATCTGATGGTCCAGGCGGTCCCGCTGCTGCGCGTGTCGTAGTTGAAGATACGACTCCGCGATCTCCAGTCGAACTCCCTTCGCAGACAACTGTTGGCGAGTTAGCTGAAATCCTTGAAATGACGAACGTCGACACGATCAAGGCCTTAATGCGCCTTGGCGTTATGGCAACCGTGAACGAAACCGTTGAATTTGATGTAGCGGCTAAAGTTGCTGCATCGTTCGAAATTGGCGTGCTCAAGCCAAAAGATCATGAAGAGAGCAGTGCTGCCGTAAAAGTTGGAGTCGACGAGAACCTGACAGACGAGAACTCTGTTACTCGTCCTCCAGTTATCACCGTGCTAGGCCACGTTGACCACGGCAAGACGACATTACTCGACTCAATTCGTGGCGAAAAAGTAGTCGATACCGAAGCCGGTGGTATTACCCAGAGCATCGGTGCTTACCAGGTCGTCAAAGATGACCAGAGCCTGACATTTATCGACACCCCTGGCCACGCAGCATTTACCCAGATGCGAGCCAGTGGTGCGCAGGCAACCGATATCGCAGTGCTTGTGGTTGCTGCTGACGATGGAATCATGCCGCAAACACTTGAGGCTATCGATCACGCAAAAGCAGCCGACGTTCCGATGATCATCGCCATTAACAAGATGGACGCCCCCGGTGCCGATCTAGATCGTGTTAACGCCCAGCTGGCTGAGCACGAAATTATTGTTGAATCCTACGGTGGCGACACCGTAGCAGTCCCTGTCTCCGCCTTGAAGGGCGATGGCATTGACGATCTGCTTGAGTCACTTCTTCTCGTTGCTGAAATTCAGGAACTGAAGGCGAACCCCGATCGTCCCGGTATTGGTGTGGTTATCGAATCGCACATGGATCGATCACGGGGTGCCGTGGCATCTGTACTGGTTCGTTCTGGCACAGTTAAGACCGGTGACAATGTTGTTGCTGGCATGTTCAGAGGTCGAGTCAAGTCGATGGTCGATGGGTTTGGTGAAATCGTTACCGAAGCCGGGCCGTCCACGCCTATCGAAGTGCTTGGTCTAAACGGTATTCCTGCTTCTGGAGACCAGTTCGACGTGGTGAAGAATGACCGCGCAGGTCGTGATCTTGTAACTACTCGCGAACGGCTTGCAGCGAAGCGCAAAGATACGCGTGCTGCAACCACGATGGCTGAAGTTATGCGACGTGTTCAGCAGTCGGGTGCCAAGGAACTTCTAATTGTTATCAAGACCGGAAGTCATGGTTCTATCGACGCTGTACAGCGTGCAGTTGAGCAGATTTCCAACGACGAAGTTCAGGTTCGTGTGTTGAGTGCCGCTTCTGGTGCTATCAACGAATCCGACATTCTTCTCGCTTCGGCGTCTGACGCGATGGTGATGGGTTTCGAGACAACCGTTGAACCCGGTGCTCGAAAGCAGGCCGACGCCGAAGGCATTGCGATTCGAACGTACGACATCATCTACAACCTGATCGATGAAGTGGAAGACGCTGCTCGAGGACTGCTCGAACCGGAACGCAAGGTTATCGTTACGGGTCACGCAAACATCCTCGAAGTGTTCACCCACGGCAAGCGGGAACAGATTGCTGGTATCCGTGTAACCGATGGCATGCTCAAGCGATCCGGTCGTATGCGTGTTATCCGCCGTGGAGAAGAAATCTTCGATGGTGCTATTACTTCAATGCGTCACCTCAAAGAGTCTGTTCGTGAACTGGCGAACAACTTCGAGGGTGGTGTGAAGATCGATGGCTTCCACGAATATGAAGAAGGCGACACTCTAGAGGGCTACGAGATTCAGGTAACCCGGCGATAAGCGCGCGGTTTCTGAAGAGTCGCTGAATAGACGGGGTGCCATTTGTTGGGCCGCTAAAGGGGACAGGAGTTACGTAAGCATTGGATGAACGACGTGGTGGACGCGTTAATCACACGATTATGCGTGAACTTGGATCACTCATTGAAGAGTTGAGCGATCCGCGGCTGTCGCCCATGACATCGGTCACGGGCGTCGATGTGAACCGCGACCTATCGATGGCCAAAGTGCACATCAGTGTTCTGGGTACCGATCAGGAGCGCGAAGACACTTTCGAGGCCCTGCGTTCAGCAGCAACTCGCCTTCGCATGGAAATTTCGCAGCGAATTGTCATTCGCAAGATGCCGAGACTTTCGTTCTATGCCGACGACACGATGCAGACCGGCGCCGATATGGAATCGCTGATCGACAAGGTGATAAGCGAGGACAGCAGGCGTTACGCCGATAGGGACGGCAGTTGACCGGCGAGTCGGGTGTTTCTGGGGGGAAGGTTCGGGTTGGGTTTGGTGCTGGCGGGTATCTCAATATCAATAAACCCCAGGACTGGACTTCGACCGATGTCGTTCGCAAGCTGAAGGGCATTACGCGGTCGAAGAAGATCGGCCACGGGGGAACGCTCGACCCTCTTGCGACAGGTGTGCTGCCGATCTGCGTTGGCGCCGCCACTCGATTCGCCGATACGGTTTTGCTTGGCACGAAGTCATACCGCGTCACGATGGAGCTTGGCTCTTCAACCAACACCTATGATTCGACCGGCGAGAAGACCGCTGAGGCCGACTGGTTGGGTGTAACGCGTGAAGATGTCGTCGAATCGCTTGAAGCGTTCAGGGGCAAGTTCGATCAGGTTCCGCCAATGTTCTCGGCGCTTCATCACAATGGCCAACGACTCTACAAACTCGCCCGCAAAGGCATCGAGGTGGAACGGCCGGCGCGTCCTGTCGAAGTTATGAGCCTTGAACTGGTTGAATTCAACGCACCCGAAGTAATTCTTCAAGTTGAATGCGGTCACGGCTTTTACGCCCGAACACTTGTCCACGACATAGGCGAAAAACTTGGCACACATGCGCATCTATCGGGTCTGGTGCGTACTCACGCTGGCGTGTTCAAGCTGGAAGATACCGTAACGATCGAGCAGGTGAGTGAAGCTGCCGAAAACGGTGACTGGCGCACGGTTGTGATGCCGATCGACACCACGTTGCAGCATTTATGTGAGACGACGCTCAACCCGATGTTTGTTGAAATGGTGAAGCACGGTCGGCAGTTGTCAGTCGATGATGTTGGTAATCCCGGCGATTATGAATCGGGCGATCGGGTTCGGGCTTACACCCCTGAAGGCGATCTGCTGGCGATATTGATATTTGAACCTGAAAAACTTGGCTGGCGACCCGAGAAAGTGCTGGCAGGGATTTAGGACCGGCGATACCCACGGCCATTCATTTGTGGGGCATAACTAAACTTGTGATTGCTATAGTCGATTACATTACGAATTCCAAAAATGGGCTTAACCCGCCCGCCAAATCAGTAAATGAGTCATTTGCTCAAGAGAATCCAAATTGCACGATAGTCCGCTGGCAGTAGTAGCCGAACTGATCCTCCTGCTGTCGGTCATCCTCGTAGCCGCAAAAATCGGTGGAGAAGTTTCTGAACGCTATCTGAAAGTCCCGCCGGTTCTTGGTGAGCTTGGGGTCGGAATTCTCATCTCACCATTTCTACTTGGCGGAATCCACTGGTTCGGTGGCGGAGCGATCTTTGAACTGCCACAGGATGGCGGTGGATTGCCCGTAGAGCCCCAGCTGTTCTTCATTGCGCAGTTGGCTGCTGTTGTGCTGCTGTTCGAGGCCGGGCTCGAAACCGACCGTGAACAGTTCATGAAATACGTGCGGCCTGCGACGGCCGTGGCGGCTGGCGGAGTGATTCTGCCGTTTGTTATGGGATTCGGAGCGACCGTGCTGTTGGGATTCGCCAGCATGGATTCGATTGATGAAATGATCCCGGCCCTGTTCGTCGGTGCGGTCATGACTGCTACGTCGGTAGGAATCACGGCTCGGGTGCTTGCCGATATCCGGAGGCTTGATTCGCCTGAGGGCGTGACGGTGCTTGCCGGGGCGGTTGTCGACGATGTGCTTGGGATCATCATCCTGGCAATCGTGGTTGGCATCTCAGAAGAGGGCGAAGTTACAGCCGGGTCTATCGCTCTAATTTTCTTGAAGGCAGTCGGGTTCTGGCTCGGGCTTCTGGTTGTCGGGTCGCTCGTTTCAAAGTACATTTCCCGGGGCGTGCTCTGGTTCAAGAGCGCCGGCGGGGCACTTGTGCTGGCGTTGGCGTTGGCGTTTATCGCATCGGCTGTGGCTGAGATTTACTTCGGACTCGCCATGATCATCGGTGCTTACACCATGGGTCTGGCGCTTTCGAGTACCGAGCTGAAGCATCAGGTCGAAGATTCGATGCGATCGGTGAACAATTTCCTTGTTCCGATCTTCTTCGTGGTAATCGGCATGCAGGTTGATTTCACTGCTTTTGGCGCGGGCGATACTTCGCTTGCTTCTGCAATTGTCTTCGCAGTTGTGCTTACGTTGTTCGCAGTGATCAGCAAGCTGGTTGGTGCTGGAGTGCCCGCGTTGTTCGTTGGCTTCAACAGAGTTGGTGCCACTCGAATCGCGCTGGGCATGCTTCCCCGTGGTGAGGTTGCGCTGATTATCGCAGGAATCGGCCTGACGTCAGGCGTGATCGGCAAGGACATCTTCGGCGTAGTGATTGTTATGACTGTGGTCACTACGGTTGTCGCACCTGTGTTCCTGATACCGGCGTTTAGGGGTGGGAGCGGCTTGAAGTCAGGCATTGTCGAGGCAGAGATTGCGTCAGGTGTTGTTGAGGAAGATCTGGCTGGTGAGTAGATCTATCCTCCTGCCCTAGGCTGCGAGGGAATCACTGGTGTGTAGGCGTGTTGCCCACTCCGCTATCATTCGTTTCGCAATCACATTCACAGGGGGGCGATCTATGTCGCAGCAGCAATTCGAAAACACCATCACAACGGAGAGTGAACTGAGAGAGATACTCGGGACGCCCACCCAGCGCGCTGCCGATAAGGTGATCGATCACATCGATGAGCATTGTGCGGCGTTGATAGCGCACTCGCCGTTTCTGGTTATCTCCTCGGCTGACGCCGAAGGGAACATGGATGTTTCGCCCAAAGGTGACCCTGCCGGGTTCGTAAGGGTTCTCGATGAAAAGACGCTGGTAATCCCGGATCGCAAGGGGAATCGTCGAGGCGACACTTTTTCGAACATTCTCGTAAATCCGAAAGTCGGCCTAATTTTTCTAACCCCGGGGTATCAGGAAACACTTCGGGTGAGCGGAACCGCCCGTATCGTGCGTGATCCTGCTCTGCTTGAGTCGATGGCACACGAAGGAAAGTTGCCGACATTTGCGACGGTGATCGATGTCGAAAAGGCTCTGTTTCACTGTGCTAAGTGCATCATCCGGTCGGGATTGTGGGAACACGAAGGGGTGGATGGCGTGCCAAATTACGGCAGCATTCTGGTTGACCACGCTAATCTCGATCAGACCGCTGAGGAAGTGCAGCGGTCCATCGATGAATCGAAGATTGCGAATCTGTACTAGTTTTCGGCGGTTCTGAATCCTGCGGAGGTTCGGACGGCAAAGGTCCTCTCTTTCAAGAAAGGATTCAAGTGAGATTGCCGAGTGCTGATCGCTACAGGTTGGCGGTTTCGAGTAGTTCGCTAAGCACAAGAACCACGTAGATCATCAGCAAATTTATTTCAACTGCGCGTTTTGTGGTCGAACTCAGTACAGATTCGTTGAATGCAAAGGCCGTTTTATCGAGAGATCTTGAAAGCGCGACGATGCGACCTGTTTTGGTCTGTGAACCCGAGAGTTTCGCTATCGAAAAACCTTTTCTCGGTTGTATCGGAAGACGATTCATCACTGAATCACGTGGCGTCGTAAATGATGTCGGTGATCTCGGAGAAGTATGTTCTGACCTGATGGCCGTACCCATTGATTCCAATCTCAGAAAGTTCTATTCGAGATGCGACATTTTGCAAAAATGAGAGTTCACGCCCGAGTCCGAATTTGAGGGAGTTTAGGCGACCGACAATGCTCGCTGTGACGGATTGTATTGCCGTGTCGAGCCCGGCTGAATTTGCGTCGAATGTTTCGGCGCCTAGTGGCGTCAACATCACCCCACGGCCGCCCGAGGTCACTTCGAGCGTTCCTGCTCTGCGCATTCTCGAAATCGCCGACCAAACAAGCGAAGGATCGACTCCGAGCTCGTGAGCGATGCCGGCTATTTCGAGTTGGGCAATTGTTTCAGAAGCGTAGAGCCGGGCGAGGGCGTTACCGATCTTCTCAACGACTTGATCGGGGCCTAGCCCGGAATCGTACGGATCTTCGAATTCATCATCGAGATCGACTGTATAAACAGCTCCGCTTCGGAATGTTCGAAGAAAAAATCCGGCTTTTGCGATACTGATTCCGGTGTTTTTCGTAGTCTCGAGTTGATATTCAGATGAAGAAAAAACACCTTTTACCCGTATCTGTAATCCAAAGCTAAATGCGCCAGATCCTTTTTGGGCTGGGAATACATGCAGTTGAACGTAGTCTCGATTTGTTCGATTAGAGACTACGATTTCACGGGCAAGGTACGGGTAACGTTGGGTGTCCATACCACCACTCTATCGGCGATTGGATGCAATCCGACTTGGGTTGATTCCCAGTGAGCGCTTCGTAACTGACCTGTTAATAACTGCAAGAATCGTTGAATTCTGCAGATACTTTTCAGGCCGACTGTTTTAGTTCAGGATGAGCGTGAGTGGCTCTAGATGTACGCTATCTGGCAGAAGCCATGATTGCAGTAGCCGTAGGGGTTCTTGGCGAGATACTGCTGGTGTTCTTCTTCGGCGTAGTAGAAGTCGCCGGCTTCAGCGATTTCAGTTGTGATCTCGCCGAATCCCGTTTGACTTAGCTTCGCCTGATAGTTCGACAGGCTTGCCTTTGCTGCTTCGATTTGGGCATCGGTAGTTCCGTAAATAGCGGTGCGGTACTGGCTTCCCTGATCGTTGCCCTGACCCATGTACTGGGTTGGGTCGTGGTTCTCCCAGAACACCTTGAACAGCGTTTCCAACTCGACCTCGTTTGGATCGAACACAATCAGCACAGCTTCGGTATGACCCGTTCGAGAAGTGCAGGTCTCGCCATAGGTTGGGTTTGGGGTCGTTCCACCGCTGTAACCGGCTGCTGTGGTGTACACGCCAGGCACCTCCCAGAACAGCCGTTCAGCGCCCCAGAAACAGCCCATGCCGATGATCATTGTTTCCATTTGAGCCGGGAACGGCGGCAACATCGACGTGCCGTTCACGAAGTGCTTGCCTGAGATCTTTAGCGGCGTGTCACGACCCGGAAGGGCGTCTTCAGCTGCGATAACCGCAGCCGGTTGAGTTCTGAAGAAGTTCATATTTACGACCGATCACCTTTCAATACAACTCCTAGATTATCTCATGACTTGATACGTCTGATCGGAGGGCGACTGTTGTACGTTCAACTGTCGAATGTCGCAGGGTTTCAGGCAGGCTGAGAAATTAGGACGTACAGCCTTGCAAGGGATCGTGAAGCGCAGTCTCGCGGAATTCGCATGAAACTGCTGTTGCAGCGTCCGCTATTAGTTAGGACTGCGCAAACAGTTTTAGTACCTCGGTGTCGTCACGCTCCGCCCCTGCGACAGTTATTGCCGTAGCGGTTGTGCTGATGCCCTTTACAAAGGTGAGTAGAATCTCGTGGTCATCGGTACGGTGTTCTGGTGGCGATAGCGCACCAAGTTTTCGTTCTGCTTCCTGGGCTGCGATCTCGATGCCCTTGTTCAATGCAGCGATGGTTTTGAAGCGTTCATCGCCGGTCAATGCTGGAGGAAAGGCACCTCCACGGGGAAGAACTTCTATGCTGAATTCCTTGATTAGTTGCTCGACTTTGGCATCATACGATCCCGGCTCGCCAGCGTTCACATCGCAAAGAATTTCCTGATCGCCCGCTATACCAAGTGCACTACAAAGTTTTGGTGAGGCGTTTAATACGAGCCGCTTGTAACTGACTGCGAAGTTGGCCACACCTACTACCATGCCTCCCAGATCTTGATCTTCAAGCGCCTGTGACAACTGCGTCGAGTATTCAAGAACTTTGGCTCCTGAGCTAGTCAAATGCTCGTGTTATTGCTCGTAATCATCTGGAGGCGTAAGTTGAATTATGGCTTGCATGTTGGCGGTCATCTCATCTGATACGCCCGAATTGTGCACGGCTTCGAGCAGAGCACCCCTGGTGGCCAAACCCTCGATAGATCCTGGCCGATGCGAGCAAATGCAGCGGTCACTTGGACGGCACTGTTTTGAATGCTGTTCAGGTAAAACGTGGAATCTTGTGTAACCGACGTGACGGCTATTGCGGTCGTAACGGTAGGTTCGACCGTAGCGGTCGGCCATCGGCTGATGACGAACATGCGGAGACGACTATGGAGACGATCCCCAAAAGGACAAGTAACTTTGTCAACTTCAACTGACAATTCTTTCTCGTCCCTACAAGCAGTTGTGATGCGGCAAAGAGACTAGCAAAGGACTTCGCAGGTTGCCCTTGAGTTCTAAGCCGATTCAATCAATTCTTATTGCGGCTAGCCGCTAGCTCGATAATCCAAGTACGGATCGTGCTGCGGTTGCGGTTTCTGTTACCTGCTCGATGGTGCCCATTCCGAACATGACCGACTCCAGACCGACGTCGTTGAAAACATAATCGAACGCCTTTTCGCCCAGATAACGTCCACCGGCCATTGGCTTGATGGCGATGACCGGTTTGTTGGTGTTTCGAACGGCGTCGACCACTCGATCCTGAGTTGGGAACATGTACATGCCCGGTTCGTTGACAGGCACGATGTAGCCGTCAAAATCTATCCCCTGTTTCTCGATCAACGGAATCGTGATTCCGCCGTGATGAACGCTTGAAATTACCGTGTCAAAACGGGTGCGCAAGAAATCAAGATATTCCTGAATTAGATCGAAACGTCCAACCGCAGCGAGAAGGTCAATCTCGGCTCCGGGATCGACGACGAAGATTTTGCATCCAGCAAAGAATCCCAAATACTGCTCGAGCGTGGCGTAGTCGATCTCGAACTTCTCTGCGTCGGCTTGGCTGTAGGGCTCGACCGTTTTCGGAGTCACCAGATTGTCGAGGGTTCCGCCGACTGTGTATTCGAGAATTTTGTCTTGGCGAATTTGGGCGAGGTATGCCTCTTCGCCGACGTCAGCGAGATCGTATCCAAACAAAGTCGAGTGCGCCCGTTCGGAGTAAGCGATGATTTCGCCGTTGAGTGTGATCGGGATGAGGATATATGCGAGACGACCGATTTCGGTTTGTAGTCGTCGTTCAGTCTCCCAAATCGCCTGCAAGTGCAACCGGTTCAACTCAGGGTTCATGTGGTCGACCTGTGCGACCGTAAATCCGAAGTTCTGCACGGCGTGAGCAATAATGTCGGCTACGTGATTTACCCCGCCAAAAAGCTTGAGATTCTCGACGTCTCGTTCAACGCTTTGGTAAGACACTCCATCGAAGGGATGGATGCCCATCGTTAGCCGCGGAAAGTCGATATTGCTAAGAGGAGTTGTCGGAATTGATTCGACTTTGCTGTGAATAGACATTTTCTTGCTGACGACTTGGGCTAACTAATAGGTTGCTGGCGAACCACGATTGTATATGGTGCCGTAGGGGCCTCTCGTGCGGCGTGTGACGCCGGATGGATGGATCCGTCAGGACTCAGCGCTCAACCCCGAAAATAGGTCGACCTAAATACATGCCCGATCCCTGTAATTAAGCTGATAACTCGGTCATTAGAGTCGACCACCTGTTGGTAAAGATCTTCCGTCGAACTTCCGCTGGAACGGACTCACCGGCTGTGGCACGGACTCTTAAATAATTTCGCAACTCGTCGAATGCCGTGCAGAACCGACTGGCTGACTCGAACTTGGCGAAGCCGAGCATTGGATAGTAACGCTGCTTGATTCCTCGATGATTCTGCTCGATACGATTGTTTAGATACTGATTGTGGCGATGTAAGACTTTACGTCCAATGATCCAACGAATTACTTTCGTGTAGGCAGGATGTTTATCAGTCGTCATCCGCAATGGCTTCTGTCCTGCACTGTCGATTAAACGGCGTAAGAAGCGTCGAGCTGCGTGTTTGTCTCTGTGCTCGCTCAACATTGAATCGAGCAGGTTTCCTTCTCGATCTATCGCTCTGTAGAGATAACGCCACCGACCGCCGACCTTGATGTATGTCTCGTCCAGATACCAGGATGGACCAGCAATTCCACGGCGTTTCGACCGAAGATTCTCGCTGACCAGTGGCGCAAATCTAAACTCCCAAATCCGTATCGCTTCGTAGCTGACTTCAAAACCTCGCTGTAAAAGAAGCTCTGCAACGTCACGAAATCCTAACTTGTATCTCAGTCGCCAGAGAACAGCGAGTAAGACGATATCTGTCGGGAACTGGAGATCGTTGAAAGGTGTTCCTGAACGTTCGTTGAATCGTCTATCACAGTCCGCGCAATAGAAAGTTCGATAGCCAAGCGAGGTTCGATGTTTTCTCTTGGATACGGACGAGTTTAGACAGTGCGGGCAGGACATAAACAGATCTCCTTGTTTTCACAAACGAAGATACTATTCTGCCCCGGCACTGAGTTCTGACAGAACCGTCTCTCCTACCGTATTGTCAGATTCAGAAATTAGCGCTGTGTACTCTGTTTGTTCTCCTGCGACCTCGGTAATTAGCTTGGGACCCTTCTTGCGAAGGAAGCTGTAAATAACCGGGATTACCAACAGTGTTAGAAATGTTGACGTCAAGATGCCACCGATCACTACAGTTGCCAGTTCCTCACCGATTATCACGCCACTCTCAGCACCTAAGCTCAACGCCATTGGAACCATCACGAATGAAGTGGTGAACGCAGTCATCAAGATTGGCCGGAGTCGAGTACGCCCTCCAACAATCAGTGCTTCTCTCATCGGCATTCCTCTGGCACGTAGCTGTTCAACGAATGAGATCAGAACGATTGCGTTGGTAACCACTAACCCAATCAACATCAACAACCCCATCAGCGCTGGGAGCCCTAATGCAAGCTGAGAGATGAACAGAGCTACAAAAGCACCAATAAATGCAAGTGGCATTGCAGAGACGATGACCACAGGAAGGATGAACGAACGCTGAGCGATCGCCATTACGAGGTAGACCAGCAAGACGCTAATTCCCATAGCGATGGCCATCTGCTGGAACGCTTCGTCAATATCAGCGAATACACCACCGGTTGTGAGTTCGACACCCGCTGGCAATGGATTCTCTTGTCCTATCCGATCAACTTCGAGGCTAATGGCCCCAGTGTCATCGACAGTTATTGATCCATCAATATTGATGGCACGCAACTTGTCCACGCGAATGATTGGCACAAGGGCACTGAGTCCATTGGCTTCCCTGAGATCGACACCGTTGTGGTTGACGTTTACGACCCCATCAATTTCCGATAGGAGTTCAACATATGTGTTGGCCGAATCGAATAATTTATCGTAGTCAGTTCCTCTTAGTATCAGTTCAAGACCACTGGAACTTGGACCTCCGGCTTCGACTGTAGAAACAGTCACCAAACGACCGTCAACAGGGAGGGAGTTTCGTAACAATTCTGCTATTGAGTCAGCATCAACATCCTCCTCAAGACTCACTTGAAGATTTGCTGCGTTTGCCCCGACGATGGCACCGAACGATCCCGCTCCACCGTAGTTCGCCGAATAGGCGTTAACGGTGCCTTGGTCTCGCATTGTTTCAAGCACATTTTCTACTGCAGCGAGGTGACCAATCACATCCTCTGGATCTCCAGCATCAGGAACAATTACACGGATACTCAATGTGCCAGACTCAGCGCCACCGATAAAATTGACTGGGATGAAAGGAACTAGAGCGAAAGCAATAACTGCGAGTACAACGGAAGCGACCAACGTTTGCCATCGCTTTTTCAATGCGATGCTCACCAAACGGCCGTAGGTTCTCTCCATCATACTCTCGGTCTGTTTTGGTGTACCAGAAACAAACATATATGCGAGAACCGGAACGACTGTGAGTGCCACTATCAGAGAGGCGATCAGTGAGTATGTGACCACGAGAGCAAACGGTGTAAATATCACTCCGATGAATCCACCAATTAGCGCGAGTGGTGCAAATACTGCGACTGTAGTTAGCGTTGCGACAGTGATCGGAACGGCTACTTCACGAGCACCGTTAATGGCAGCATCTTTTCGAGATTCTCCCATTTGAATATGCCGGAAAATGTTTTCAATCACGACTATTGAGTCATCAACCACTCGGCCGACGGCAATAGCAAGCGCACCTAACGTGAGTAAATTCAAGCTCATTCCCTGTAGTTGCATGATGATCAATGCGGCAAATACGCTTACGGGGATTGATATCGAACTAATGAGAGTGGGTCGTACGCTCAATAGAAATGCGAACATTACGGCGATCGCAAATAGTGCTCCAAGAAGTACATGCTCTGTGAGACCGTCAATCGACGCCTGGATTTCTGGTGCTTCGTTAGATATCTGAATAATTTGTACATCATTCGGCAACGTGAGTAGTAACTCGGCGAGGAGTTCTTCGACGGCATTGGCTACTTCGATGATGTTGGCATCAGCTTCTTTAATTATTCCGAGAGTTACTGCTGGTTGGCCGTTCGCACGTGCAATCGAAAGACCGTCTTCGAGACCGACTGGGATACCCGCCGAAAATACGCCTTCGAGTGACTCCAGTTCTGGGACTATTTGTTCACTTACCAACGAAACCAACGAAGTGAATTCCCGGTCGCCTGTGATAGCCATTTCGATTACCGGGAATGAGTTTGGATTAATACGAGCAACTTCTGGAACTACACCTGGCGGGAAAGACAATTTTCCGATTCGTTGGCTAATGTCTTTTTCGATAGCCGCCATATCATCCCCGAAACTTGTCTCGATGATGACCTGAGAAACACTCGGGGCAGAAGTTGTTGTGAGTGACGTGATTTCACCAATGCCATCTAGCGCATTCTCAATTGGGATGGTTACGTTATCTAGTACATCCTGTGATGATGCATCCGCGTAGAAAGTCGAGATCGTTACTGCAGGGAACTCGATATCAGGGAGCAGTTCGACTTGAAGGCTCGTCAGGCTAAACCACCCGCCAATAACGATGGCCAACATTAAAGCGAGCGTCACGAATCGACCCTGCAGGGCGAGTTTTGTCAGCATTCCAGTTCTTTCTTAGTGATTTAAGGCGGAGTCAACTGGAAGGCCGGTAGGCTACCGCTAGCTATTATGTCTGTCTATCAAGAATTGATTTCCGTCATAACTCGTTGCATGATCGTGATCGCATCGACGAAGATCTTCAACTCTTCGACGGAAAGACGAGAAGTGAACTCATCTTTGGCGAATGGCATATCCTGCTGGAGTTTGTCCAGTGACTCAATTCCTGAATCAGAAAGTGAGCAGAGAACTACTCGACGATCATCAGGATCTTGACCTCGCACCACGTGACCCGACGCAACGAGTTTGTCGATTAGGTGGGTACAAGTCGAAACTGTTATATCCATCTCACGTGCGATAACGTTCATCTGAGCAGTCTTCAAGTCCGCTATCAAGTACATGACTTTCAGTTGAGGAATTGTTAGATCAAGATCCATCAACCTGTTTGCTCCCTTATTCCAGGGAGGACGCATGTTTTCCGTCAGATTTTTCAGATCTGTAATCAATCCGTTTCGTTCGTCAGAACTATTCGACATCATTTCCTTACCGATTCTTAATAATTTAAATCTATCAAACTATTTATATTAGTGCAATAATTTTATATTGACGATGATTGTGCCCTAGGCACCAAGTAAGGACAATTTTAGCTAGTCTCCCGTCAGGCAATGAGTATTTACGAGGCAGACATAGTACTTACACGCATTTTCGATAATTATCATAGGATAAATCGATGTTCACTCGAACAATGTGACATGCCCACTCAATCTAAATCCAGTACCGATCCTAGAAGGTTTAGTATTGCGATCAGGTGTTATCAGGGAAGAGTCGAATGCCACCGAATTTAGATCAATCTGGTAGCGATGTAGTCCCGAGCCCGATCGTGTCCGGCTGTGCCTGCATTTCGCCCGCCATTGGCAGTGAGTGCCATGACATCAGCCATTAGCCGGTCTTGAATTGATTGCATTACAGTTCGCCTTGCTCAGACACTCGGATGTGTTCAGGTAGCTCATCGACGGTTGGCAACTTCAGCGAGTCACGCTTGCCGACCATATAGCTCACACCACACTCAGGACAACACCAATAAGGCGAATCGGGTTTAGGCGTGTCTCCGCCCCATAGCCACGCTGTGCCACGCCCACCGAGATGGTCTTGGTTACCGAAGAGAACCGGCAGCATTTGTTCATTACATACCCGGCACTTCGGTCGAGCTTGTCTGCCTGTCCCACACCAAACGTAACTTCCTAAATTTCGGTCGTACATCACCAGCTCCATGTTCTAAATCCATGTGCAAATCGCTTATTACAGCTTGCCATGAACTCAGACGAGAGCCCGCGATGTTGGAGCGCAGCTGCTCGTGCATCATGAGGGCGTGAGAGGCGCGCTAAACATTTACGCGCGGCGATGGACTTGACAAGAAATATCTTTTTCAGAATTTTCATGGAGAAAAAAAGTCGACCCAATCCACTCTCGGCGAGTCCGAGGTCTCGAGGGTTGCCCTCTCCTAGCTCACTCACAGACTCGCTTGAACGGAAGCTCGCTTCCCTCGCCGTGTGGGGCGTGGCAGTCGGCGAATCCGGCTCAAACTGGCTCTCTGGGAGCGCCTAGTCGTCTGAATTCTGCCCGGGATGACGCATTCCAACCCGTAATTGTTCGATATTGAGTGTGGACAGCTCGACCTTTTCAGCTTCGTTGAACACCACTGATAACGCCTATTTTGCAACCAGTTATTGTCAGAACTATTGTCAAAACAAGAATCGACCAGCCCCGAATAGACGGAACTGGTCGATTTCTAGTTCAAACAAATGGTGCCGAGGGGCGGACTCGAACCGCCGACACATGGATTTTCAGTCCATTGCTCTACCAACTGAGCTACCTCGGCCTGGCTACCACAGCGCCGGTGCTACCTGAACGGTAGTGACACGGCACGGCAATCAATCGTATCCGCGGGTTTGTGGGTAGGCAATAGAACTAGCGACGAGCCTGAGCCAGTTCGCGTGATTGGTTTCGCTAATCGACGAATTTGATACAGCGATTCCGGCGTCCGCTGCTATAATTTCGTCTGCTTATTGCACGTTCGCTAAACGACTAGAACCGCCACGATGCCCGTATGATTGTGAGCAGCTTCTGATTTGTTCTTCTTCTCGAGGATATTAATGGCGACTCTGATCATCGCATCACTCTCGGATCGTTCCGGAAAGACGGCTATCGCAGCCGCGCTGGCAAGCCAGCTTGGTTCAAGTGAATCACCGGTTGCAGTAGGCAAGGCCACAGACGCTGACGGCGACGCTTCGGCCAGCGCAGACGCTAGCGTGTTTGCCAGCCTGTTGCCCGGTAGCCCGGCGGTGAGCGGTGCTGTTGGCGATATCGCTTCGAACATCTCAAGCTCGGCTGGCGAGAGCAAGATTGTCATCATCGAAGGATCGTCCGATGCTCAGTCGAATCTGCAACTGGCGAACGCCACCGATGGTCTGATTCTTTTGATCGCCCGTTACGGCGAGGGCGTTTCTGCTGCGGCGAAAGAGTACGGATCACGTCTTGCCGGGGTGATCATCAACGCTCTCCCGAAATACCGTGCTAAAGACGCCGATGGAACGATCGCTGAAGATCTGGAAGCCGCGGGCGTAAAGCTGTTCGGATCGATTCCCGACGACAGGCGAATGCTGGCTCCAAAACTTGGGCAGGTCGCCGAGTTTCTGGGTGGCGAGTTCCTGAGTGATGACGATCAGTCGGATCGCCTGCTCGACAACTTTCTCATTGGTGGTCTGGTGCTCGACTGGGGACCTTTTTACTTTGCCAGTCGGAAGAACACCGGTGTCATCGTTCGTGGCGATCGCCCGGACGTGCAGCTGGCTGCAATTCAGACCGATACGACCCGTGCTCTGGTTTTGACTAAAGGCATTCGGCCTGTTGAGTATGTGGTTTACGAAGCTGCCCAGCGCGGAATTCCGCTGGTGGTGGTGCCCGGAAACACGCACGATGTGGCCGAGCAACTCGAAGGCTTGCAACCGCAGGTCGGGTTCGATCACGCCGACAAGCTGGCCCGAATAGTTGAACTTGTTTCCGAGCACATTGACGTTTCCGCACTTGAAGATCAACTGGCTCAACCTGCGACCAGATAATTAGTGGCATTTCAGGCTCTACTATGAGCATTCTCGACACAATCGCCCCTCATAAGGGCCACAAGCAACGTCGATTCGGAACCCATTTCGTGGGGAATGTCTTCAAAACGATTTTTTTCGTTGGGATCCCCGGTTATTTCGTGTTTCTTGGTGTGACTCTTCTTGTACTCGATAAAGAAGTTGAGCTTCCAAATATTCCCTCGACCCGAAGCGATTCGGAAGTTCTGGCGATAGTTCACGACTATTTGAAAGCTACCGACGCTCAGACGATCGAGGATGTGGACGTTATTACCAACTGTTGGACCGAGTTCGGTGATGCAGATTTCAATATTGAGTACTTCAGCCTAACTGGAATTTGGCGAATCAACGCTTACTACAACGCTGTTCGCTATTACTGGCGGGTCGATGACGCAACAATGACTTTGACCCGCGATCTGTGGTTCCAACCGACATTCCGAACCATCAAGTGTTGAAGTCGAGTTGATTGCGAAGGTGCCCACTGCACGATTTCAACCCAAAATCCGTGCCATATTGCCGAGCAAATAATCGGGTGACCGCTAACATTGCTTGATGCCTTCGATCTCAGCCACTGAAAAGCTTCTTGCCGGTCTTTCCGACCGACAGCGAGAAGCTGTAACGCACACAGATGGACCGCTGCTTATCGTCGCAGGCCCCGGCTCGGGAAAAACCCGGGTTATGGCACACCGTGTTGCCTATCTGGTTGGCGAAAAAGGTATCCCGCCATGGAAAATTCTGGCGGTGACTTTTACCAACAAAGCTGCTCGTGAACTTCGAGAGCGGTGTGAACGTCTGGTAGGTGCCGGGTCGAACGAACTTCAGGTTCGAACCTTTCACGGATTCTGCTCACGAGTGCTGCGATCAGACGGCGAGAGCGTTGGGCTAAAACCCGAGTTCACTATCTACGACGCCGACGATCAGGCACGGGTGGCGCGCCGCATTCTGGACGACTTCGATATCGACCCAAAGCAATTCCCGCCGCGTGCGTTGCTCAGCGTTATTTCCGACGCCAAGAACAACATGCGCAGCCCCGCACAGCTCGAACGCCGCAGCGAAACCTACAGGGACGAGGTCGCTACCCGCGTTTACGAGGCGTACGAGGGTGCACTTCAGCGCGCAAACGCTGTCGATTTCGATGACCTGCTGCTGAAAACCTACATGCTTCTCGAAGGACATCCCGAGATGCTTGAGAAGTACCAGAACCGGTTCGAGCACCTGCTTGTCGACGAGTTTCAGGACACGAACCCGATTCAGTTCCAGGTGGCTCGGCTGCTTGCGATGAACAACCAGAATATCTGTGTTGTTGGCGATCCCGATCAGTCGATCTACTCGTGGCGTCACGCCGACCCATCGAACCTCACCGACTTCCAGAGCACGTTCAAGAACACCAAGATCGTGACCCTCGATCAGAGCTATCGTTCTACCCAGATCATCCTCGAAGCCGCCGATTCCGTGATTGGAAACAACAACGGTCGCATGGAGAAAAATCTGTGGACCGAGAACGGGCGTGGCACGCGAATTACGGTTGCTGAAGCATATAACGAAGAGGAAGAGGCACGGCTCGTTCTGGAAGCTGTTGCTGATCTGAAAACTAAAGACGGTATTGGCCGTAACGAAATCGCAGTCATGTACCGGGTCAACGCCCAGTCACGGGCTTTTGAGGTTACGTGCAATCGAGAGGGAATTCCGTACCGACTCGTTGGGGGTGTGAAGTTCTACGACCGTAAAGAGGTCAAGGACATTCTGGCGTTCCTGCGTCTGGTCGCCAACCCTGCCGATGATGCTGCGCTCGATCGCATAATCAACGTGCCCGCTCGGGGGATTTCGGCGCGAACTGTTGCCGAACTCAGGCGGGTTGCGCTTACAAATGACGTGCCAGTTCTAGACGTAATTCTCGACATAAGCCGAGTTCAACTTGGTGATGAGGATCCGCCTGCTTACTACGCTGAACTGGCAACTCGGGCGCTGAAATCGGTAGGGGCGTTTGGTGATCTGATCACCCGACTTATTGAGCAATCACTGGCTCTCGACACGAATGAGTTGATCGATCTTACGGTGGAGCGGAGCGGCTACGGTGCGATGCTGAGGGAAGACACAGAGCGTGGCGAAGAGCGGATGGAAAACCTGCAGGAGCTGAAGGCTTCGGCCGAGCAGTTTGCAGGTTCTGAAGAGCGCGGCCAGCTGATCGATTTTTTGGAGAACGTGGCGCTGGTTTCGGATGTCGATGGATTGCAGGGCGGTGACGATACCGTTGGGGTCGAAGAAGAGGCGATAACGCTGATTACTCTTCACCAGGCAAAAGGGCTTGAGTACGACGCTGTATTTCTGGTCGGGCTCGAAGAGGGCCTGCTGCCGCACTCTCGAAGTGTCGATGATCCTACGCAGTTGGAGGAGGAGCGCCGACTGCTTTATGTGGGCATGACGCGCGCGCGCAAGCGGCTGTATTTGTTCAGGGCATTCCAGCGTCGATTCCGTGGCCAGTCGGGTTCGCAAATGGCATCACGGTTCTTAGTCGAAATCCCGGATCCCCTTACGACGACGCGTGATATTCGAGGTCATTCTCGAGTTGCCGATCGTATTCCAGATCCTATGTGGACGAAGCGAGCTGCCTCGACTCCTGCGCCTCGATCTGCAGACCGTTCGGGCGATCAGTTTGCTGCTGGCGACAAGGTTCGTCATGGAACGTTTGGCGAGGGCGTAGTCGTGAGTTCGTCGGGTATTGGCGGCGATACGCAGGTTACGGTGGCGTTTTCGGGTCAGGGCGTGAAGCGGCTGATGTTGTCGTTCGCTCCGCTGGAAAAAGTTGAGGATGAAGAGCCGACGAAGCAGTTCGACCCCGACGAAGAGGAGTTCGAAATTCAAGACCCGGATTTGTTCGCACCCTAGTGCCAGTGGTGCCATTGGCACATTTTCTTGAGGGCAACTACATGCCTTCGAAAGTTATAGCTGTGCATTCCAGTGCTACCTACACGATGTCGAAACCCGCTCGGGATTCGACATCGCTGGTCGCTGGTCTAGGTGTTGAGAACGATGCTCATTACGGGGTTACAGTGCAGCATCGGAGTCGAGTCGAGAAAAATCCTAACCAGCCAAATCTACGACAGGTTCATCTCATCCACTCGGAACTTTTCGACGAACTCCGTGACCAAGGATTTGACGTGACACCGGGCATGATGGGCGAGAACGTTACAACGATAGATATCGACCTGATTGCGCTTCCGGCCGGAGCACGACTGCGTATTGGTGACGAAGCTGTCGTAGAAGTCACCGGGCTGCGTAATCCCTGTTCGCAACTGGATGGACTCATTCCCGGACTGATGAAGGCAGTGCTTGATCGAGACGCTGCTGGTGAAATCGTGCGCAAAACGGGTGTGATGAGCATTGTTGTCTCAGGCGGGCAAGTACGTCCCGGCGACAGCGTTTCGATCGAACTGCCAATCGGCGTACACCAACCGTTGCTGCCGGTTTGAGGTTGCTCTAAATGATCAGAGTTTCTGGGCTGGAAATAGCGGCGGTTTTGTTCGATCTCGACAACACATTGGTTGATCGAGATTAGGCTGTAGAGCGGCTGGGCGGTGAGCTATATAAAACAGTTGAATGCGAAGAATCAGGATTCAGCCAGTCAGAATGGACTCAAGAGTTCATTCGAATCGACGCCAGGGGATCGATCCCAACACTCCCTGGGGCATCGATACTAACGGCAGCCCGTTGCAAGCAGAGGTGATCAGGGCAGTGGGGGCTGGATCGGCTGACGAGTTCGATATTTGTTTCGTCGATTACGGGGTTGAGAAAGACAGATAAAGCGATATTCGAGTTGGCAGCATCGTCCGTTTCGCCGGGCACGACCCTGAACAACATTCTCTTCATAGGTGACAGGGCACTCGCCGATATTGAGGGTGCTGCAGCCGCAGGGATGAAGACCGTCTGGGTTTCACGAGGCTCGGACTGGTGGGGGGCAGGCGACAACCCCGGCGAACGATCGAAAATGTCTGGGAACTTTTGAGATTAATCGAATTTGACCACACATCGCCAGAGAGAACTGACTCGGGCGATGATCGATCTTGCCTCGAACTACCCATGCGATCGGCAGAAAATGTCGCACGCGACACATACAATCGTTCGCAATGAAAATGCCTCACTGGGATCGACTTTACTTCTTCGTGTTTTCGGGCTTCGTGTTCGCCGTTTTGGCGTTCGCAGTCATCCTTTTCGTGCCACTGATTCAGGTCAGCAGTTCGGAAACCGGAGAAAGCCAGCTAACGCTGTTGGCCGACGGGCAGACCGTTCCAATGCTGTTGAGCCTGATACCGCTCGTGCTCGCAGCCAACGCAATGTTCGTTGTTCCAAAAAATGGCCTGCCAGAAAAAGGTCAGAAAATTAACCTCTGGCTTTCGACCGCTCTCGTTTATATCTTTGTACTCGTTTCCATTCTTTCGGTCGGCATTTTGTATGTGCCCACAGCAATTCTGATGACCGCGGCAGCAGTGGGATCTTTGATTCATCGACGGAACCGCACGGTGTTTGCCAGGTCGCCACAGGAATCGAAATCGGGCCTCGGCGGTGGCAAACGCAGGCGGAACAAGGGCTAAACTGTCGGTATATTCGGTTTCATCTGCTTTTTGTGGGTAGTGGAAACTGGATATTGATCAGCGAGCGACAATGACGACATCAGAAAAATCCGTAATCACCGACGAGCTTCTTGCTTTCATTGGAGTTAAGTCGAAGCCGGCCACCTACGACATCGAACGCCACGCTGTTGAGAGGTTCGCCTGTGCGATTGGCGATCCGAATCCTCTGTATTCCGATGTGGACGCCGCTCGCGTCTCTTCATACGGCGGCCTGATAGCCCCGCCTACATTCTTTCGTTCGCTGCTTCACGGCGATTACCCGACGGTCTATCCCGAGCCGTTTGCGCACATCCTTGATGGCGGGAGCAAGTACAGATATTTCGAGCCGGTTCGGGTGGGAGACCAGATAACGGTGGTTCGCAAGATCACTGATTTGTTCGAGAAGCACGGTCGAATGGGCACGATGCTGTTCAAGGTCACTGAGATCACGTACACGAATCAGCACGGCAAGGACGTCGCGACTCAGGCGACCACGACGATTACCTACGGCACTGGCGAAAAGGATTCGGGCGTTGGCGATCACTAAGCGTAATTCTGGACTCGAAACCCCAGCTCTCTGGTTCGAAGACGTTGCTGTTGGCGATGTGTTGCCAGATCTCGTTAAAGAACCCGACACCCGGCAGCTGGTGATGTATGCAGGGGCGTCGCAGGATTTCGTTGCGATTCACTACGATCACAAGGTGGCGGCGGAAGCCGGGCACCCAAAGGTCATCATCCACGGTGCGCTGAAAAGCGCGTGGCTTGGTGAGCTTGTAACCGGGTGGATCGGTTCGACAGGCCGTTTGCTCGAACTCGATGTTTCCTATCGAGCGATCGACTTTCCGGACGACACGGCAACGTGCGTGGGCAAAGTAACCGGCACCCGAATTGAGGACGGTGTTGGACTTGTCGAGGTCGAGATCGGCCTGCGGAATGCCGAAGGGCAGATCACAACACCGGGGAGGGCGCTGGTCTCCCTCCCAACAAAATCGGCATTTTCATAATCATCTGGCCAAAAAAGATTTTCATTTCGCCACACGGCGAACCAACCACTAAAGAAGGATCGGTACCAATGAGCGGCGCGCTTGAAGGCAAAGTAGCAATCGTCACGGGGGCCGGGCGCGGAATCGGTCGAGGCATCGTCGAGGAACTCGCAACGAACGGCGCAAAGGTCGTTGTGAACGACGCAGGTGTGTCGCTTACCGGGGAAGCCGAGGGCGTTAGCCCCGCTGATGAAGTGGTAGCTGCTGTGAAAGCAGCCGGCGGTGAGGCCATTGCGATCACCGATTCGGTATCGACGTTCGATGGTGGTGGACGAATTGTGCAGGCCGCACTCGACACGTTTGGTCGGCTGGATATCGTTGTGACCGCTGCAGGAATTCTTCGCGATCGCATGATCTACAACATGAGCGAAGAAGAATGGGATGACGTTTACAACGTGCATTTGAAGGGCACGTTCAACGTTGTTCGACACGCCGCTCCTCTGTTTCGGCAGCAGCGAGGCGGTCGAATCATCACGTTTACTTCTGAATCGGGACTCGTTGGATTTCCGGGACAGGCCAACTACGGAGCCGCCAAATCAGGAATTCACGGTTTCACCAAGGTCGTAGCAAAAGACCTCGGAAAGTACGGCGTGACAGCGAACTCGATAGCGCCCCGGGCCGAAACTCGCATGATCGAGTCGATACCCGAAGAAACGCGTGCTCGTCTTGCCACTCAGGGGCTGTTCCCGGGCAAGGACGAGGCTTCGTGGGAACCGCGGGATGTAGCGCCGTTTGTTGCGTTCCTGGCTTCTGAATACTCGGCGCCGGTTAACGGTCAGACGTTCCTTGTTTACGGTGGAAATATTGTTCACATGACACTGCCACGACGTGTGAAAACTATCTACAACTCGGCACCACCTGCAACGTGGGAGCCGGATCAGCTCGACGCACAGGTTGGACCGAATCTACTGGGGCATCCTTCGGTCGAGGGTCCGGTCGCCAGCAAGCGACTCGAAGGCAAAGTTGCCGCTGTAACTGGCGCTGGACGAGGGATCGGCCGTGGCGTTGCGAAGCTGCTGGCGTCGCAGGGCGCTGCCGTTGTGGTTGCCGACGTTGGAGCGTCGCTGGATGGCGATGGCGAAGATTCGACACCGGCTGCGCAGGTTGTCGAGGAGATTTCTGAGCTTGGTGGCCGTGCGGTTGCGTCGTACCACTCGGTGGCGACGATGGAGGGCGGCGAGAACATCGTCAAAACCGCCATGGAAGAGTACGGCCGGCTCGACATTGTCGTTACCGCTGCCGGAATTTTGCGAGACCGAATGCTGTTCAACATGACCGAGCAGGAGTGGGACGACGTATTGGGCGTTCACCTAAAGGGGACCTTCTCGGTGGTTCAGCCGGCATCGAAGATTTTTAAAGAACAGGGCAGTGGTCGCATCGTTACGTTCAGTTCGGTTTCGGGTCTGTACGGCTACGGTGGGCAGGCGAATTACGGGGCTGCCAAGGATGCCATTGCGGGGTTTACTCGGGTGGTAGCCAAGGACCTTGCGAAGTACGGTGTGACTGCAAACGCGATATCGCCGGGTGCGCAAACCCGGATGACCGATTCGATTCCCGATTCGACCCGCAATATGCGCAAAGGCGAGTTCCTGCCGCCACCAGAGGGCACGCTGACGACTGAGCCAGAGCAGGTTGCGCCGATGATCGCATGGCTGGCTTCTGATCAGGCTTCTGACGTGACAGGTCGGATTTTTCACACAGTCGGCAACCGGGTAAGTCTGATGAATTCACCCGAGCAGGGTAGGTCGATTCATAAGGCAGGTCGCTGGACGGTTGAGGAAATAGCTGGGATCTTCCCTGAGACGATCGGGATGGATCTGGTGAATCCGGCACCACCGCAAGAGGCCTAGGGCGACTCTCGTTCGACCATGAATATTTCGATAAATAACTCCAGCCACGATGTCGACGCCAACCCTGAAATTTCGTTACTTGACGTTCTTCGGCAGAATTTGCAACTGACCGGAACGAAGTACGGCTGCGGCGAAGGCAACTGCGGCGCATGTACCGTTCTCGTTGACGGTGAGGCCACGCGAGCGTGTATTACTCCCGTTGGCTCAGTGGCTGGCAGGGAAGTCACTACGGTTGAAGGGCTGGCGAGTGACGGTCAACTGAACTCGGTGCAGGAAGCATTCGTTGAAGAATCGGCGTTTCAGTGCGGGTACTGCACACCTGGATTCGTCATCTCGGCAACAGCACTTCTATCAAGAAATCCTGCCCCTAGCGTTCCGGAAATCAAGTCGGCATTGAGCGGTCATATTTGTAGGTGCGGTACTTATGTTCGGATCGTAAAAGCAGTGCAGAACGCAGCGGATGCGGGAGGTTCGAAATGACCTCCGATACCCAACCGTTGATACGTGTGGTGGGACCGCCATTTGCCGGGGTGATTCAGCAGACAGGTGCGAGTCCCGACTCAAGCACACTTCTTGAAGTGTTCGCCGACGGATCTGTATTCGTTTACTCGGGCAAGGTCGAGTACGGGCAGGGCATTCGTAATGGCTTTGCCCAGATGGTCGCGTCGGTGCTGGAACGTGACGCCGAAGATATACATGTGATTCTCGCCGACACCGCGCGAGTGCCGTTCGATCGCGGAACAACGGGCAGCGCCTCGACTCGCACCGTTGGTGTTCAGCTTGCGAAGGCAGCCGAGGCGGCTAAGGCCGTGATCGCGAAGGGCTTGAAAACCGGTGATGACGTGGGAATCGAGATCGAAATTTCTGGGGATGACGACGGCGTTGCAGTCGACTTGTTTAACTCGCTGACTCCGCATAAAGGGGCGGCTCGGATCGACGGTGCTGAGCGGGTTACGGGAAGCGCTGTTTACGCACATGATTTCGCGTTAGAAGGCACGGCTCATGGTCGCTTGATTAGACCTCCCTCAAATGGTGCAAAACTCGTTCGGCTGGATGGCACCCGTGCCGAGCAGGTGCCGGGGTTTATCAAACTGGTGCAGGTTGATGACCTTGTAGGTGTGGTTGCCGAGACGAAGGAAGCTGCGGATCGGGCAGCGTCGTTTGTTCGAGCAAGATGGGATGAATCGCCCGATGACGTGTCGGACTGGAGCATGCCGGCTGCACTTGACGACCGGGCGAGCGAACCGGTTTTTCTTCGTGATGACGGTAATGCACTGGAAGATCTTGCCGGTGCTGCTCAAGTGATTTCAGGCACCTATTACGCTCCTTATGTTGCAAATGCCCAGATGGAGCCGAGTGCTGCGAGCGCCAGGTGGAATGACGATGGTACGTTGACGGTCTGGTGTTCGAATCGGGCTCCATTTTCGGAGCAGGCGATGCTGGCTTCGGCACTCGGGATTGATGCTGAAAAAATTCGAGTGATTACTCAAGAAGTGGGCGGATCGTTCGGGACGAAGTCGCAATCGGTGAGTTTGGAAGCAGCGATTCTGGCGCGTGAAACCGGGCGAACCGTAAAGATTGCGTACTCTCGGGAAGAAGAGTTTTCGACGAGCACTGTGCGACCTGCTGCGTTGATGGAGATCAATGCGGGCGTCGATGAAGCGGGCATGTTGGTTGCCTGGGATTACACGGCGTTTCATGCGGGCGACAACGCATTCAGGGGCAGGCGTGGAGCCGACTCGCCGTACGATGCTCCGGGCACTCGCATTCGGGTTGCCGACTCGCCTTCGCCGCTGCCGCACGGATCGTATCGCTCGCTTGGCGGGGCAGTGAACCACTTTGGGCGTGAGGTCCATATCGATGTTATTGCCCGGCAGCTTGAAATCGACCCCCTGGAGTTCAGGCTCAACAACCTGAGTCACCCACGTTATCGTCGAGTTCTTGAGAATGTCGCGGCGATGAGCGTCTGGCAGTCGAGGACCAATTTGCATGTGTACAACATCGGGTTCGGTATTGCGGTTGGATTCGATGCAGGCAGCTACGTGGCGCAGGTTGTTTAGGTGTCGGTCGAAGGCAGCGTCGTAAGCATTGAACGGGTCGACGTGGCGTTCGATTGCGGCAAGGTATTTAACCCTGAGGGCGCACGAAATCAGATCGAGGGATCAGTCGTGATGGGGCTCGGGACAGCGTTGTGGGAGGCCGTCGAGTTCGATGGCGGCCGGGTTCTGAGTAACGGGTTTGGCGCTTATCGTGTGCCGCGGATTACTGACGTGCCAGAGATCAACGTGGAGTTCATTGACGATCCAACAGACGATCCTTCAGGTGCTGGCGAGCCGGGCATCGTGCCGATCGCCGCGGCTATAGCGAACGCTGTGGTTGACGCGACGGGTGTTGTGATAGATCGGCTGCCGATTGAGCCGCAGCTGTAGGGACGGCGATTCGGATGGACCTAAATTCGGTATGCCCGACGTGCGGAGTCGCGGAAGAGGAACGCTTTTTCGCTCGCTGAGTAGTTTGTTGCAACTCGCTTGAACACGTTCCAGAGGATCGTGTAAGACGTCGACGCCTTGTCGACCGGGAAGTTGCTTTCGAACATGCAGTGATCGGCCCCGAACGACTCGATGCAGTGGTCGTAGTAAGGCGCCATTGTCGTAGCGATCTCTTCGGATGATGGCGGAGCGTTGCGTTCATGCCATGCGTAGCCGTCGAGGGGCATTCCGAATCCACCGAGCTTGATAAACACGTTCTCGCAGGTGGCAAGTTCGGACATACCCTGTTTCCACGCTTCAAACACTTCGTTCTGCTCGCCTGCGTACGGTCCGATGCCCATTGGACCAGCGATGTGATCCATGATTATTGTGACGTTGGGGAACGCTCGTGCCAGATCGGTGAGTTCGCCGAGTTGAGTGTGATATAGCCAGGCATCGAAGCTGAGATTTAGTCGGTCGAGTTCAGCGTATCCCCGACGGAACGTAGGATCGCCGAGCAGCCCTTTTGGCGGGCTTTTGTATCCGCCGATATCAGGACTGGCATCCCAGCAGGACGAGTTTCGGATGCCCCGAAACCGGTTCGGACTGGCGGCGATGTGGGCTTCGAGAGCTTCGCCGATTTGGGATCCCAACTGCAAATTGGCGTATCCGACGATTCCTGCTGCCACGTTCGTGTTGCCGTACTTCCCGCTGGCGCTCTGGGCGGCGAGACCGTTTACGAACTCGGTTTCCCCAACTGGACTCATGCATTCGGGTCCGACACTGCGGTACATGGCACTACATTCGACGAAGACCGTTTCCGTGATGTTGTGCCCGCCGCCGGTGTCTTCGAGGAGCTCGTCGAGCATGTAGCGGTTGCCGGGGCGGTCCCAGAAGTGGTGATGTGGATCGCAGATGGGCAGGTCGGGATCTAGAGCTTCTTCGGTTGTGAGAGAGAGCCAGTCGGGGCGTGGTGTGGTCATTGTTTTCTGGGAATAATTTTGAATGTCGTGGCGTGTGAGGAGTACTCGGCAGCAGGTGTTCCCTCTCACTTAGGAAAAAAAGCCGTTCTAACCAATCCGTGCCAATGGCACTTACTTCACCATCTGATCGAACACCGGCGCTAGTTGTGCTCGTATTTCAGTTCGCTCAGCGTCATCGCCATACGGCTCGAATGCCGACTCCTCCTCGGGATCGGCGTTGAGGTCGAACAGACGGCCATCGTCGTAGAGCTTCCAGCGGTGAGTGCGGATGAACCGGGCGTAGCGGTGGACGCGTCCGCTCATCGGCTCGAAGTGGAAGTAGATGTAATCACGTGGGTCGCCGGTCTCGCCTTTTAGCTGCGGCAGGAACGACCGTCCGTCCATGACATAGCCATCGGGAAGATCAATTTCGGCGGCTTCAAGCATTGTTGGCAGGAAGTCGGAAGCGTCGATCAGATCGGTTGTAACGGAGTCGGCTGGGATAGTTCCCGGCCAGCTGCAGATCAGCGGAACGTGTGTTCCCCGGTCGACTGTGAGCCCTTTCCCACCGCAAACTTCGGTGTGGGAGTGGATTATTGAGCAGACCTCGATTGGCGATCCGTTGTCACCGACGTAGATAACCAGAGTGTCCTCGGCGATGCCCAGTTCTTCCAGCTTGGCGTTCACCCGGCCGATCACCTTGTCGTGGTACTCAACCATGTCTTTGTAGTAGCGGGGATCGTCGTCCCAGCCTTCAAGCTCATCCCACGTCCGACCGCCAAGCGTTTCGTTTGACGGCGGGATGAAATCGTCATATTCAGGGCTGTCGGGAGTTGGCTCAAGCGGACGGTGCGTCAGGGCCATAGGGAAGTAAACGAAGAATGGATCGTCCTGATTCCTGTTCATGAAATCCATGATGTAGTCGGCGAAAATGTCCTCGCCGTACTTGTCTTTGGTGTTATCGAGGAACTTGCCGTTTTCGTAGACGATCGGGTCTTTGTATCGAGAGCCCTTTTCCTCTGTGTGGTGCGGGTGCCACACGCAGAACTCGTCGAACCCGGCGTCTTCGATTGTCTGGCCTGTCGAACGTGCCTCAGGCATTTCGTCGGGCGGGTTGTACGAGTGAAGCTGCCACTTTCCAGCGATGCAGGTCTTGTAACCCGCGTCAGAGAACAGATGGCCGAACGTAACTTCGTCGGGGGCGATCAGGCCGAATCCGATGTAGTTGCGGAAGTTGTACTTACCGGTCATCAGCTGCACACGGGTTGGCGTGCAAAGTGGCTGTACGTGGGCGTTTTCGAACCGAACACCTGCCGTTGCCATGCCATCGAGGATCGGAGTGGCGTATGAAGTGCCGCCGTTCGCGCCGATGGCTTCGTAGCCTAGGTCGTCGGACATGATGAGGACGATGTTGGGTCGGCGGTTTGCCATCGGTTTAGGTGTTCTTTCTTGGATTGTTCTAGCCCCCTTTTCATCAGGAGAGGGTTGGGGTGGCTACTTCAAATAATTCAGTGCGTTGAGGATTAGCTTCTGGAACTGTGGGTGCCCGTGTGATGATCCTGCGTGGCCGAGCGCTATATTTGCGACCCTGCCTGCGCCGAACTGGTGCGTCCAACCGAGCGGCTTTACTTCGTCTTCGACAATTCCGTGCATGAACACGTCGATGCCGGGTTGAATATCGAGTCCGCAGTAGCACTCGTCGTAGGTCCAAAAATCCTCGACGCCTGCCGCGATCGGGTGATCGGGCTGATCGATGTAAACCCGGAACCAACCGAACGGCGGGTGCCAGCTTTCGCCGAGTACCCAGCCTCCGCCAGTGATCTTCTTCATTTCCGACCAGTCGGGGCAAGACCCTGCTGAGATATGAATAGAAAGCAGTGATCCACCGCCGGCTACGTAACCTTCGAACCCGCCACGCTGCGCTTCGTCGAGGTCGTTAGCCGTATCGGGTTGTCGCAACGTGTTGAGCACGATTGTATCGAAGCCAGAAAGATCGCCAGTCAGTTCGTTTGCCGAATCCGACAACGTGATCGAATGGCCCGCTTCCTCAAGAAACGCCTGTAGGACCGGGGTCGACTCTTCGTAGGGGTGCGTACCAAAATCGGGTCCGGTGATAAGAAGCAAATTCATTGAGGATTCTCCAAGTATTCGGGCTGTTTAGGATCCTAGTAGGGGGTCGGCATCGGCCTGAGTTTGCGTTTGGGCCATCGAAAGAGCCGAGACTTCGGGTGAAGAATTACCGACGGTAGTTGGTAATTTCTCGTTCAAGTGAGCAGCTTCCCAGTCGGCTCGCAATACCTCCATGAGTTTGAACTCGTAGCCGTCACGTTTTACTTCTCGAACGTGAACGAATCCGGCTTTGGCGAACGACTTTTGAGCTCTGAAGTTGTGGGTGAGGGTGTGCAGGTAAACCCGGTCGAGTTCAGTAGATGTGAAGATGCGAGCAAGCGCTGTTTTTATGACGTCGGTGCCGTAGCCCTTGCTCCAGTACTTACGATCGCCAATCATGATTCCCAGTTCGCACTGCGATTTTTCCGTATTGATGTCGTAGTACATGCAGTTGCCTATGTGGCGGCCATCGAGTGTGTCGATTGCCATGCGCACCGACCATGGCGACGGATAGTTCACGTCGTCACGGTGATAGCGCACGTATTCGGGATACGAGAGGGTTACCGGGCGGGTGGCATCGAGTTCGGCGAGTTTTGGATCAATGCGCCATGAATAGTCGGCTTCAGCATCGTCCATCGACTTTGACCTGAGAATGGTCAGTTCACCGACGAGACGAAGATCAGTTGCCGTTTCCTGCTCGGCCCTCATAAACGGCCACAGCTTTTTCCAGGACTCGCGCTTCATTCTGATGGGTCAGCCTCTGTGATGCTTCTTTAATGTTGATCCACTCAACATCATCGTACTCATGATCGTGGTTTGATGTATCGCCGCCAATGTACTTCATCAGGTACCAGTGAACCGTTTTATCGATACGAACTGTGCTGTTGTTGTCGTATGGAAGATCGCCAAGTGTCTCACCGGCGGTTCGAAAGAACGAATAGTAGGTATCGTCGATAGCCGGGCCGGTTTCAATCTGCAGACCAGTTTCTTCGGCGACTTCCCGGGCTGCTGTTTCGGCTACCGATTCGCCTTCTTCGGGCGTTCCTTTGGGAAGTGCCCATAGAGATTCCGCTCGCCTGTGACAGAGCGCCACGTACAGCAGCTTGCTGTCATTCGGATCGGCCCGAAGCACAACACCGCCTGCCGACCAGCGGTCGATTGAATGATCTGTTGTGCGTTGTCTCGTCATTTTGTAAAAGTATCGTGAGCAAAGGTTCAGAATATGTGAGCGGATTCTAAGATTGGTGACGCTATCGGTCAAACGCCAGCGAGCATACTTTAAGATCAAGTTCGATTAGAACCGAAATTGAACCCCCAAACTAATTGACACCGAACTGATCGAATTCGATAATTGTTCGCCGGGTATGAGCATTACATTGCCATTTCGAAACATACGCTTACATCAAGTAAACGAAATTCGCTGTCGTTCGGCTGGGACGACTGCATACGACGTGCCAACTCAAAATCTAGTGCGAGAGCAAATCATTACAGATAGAAATAGCCGCATTACTGCCGAAGAGTAGGTGCGGTTTTTTTGCGCCTGAACCAGGATCGTTGGGGCGCATCACATAAGAACTTGCTACAGCGCGGGTTCGGAAGAGGACAGTAAAAATTGGATAAGCAGGACTTCGTCATCCGATTCGCCGGTGAGGGCGGACAGGGACTGGTCACATCCGCCGACGCTCTGGCGCGGGCAGCCGCCCATGCCGGTTACTTCGTGCAGACCCACTCGACATTCCCGTCGCAGATTATGGGTGGCCCGGCGTCCTCACAGGTACGTATTTCAACGACGCCGGTGCTGAGTTCTGGAGATGGTGTCGACGTGCTCGTTACTTTGAACAAATACGCGTACGACCATCACTGTGACGATTTGAACCCCGTCGGAGTAACCGTTTACAACGCCGAAGAATTTGACCTTCCCGAGGGCGGGCACTACTTTGGCATCAAAGCCGACGAGCTTGCCAAATCGACCGGTAACGCCCGCGCTGCCAACATGGTCACTATCGGAGCCGTGGCTAATCTGATCGATTTCAACCTCGAAGAGATCGACGAGTTCATAACGCAGCGATTTACTCGTGGACGGCCCGGTGATGAAGAGATCATCGAAGCGAACATCAAGGCTGTGCGTCTTGGTGTCGATGTTGCAAAGTCGAGCGGATTCAACGTGGGCCAGCTCGCACCGCCTGCAGAGCCCGATTACACGCAGATCATGATTACCGGTAACGCCGCTCTTTCTATGGGTGCGGTTGCCGCCGGTCTCGATTTTTACGCTGGATACCCGATTTCCCCGGCGACTACGGTGCTCATATGGATGGAAAATTACCTGTGGGGCGAGGGGCGATTCGTTCACCAGGTTGCTTCTGAAATCGAAGCGATCAACGCTATTATTGGCGCCGGATTCGCTGGCAAAAAAGCATTGACGGCTACCGCTGGTCCCGGATTCTCGCTTATGAGCGAAGGTCTTGGACTCGCTTGGATGGCCGAGATTCCGCTGGTTGTAGTCAATGTTCAACGCGGTGGTCCCGCTACCGGATTGCCCACCAAGTCGGAGCAGTCTGACCTCTACACTTCGATGCACCCCGCACACGGCGATATCAAGATGCCGGTGCTGGCTCCAGGCACGATCGAGGAATGCTTCTATGCTGGAGCGCTGGCAACGAACTGGGCCGAGCGATATCAGGGTCCTGTCATTCTCGTTAGCGAGTTCGGCCTTGCTGAGCGTGGTGAAAACATTCGACGACCGGATCTGGGCAAGGTAAGCCAGGAAAGTCGGGCTTCTGTAAGCGAAGGCGATACCGGTAAACGATACGACTCGTGGGATGGCTCAACGCCTCTCCCCGGTATGCCGGTTCCTGGTGGACCCGGCGCATATGTAGCGAACGGTTCGGAGCATGATGAGATTGGTGACACGACTCACCTTCCCCATCACCACGTTCGCCTGATGGAGCGACGTTTCAAGAAGCTTGATCGTCTTGATGGCGCTCACTACGAAATCGAGAATGCCGACGCTGATGTGATCATCATGCCCTGGGGTAGCTCGAAGGGTCCTGCTCGCGAGGCTTACGACAGGCTTCGAGCGCAGGGTGAAAACATTGGATGGTTGTATTCGGTAGCGCTTAACCCGCTGCCCAGGGAAGTCCTCGAGGTTCTGAAGTCTGGCAGAAAAATCATCGTGCCTGAGCTAAACTATTTGGGTCAGTGGTCGTCTCTCCTTCGTATGGAGGGTATTGATGCGGAATCAATTACGCAGTACACGGGCTTGCCGTTCCGGCCAGCCGACCTTGTTGTCAGTATCGGCGAGCGAATAGGGGATGGAGTAACAGCATGAGCAAGCGCAATCCAGAATATGATTTCGCGTGGTGCCCGGGATGTGGAGACTTTGGAGTGCGACGAGCACTTCAGGTCGCTCTCGAGGCCTACTCTGTTGAACACGAAGAGCCGCAGGCGAACAACGTTGTTGTGGCCGGTATTGGTTGTTCCGGAAACATGGTTCACCTTGTCGAAGGCGACCAACCGTTCGGTATTCACGGTATTCACGGTCGAACACTTCCGATTTCGTTTGGTGTGAAGCAGGGCAATCCCAAGCTGAATACGGTTGTTGTTGCTGGTGACGGTGACTTCCTTTCGATTGGAGCCGAGCATATTGGCCCCGCCGCCTACCGGAACGTGAACGTTACCGCAGTTGTTATGGACAACGGTGTTTATGGCTTGACCAAGGGTCAGTCTTCACCGACTACCGAATTCGGTAAGGTCACCGTTTCGACGCCACTTGGCAAGATCGAAAACCCGATATCTCCGCTGAAGCACTACATGTCGCTCGGCGTTTCTTACATCGCTTCGTACTACTCGAGCAAGCCTCGGGTGCTGGCCACGGTGATCCAGGAAGCAATGAACCACAACGGGTTCAGCATTGTTCATGTTCAGTCGCCTTGCACCACGTACAACGACACGTACGACATTCTGAAGGGCAAGCCGAGGGAAGGGATCAAGGGTCTGGCATACGACATTCCTGAAGATCACGACCCGACCAGCGAGCAGGATGCTAATGACCTGCTGAGCCGACCGGGGATCCCTCTGGGCGTTGTGTTCAAGCAGGAAGGCAAGTCGCTTCAGGATCGGTATGAAGAGCTGCAGGCTCGGGCACCGAAGCGAACCAACGACGAACTGCTGGATACCTACCTGCTGAAGATCTAGTTCTGTAAAAGTTGAATACGAAAAAGCCCCGCAGCGCTGCGGGGCTTTTTTTGTTTGGCTGGGTTTGCTTTGTTGCCGATCCGCCACCAACTGTCATTCTGAACTTGATTCAGAATCGTTATCGATTGCGGACAGGTAGTCGAGGAAGAACGCGCTTGGCTGAGTCGCCAAGTTTGCGCGGTGTGAAGGGGATACTGAATCAAGTTCAGCGTGACAGTGGACGGCGGGCTGACTCGGCGTACCAGCAGACGTTCCGGTGAAAGCCTAGTCGGCCTTGGCGCGTTGGGCTACGTACTGTTCTAGCGAGTCTCGAAGCTGGATACGCCCTCGATGGAGCCTTGCCTTCAACGCCGAAACGGAAACTTCCAGAGTATCGGCAGCTTCCTGATTCGAAAGCCCCTGTACGTCACGAAGGATCACAGCCACTCGCAGATCTTCGGGGAGTTTGTTGATAGCAGCATCGATGCGAGCACCCAACTCGCTGTTCATCGTGGCAGCCACTGGCGATTCCGCCCAGTTACTCGAAGCGATATCGGGTCGGGCGTCTTCTGAAACGGTCATTTCTTTGCCGCGCTTGTCTTTGCGTATTCGCATCAGCGCTGCGTGAACCGTTATTCGGTACAGCCATGTGGTCGGCTGTGCATCGCCCCGAAACCTGTCTCTAGCCTTATACGCCGATACGAAAGCGTCCTGCGCAACTTCTTCGGCATCATGGGGATTGCCCATCATTCGATAGGCAACGTTGTACACGAATCCAGAATCGCTTAAAAAGGCGATTGGCGAAATCACCGACGAATAAATACCATTGATCGGTTAAATGAAAAACGGCGATATGTTCGCCGTTTTTTTGTGCCCGAATTTGTGGGAGTGTTATCCGAGGCCGTCTTGCCGGATTGACGATTCCGGATCTTCGTCGACCGGATCGGGAATTCGGAAATAATCTTTGTGCTGTTTGTGGAAGTACATGCTGTGCAGCATGATGGCGATTCCGATGCCGGTAAGGCCGTACACCACGTTAGGGTCGATGTTCGAGGTTGACCTGAACGCCAATCCGATGAAAATGGCGTAGCCGACTATTCCGCCCCACAGGCTGGGGTGTGCAAGCTTCTTGTTCATCACGGTGGAAAATAGAGCACCAATTGCCAGCGATACAAAGACGACGAGTGCAGCAATACCCATCGACGTGCCCATCAACGTGACAACTCCGTCGCCACCCTTGAATTTCGTGAACGGCGAGTTCCAGTGACCGGCAATGGCTACGGTGGTAGGTACCAGAAGTTCAACGCCGTTGAGGCCAAGCTGGCGAGCCATAAAAATCGCCGTAAGCCCTTTGCCAAAATCGATTATTGTGACGAGTACGCCGTGCTTGCGGGAGACTTCTCGCCAGATGTTGGTTGCACCGGCCTGGCGTGATCCGACTTCGAACACGTTGATGCCACTGAGGCGCCCAACTGTGTAGGCAACCGGAACCGCTCCCAGTGCAAATGCAATGGCGGCGGCAAGTAGGAATGTGTTGAACGTGATGTCGGGGTTCATGGTGGGAATTCGAATTGTAACAGCGCAGAGACTTTTGCTGCTTTAAATCGCACCGTTGCAGACCGCATATGCGAGAACCTGTGCCAACTGGTACGCCCGGTGCAGTTGGGATGGGTTCACAATGGCGGTTATGGTCGGAATTCAGCGGGCAGGCACACGAATCGTCTAAATCAAGAAATCCCGAGGGCGCGAGTTTTTACGACGCGCTGCGTAATTCTCCGCTGCAGCGGTTTGTGACGGCAACTCTTTTCTGGGGCACCGGCCATCAGCTAATCAACGTTGCTCAGGGCTATCTCCTATTTGAACTGACAGATTCGACCCTGTGGCTGGCAGCTCTCGGAGCAGCGGTCGGCATTCCGAACGTAGTTGTCGGCGTGATGGCTGGAGTGCTTGCCGACCGAATTCCGCGCACACGGCTGTTGAAGATCGGATCGGTGATCGCAGGGTTGCCGATGCTGGCGATTGCCGTGTTGTATGAAACCGACAACCTTGAACCGTGGCATCTTGTTATCGCGGGCGCTTTTCAGGGGTCGGGCCTTGCGATCGACTGGATTTCACGGCTATCGCTATTGCCCGACATTGTGGACAAAAGAATTCTGGTGAGGTCGATATCGCTCGATCAATCGGTATTCAACGGTGCCCGTGTCGCCGGGCCGGTGATTGGTGGATTCGTGCTCGCCACGTTTGGCGCATCAGCTGCGTACGGGGTAGCAGCGGGCCTACTCGGATTGTCGTTCATTGTTTACACAACGCTCAAACCCGTAACGCAGATAGCCCGAGCCAGCCATGCCGGAATCGTTCAAGATCTGGCTGAAGTTGTTCGGGTTATTCGAAGTAACCCGATACTGCGAATGAACCTGATGTTCACTTTCGTGAATGCGTTGACCCTCGGCGGCCTGGTGTTCATTCTTCCAGCTTTCGCCAAAAACGTTTTCAATACCGACGAAACCGGGCTAGGCATTTTGTTTGCTGCCGTGGGGACAGGCGCGGTTGCCGGGGCGATGACGATGTCGTGGACCGGTGGAATTCGGCGAGCCGGGCCAGCGTTGTTGGTTACCGATCTACTGTTTGGTGGATTCGTTATCGTCTGGGCACAGACCGGCAACATGCTTACTGCGCTGCCATTTGCGTTTTTGCTCGGCTACTTCAATTCGGTGCATGTAGCGCTCGGAATATCGGTTATTCAGTTCAACGTCCCGGCTGAAGTAAGAGGGCGGGTAATTGGCGCTTACGAAATAGCCTGGTCGGGATTTCCACTTGGAGGGCTTGCGAGCGGTTCGCTGGCGGCGATTTTCGGGCTGCGGGGTTCGCTGACGATTCTGGCCGTTGGACTAATTGTGTTTACGCTGGTTGTGGCAACCGTGAGCAGCAAGTTCAGAAACAGCCGAATCGATAGCGACTAGGGCTTGCCGCAGTGCCTGTCATTGCGGGCAGGCACGACGTGGCAATAGCCTACTCTGAGCAACGCTGTGTTCAAGTACGGAGCTACTATCCCCAGAGAAGTCTCGCCCTAAAGTGACCCGTTACCGATGACGATCATTGATTGCCACGTCGTTCGTCCCTCGCCCCTTGCAATGACAAACGTGGGCGTAGCCCGCCCGAACTACGCTTCCTGGTCGAAGTAGTCGGGCTGGTAGGGCGGTGCGGCAGGGTCGCCGTTGTTCTGGGCTTCGATTTCAGCCTGCTCGGCCTCGGTCAGGTACTTCGAAGGACAACGCACGGTCAGGTTGTCGGCAGTAAATGACCCGTCAGCCAGTTTTTGTCCCTGCAGGATGATCTCTGAATGATCGTTGAAAAACACCTGCCCTATTTCACCTGTGTAGGTGATGTCCAGCTCTTCAAGACCGTCTTCATCTTTGATTGAGAAGTGGGCGGTTAGGCCATCGGCGTCTCTGACGTAAGAGTCTTGGACGAGCTTGCCGATAACGCCAACCTGTCGATCTACAGCAGTAGGCGATTGAGTTGAAGCCTGCTCCACCGACAAGTAGTCGACAGTCGCACCCTGAAACGCCGTAAAGGCGAAGTAAGCAAGCGCCCCGGCTACAAGTACGAAGGTGAACGCCAGCTTGGCGCGGGGACCCATAAGTGTCGATGTGCGCGCAGGCGTAACCACTACTGGAGTCGATTCGATATCGTGCTGCTGGTCGTTGTTTTCTTCTGTCATATCTCTATTTGAAGTCTAAGGGGCTCTAGCCGAGTTTGTCTTGTAGCTTTGCGATTTCGTGTTGCAACACGCGCTGCTTGCTACCCACGTACAGCACGTATGCGAAGAACAGCGCCCACGTAATTGCGAACACCGCGAACAGGTAGCCGAGATTGGCTTCGAGTTTGCCTTCTTCTCGTTCTACGACCGAAAGTGCGGTTCCGTTTTCAAAAGAAACGGTGATCGGGGCGAAACGCTCACGGTGGTCTCGCAGGCGTCGTGCGGCTTCGGAGGGCTCATCGCCCTGATTCGACACCCAGCGATCGCCAGCCTGATTTTCTAGACCGTACTGGGTATCGGCAGAAAGCTCAAAAGTGGTCACTTCGCCCGATGAGTCCGACACCGCGAATCTGGTCAAATTCCCGTTTTCATCGGTTTCTACACCGACCACGATTCCACTGAGCACCGATGCGTCCTGTGCCGAAGAAACATTCGTTTGAACTATCGAAAGACTAAGAGCGACGATCATCGCAAAGGCGATGCGGAGTGCTCCAGCCCTGGTAATGGTTCTGGTCACGGTCAATTTGCCCCCGTCATTACTGCCGCTGTTGAAGCTCGCTTGAGTTCGATCAAATCATCCTCGGATTTTCGGATCTTGTACCGGGTTTGAACGAGATAGATAAATATGAAAGTGAACGTTAAGGTCGATGCCAGAAGCACCATCCCCAGATCGCTCCCCAATGTCGATTCTGCGTCGGCGGCGGGTCCTGCAATGATTGGCGGGTGCGCGTCCGCCCACAGGTTGGCAGCGAAGTAGATGATCGGCGTGTCGATTGCACCGATTAGTCCGATGATCGCTGCGAGTCGCATGCGTTGTGCTCCGGGCGGGAAGTAAGCCCTGAACATCAGGTAAGCCACGTAGATGAAGAACAGAATCAGCGCCGTTGTGAGTTTTGCCTCACCGGTCCACCACACTGCCCATACAGGTCGTGCCCAGATCATTCCGGTGAGCAGCATCAGCCCACCGAAAACCACTCCAACCTCGGCGGAAGCAACTGCGAGTCGGTCCCACTTTTCGTTCTTTTTCCACAGATACATGAAGGAGCTGCCGCTTACGACGAAAATTCCGAGCATCGATCCCCATGCCACGGGAACGTGGAAGTAGAGGATTCGCTGCACTGCGCCCTGGTTCAGCTCGGTGGGAACCCACACGAATATGAGGTACAGCGTTAGACCCATGAGGGCGGCGCTGAGGATCAGCAGTGGGTCGAGTAGGTTAAGAACTTTGGTCATCGAGAATGGATTTACAGTTTTCTTTGGCGCAAAACTTAGAGAATTTTATCACGAACGTGGTTTAAATCAGAGAAAACTTTGTATGTGTTCGGCATGTCGATTTACTCAGGCTTAGTCTTCGAGGATGTGTTGGAAAATGAATGCCGATACGACGATGAACGCGACGTCGAATGCAACCGCTAGCTGTAGCCACTGCGACATATCGGACCAGCTTCGGCCGTTCACCATGTGGCTTGTCGATTCGACAGCAGCCATGAGTAGCGGCGTAACCACTGGCAGGAACAGTAGCGGCAGCATCACTTCCCTTGCTCGCACACGTACCGACATCGCGGCGAATAGTGTTCCAACGGCGCTGAATCCCAGAGTGGTGAGCAGGCTTATCGCGAGCATCTCCCATCGGAAAACGACTAGGTTGAACAGAACGGCGAACACGGGGATTACGATGATCTGTGCGACAGTGATAAACAGGAAGTTTCCGAGTGCCTTGCCGAGATAAATGAGATCACGGCTAATTGGCGCAAGCATCAGTGCTTCGAGCGTGTTGCCTTCGACTTCCAGTGCGAACGCCCGGTTGAGCCCGGTTACTCCCGCAAAGGCGATTCCTGCCCACAGCACGCCGGGTCCGACAAGCTTCGCATTCGCCTGATTTAGGTCGGTTGCGAAAGTGAAGATAACGACCACCAAAAGGGCGAATCCAGCGACAGCGACAACGACGTCTTTGTTGCGGATTTCGAGCAGCAGGTCTTTTCGACCGATCGCCCATATGATGGCGAGTGAACCCTTCATTGGTGGGCGCTGCCTGACGATTCGGTGTCGGGCGAGTAGGCAGCGAGGATTTCGGCTCGGTCGCCAGATGGGTTGGCCGAATTGAGACCGACCAACCCGTTGTTAAGGACGACTGCCCGATCTGCTATCTCGAGGGCGTGTTCGACGATGTGGGTGGTCATCACGACCGTTCGACCAGCCGATCTGTAATCGTCGATTATCTGGTCGAGCCTCGAAACCGACCGTGTATCGAGTCCCGATTCCGGTTCGTCGAGCAACAGCAGCTGCGGATCGTGCATCAAGGCACGCGCCAGCGCTACCCGTTTCTGAAAGCCGTGCGACAGCGTTCGAACCCTGTCATCGATTCGTTGCTCAATGCCCACCTTTTCGGTCGTCTGGGCGATCAGATCGTCGACGTTCTGGAGCCGGTACATCTCGGCAAAAAACATCAGGTTTTCCCGAATCGTCATATCGGCGTAGAGCATTGGCGAGTGTAAAACCGACCCCGTTAGGGCACGAACGTCTGGGCCATTACGGCTGAGATCGGTTCCGTAGATCGAAACATTTCCGGAGTCGATCGAAGTGAGCATCGCCAGAATTCTAAGCAACGTCGTTTTGCCAGCTCCGTTAGTGCCAAGCAGCACGGTAACTTCACCGACTGGGAGCGACAGCTCGAGGCCGCGAAGAACGGCTGTTTCGCCATAGTTCTTGACGATAGCTTCGGCTTTGACGGCCAGTTGAGTCGCTTGGCTAACCACTTTGGTTTTACCCGTTAGCTCTTTACTCGGAACCGTCGTTTGAACGCTTCTGGGTGCATCGACGCGCTGTCGGCGAGTAGTTTCAGCATTTCTTCGTCTTCCAGATCCGACTGTTCGAGGCGAATCATGTATCGGCGAGCGACGTCGTAGTAGAGCTTGGTCGTGTCGACCATGCGGATGGCGGTCTTGCCAGTTTCGGGGTCTCGCATATCTTCGAACGGAACCGCACGTTGCTGACTGCCAACGATGCAGATCATGGCGCCATGAATCGCTTCTTCTCCCTCGGGAGTGTCTTCTAGCAGGAAGCGCACGGCGCCGTGGCCGAGGGTTCGTGTGTAGTCGATATCGAAAGGAATTGGAGCAGCTGAACGGAGTTCGTAGCCTAAAGTGAGATCGACGATGCTCATGGCTTCGCCACGTTCCTTGAACCGGCGTTCTACCTCGGTCCTGAGGATGCGAGCGAGTGGCAGATCGGCAAGCCTGATGTTGCCGTACTCGTCACGAGGAATTTCAACTCCGGCGATGTTTCGCAGATCGCTCATGTTTAGCTTGCTGGCAATGCCTTCAGCGATAATTGCCACGCCGTCGGGTCGGCCCGTTACTCGGCATTTGAGAATCGCCCCTTCAAGCACATCACAAACTTCCGAAAGGCTTACAGTTTTTCCGGGGAATTCTTCTGGAATGAGAGTGATAGTGGAGGCCGCAGCCTTACCGATTCCAAGAGCCAGATGACCTGCGTGCCGACCCATCGCAACGATGAAGTACCAGCGGTTGGTTGTGCGCGAGTCTTCCTTGAGGTTCATCACGATTCCAGCGCCGACGTGTCGAGCCGTCTCGTAGCCGAAAGTCGGCATGTCGCCGGGGAGCGGCAGGTCGTTATCGATGGTTTTCGGGACGTGCGCAACTCGTATTTCGCCGTTGGCAGCGCGGGCAATTTCCGACGCGCCGAACGCGGTGTCATCCCCACCGATCGTAATCAGGTGGCTGATATCCAGCTTTTTGAGCGTGGCGACGCAGGTTTCGAGATCTTCTACCCGCTTGGTTGGGTTGGTGCGGGACGTGTGGAGAATAGAGCCACCCTGGGTGTGGATTGTTGTTACATCGTCGATACCGAGTTCGACATTTTGCGATGTATCACCTTTGACGAGGAATTCGTATCCATTTTTGAAACCCACGGCTTCGTAGCCAGAGTTAACGGCTTCGATAACTGCGGCTGCGATAACACTGTTGATGCCTGGCGCTGGGCCACCACCTACAAGAATTCCGATTCGTCCGTTCTTCTTCGCCATCCACTGGCCTCCCGGTCGACTAATTTGAATTGATCGGCCGATTTAGTACTCAAACGTATTATGTTCGCACCCAAGAATATGCGAACCATGGCGAATGTGCGTGAGATTGGAGTAAATGGATTGCTGAATATTCGATATTCAGACGAAACTCAACATAATTCGTTCACATCTATTCAATGAACCAAGCCTTGAAGCTATATGACAGAACATAACCACGCTGCCGTCGACCCAGAAATTGCCGAATTGTGGCGAACTGTTCTGACAGATGGACACATCGACAAACCATCGTCGTACCTGCCTGTTGCCAATCGCTGTGGCATGTGCCTGATTCCTTTGAGCGGATTCGGTGGCGCAGTAATGAAAACACTGCGGGGGAGGACTCCTTCTCGTAAAAAAAATCCTGCGATGTGTAATCTCTGAGACGACATCCTTCCCTCCGGTGCTGCGGAAATTGATATCGCAGTAGTTTTTGCAGATGTTCGCGGCTCAACTGCAATTGCTGAAAAGATTGGTCCGACTGAATTCGCTGCCTTGTTGAATCGCTTCTATAAAGCGGCGATGGATGCGTTGCTGCCGGAGCACGCGATTATCGACAAGATGATCGATGACGAAGTGGTGGCCTTTTTCGTGCCGGCTTTCCATGACGACGCTCCGACTGCCGCGGTAAAAGCCGCTGTGGGCATTCTTAAAGGTGTCGGCAATCAGCCTGGTAAAGAACCATGGCTTCCGGTTGGTATTGGCATCAACTTTGGTCAGGTATACGTTGGGAAGGTTGGTACGGGCGCGGTAAACGATTTCACTGCCCCTGGGGATACCGTGAACACGGCCGCCCGATTGCAGAGCCATGCAAAAGCCGGCGAGATTGTTGTTTCCGAAAGCGTTTATTCGAATGTGTCGAGTGTGCACCCAGATGTGCCGATGCAATCTCTCGACGTACGAGGGAAAGAAGAGGCTTTTGGTGTGCACGTGAACACGCCATTCGAGTAGGAAAATCCGATTTTAGATCTGGATCATGTTGCGCGTCTGTTCGCTCTCGACGGATCGGCCGAACGTGCGCCGCGTCAAAAGTCTTATCTGAAGTCTGACCTCGATTTTTTTGGAGTCGCTGTTCCAGTGGTTCGCGGCGCGATCAAATGTGAAGCGCGAGAAAATCCGATTTCCGAGCGGGCAGTACTGATACAGAAGTCGGTTGAGTGCTTCGATTCCACGTATTTCGAGATGCAGTTGTTCGGTGTGTTTCTTCTTGATCGATACTCTGGCCTACTTGAACCTGAAGATGCAGGTACTCGTCGATCCGCTGAGCAAGCCGGGTGGGCTTCTGGTGGACAGGGGAAGCCAAGTACAAGTGTCGGAGAGATGCTTGACGCCTGGAGTACCGACGAGAATTTCTGGGTGAGGCGATATTCGATTCTCGTGTTGATGGCAGGTTTGGTGCGGGATGAAAAGTACTGGGAACGATTCGTTCGCTACGCCGATTCGATGATTGAAGAAAAGGAATTCTTCATTTGAAAGGTAACCGGTTGGACCCTGCGTGATGTGTCAAAAGTCAGGCCCGAACAGGTTGAGGTTTACGTTCGCCGCCATATTCCAGTAATTTCAGGAGTGACGTTTCGAGAGGCAGTGAAGTACCTGCCAGAGCCGGCGCGGAGTGAGCTGCGGGCTGCGTATCGGACGCGGTGAAGAACCCAGTTTCCGACCGGAGATTTCCCGAGTGGAGTCATCGGAACAGAGGGATTTGGAGGGGGCGCGCACCTCGGGCATTTGGCACCCGGCGAGTCGCCCAACCACCGATGATCCCTTAACCAACTCTCACTAATGCGAGTGCGGGTGTCCTACTAGCTTCGGGTGAACCGAGTGCACGGGGTTGAACCGTTGGCCTTTGCGGAGCGTTTCTACAGGGAGCAGCAGCTCGTTACTTGCACGGGTGTTGCCGGGTGCATCGGTGAAAGTTACTGGTCCTTCTCGAAGCTGAATCACTGCGATGTCGGCATCGGCGCCGACTTTTAGCGTTCCGATGTGATCGGGGAGTCCAACCGCCGCCGACGGCTTCGAGGTCCCAAGCGCCAGTGCATCGTCGATCGAGTAGCCGAGGTACATGTACTTCGAAAGCGTCGTCATGAGATCGAAAACCGGCCCTCGAACGTTGTAGCGGTGAACATCGGACGACACGGTTCCCGGCCCAAGTCCCTGCTCCATGCAAGCCTCGGCAACCGGGAACGAGAACGAACCCGCGCCGTGGCCGACGTCGAAGATGATTCCACGTTTCATGGCGTCCCAGGCAGCGTCGATAACCTTGTTGTTGTTGTCGAGAATGCCGTGCGGGTTGCCGGTAAACGAGTGGGTGACGATGTCGCCGGGGCGCAGTTTTTCGAGGAATTCGTCAAAACTGTGGATCGACCCGCCAATGTGGATCATCACCGGCTTGTTCAGCTCGACACCTGCTTCGAGTGCGCGGTCAAGGGCGACCATGTCGTTTTTTCCGACGATACCTTCAGTAAGTCGGACTTTGATTCCCACGATCACGTCGGAATGCAACTTCGCTGCTTCAACAGCCTTTTCGACGCGTGCCCAGCGGATGTCTTCAAGTTCCCCGATATCGTTGTCGAGTTGACCCATTCCTGAAATGTGCAAAAACGCTAGAACGCGGGTTGCTGCCTGATCCATGACGTAGCGGTGAAACCCAGCGATAGTGTTTGAGCCGGATGATCCGGCATCGATAGCGGTAGTTACTCCACGGTGTACGCAGGCGGGGTCGGCTTCGATAGCGAGATGGGCGACACCCCACCAAACGTGAACGTGAAGATCGACGAGCCCCGGTGTTACCAGTAGGCCATCGGCTTCGATCACGTCGTGGGTATCGCCGTCGGAAACGTAGTCTTCGATCGCAGCGATTTTGCCGCCTGCAACTGCTATGTCTTTCTTGGCGTGTATGCCCTGCGCCGGGTCGATGACAGTGCCGTTTTTGATGACGAGATCGTAGGTCATGAGAGGTCTTCCGCCTTTTTGGGATGAGCCATCCGGTTGCAACTCTGGCGATGGTAAACCGCTGGGTCGCAAGTTGCGAGTGTTGATGGCGGTGTGCCGTGGGGCAGTTAACTCTGATTAACGATGGTTGTGAGAGACTCGTTAACAGAGATGAAACAACGACTCCACAAAATACTCGCCGCCGCCGGGATCGCATCACTTCGAAAATCGGAGCAGATGATCGTTGAAGGGCGTATCAAGGTGAACGGCCAGACCGCGAATCTTGGCGATTTCGCCGATATCGAAACCGACGATATCGTTGCTGATGGCAACCAGGTTTCCCTTGAGCAAAAGCGATATTTCCTGCTCAACAAACCGACCGGGTATGTGACCACGCTGTCCGATCCGCACGGTCGGCCAACCGTCATGGAACTGGTGAACGTCCGAGAGCGAATCTTCCCGGTGGGTCGGCTCGATACCGATACCGAAGGGCTGTTGCTTCTCACGAACGATGGCGACTTTTCGCAGAAGATGGCGCACCCCAGTTTCGAGATCGAAAAGACGTATCTCGCGGAGCTTGCAAGTGCTTTATCTGATGAAGGTCAGGGGTTGCTTGAGCGGGGCATCATGCTCGATGACGGCCCGACGAAACCTGCCAAAATCAATATCGTTTCTAATCGCCGACGCCGAATTGAGATCACCGTTCATGAGGGTCGAAACCGAATTGTGCGTC
>DUCO01000029.1 GCA_012959765.1 Dehalococcoidia bacterium | reverse complement strand
GTGCTGCCTCGAGTATCTGAGCGAAGGGCCTGTCGAGTAGTTAACCAACCCAGGCCGGCACAGCGTAGAACATTGAAGTCTCTTGACGATGAAGAGTCGTTGACCCGAGACATCATCAAGCTTGCAGTACGGTTCGGCAGGTACGGGTATCGAAGGATCACTGCACTGCTCAGGGATCAGGGATGGCAGGTGAACCACAAGCGTGTCGAACGTATCTGGCGACGAGAGAGGCTGAAGGTTCCTAAGAAGCAGCCTAAGAGAGGAAGGCTCTGGCTGAACGAGTCGGGGTGAAGACGCTCTTCATCGAACCAGGTAGTCCGTGGGAGAACGGTTACAACGAAAGTTTCAACGGGAAGCTCGGGGATGAGTTGCTAAATCGGGAGATCTTTTACTCGCTGAAAGAGGTACAGATTCTGACAGAATGGTGGAGGAAGGAGTACAACACAATCCGACCACACAGCTTACTCGGATACCGGCCACCAGTGCCCGAGGCAATCATGTCCAGGCTTCATCTGGTGGAAAATCCGAGATAACAAGTGGTAACGCTATCGGGGGCAGGTCAAGCATGACAGGGATTTGGGCTACTTGATGATCTACAACGTTGCGAGTCTGCTTACCGGGGAACTCGGTGACAGTGAGCATCACGAGATAGAAAACGAGCGAATCGTATTAGGCGATCGTTCGCTAAATCAGATCAGTGGTCCGGTTCGCTTGATGAGGACCGACGCTACTGTGCTAGTAAGTGCTGAGATTGAAGCTGTAACACAAGATTCGTGTTCCAGGTGCCTAGAACCGGCTTCTGTAAACGTAAGCGTTGCTATGGACGAGGAGTTCTCTCCGATAAACGCCAGTTTGATGGGTAAGACTAAAAACCGACCCGACGAGGACGAGTATTCGTTCGACCAGGCTCTTATTATTGATGAACAAAATTTCTTAGATTTAACCGAAGGACTCGGTCAGGCTCTTCTCAGCGCAATCCCAATTGCTCCACTTTGCATGGACGATTGCCTTGGAATTTGCCCCATTTGCACAGTAAACCGCAATACAATTCATTGTTCGTGCGTCAAAAGTTCTGTAGATCCGCGTTGGGCAGGTCTTGCAGGATTACTGGAAAAAGGCGCAGAATCCGCAGATTGATTGGGCAGAGGCTCACTAATAACCAGATATGGCACCACTTCCAAAGAAAAAACATACCCGAGCCCGCAAGGGAAACCGAAACGCTCACAACGCTATTAAGTTGCCAGCGAGTTCGATTTGCCCATGTTCACGGCAGGAACGAATCCAGCCGCACATTGCTTGCCCGGAGTGTGGAAACTTCAAGACTCGCACGATGCCGGGCAACTGGCCTCAGGTGAATCTTCTCGAACAGGTAGCTCCTATTGCAGCTGCCGTTGGCGCTGATTCATCAGGCGAATCAGATTCGTAAGTAAGTAAGAACTGCGTAAGCAGGAGATTTCGTCAGAAATGACCACCCAAACAGCTTCGAAAATTGCGTTTCTATTCCCAGGCCAGGGCTCACAAGCCGTCGGCATGGGAAAGGATCTCTACCTGAACTCCATCGCAGCACGCGAAGTGTTCGATGAGATCGATGACACTCTGGGTCGCAAGCTTTCGACCATGATGTTCGAAGGTCCTGACGAAGAATTACGACAAACAGAAAACACTCAGCCCGCCATCATGGCAACTTCGGTTGCGACGTGGCGAGCGATGGAAGAAGCCACAGGCGTTCTTCAGGTTCCAAACGCCACCGCAGGTCATTCGCTGGGTGAATATTCCGCTCTCGCGGTTTCAGGCGTTCTTAGCGTTACAGATGCAGTACGACTGGTTCTCGAACGAGGCCGACTGATGCAGGGTGCTTGCGAGGAACGTCCGGGCGGCATGGTTGCCCTGATTGGCCTCGACGAAGTAACCGCAGAAGAGATATGTCGTGAGTCTGGCGCACAGATATCGACTATCAACACCGAGCAGCAGATTATTCTCGCAGGTGACCACCGAAGCCTCGCAATGGCGATCGACATCGCTAGTGCTCGAGGCGCCAAGAAGGCAATTCCGCTCCAGGTTGGCGGCGCTTTCCATTCAGGTCTGATGAGTCCGGCTCAAAACGGCCTGAACACAATGATCAATTCACTCACGTTCCACGACCCGCTGGTTCCTCTGGTAGGTAACGTAACGGCGAAGTCGCTGGGTACAGCCGAAGAGGTCAAAGAAGAGCTTCGAATGCAGCTGACTTCTTGTGTGCAGTGGAACAACATCGTCAAGTTCATGGTGAACGACGGTATTTCGAATTTCTACGAGATCGGCCATGGACGAATCCTTTCCGGAATGGTGAAGCGAATCGACCGTGAAGCGAGTGTTGCCAACATTGGCGACTTCGATTCAGTGCTCAGGTACGCAAGCGCTTCGGCGTCGTAGGTCACTCGTAAAGTTATTCGACCCCTTCTTCAGTAAGTACATTGCCCGTTGGGCTGACTCGCCGTGTCTTCAGCTAAAACAAACTTTTCCCCGCAAGAACCCGATCGCTTAGACGAACTAGTCGATGGCGATCCGGTTGGTGAAAACGACCCACCAATCCGCGGTGGTCGTACCGGTTCCCGCGCCGCCGTAGTGCAGGCGCTCTATGAGTCCGATTCTTCCGGACACCCCGCCGTCGCAGTCGTAAACCGCCTCGCCATAGAACGAGAGTTGGACGCCGACGACATTGATTTTGCAACCCGTCTGGTGCGTATGTGTGAAGATCAGCGAGAAGCGCTGGATTCACGCATTGCGGAGATAGCGTCGAAGTATCCAACAGAGCAGATGCCGCTCGTAGAACGTAACGTTTTACGGGTTGCCATGGCCGAGCTGGAAATGCTCGATGCGGCTCCACAAAATGTAGTGGCGAACGAAGCGGTTGAGTTGGCCCGTTTATTCGGGTCGGATACATCGCCTAAATTCGTTAACGGAGTGCTCGGCGCTCTGCTAGCATAGGTTGCCGTTCGATCATACGAATGGTTGACGTTATTTGAAAAAATTATTACCTGATCGAGCGGGACGGCCGTTCCGCATGACCTCCCGGGGGTTGAAGTAAATGGCCAGTGTGTTAGATCGAATCCGCGATATTGCCGCCGACAAGCTCAGTGTTGATACCGCAGAAGTTTCAGCAGAATCTTCTTTCACGGAAGATTTGAATGCCGACTCCCTCGACGTGGTCGAGTTGATCATGGCGATCGAAGAGGAATTTGGTTCAGACGACCAGCCTCTTGAGATTTCAGACGAGGATGCCGAAGGTATCAAGACCGTTCAGGATGCTGTGAAGTATCTGTCCGACCGCGGAATCACCGAGTAATCGGTTTTCGCTTCGTTTGTTTGAAGTTCGCGGGCGCTTCGCGTTGCGGGGCGTTCGAATAAATTAACCGCACTTGTTCTCTTTTATTTTGTAGTTGAGAGCAGGTACGGTTTTTTGCGTCTGGCGTTATGGCTCCGGGCGTCGTCGGACGACTTGGTCGCGCTCGGTGCCTCGATGTGTTCCGGCGCTGTGCCATCGGTCCCGATTTACTTTGGACAAGATAGTGCAGTGCCACCGCAAACGCGGCAGCGACGTTCAGGCAGTCAATGCGTTTCGAGTGCATCGGTACATGGACTGTGTCGTTCGCCGTGGAGCGCAGTCGATGCGAGATGCCCCTTCGTTCGTTACCGACTATCAAACGTGACTCGTGACTGGCGCGAAAACCGTAGACATCCCTAGCACCGGGTAGATTGTCGAATGCGATTAGCTGCGAGTTAGATTCGACCAGTTCGTCATCCGTTACCAGTTCCAACGGACCGCTGGTCGAATCTGCAAGTTCGGTCGACCCCGACAAATTTTTCGTGTCGCGAAATTGGCAATTTACACCGTACATTTCAGCCGCATGCATCATGGCGAGTGCGTTGCCAGGGTTTTCGATACCGTCGCCAACCAGAGCTATTCGTTTTTTGCTCATACGGAACTGCTTCCAGTCTGCAATTCACGTCTGGTGCGAGCGGCGAACAACGCAGCGAAAGCCTCATGGTCCTTTGTGCGTGCAATGCGTCGACTGTCCGCACGGGCCTCATGCTGCAAGATGTGGTGGCCGATTTCATGCAGTAAGCCTTCGAATAGTAAGAAGTCGCCCAGCGTATTGCCGGGCCAATCGACCGTGCTAGCTGATGCATCGTTCGACCAAATTACTTGAGCACCCGACTTTTCGACGAGTTCAGTATCGGCGCTGGCGAGCTTACCTACTAAATGCCAGGGCGGGAGCTGTTGTTCGAAGAGGATGATCCGATCGGGGGCTAAATATCGCGCAAGTAATCCCGATTTACTTTGATCGGTTTCCGTGAGTCTGGCCAGCTCTATGCTTTTTAGACCGTAAGCCGCAGAAGGGCCTACCGTCTCAAGGATTGACTGAACGCGATTTCGACTGGCTGGATGAAAGTACCCCGCGTTTGGACGGCGGACTGTTATTTGTGGCCATTTGGTGACCTGAGGTTGCGCGTCCCGTTCAACGGTCGATAGGCTCCCTGCTTCTTTCAGAGTGCGCCCGATTTGACGTCGCTGACTCAGATCCCCTTCACTGCGATGCGCTCGCGGTGAGATAAGCCGCCGCTTTGCGCGTACGGCTCGTGGGTCGGTGTGTTTACTGCGAGACATTATTCTGAGGTAACCCGAGGGGTGAATTAGCGGATGAGGTGCCAGCAGATTCTACTACTGAAACCACGCATAAATGGTCAATGCGTCAGCACACACCGGCAACACTCTGTTTTAGCCATCTGTGTCGGTATTTAGCTCGGTGAAAGCAGATGATGGTCGATAAGTTGATAGCAGTCCCACAAACGCTTAGATGGATTCCCAGTTCTTGCGGTTAGTATCCAGAGTCCGTTGGCTGGGTCTGCATCCAAATCAAGCGCAACATCGTTTTTTGCCCGAGCCAGTTAAAACTTTGAAAACGCCGGGCACCCACGTCCACGTGTTGGGGTTGAGATCGTATTTCCGTCCTGTGTTAGCTACCGCTGAGAGTGCGTCGACCAACGATGCGTCGGTGTTCAGCCGATTCGTAATCCCAGATTCGAAGTCGTTGCCTGTCCATTCAACGCGTTCCACGCGGTCAAGCAGTGGAAATGTCTTGCGGCGTTCAATTTTGAGGTGCAGGTGTGGAAACTCTGGTGGCATGTCTGCGAACGTAATGGCATATTCGTTGGTCTGCCAGATCTCATCCTGCGCTGTGTACCTTCGGATATTGACCCAGCGAATCGGTCCGTTTTTGATCTCGATGAGTCCCAGCGAGTCACCACTGGATGTCTAGTTCCCAAGGAAACCCTGACCGCGACCACGCTTGAACGTGAATTCCTCTTCTGCACGCCCGCGTTCGGCCAGCCGCACGTTAATGCCGAGACTTTGAAGGGAATCGAATGCATGCTGTGCGGCAGGGTGGATGTCGGATCGTTGATCTTTTTTCTTCACGGAGTCTAGTTTGTCGGTTGGGCAGCCGTCTGCGTATAGTCACTATTGCCAATCGTTCGATTTCGGATATCAGATGTTATAAGTCCTAGAAGCCAGTGTTGGCGAGATTGGACGGTTCTTGGCGATTGATCGCGATTGCCACGTCGTTCCTCCTCGCAATGACAGAGTGGCAGGCTGTATCCATTCGTCAGCATTCCCCCTCAACCTAACCTTCTCCCCGGGGAGAAGGGATTAGAAGCTACCGCGTCGGTCAACGTCAGTACAGAAAACATCGGTGTGATAAGTTGAAGGTACCTACTCATGTCCGTATCCGGACTCAGATGATCACCTGATCACCCCTACTTTGACCAACACCGATACCCGTAGCTGGGACTCCATAGAAGAACTTGCAGAAGCTGTGCGATCTTGTACAGACTGTGGGCTCCACTCAGGACGAACAAACGCTGTGCCCGGTAGTGGTTCGGTCAGCGCAGCGATAATGATCATCGGGGAAGGCCCGGGGTTCAACGAAGATCAGGAGGGACTACCGTTCGTGGGGCGTTCAGGGAAGCTTCTCGACGAATTGCTGGCTGCGGTGCCAATCGCCCGCGAAGACGTGTTCATTACAAACGTCGTAAAGTGCCGACCGCCTGACAATCGTGATCCACTTCCAGACGAAGTCGCGGCATGTCGTCCTTATTTGGAGCGACAAATGGAGTTGCTTGACCCTAGAGTTGTAGTCACACTGGGTCGCGTTTCGATGCTCAGGTTCTATCCAAAAGGTAAAATCTCAGAAGATCACGGCAAGATTCTCGAATGGGAAGATCGTATTCTGCTCCCGCTGTATCATCCTGCAGCCGGTCTTAGAAACCCCGCCATCAAACAAGACCTCCAGCAGGACGTACTGCGACTGCCGGAAGCAATACAGGCATCAATCAGGCTTTCGGCTGACAGCCCCAACGCGGCTAAAACTATAGAAACACAAGAACAAGAAAACGAAGAACAAGAAATAACTCGGCCTCAGGACCAAACACCCGCAGCCGAAGCTCAATTATTTGAACCTCTATTGAAGAACGAAACAACAGAAGAAAAAGAAGAAGGAGATCGCCAACTGGGCATGTTTTAACAACTACGCGACAGAGTTCGACTAATCGCTGGCCAAACGCCAGCCGAGTAACTCGCGCGTAGTGCCCAGAACGGCATCATTTTTTACGTATGACAACAAAGAACTCTTTAGACGCGCCATGGATTCGCGTCTTACCCCTTGGCGGTCTCGGTGAGATCGGCAAGAACATGATGATCCTCGAGACCGTCGACGACATCGTAGTGATAGACGCTGGTGTGCTGTTCCCTGAGTGGAACATGCCGGGCATCGACGTAGTGATTCCGGATATGGACTATCTGGAAGAAAACGCCGACCGCGTGCGAGCACTACTTATTACTCATGGTCACGAAGACCATATCGGTGCGGTTCCGCACTTCCTCAAACGGGTCAACGTGCCCGTATACGCGCCGGCAATGGCCGAAGCACTGATCCACGAGAAGCTACGCCAGGCGAAAATGCGTGACGAATCGGAAGTGCAGATCATTCACGCTGGCGAGCAGCACGATATTGGGGGCCTGAAGGTTGAATGGTTCTCCGTTTGCCACTCGGTGCCCGACTCGATGGGAATCGCCATCGACACGCCCGCGGGCGTGGTGATTCACACCGGCGACTTCAAGATCGACAACGCTCCTGTTATCGGGCAGCCAACGGATCTCGGAGTGCTTGCCGATATCTGTCAGGACGGTGCGCTGCTAGTGATGGCCGACTCTACTTACGCCGAAGAAGAGGGTTACTCGCCTTCAGATCGTGAAGTAGTCGAGAATCTGCCTGACCTCATTGGCGCTGCGAAAAACCGTATCATCGTGTCGAGCTTCGCATCGCAGATCGCTCGTATCCAGATAGTTGCCGATGCCTGCATCAGGCATGGTCGCAAGCTGTGCATTCTGGGTAGAAGTATGATCAACAACACGAAGATCGGTCGTGATCTGGGGCACTTGAATATTCCTGGCGATCTGATAATTACCGCCGCTGAAGCCGCGAGCTTGCCCGATGACAAGGTTTTGATTCTCACCACAGGAAGTCAGGGAGAGCCGCAGTCGGGTCTCGTTCGCATGTCGCGGAACGATCACCGTGACATCACGATTCAGGACGATGACACGATCATCATGTCGGCGAGCACGATTCCGGGTAACGAAGTGCCGGTTAACGACTCGATCAACGATCTGGTTCGGCTTGGGGCTCGGGTAATCACCAATCATCAAACCCGTACGCACGTACCGGGCCACGCTCGCAAAGAAGAACTACGAATGTTGCTGAACGCCACCCGGCCGAAGTATTTTGTGCCAATACACGGCGAGTATCGAATGCTAAAGGCACACATCGATCTGGCGATCACAACCGGCGTCAAAGAAGAAAATGCATTCCTGCTTATCGACGGTGACGTACTTGAGTTGGACGCTAATTCTGGTGAAGTAGTCGACAAGATCCAGGCGGGTCACATATTCGTGCACGGACTTGGCATGTGGGATGAATCGGGCAATGTTGTCGTAGAACGACGTTCGCTTCAGCACAACGGAGTCGTCACAGTAGCGTTCTCACGCGACACCGTTGACGGGTCGCTTGTGGGCAGGCCAAAAATTGTTTCAGCAGGGTTTGTTCACGTTGCAGATGCCGATGGACTGCTCAGAGAAGCCGAAGACGCGTTGATGCCTGTCCTTGACCAGCATTTGAAGAAAGCCATAGAGTGGGGCGACCTAGAAACCATTGTGAGAAACACAGTGGGAAGTTTTCTGGGTCGCCGCACCAAGCGACGGCCACTGATAATCACAAGCGCAATTGATGTCTAAATCCACCTCAAAAAAAGCCGGCAGCAACATCGCCGTGAAAACTGGCCGAGCAATCGTGTCGGTGGCGAAGCTTGTTGGTCGGCTTTTGGTGGCTGCGCCCTCGCAGTTCTGGTTCGTGGTTGCGGTTGCAGTCGTTGCAGCGGTGGCGTATTTCTTCTTTCAGGATGACACCGGAAAGCTTGTCGGCTGGTCGGCGATTCCGCTGGGGCTCTGGCTCGTAGCGACGCTCTTCCTGATCGTATTCAACAGGGCGCAACTGTTCGATAAGTGGCGCTGGGTTGTCTCGTCGCTGGCTCTTGGGTTGGCGATTTCGGGCAGCCTGGGAATTTTCTACGCCCCGCTCGCTGCATTCAGTGGTGAGACTTTCGGTGGCGACATTGGAATCGCAATTTCCCGATTGCCGTTTGAGTGGGATCGATTTGATGTTGGTATTTCCGAGTATGCGGTCGCATGGGTTCGCGTAGCTGCGCTCGTAATAATCGCTTTTATCGTGGTCTCGCCGCGCTGGGCGAAATCGACGGGTTCCGGAATTCTGCAGGTTAGCGTTTACGTTTTCGCAGTTATCACAACCGGGGCGCAATCGCTGTATCACAAGTTCGAGAATTGGCGTTACGAGCGGGCGCAGGTGAAGGCATTACAGAAGGCCGATAGTGAAGCCTATGACGCTGATCAGGTAGCTCATGGTGCCGAAACTACCGAGGGCACGGCTAATATTTCGAGTGAATCTTCTGACAGAAGCGATAGTTCTTCAGATGCCGAGGATGCTGATACGCCTACGGAAGAGTCTGATGAGCTTGCGTTGGGCGAGCTCATGGTGGTTGAAGACGCCGCAACGCCGATCACAACCGCCTTCCCGACCGAGAGCGAAGTTGAAGCTGCTGAGGAAGCCGCAACACCGCCACCCGACTACTCGGCGGCGCATCGGTATCCGTGGAAGCTGCCGAGCCAGGAAATGCTGTCGATCGCCAAGCCGGGCGGGATTACGCAGGACGAGATCGCTAACACCAGTAGCAAAGTTGTCGAATCTCTGAGTCAGTTCGGAATCGACGTGAGTGTCGACCAGGTTCGACAGGGTCCAACCGTCACAATGTACGGACTCAGCCCCGGCTGGAAGGGTCGTTCCGAAGAGAACACCGGTCAGCGGGTTCGAGTCGACACGATTCTCAATCGAGAAAAAGATATTGCGCTGGCATTAGCATCGCCCAATTTACGATTTGAAGCCCCGGTGCCGGGCGAATCGGTGGTTGGTATCGAAGTGCCCAACTCTCACCCCACGGAGGTCACCCTGCGTTCGGTAATGGATACGCCACAGTGGGAGCAATTTAAAGAGACTGCTGCACTACCGGTTCCGCTCGGGCTAGGCAGTGGTGGTGATCCGGTGATGGCTGATCTGGCACGAATGCCGCACACGCTGGTGGCTGGTTCGACCGGATCGGGTAAGAGTGTTTGCATGAACGCGATCATCACCGGGCTGATCATGACGAAGACGCCGCTGGAACTCCGGTTGATTATGATCGACCCGAAGCGTGTCGAGCTAACGCCGTATCAGGGCATTCCGCATCTTTATCACCCTGTGATTGTCGAATCTGACCGAGCCGTGATCGTTTTGCGATCACTGGTCGACGAGATGATGGGTCGGTTCCGCCAGCTTGAACAGGCCGGCGTAAAGAACATCGCTTCGTACAACGACAAGATGCCCGAGAGGATGCCGTATCTGGTGATTCTGGTCGACGAGCTTGCCGACCTGATGCTGACAGCCGCTGGCGATGTGGAGCGACTGCTCGTTCGACTGGCGCAGCTCGGTCGAGCTACTGGTGTTCATCTGGTTGTTGCTACCCAGCGACCTTCGGTGGACGTTGTTACCGGGTTGATCAAAGCGAACTTCCCGAGTCGGATTTCGTTTGCTGTGATGTCGCAAATCGACTCTCGAACTATTCTCGATTCAGTTGGCGCTGAGAAGCTGCTGGGTCGAGGTGACATGCTTTATATGCCGATCGACAAGCCGAAGCCTTCCCGTGTTCAGGGAGCGTTCCTGACCGACGACGAGATTGAAGGGGTTGTATCGGCGTATCAGAACATGGGCGGTCCGGTGCTTCCCGAGCTTGTTGTGTCGTTTGATGATGCAGGTGCCGAGAACGGAACCACTTCGAGTGCGACTGACGGCGATTCGCTGTTCGATCAGGCTGTAAGTCTCACCCAGTCGCAGAAAACGCTCTCGGTATCGCTGCTGCAGCGACGATTGCGTATTGGGTATCCACGTGCTGCCCGCCTGATGGACGAGCTAGATGATGAGGGTGTTGTGGGGGCCGGAGAGCCCGGTAAGCCGCGGCCGGTATTGTAGGGCTTCGATATTCTGACCCTCGTCATCTGGTGCTAGTAATACTCATGTAGGTGTGGGCTTGTAGGCTTAGAATGGTGTTCGATGACTTTGAACCTATTCAGATCGCCCGTGTTCCCAGATTCACGGTGAATTGGCGAACACGGGAGCAGAACGCACCACTGTGGCAGATGTAACTCCGTTATTTCCAGAGAATGATGACCAGCCATCGAATGGTCGGTCGAAAAACGCTGACACCCCGAACGGTGAGCAGGCGGAAGAGCTCGCGGCTATCGATCTTGAGACTCCTCGGAAGGACTGCCTGGCCTGCGGAGCAGATCTTTCCAAGTCGACGAAGTACCGTCGCCTGCGCGTCTGCCCGACCTGTGGATACCACTACACGATCTCGGCTCGCCGGCGCATTGCTGCCATTGCCGACGAGGGTAGCTTCAAAGAGACGAGTAAGTGGATTCAGTCTCTCGACCCACTCGAATTCTCACCTCGAATCTCATATCGGGTTCGTTTGTTGCAGGACCAAACACGTACGGGACTATCGGAAGCTGCTGTAACAGGAACGTGCTCTATTGGTGGCACCCCGGTAGTGATTATCGTTCTAGATTCGAGCTTCCTTGGCGGATCTATGGGCGTTGTTGTTGGCGAAAAAGTGACGCTCGCGCTCGAACTTGCAGCCCGCAAAAAGATGCCGTGTGTCGCAATGGTTACATCGGGAGGAGCCCGCATTCAGGAAGGCGTGCTTTCGCTGATGCAGATGGCCAAGACCACTCTCGCTGCGCGTGCACTGCGTGACAAGGGCCAGGCGTTTATCGTTTCGCTGAGTAATCCTTCGACAGGCCAGGTGCTTGGAAGTTTCGCATCGATGGCAGACATTATTTTTGCAGAGCCCGGATCGCACATCGGATTCGCCCCGCTCGCCGATCTGCGCGAGATCGATGGGAAACGGGTCGATAGTGAACACACAGCCGAGTCGTACCTCGAACGCGGACACGTTGACGCTATTATCGAACGGGATCACCTCAAGCACGAGTTGGCCTCGGTTCTCGATCTTATTTCACCCGAGTTTCGGCTTACTTCGTCCCGACGAATTAGTCCTGAAAACATTGCTACTCGACCTCGTGAAGCATGGGAGATGGTCAAGCTGGCTCGTCGCCCAGACCGACCACGCGCTCGCTTCTACATCGACAACATGTTCGCTAATTTCTTTGAGTTTCATGGCGATCGCGTATACACAGACGACCCCTCGGTAATCATTGGTCTCGCACGCTTGGGCGGGCAGAGTGTGATGATCGTCGCCCAACAAAAGTCAGCAGCCGACGGAGGCGACGAAGATGACGCCGTTCGCAACGGTGAGATCACTCCGGGTGGATTCCGAAAAGCACGGCGAGGCGTGATTCTGGCCGAGGCGTTCAAGTTGCCGGTTGTGACGATTGTTGACTCACCGGGCCCGCGGCTCGGTATCGACATGGAGCAGCGTGGGCTTGCCAGTGCTATTTCTCGGATGATCGACCAGATGGGTCGAGCGAAAATTCCAACACTTTCGATTCTCATTGGCGAGGGTGGTTCTGAAGCGGCGCTTGCGTTCGGGCTTGCCGACCGGGTTCTCATGCTCGAAAACGCTATATACACGCCGATCGCTCCAGAGCGTGGGGCACAGTCGGAAATGAGCGATCCCGGTAAGGCGTCGGATATCGCACGTGCGCTTAAGCTAACTTCGGTCGACTGTGTCGACATGGAGATAGTCGACGAGATCGTTCCGGAGCCCGAAATGGGTGCGCACGGTTCGCCCGACGAGGCCGCCCGGCTGTTGAAGCGGGCGTTAATGCGTGAGCTTTCGGATCTGGCTGGTCGCAACACCAAGACGCTGGTTCGGCGTCGTCAGAAGAAGTTCCGAAAAGTCGGCGAATACGGTAGCCGATTCCGCACTGCGCTCCGTCGTGAGACGAAGGCGTGGCAGGTTGGGTTGGCGGCCGGCGTGAGGGCGTTCCGACAGGCGGGTGAAACGGATAGCGGTCCGCAGTTTGTCGATGACGAAGAACTACTCGACGACATCGAGGAGTTGGATGGCGTTGATGAGCCGCTCGATACCGAGTTAGACGCCACATAGGTGGGATTTACGTGTTCAAGACGTACTGTTCGATAGCCAGTGCTGCGCCATCGTTATCGATGTCTGGGACTACTCCAGCAGCGAGCTGAAGTAGCTCTTCGGGCGCGCTTTCCATGGCGATCGGGATGCCTACGACTTTGAACATCGGTACATCGTTCCAGCCATCGCCGATGACCATCAGATCGTCGAGTTCAACACCTACTCGTTCGACAAATTGCGTGGCGCCAAATCCTTTATCAACCCCGGCAGGTGTGCAGTCGATGTACCACTTGTCGACGTTGTCGATGGACACGCTTGCCTCGACGGTGCTCGACTGCAATTTATCGGCCCATAATTTCGCCTCGGGCTGACTGGAAAACTCGCCCATGACCACGGTGATGTCGCACCGTTGGATGTCTTTAGGCAGGGGCACGAATCGGCCTGCGTCACAAACCAGAGTCCGCTTCGCAGCCTTTTCCAGCACGCTCACAGTGTGCATGGCGTCGGCTCGGCTGAAAGTTCGACGAATCACGGCTCGACTGGTTAGCGGATCGATACGCGTTGAACCGTTGTCGGCTACTTGAAGGGTCGACAACCCGAACAGTCGTGCGTAGTGGCAGACGTCGTCCTGAACCCGGCCGGAAGCGATGGCGACGGGTATAAGTTCAGACGCCGCTCGAACCGCATTCATCGCGGTCTGGGTTGGCTGATCTGTGCCGGGCAGAACCGTGCCATCGAGATCGATTAACAGCGCTTTTGGGACTCGCCTGCTCGCCGAACTAGTCAAGCACTTGAACCAGATTTTCTAGCTTTTCGCCGTTCAGTGCGCGCCGGGCGTTTTCGAACGAAAACACGAGTGCGCGATCGACCCGTTCTTCTGATGATCCTGCCAGATGCGGCGTTAGAACAACGTTGTCCATGTTCATCAGGGGCGAATCGAGTGGGGTTGGCTCGACTTCGGTTACGTCGAGACCTGCGCCAAGAATTTCGCCAGCTTCAAGGGCTTCGATGAGCTCGGCTTCGTTCTGCACTGGACCCCGGCAGGTATTGATGAATATCGCGTCGGGGCGCATGGCTGCGAACTCGCGATGGCCCATCAGGCCGGTGGTCGATGACGATAGCGGGACGTGTACCGTGACCACATCGCAGCGATCGAGAAGTTCGTCCATCGAAACTCTGGTCACGTTGAGGTCACGCTCATGGTTTTTGGAAAACTTTCTGACATCTGTGTAGAGCGTTGTCGTTTCAAATCCCCGGAGCATCTTGGCAACCCAAGTGCCGATGTTGCCGAGACCGATGATGCCGACCGTGCGGCCCGATAGTTCGTAGACCTTGCCGTACTCGCCCGATTTTGCTGGCTGCTGCCATGTGCCGTCTTTCACACCGTCGATGCCCTGTGGCAGGCGTTTGTAGACCATCATCATCATGCTGATGGCGTGCTCAGCGACTGATCGTGCGATGGCGGGTGAGTTGTTGCAGACCTCGATGCCGAGTTCACGAATCGCAGGGACATCGAGTCTGTCGAACCCGGCGCTCATCACCTGCAGCAGCTTCATTTTGGGCATTTTCGTGAGCATTTCGGTGGTGATAGAAAGGCCGTTGGTGATGATCGCAACAGCATCTGCCATCGCTTCGGCCTGCTCGGGGCTTGGTGCTTCCGGGCTTACTACACCCCAGTCGAGGTCTTGGGGTCCCAGTTCCAGTGCTCGAATAGTTCGCGCACCATCATCTTCGCCGTAGTAGATAACGCTGTGTCCCATTGATTAAAAAAATCTCCGTGCTTTTAGAGGCGGTCGCCCGTTGAGGCGGGTTTCGTGTTTGCCGTGTCGATCAGGTCGTACAGCAGTTCAGATCGCAACAATCGAACGATGAGTGCCAGTGCGCCAATAACAATTGCAACATCGTCAAGATAACCCAATACCGGTATGAAATCTGGGATCAAATCGATTGGCATCGCCAGATACAAGGCGACCATAATCGGAATGATTTTAACGGTTTTGGGCACGCTATTATCGGTGACGATCAGCTTGAAAAACCGAATTTTGTCTCTCGTGCGAAGTCGCAAAACCGATGCGTAGGGTTCTTTTGCCCGAAGTTTCCTGGTTGCCCAGTAGATCAGCACAATGCCAACCACTACTGCAGACAGGGCGATTAGTGCCAGCACTTGCCAACTCAAACTGATCTCCTTTTGACCGCTTGCCTACTGAGCCTGCGCACGACGCCGTGCTGGACGAGAGTTTACTCGCAAATATGCGATCGGATTATGGGTCTTGCGGGAAGTGAAATGAGTCTCAGCTAACGACTCCGGTGATCGCAGTTGAGGAAATAACTTCGCAAAATAGTAGAAGTCTGACTGGTGCTGAAGCAGGCGGTGTTGCGGTGATAAGCGCAATAATTGGTGCATACGATTCCTACCGGGCGGCACCAGAACTCAAGCGGAATTTAACCATCGCAAGTCCCAGCAACTCAGAACAATCTGAAGAAACATCTTCGTCGTCGCCAGCTTCTGGTGGCGGAGCAACTCGCTTCGCCCAGATTTTGGCGATAGCGATCGGCAGCGGTGCGCTATTTCTTGGTGCGCTCGACTTTTCGATCAACGTAAACCTGCCTCGATTCAGGTCGGATTTGGGCGAGACGCTGATTAGCGTTCAGTTGATCATCATCATCTATCACGGGGCCAGAGGCGGTACGGGGTTCATAGCTGGTGGGATTGCCGATAGATTCGGCATCAAATGGCCGCTTGCGGGTGGAATTGTGCTGTACACGGTGGCAGTGGGTCTGATCTCACTCCAGGACTCGCTGACGCCAATCGTCGCTCTTCGAATCCCTCAGGGTATCGGCGTGGCGATCCTGTTTACGCTTGCCCCTGCGCTGGTTGCCCGGGCATTCGGTCCTTCCAGACGAGGAGCCGCACTGGGCGTGACGCTGGGGGCGATGGGCCTTGGTACGTTTGCCGGAACTCTGGGCGGAGGACTTCTCGGGGAGGAGATCGGCTGGCAGGCGATTTTCTGGGCGCGGATTCCGATTGGCATTACGTTGCTCGTAGCCACCGTCTTGTGGCTGAACGGCGGGTTCGCCAGAGCGGTGCCGGGTCGCACCAGCAATCGGTTTGATCTTCCGGGTTCGATAACTCTATTTGCAACTCTGTTTATTTTCGTGCTGGCGATGTCTTTCGCGAGAGTTGAAGGATGGCTGAACCCACTTCCGTTGGCTTTATTCGCGGTGACGATCGTGCTTGGTTTCGTTTTTGCGCAGGGCAAGCGCGCTGGAAGATTCACGATTTTCCCTTCTGGGTTAACTGCTTTTTCCGGTTTAAAATCGGGAGCAACTTCGAATTTGCTACTAACTGTTGCTGCGTTCGTCATGTGGTTTTTGTTCCCGTTTTACGTAGCCGACGTGATGGGCAGGAGTGGCCTTACGCTGGGGGCGCTACTCGCACTGATGGCCGGGATGAACTTTGCAGGATCTGCTTTGGCCGGTTGGCTGGCCGATCGTGTTGGAGACAGGCGAATTACGTTTGTAGGCACGTTTATTACAGCGGTTGGGCTGGTTCTGGCAGGAACTGCGGGTGCATCGACAACAATGGCTTACGTTATCTTTGGCACCGCAGTGCTTGGTCTTGGTTTCGGCATGCACCAGGCGGCTGTTTATGCCCTGACGCTAAGACGAGCACCCAGTGAGCACGCCGGGGCGACATCGGCCGCACTCACCGTTTCGCAAACTATAGGAACGGTGCTTTCGATAGCGCTAATGACTTCGATACTCAGCTGGCAGCAGTCATCGAACGGCGCTTCGTTTGTCGAGGCATATCGCTTTGCGTATCTAACGGCCGCGGCGATTGCGGTGGTGTCGGGGTTGGTCGTATTCAAATTGCCTCAAAAACGTTATTAATATTCGATTAAAAGTCGAATAAATCACAGAAAAACTTAGAAAAACGTTGTACAGCCCGAAGTCGATACCCGCTCATCCGATACTGCATGTTATCCTTCCGCCAAATTGAAATTACTGGTTCATTGTTTTGGCGAGCTAATTGCTGAATACTGAACTGAAACACCCTTACCCAGCGTATGTGAGTGCGCTTCGTTTTCGAGGGACTTAAATGTCAATACGGACCCGAATAATTCTTATCATAGCCGGAGCACTCGTTCTGGCAACCACATTTGCTGCTTGTATGAGCGGTCCAACTACGGTTCAGATCGTTTCGACGACGAAGGCGCAGAACAGCCTCGATAATGCGGAGGCCACACGGCAGGCTGTTATCGCTGCTGGTGGTGACCCGAACGCAACGGTTCAGGTTCAGATTACAAAAGGCAGTGCGGCTGCAAAAGCGAATGAGGAAAGAGCCGCGAAGGCCACCGCAGAGGCTGAAAAAGGAAATATAGCTTCAGGCGTTGGTGGATCTGCCAGTGATGAACAGACTCAGGGTGCGGCGTTTGAAGTTGATGTTCCCGATACTCCAGCCGAGAGTGGCGTGATTATTGTCGACATTCAGACGTTTGGTGCCGAGGGCACCAAGTTTGTACCTGAAATTATTAAAATTACGGCAGGCTCGACCGTCAAATGGACGAACGCGCGTAAGTCTGCGGCAAGCGCAACAGCTCATGAGGGTCAGGAAGATTTCTGGGATTCAGATGCGCTGTTCAAGGGAACATTTGATAAGGACCCGGCGAGTTTTGAGCACACCTTCAATATTGTTGGTTGCTTCACTTACTCGTCGCAGTTCTCGGGTGACACCAACACCGGAGCTGTTTGTGTTGAGTAAAACTCACTGCACGTAACAGAAACATTTGGCAAGGCCGCTCGATTTTGAGCGGCCTTGTTGCTTTAATCAGATCTTCGATATCAGGGATCGTGAAGGGGGGCAGATGGCGGAGTTAGATATAACCGATTTCAAGCATCCGATCTCTGCGGTGACGTTCGATCTGTACGCCACGTTGTTGATTTCTGACCCTACGGTCGACCAGACGAAATTGGCTGCTCAAGTGTTCTCAAGATCATTGCGCCTTGACGGGGTGGAGTTGAGTGAGGAGGCTACAGCCGAATATTTCACTTATACCTTCGAGCGAGGACACAGTGACGAATTCACGATTTTTGAACAGCGAATAGACAATTTCCTCGTTCCCAAAGGCATTCAAGCACACAAAAGCTCTAGCCACAGGTACGCGAGCGACATCCTCGACAGCTGGGCGTCGAGATGGAATCTCGCCGATGACACGGTTCGTGTCATCTCGGAGCTGAGTAGAAGCGGAGTGTCAGTTGGGTTAGTAACGAATTTCGATCACTTCCCCCACATTCGGGATCTGGTTGCTGAATCTGAATTAGTTCCCTTACTCGACATCGTCGTCATATCGTCTGAGGTTGGATTCGACAAGCCCGATGCTCGGATATTTGCCAGCGCACTCACCTTGTTGAACGTGGCCAGTGAGAACACAGTTCATGTGGGTGACGACATCGTTGACGTTGAAGGTGCTCTCGGGGTTGGCATGCAAGTGGTGCAGATCGACCGGCACAGCCCGCCCAACTCGAAAGGGCTGGTTGAAGGAAGGCGTACCTGTGATTCGCGCGTTGTCTGAACTGCTGGTGCTGCTAGCGAAATAGTTGTACATGCATCACCGGATCGCGAGCAGTCGTGCGTCGAGTCGGTCTCGTAGCCAGTCAATCAGGAAGTTCAGCGAGATCAATACCATGAAGATAGCGGCTGGATCGAAGTAACGATGAACGCTGCGTGAAGCCGTTTAGAGCATCACGCTCGACGCCGCTCAATAGTAGGCTGTTAATAACCATGAATCCATATATAAAGTTAGTCGCACGCAACCTTCATCTATCAGCGTTCCGAATAGCGATCATCGCTTCTCTCCTCATAATCGCTGCTTCGGTGGCGTGCGCTAGCGAGTCAGCCGAGGATGAGGGGAATTTTGCGGTTGAAGAGTCGGCCGGCGCTAAGGGGATTGTCGTGGTTGAAGGACTTACTTCGCCACGCGGGCTCGCTCTTGACCAGGGCGGGAACCTGCTGATCGCAGAAACTGGTGGCGGTCGGTTACTCAAAGTCACACTTGACCGCGATGTCCTTTCTCTCACCACCGACCGCCTGCCACACGCGCTCAACACGGGTCCCGATAATGAATACCGAGCCGGTCCATCAGCGATCAGCCTTCTCAACGGGGAGGTGTTCTTCATCGTGGGTGAGTTTCGCGGTAATCAGTCAGCACGTCTCTACCGCATCACAGATGAACCCGGATACGAGCCTGTGACGCCGGCGACCGATGCTTTTTCTCCGACTGAAAATCGATTCTCCAACCCTTATGACATTGTCAACGCGCCTGAAGTCGATGGTTGGATTGTGTCGGACCCCGGCGGAAACTCCCTGCTCGCGGTCGACTTGGACGGCAATATTCATGACTATGTGGTGTTCGAGAACTTTACCGTTCCGGATCACGCGGCGGCAGTTGAGATGGTGCCAACGGGGATAGCGCGTGGCCCTGATGGTGCCGTCTACGTCGGTTCGCTGACAGGCTTTCCATATCCTCGCGGACAGGCCGTTGTCTGGAGGGTGGAAGACCTAAACGGTGATGAAGATGCGATGGACGAGGGGGAAGTTGAGCCGTATGTCACCGGACTAACCACTATCACCGACATTACATTTGGCCCCGACGGCACGCTCTACATCGCGGAATTCTCATCAGATACGAAGACAATTTTCGAGGGGGGAGATTTCACCGAAAATACCGCTGCCAATCCCGGACGAGTCCTCAGATGGAATGGGAGTGAGCCAACGGTATTTGCCGATAATGTTGTTTCACCAACCGGCCTTCTCGCAACCGAGTCAACTCTCTACATAAGCGAAGAGTACGCCGGGAGAGTCTCCGAACGCCCAATCAACTGACCACAACCGTTAGCGTAAAGGTTCTTGATACTGTCCCGTTAGCTCCAGCCATAGAAACGTAAAAGGCCCTCGACACCTAATGTGTCGAGGGCCTTTTACGTTTCTAGCTAGCTAGCGACTAGTCGATCTGGCGCAATCGTGGGTCGAGTCGGTCTCGCAGCCAGTCACCCAGGAAGTTCAGCGAGATCACTACCATGAAGATAGCGGCCGATGGAACCAGAACCTGGTGAGCGGCGATTGTGAGATAGTCACGACCTTCGTTGGTCATAACACCCCACGCTGGGGTCGGAGGTTGAATTCCTGCACCAACGAAACTTAGCACCGATTCCGCTAGGATCAGGCCCGACGTACTCAGCGTGCCCACAACGATAGCCGTGTTCAAAACCCCCGGTAGAAGGTGCCTGGACATTATTCGGAAGTCAGACGCACCGTTCACACGCGCTGCGGCAATGTAATCCAGTTGTTTCAGAATCATTATCTGAGCGCGGATCACCCTTACGAATCCTGTCCAGGATATTAAGGCAAGCACGAACAGCAGAACTGTTAAGCCTCTTCCGAAAATAAGCACCACGATAAGCGCCACCATTAGGAACGGCATTGCATACCAAATATCAACAAATCTGGTGATCAGTTCGTCGACTATACCTCCGTAGAATCCGGAGACCATACCCAACGTCACTCCGATCACCATTCCCAAGAACAGCGACACCATTACAACCTGCATCGAGATACGGGCGCCGTGCAGTACACGGGTGAACACGTCACGACCGATGTGATCGGAACCGAGCAGGTGGAATCCTTCCGGCCACAGGCTGTATCGTGGCGCGTCCCGATCTTCAACCGACAATTCGGAATACTTGAACATTCCTAAGTGTCGGTCACCAATCGGCCCAATGTCGCGTTCATACGGAGCCACGCTGGGCCCGATAATCGCTGAGACTACGAGGAAGAACAGTACAATTCCCGGCAGAACCGGATATCGACGCATGAACCACCATGCGTGGCCTATCGCTGAACGATCTACTTTTGTAGCGACAAGAGGGGAATCAAGCGTCGAAGAATCGACGTGCTGAATTTCACCCGGTGAATCTGATGTTGCCATGTGTATCCCTCGTTAGTCCGCACCGCCGAGACGAACTCGGGGATCGATGAGTGTGTAAGCAATATCAGCGATGGTCGCGAACACCAGGTAGATCAGAATGAAGATGAATACGGTTCCAAGCAACAGCGGGAAGTCGTTGTCGTTCACAGCTCGGTAGAGAGCATCGTAGCCAATTCCCGGCCACGAGAACACAATTTCGACAACCAGGGCACCGTTCAACCAGCTGGAGAAAACCAGCAGGGCTGAGGTAACCGGGGCGATGAGTGCGTTACGTAGTGCGTGCCTGTAGATGACGATGTTCCAACCCACGCCTTTGGCACGGGCGAGCCTGATGTACTCGGAGTCCATTACTTCGAGCATTGACGATCGTGTGAGGCGCATCAGGCTGGCAGCTGCGCTCCAACCGAGAGCGACACAGGGGAGGACATATTCCTTCCATTGGAAATCGGGTGACCTGCCGCCTGCCGGGAACCACTCCACCCATACAGCAAAAATCCAAATTGCTACGAGAGCGGTAACGAAAGGTGGAGCCGCCTGCCCGACAATGGCCAGGCTTCTGGCGAAATAGTCCCAGAAGGTGCCACGCTTTACAGCAGCCAGCACCCCCATCGGTATTCCAAGCATTACGGCGAATATCCAGCCACCCACAGCTAGCTGAATTGTGGCACCGATTTTGCCTCTGATGAGATCTGTGACGGCACGGTCACGGGCGAGCGATACACCGAGGTCACCACGGAGGACATTGCCTATCCAGTGGATGTACTGCATATGCAGCGGGTCGTTCAGCCCCATGCGGTCGCCGAGAAGTTCCCACTGTTCCTCAGAAATACCATATCCAGAGTCCGGTACGAACAGTTCCCTTGGGTCACTGTGGAATTGGATCAGGATGAAAATTGCGAGTGTTGCCCCGATCACCGAGATTATTGATGAGAGGAATCGCCTTGCTAGAAAATTAACCATTTATTGGTACTTCCAAAGCTGCGTCACATCTGAACAATTCAACTGTGACCTGCTATTTAACCGAACATTAACCGCGCACGCCAGCATCTTACTCGAATCAGGTTGCATTCGCGTGCCTGAATTCAATAAGAATGTTGCGGAAATTCAGCATTTTGAGTGGTTCATGTCAACGCTCGCTAACAAACAGAAGCAGATTGGATTTTGTGTTATGGGTGGGCTTGGTGCTGCCGGCGGAATTCAAAGTGCTGTTAAAGCAAGACGGGGGCCGGAAAAACCGACCCCCGTCTAAGTTAGCTATCTAACTTTTTACCAAAGCATGGGCTCTTATTGGAGCACGATGAACTCAGGGTTACCAGACACGTTTGAGTAGTGCTGCTGGTAGCCGTTCCATGACTTGATGCGGTCGTTGACTACGATTCCTTTCGGAACCTGGAACACACCGGCGTATTGCAGCCAGAACATGCTGTAGTCGACCCAGGTCAAGTGCTTCTCAGCGCGGACACTTGCGTCCTGCTCACCAAGAATTTCGAACAACCACTTCGCACCCGGCTGTGACTCAAAACCAACACCCCAACCAGGTCGTGATGACGATGTGTCCACCGTCGGCAGCGGCCAGTCAATTGGGTATACGTTTGAGTGAACGTCACCGTTCTTCAAAACGGGCAGGAACTGAATGCGCTGTCGCATTCGTGGGCTGATTACTCCACCGTAGTCCTCAACAAGACCGTCAATCTCGATACCGAGTCGGGCCCAGTCAGACATGACCGTGTCAGCAACTTCAAGACCAACAGGTCCTGCTTCTGCTGAGTAAGCCTGCAGTGTGAGCTTTTCAAAGCCCTGACGCTTGCCATCTACCAACGGGTAACCCGCAGTAGTCAGAAGGTCGCCTGCGACATCAAGGTCGCCGTCAGCAATCTTCCATGGAACGTCCTGTACCGTGCCTTCGCAGGTAATAGTGTTACCTACCCAGTCCCAGCAACCGGTCGTTCGTGAAGCATCCCAGCCAGGGTACTCAGGACCCATGTACTCGGAGTAGATTGCAGTACCAATGCCGTTCAAAAGAACGTCAAGGATTGCACCACGGTCAATGGCTGTCGAGAGGGCAAGTCGAACGAGTCGAGCCTGTTCCATGTCGTCAAGGCCAGTGCCGTTGTCGGTGTCCGTGTAAGGGGCGTTTCCACAGAGGTCGTGGCCAGCGCCATCACCATCTGTGCAAGTTGCGCCCTGGTGACCCCAAGGGTTACCAATCCACGGGTAGTCCTGAGCAAGAGTAGGACCGTCCCACGGTGCAAGCGGCTCTGCCGTTCGTGCGTGGGAGTGCTCCCAGAGGTTTCCTGGGAAGAGAATCGACTGACCAACGAAACCACCAGGCATTGTCTCCAAGAAGCGGAAGCCATCGGCAACAACATCTGGAAGCAGCTTGTAGTCAAGTTCAGTCATGTCGATCGCGCCGTTCTTCAGCATTGCGATTTGGGTTGTAGCTTCAGGAACCTGGATTCCTGTAATTGAAGCAACGTTACCAACTTGTCGCCAGTGGCTGTCGATGGCCCACATTGTGCAACGGTCACCTGGTGTGCAGTCACCCTGCACGTAAGGACCGGTACCAATGTGGTGAGAACGTGCCCACTCAACACCTTCGGTGTCAGCAGACGTTACCTTGTGGACTCCACGAGCGGCTGAGAGGCAACCGAACTGTGAGACCGGCAGGCAGTAGTAAACAGGTGCAACAAGACCGATTTCGATCGTGTATTCGTCAACTGCTTTTGCTTCCAAGAAGATCGCAGCAAAGTCACCACCGTCACCGTATGTGGTTTCGGGGTTAGTTGTTGCGTTCGAGCGGTTGAACCACTCGACAAGCTCGGCAGCGTTCAGTTCACCGAAGTCCTTGTCTTCAAAGCCAATTGGGCTCTGCCACTTCAGACCCTTTTTGAGAGTCATTCGTGCTCGAGTACCGGCAGGGTCAATGTCCCATGTGTCCACTAGGAACGGGGTCATTGGGTTACCGTTGTCGAATATGAAAAGTGCTTCTTCAATCCCACCAATTTGGTTGGTGGCTGATCCACGGTAGGGGCCAACATAGCCAATACCGTAAACAGATTCAAGCGTGCGGAATGCCCGTACGAGAGAACCTTCTGGTCCACCCGTGTCACCCGAGGGTGCCACAGTGGCTTTTGCTTTTGCCTGGGCAACGGTTGCGGCAGGCTCTGCAGCCTTTGCTTTATCTGCAGCCTTTGCAGGCTCTGCAGCCTTTGCAGGCTCTGCAGCCTTTGCACCGGCACCAGATGAGCCACCTGTTGCAGGTTTGGCTTTAGCCGCGGTTTCAGCTGTTGCTGCAGGTGCGGCAGTAGCTGCTGCGCCACCACCAGATGGTGCCGCATCGTCATCACCGTCATCGCCTCCACAGGCGACGGCAGCAACAAGTAGCAGGCCAGCTAGTGCAAAAAGCACCGGCGCCCATCGCTTGTTCAAACTAAGATCCATGCTATTTCCTCCGAAAGGCCAAATATAGAACGACCGTACTTTCACGAGAAAGCTGTCAAACTATCATCAAGGTCTATCCAACTACTTCAAATGAAAAGGGTTACCTTTCCACTCGTTACCAGTCGTGCCCCAACTTCGTAATTGCCTTGCCACGAAACGGGCTAAGTAGAACAAACCTACTCAGTCTCAGTATCGTAAGCAGCCGAGAAATATACACCGATCACCTGAAAAGTCAACGTCCACTAACCATTTTTGAACACGGTTCAGGGTAGAGCCATTTTACTCGTAATTTCACTACCACCGCCCAATTTCAGCACCCAAGCACAGGAACCCTATGCCGGCCAATACAAATTTCACGATCAAGTCTGTCGAATCGATTCATCTGGCGTTCAAAAATAGTGCCTCCTACTGGGAGTCATATCGCGCAAACGAGGGTGATCGCCAGACAGAACGTTTTGAATTCAAGCAGGGCTGGCAGACGGTTTACGCACGATATATAGAAACGCCACTCGTAAAAGTTACGCTTTCGGATGGAACTGTTGGCTGGGGCGAGGCTAACGCAGGAATCGGACCCGAAGTTGTGTGCTTGATCGTGAATGAGCTACTTTCGCAGATGATCGAAGGTCAGGAGTTCGAAAGTCCGGCTGCACTGTGGGACTTCCAGTACGACACCCAGCGGGGGCGCGGATACTCGTCTGGTTACTGGCTCGATGCTCTTGCTGCTATAGATATTGCAGTTTGGGATGCGATTGGGAAACGCGAACAGTCGCCAGTCGCGGCACTGCTCGACCCGAACCCAAGAAGCCAGTTCGATGTCTATTTGTCGGGCGTGCGGAGGTCGACTCTCGAAGAGCGGGTCGATCATATGAAGTCGTGGATCGACACCGGGCTTCGAGGTGCCAAGATATTCCTTACGGGCGATGTTGAAGCCGGAACTGCTGAGCTCGATGGTCTTAAGAAGGGTGCGCCAGAGCTCGAGCAGTGGATGGTCGATACGCTCTGGATGGGTTCGCATGAAGGAGCAGAACTGGGGAAGATTGAGTACGGTAAACGAAACGTCCGCTTCTTCGAATGCCCGTTGCAGCCGGAAGATTTGGTTGGGCATCAGGAGTTGGTCAAGAAGCCGGGTGCCCCGATAGCACTTGGCGAACACTTTAGATCTCGATACCAGATGGAGCAGTGGGTGCAGCAGCCCCGTGCGCTCGATGTTTACCAGCCCGATATTGGGCGAACCGGCTTTACCGATTACATGGTTCAGATGGATATAGCGGCGAAGGCTGGAATCAAGACCACTCCTCACATGGGGAGCGGGGTTTCGGTGTTCCAGGCAGCGACTTTGCAGTGTGCTGCAGTTGCTCCACCCGACTATTTACAGGAGTTTCAGGGTGGTTTATCGGATCGACTCGACAAGGCGTCTGACACTGCATGGCAGTACGCCGATGGTGGCTTCACCCTGCCAGACCGACCGGGCATTGGCGTCGATATAAATGAATCTCTACTCGAACCGTATATCGTGAAGCACTGACGGTTTATCGCTGTGTTTCGAGAATAGGATTGGTAAAGAGGATCAGGGTGGTGAGCGAAGAGATTCACCCCTACCGTGCGGTAATCATGATTCAACAAATCTCTGCGGCTATTACGGCACTTAATCCCCCCGTCTGGAACTGCCGTGCTCGCGAGCGCCCGCACGTGTCCACGCGCGTAAAACACTAATAAAGGCACCCGTTCTGGCAGAGAAAGCCGCGGAAACAGTGGAATCGACCACTCCACGCGAAAATCGAACTCCTGATCCCGCAGCACACGGTCCGTTCAGTGTGCTGTCGATTCGCGACTATCGCCTGCTGGTACTTTCTAACCTAGCTACGTTCGCTGGATACCAGATCAGGAACATGGCTCAGGCGTGGATCGTTCTGGATAGAACGGATTCGCCGATGCTTATGGGTTTGGTCAATGCGATGCCGGGAGTCGCCATTATTTCGATCTCCTTAATAGGGGGAGCACTGGCTGATCGCACCGAGCGGTGGCAGTTGCTGTGGCGCTCGAAAACGATCATCGCATCAATGTCGTTGCTGACTGCTGTGTTGCTGACCATGGATGTACTTGAATGGTGGCATCTGATTCCAATATCACTGCTAACTGGTGCGATGTTTGCTCTACACAACCCAACAAGCCAGGCGTTTGCGGTTGATGTTGTGGGACGCGAAAGGCTGGTTTCGGCATCAAGCCTCAACACCGGAATATCGATGACAGCGACGATCGCTGGGCCGAGTGTTGGTGGTGCGCTGCTGCTCTTGGGCTACGACACTGCTTTCTATGTTTTGACCGGGTTGTATTTATTCTCAGCGATCATGATTTACCGAGTCCGAACTCGTCATGTTCCCGTTCCCAGCGGTAAAAACATGATTTCAGACATTCGCGAAGGAATTGGATACGCCTATCGAACGCCCATAATCAGGGCTTTGCTCATCGTGGGTTCTGGTGCGTTGTTCATAGGGATGAACCAGCCAGCGATTCCGGTGAAGGTGCAGGATGTTCTGGGGCTGGGCGAGGTAGGTTACGGCGTGATGCTAGGACTCAACGGTGTGGGCTCGCTGATAGGAGCCATTGTGCTGTTTATATTCAGTAAGCGAGTGCGCAAAGGCTATTTGTTGATGTTCGCACTGCTCATGCTCAATGTCGCAGTTGGCCTGTTTGCTATTGCTCCGAACGTTCTCATGTCGGGCATTGCTATGACGCTAATGGGTCTGGCATTCGCCGCCTGGATGATTTCGGTACCGGTGCTTCTTCAAACTACGGCTTCAGAGAACATGCGTGGCCGAGTGATGAGTCTGTATTTCATGGTGGTGCTTACGCATCAGCTTGGCTGGCTTATTGGCGGCGCTGGTATTGAAGCTTTCGGGATTCAGACGACCCTGTTTATCGGGATATCCGGGAGCCTGACGGTTTCGGCGATTGCGATGATTTCGACGCCGGCGTTGCGTAAGGCGCGATAGCTCGGGTCGTGACAGAATCGGCGACATGCTCGAATCTGAGAGTTCCGACAACGCGCCCGTTCAAGCTCAGTCCCGATTTAACCCGTTTGGTGTTCTTCGCTACGGCGACTACAAGTTTGTGTGGTCTTCTGAAGCGCTGAGCCTGTGGGCGATCGAGATGGAGATCATCGTTCTCGCAATGTTCGTGCTGCGAGACACAGGATCTCCCCTGCTTGTTGGCGTTATCGGTGCGCTCAAGTTCGCCGGGACATTGCTGGGTCCGCTGTATGGGCTGATGGTCGATCGGTTCAACCGAAAGTTCTTGCAAGTATGGGTCAGGACGTTCGGAATATTTCTGGCTTTTTTACTGACCGCGCTGATAATTACCGACTCGCTTCAGCTCTGGCACGCATACGTGATTGTGGCTTCTGGAAGCATGGTGCGGATGCTCGATCTGGTGCTTGTTCAGGCACTCACCGCAGGCGCCGTTCCGGAGCATTCGCTGCACCGGGCGATCGGGCTTTCGCGATCGACGCTGGATGGTGCCAGGGTTGTCGGGTCGATACTCGGGGGGACGATCTTCGAACTGCTCGGACTCGATTGGGCCTACGTGACGATAACGGTGCTGGCGACGCTGGCGACGCTGGCTGCGCTGAAGGTCGATTCACGGAGTGTGACCGCGAAACTCAGTTCCAGCAGCATCAAATCTGGGCTCGGTGAAGGGCTGCGTTATATAAGGCAGAGCGATCTATTGCCGGGGTTGATCTTCTTCTCGTTCCTGATCGAATTCTCGGCATTCCCTATCGTGAACGGTCTGATGACTGTGATTGGAGACGAGCTTTACGGGCTTGGCGGTACAGGCATCGGCTTACTTGCGGCTGCGGCTTCAGCTGGTGCACTTGTCGGAGCGCTCGTGCTTGGCATCAAGCAGAACATCGCCAATCCGGCGAGAGTGATGGTAATCGGCTCGATCGCGTGGCACGTTTTAATGCTGATCCTGGCTCTCACGCCGCCCTTGTGGCTGTTCTCGCTGGTGCTACTTCTGTGGGGATTCTGCGGCGGAGTGACGTTCGTGGGAATGGTGGTTGGGCTGTTACGAGAAGCTCCGGCGGAAACCCGGGGGCGGATTATGGGAATTAGATCGCTTGGCATTTACGGCTTGCCGCTGGGGCTGCTGCTCGGCGGGTGGATCGCTGAAGAGGCGGGAACGGCAATGATGATTGGGGTGCTTGGTGGGATCGGACTGATCGCCACTCTGGGGGCAGCGATAAAGTGGCCTGTGCTGCTCAGAGGCCATGCTGAGTCGAATGGCGTGAACACTGGAGATAGCGAATAGTGAATCTCCCGGATTTTTCTTCGCAGACACCAAAAGCTGTAGCACTGGATCTTGATGAAACTACGCTGAACTCGAAGGCTCAGCTATCGAATCGCACCCGCGCGGCACTTCACGCCGTGCACGAAGTCGGGCTGCCGATGATCATTGCGACGTCACGGCCTGAGCGAGTTCTGGGGGCGCTGGTTGGCGACGATATTCTGGAGATCACTTCACTTGTTCAGATGAACGGCACGGTCGCATCGAGCCGAGTTGGGCTGAGCGGGTCGCATAAATACCTGATGGACCCGGGCGACGCACGGCGGTGTTGGGCGCTGTCGAACGAGCAGGCTCCTGACGCAAGAATGACGGTGGAAACTGATGGGATCCAGTTCGCTGTGAATCACGACGATGGCATAAACGAACTATGGGCATTCAACATGGCGACTCCTACGATGGTGGTTTCGCTCGAAGAGGCGCTGGAAATTGGTCCGGCGAAGATTTCGATCAATGGTGTGGACAAGAATTTGGAGTCGCTGGCCCAGACCCTGGAAGATCAGTTGTCTGGCAACACTGTTGTCTTCAGAGCCGCGCGAGCACAGTTCCTGAACGTGGTTCCGCGGCAGGCTAGTAAATCGGGCGCCGTGGCGGATCTGCTCAAAACCGCCGACGTCTCGCTCGAAGATGTACTTTCGTTTGGCGACGATTTCGTTGACATCGACCTGATACGCGACTGCGGCTGGTCGGTTGCGGTCGCCAACGCCATTCCGGAGATAATGTCGCTGGCGAAGTACAGCACTGCTTCGAACGACGACGATGGCGTGGCGGTAGTTCTCGAACAGCTGGTATCGGCACTTACATAAATGAGGTTTCGTCCAAAAGCTGCTGATGTTCTGGCCGACGCCCAGTTCCGCGCGCTTGTGATCAGCCAGGCGACGTTCGATCTGGGTATTTTCATGCGCGGCACGGCCGCCTCGTGGGTTGTGTTTGAACTTACCCAATCGCAGTTGTGGATCGGCTTGGTGGCTGGTGTACGGGCGATTCCGATATTCGCCTTTGCGCTACTGGGCGGGGTTATTTCCGACCGGTTTGGTCGCCGAAACCTGATGATTGTTGCCGGCGGGTTGATAGCTGTGGCATCGGCAGCGACAGCAATTCTCATAACGACAGAGTTGCTTGAGGCGTGGCACATGATCGTCGTATCGGTGGTCGGTGGAATTGGTGGAGCGCTGTACGGACCCGCCTTCTATGCGCTGATCGCAGACATAGTAAAGGCCGACCGTCTTACGAACGCCAACGGAATACTTTCGGTGGCCCAAACGACAGGCGAGATGCTCGGCCCGGTGATCGTCGGGTTCGTGATCGCAGCTTCTGGGGCGCATACGGTGTTCTGGATGGTGGTTGTCGGGAACGTTTTTGGACTGATGCTTTTGCTGCGCGTTCAAGAACCGGAACGGCAGGTTACGGAATCGAAGCCGTCTTTCGCTGGGCAGCTAACCGAGGGACTGCGTTACGCCCGAGACACTCCCCCACTGTTGTGGCTTACCTTGCTGGTGATGGCTCAGAACCTGGTTGGTGTGGCGATATTCCCGCTGATGCCGGTTTACGCAGACAACGTGCTCGATATCGGGGCAACCGGATTCGGTCTCATGGGTGGGGCGTTCGGTGCCGGGGCGTTGATTGGTGCGGTGGTCGTTTCGTGGTTCGGAATTCATCATCGACACGCCTACATGATGGTTGCGTTGGGGGCGGTCTGGGACATCGGAATGGTCATGTTCGGGTTCTCGCGATCGGTGCCGCTGAGTCTTAGTGTGTTGTTCGTGATGGGCCTGATTTCGATGCCATGGGTGACCTCGGTGCTGACGATGTTCCAGCAGGCTGCGACCGAAAAAATGCGGGGTCGGGTGATGAGTCTTTACGTCATCGCAATAAACACGTTTCCGCTGGGGTGGCTGTTCGGTGGTGCCGTTGCGGAGTGGCTCGGCAACGAGGAGGCGCTTGTGATTAGCGCGTTGCTTGGCACGCCGGTGGTGGTGGTGGCGTTGGTGTTGTCCAAGGAGTTCCGGCAGGCGTAGTGCCTAGGGCACGTTTTTTTTGACTCATTGATGGAAAGGATTCCGGTGCGAATCCGTGGCTAACCGTGGCAAAATCTGCGGACCGGGCTTACTATCGCCATCGTCGTAAACGTTCGAAATATTCCAGCCGTCCGTCGAACGCGGCTATCGTCCTGAATAAAGAAGCTCGCTTTGAAAATTACTAAAGTTACCCCTTTGATGTTGGATCGCTACCTGCTGGTGCAGGTCGAGACCGATGCTGGAATTACCGGACTCGGCGAGTCAGGAGCGTGGGGATTTTTAGAGGCCTCGCAGTCGGCAATCGAGAAGTTCGGGCGATATCTCGTTGGGGAAGACCCACTTCGTATCGAACACCACTGGCAGTACATGTACCGCTTCTCGCACTTCCGAGGCGCGGCGATCATGGGGGCGTTGAGTGCTATCGACATTGCGTTGTGGGACATCATGGGCAAGCACTTCGATACCCCGGTGCACCAGCTTCTGGGCGGCAAGGTTCGTGACAAGGCGCGGGTCTACTACCACGTGTTTGGCAACACGACCGAGGTGCTGACTGACGGCATTGTTGCGGCGAAAGAAGAGGGCTTCACGGCTGTTGGACACCTGACGCCGTTTTTGGATGAAGACCGAGACGTTCCTTATTTCAAGACGCATGCCGATAAGATCGGCGACGCCATCGAGACGGTTCGTGGATATCGTGAGGCCGTTGGCACGGGAGTTGATCTGTGCATCGAGATCCACCGCCGCATGACTCCGACCGAAGCGGTGCAGCTGGGTCTTGGGATCGAGGAGTTTCACCCTTACTTCTTTGAGGATCCGATAACGCCAGATAACTTCGATGAGATGGAGTACGTGGCGAGCAAAATCAATATTCCTATCGCAACCGGTGAACGATTCTCGTCTATCTGGGAGTTTGAGATGGCGCTGTCACGGAACGCCGTTCAGTACATCCGCCCCGACGTGTGTCTGGTTGGTGGAATTACCGGTGCGCACAAGATTGCGGCACTGGCCGAGGCGCGCCACGTTGGCGTTGTTCCGCATAATCCGCTGTCGCCAGTTTCGACCGCAGCCTGCCTGCAGGTTGCTGCGACTGCTCCGAACTTTGCATTACAGGAGTACCCGATCGGCGAGGACGTGGCTCCGAAGACGAACATGGTTACCGGAATGGCGCAGCACGATGGCAACGGGTACCTGGTGATTTCGGATGCACCGGGGATCGGGATGGAGCTGAAGCCGGACGCTGTTGAGATGTGCCCCGAGGTTCCACGAGAAGTGGTTACGCGGCTGCACGCAGATGGATCGGTGATCGACCAATGACGCGTGGCGTCTTTTTCTGTGCGTATACGGAAATAGCTGGATTGATAGGTGCTGGGATGCCGGGCTCGGAGGTCTTCATTTCCAGAGCGGAGTCATCGGAGTCGAGGGATCTGGGGTGGGGTCGCGCTGGGTGTTGGCTGGAATGAGTGTTCGCGCTCCCCCTCAACCTAACCTTCTCCCTGAGGGAGAGGTAACAAGGGGAGATTCGGAGTCACTCGCGCTGTAGAAGTAGTTCGCTAATTCGGTAAGTGACTACCAATGATCGTGATTGCCACGTCGTCGAACTCCTCGCAATGACACACAGATTTTCCTCCGCCATACTGAAAACTCTTCAGATCCTAAGTAACCAAGACGAGTCTTCTTTTGCCTATTCCAACTTCTAATCCGATCGTTGTTGCTCCCAGCCCTACTCCTTTTAAAGCCGATGATTCTGTCGATCACGCTGCTATCGAGCGGAACGTCGAGAAGTGGTTGAAGACGCCGCTTTCGGGGTTCGTTCTGAACTCGGAGAACGGTGAAGAGCAGCTTCTTTCTGAGACTGAACGTCTTGAGATTGTTCGCACCGTAAACGACGTGCGAAACGGCGAGAAGTTCATTATTGGTGGGGTCGATAGTTCATCGGTAACCGATTCGATTCGTACGGCTGAAGCACTGGTAGACGCTGGAGCCGAGATGATTCGCATACGGATTCCTCGTCTCACAAAAGACGTAGCTGGTTACTTCGAGCAGGTTGTTCCTCGTGTGCCGGCTCCTGTAACGATCATTCACCAGATGGCACCCGGCATGTTCGCTGGCGGGGAAGCTCCGGTTGGGGCAGAGCCCGAGGTGATAGGCGATCTGATCGACATCGACAATGTTTGGGGTTACATCGCATCGGGCAACGTGCGTTTCGAGGCGCGGGTTCGTAATTTTGTGACTACCGATAAGCCGTTCTGGCTCGGGAACGGGCTGATTGTTCTGGCGATGAGTGCGATTGGTGCCAACGGGGCGTGCCTGATGTTCGGGAACGTTGGTCCGGGCGAGGTGATCGACATCATTACCAACGTGATGAACGGCGATTTGAAGACTGCGCAGGAGATTCAGACTCGGATTATCGAGGCGGACTACCAGATTCTCAGTCGTAGTCCAGCGGGGATCAAGGCTGCGCTGGATATTTTGGGTTACGACGGTGGTGCGCCGCGCATGCCGAACCCGCCGGTTTCGGATGGGGACCGGGAGATCATTAAGGCTGCGATGGGTGCTGCTGGGCTCGGTGGCTAGGGTGCCATTGGCACGTTTTCTAAGTTGCGCGATGTGATCGCTTAATAGACCGGTTTGTACCTGTCGATGCCCCACGCGTCCCCTCACCAGATCCCTCGACTCCGATGACGGAGTTTATCCCGATAGAATCGGGGCTCGGGACACGGGAGGAGCGGCCCCAACACCCCTACACCTATCAATCCAGCCACCTCCGTCGACGCACAGAAAAAGACGCCTAGCGTCACCAGATTGACCAGCCTCCGTCGACGCGAAATTCCTGGCCTGTGATCCATGCTCCCGCGTCGGAGGCTAAGAGGGCCACTGTTCCTTTTAAGTCTTGCGAGAGACCCGTTCGCTGGAGCGGAATCATCTTGCGGAACGTCTCGACCTGAGCCTTGTTCGTATCGTCTCTTGGGATCTGGCCGGGGCTGATGCAGTTCGCCGTGATGCCGTGCTCGCCGAATTCAGCTGCCATAGCTCTTGTCAGGTTCAGCACTCCGCCCTTGGCCGCTATGTACGGCGGACCCGACCGCTTGAACTCGGAGTTATAGATTCGAGGATCCATCGAGAGAGTCGAAGCGATCGACCCAAGGGTGATTATTGACCCGCGCTTTGCAGGAATCATCGCCCTGCCTGCCGATTGAGCCGTGATGTAGGTGCCGGTCAGGTTGATCTCCAGCGTCTGCCTGAACTCGTCGATATCGGCATTCGGCGGGTAGCTTGTAGTGAACGAACCGCCAGCGTTGCACACAGCGATATCGAGTCGGCCCGTGTCGTTCATGACCCGTTCGACAAGCGCATCTACTTGCGCTTCGTTAGTTACGTCGCAGCCAAGTCCGATCACGTCCATGCCTCGGCCTCGCAGGCTTTCTGCTACTTGTTCGCACAGTTCAGCTCGTCGTGAGGCAATGTAAACCTTCGCCCCGAGATCACAAAGTGCTTCAGTAAAAGCGGTGCCGAGATGGGTTCCGCCGCCGGTGACGATTGCGGTGCGGCCAGTGAGATCGAAGAGTTGTTGGATTGATTTCATAGCGTTAGCTGGATTCTGGTTATGGCCGGTGGTTGGGAATTCGCTGATTCCTGTCCGAAAGAAAACGCACCTATGGTGCTTCGAAGTTATGGCGTAGCTTGATCGTTCGTTCCGACGGTTCGTACCAGCCTTGTTCCGCGTACTGGTCGGAGTGTAGATAGCACTGGACCCGCACTTCATTTGAGCCTTCAGTGAAAGTGAACAGGCGGCTCATTGGAATCGAGTTTCGTTTGCCGTGATAGCGGGTGATGGCTGAGACGTTGATGAAGTTGGCACCCCACTTCTGTTCGATGTGAGACCGACCGCCGGTCGTGTCGTCGGGGTGCGTGTGAGTGTGTGCTCCGAGCCACATATCGATAGCCGGTTCGTTCTCGGCTAAGTAGTTCTCGATGCGCCCTGAGTCTTTTTGTCCGCCAACCCAGTAGATAAACGACGATCCGGGCGCACCGCCGTCGGGCATCCGACCGTGATAACCCTGATCGCAGCCTTCGTTCAGGCCAGATGCGACCGTGGTTTCTTTGATCATCAGGTGGTGCGTTGTGATCACAATCTTGTCTTTGTTTTCTTCTACCTTTTGCTTCCACCACCCGAACGTCTCTTCTGAAATCGCTCCCGCCGGATAGCCGCCAAATTCACCACGCCCAATCGGCGGACCGCTGTCGTTGCGGTCGGCGAGCATCAGGAAAACAACGTTGCCAACCTCGAACGAATAGTTGTCCCAGGTTCCAGTTGTTGGGTAGGGTCGCTTCGAGTTGTCGATGCCAGAGAACTCGGTGCTTTCGCCGGTTGGGTCGATCCATTTCTTGAACCACCACTGTGTTGGCTCATCGACTCCTGAGGCGTCGTGGTTTCCGATCACATCGTAGAAATGCTCGCGGCCATGATGCTTCGCAGATGCGTACTGCGATACGACCAGCTCGCCCTCTTCGTCGTCGGGAGGAAGCTGTGATCCTGAGAAATCGCCAAGATTCACAGCGATATCGAAGCCGCCGGTCTGGCCGGGTCCGTTTGGCCACGACTCGGCGTGCTGAATCGATTCTTCAAGCGAGCGCCTCCCGAACTTGATCTCGGTTCCAACATGCACGTCCGAGAGTGCCCACAAGCGAATAGTACGAGCCAAAATTCGATCACCTTCCAGCCTGGAATCCCACCGGGATTCCAGGGTTTTGTTTTCAGAACGACCCGCATCATAGCGTTATCAGAATCGGGTGGGTCAACCGTTTCGGTTCATTCGTCGGTCAACATCTAGACGCAACCGGCGTATACTCCCGCCGCGAACGTAAGTTCAATCGCTGCCCGCAGCCCACAAAACCAACAGACGAGAACCGAGTAGAGATGCCAGCAATTACAAGTGTTGAGTTCAGGCAATTTTCGGCAAACCACCACAATGCCCAACGAAACTGGCTACTGGTGAAGCTGAATACCGACGATCCGAACGTTTACGGGATTGGCGACGCTTCACCGATGCAAGATGACGATCTTGTGATGGCGATGATCGAGCGGATGGTGGAAAAACACCTCGTTGGCAAAGATCCTCTCGAATCGGAAGTGCACTGGACGAATCTGTATCAGGATTTTCAGGCGAGGGGCGGCCGAATCGCAACTACCGCTATTTCAGGAATCGACATTGCGCTGTGGGATTTGAAGGGCAAGATTCTGGGTCAACCGGTGTGGAAGCTTCTCGGGGGAGCGCATCGAAAGAGCATTCGGGTTTACGCGAACGGCTGGTACTCGAATCCGGGAACCGCCGAACAGAACGCCGAGGAAGCGAAGATCGTTACCGGCATGGGATACACGGCGCTCAAGTTCGATCCGTTCGGGCAGCACAACTATTACAAGATTTCCCTAAAGGAACTTCAGCTGGCGGAAGACCGCGTTGCAGCCGTTCGAAAAGCAGTTGGGCCTCACGTCGACATACTGCTTGAAGCGCACGCCAAGTGGGACGTGATGAATGCGATTCAAATTGGCCTGCGAATGGAGCAGTACTTCCCGTTGTTTTACGAAGAGCCGGTATCGCAGGAGCGGGTTTCGGAGCTGCTTGAAGTGCGGAACAAGGTGAATATTCCGATCGCAACCGGTGAACGGCTTTACACAAAGTTCCCGTTTGCCGAGATCGTTGACCGCCATGCTGCCGACGTTTTGCAGCCCGATATAGCAAACGCCGGTGGAATCACCGAGCTGAAGAAAATAGCAATAATCGCCGAGGCGAAGCACATCACGATGGCGCCGCACAACGTGTGTTCGCCTGTTGGGGCGATGGCGGAGATGCACCTGGACGCATCGATCATCAACTTCGAAATCCAGGAGTACCACGCCGAGTTCTACACGGAGCACTACTTCACCGTCTTGGACGGGTTCATCCGGCAGGTGGACGGCTATGTGGAGCTTAACGACGCTCCGGGCCTGGGTCTTGATTTCAACGAGGCGGAAATAGCCGCTCATCCAGCGCTGACGAAAACGACTTCGGCAGGAGGAACCGTACGAGGAATCTAGTGGCGGAGCCACGTTTTCTTGAGGGCGCGGGGTGATTCAGGGTGGCGGTTAATTAGCGAAAAATGTGCTGTAGATTCTTGAAAAGTATTTATTGGAACAGATCGGTTCGATTGTTATTCAGATAGAAAACGCTCCTTTTGGGAGCCCCAGGAGAAAAATAAAATGATTGAGAATTCGATTTTTGTTGCGAACAAGGCAGGTCGGAAGGCCACGGTGTTCGCACTGGCGCACCCGGCGCTGTACATGATCGAGATGGCTGCACATGTTGGTTTCGATGCCATCACTATCGACGGCGAGCACGGTGGATTTCCTGAAGAGGCGATCGATGATATCTGCCGAACTGCGAACGGCTACGGCATGTCGGTAATCGCCCGTGTTCCCGACAACGCTGCCTATCAGATCAACCTGTATCTGGATCGTGGAATTCAGGGTGTAACTGGCCCTCACATCAACTCTGGAGCCGAGGCTCAGGCACTTGCTGATGCATGTCTTTTCCCGGTAGAAGGTAAGCGATCGTGGGGTGGTGGACGTGGAACAGAATTCAATGATCAAACCCTTCTAGACGAGAAGTACGGCGGGAAGCTTGGATTCGCAAAGTGGTCGAACGCGAACATGCTGGTTGTGGCACAGATCGAAGATAAAAAGGCGTGGGACAAACTCGATGACATTCTTGCGGTTCCAGGGCTGAGCGGTGTGACCGGCGGACCGCACGATTTCGCACAGTCGCTCGGGCACCCGGGCGAACCAGATCACCCGGACCGTATCGCAGCAACACTTGATGTGGAGACACGGGCGCGAGCAGCAGGTAAAACTTCCGGTGGCGACCTGACAACGGGAATCGGTATTGCAGAGCTAATGATGGGCGAGGCACGGGCGTTCGTTGCAGCCCACAAGAATGACAAGCTCGGCTAGGAGTTCACGCCAGTGGCGTGTTTTAATGCCAACGCATGTTTTCTTTGGGATATTGCCTGGTTAGACACGACTGAGAGTTTGCTGAACTCGTGGTGTATTCGCTTGTGAAAAATAGAATGCCGACGAAGTACGACACGTACTCGTTGGCATTCGTGATTAACGAGTTGGCTGGGGCACTCAGGGCGAACCGATTTTCCGTTTGTTGGCGTTAAAGAATCGAGTCGCAAATACGGAGCTTCGAGACGTTCGCTTGGGGCTGAAGCCATATTGCACATGGCGTGGCGAAACACCGGATTAGAGCGTGCAGAGATACGTGGGCGCGATGGCCATACCTACAGAATTGTTTACGGTGGCAAGCCCGGTGGATCGCTTGGACCCGACTTCACTGACGCCGTTGTCGAACGTGACGACGGCATGGTGTTTCGTGGCGATATCGAGATCCATGTGAGCAAGTCGGACTGGCGATCGCACGGCCATCACACCGACCCCATATACAACGGCGTTGTGCTGCATGTTGTGGCGGCCGAGTCCGAAGGTCGCCCGGCGTTCAAAGCAACCGGCTCTACCATCCCGCTACCATCCCGCTACTAGCCCTAAACTGGAAAGCCCGTCCGGATTCGCCAACCAGCGCCAACCCGACAATCCCGCAACAGCGATCAGGCAAAGAAAATCCGGCATTGCCGGTGGGTGTGGCTGGGTTAGAGAGGTTTCACTCGCAGGCTGCTGGAATTGCTCTCGATATCGAGGCATTTGGAGCGGATCAGGCGATCTGGCTAGGGGTTATGGGTGCCCTTGGCTACCCCAGAAACAAACGGGCGTTCAGGAAGCTTGCCACGCGAGTCGACTGGCAGATGGCTTCGAGTTACGGGGATTCGGCTGAGCTGGCTCGGCTGCTTATGCGCGCTGATGGGCTTCGCGAGGGAAAAGGAGAAGGGGCATACGGCACTGAGCTAACCGGTTCTGCTCCGCAGTGGGTTCGGCCATGGGGGCGACCTGCCAATGCGCCCGCTTCACGGATAAAAGCCATTTCGGCGTTGGTTACTATCTGGAAGGCGTCTGGAGGAATTGCCCGTGCCTTCGAAATCGCAGTGACGAACGCCCAAAAACCGAGGGATTTGTCGACTGCTTTACGCCCGGTTGAACTGATTGAAACCGATGGTGTGACGGTGCTCGGAGCAGCTCGGGCAGCCGAGATTACTGTGAACGTCATGCTTCCGGCCGTGCTGGCTATGGCGACCCAGGAATCTGTAATTCGCCCAGACGTAACACATCTCAAAAACCGATCAACCGAACTTTTCTCAACCCACCCGAAACTCGGCGAAAACTCTGCCACAAAAGAAGCAGTTGTCGCCCTTGGCATGGACTACGAAATTCCGAAAATCAGAAACGCCCGTGATCAACAGGGCCTGATCAGTTTGTACCGAGAGATGTTCAGGCACGGCATTGGGCCAAGGCAACCACGACTCCCGGGCGTATGACAGGCACTGCCTGAACAGGGGTAACCGGTCAGTTCATCAGCGGGTAGTCCCAAATCTTCGCCAACGCGATACGATTACATACATGGCAGTTGAAACCAGTTCAGAACGCAACCAGTCCTCAGATACCAGTACCTCGGATCGTCCGGGGGGGAAATCGAGCAGTTTTACCACTCAGAAGAGCGGTCTGCTGCCCGGCGAGCGAATCACCTCACAACTCCGTGCTGCCAGCAGCGGTACGTTCCAGCTCACCCATGCACGGGTCATTTTCAGCGGTGGTTCGAGTTCCGATTCAGGTGCTGTTTACGCTTCTGCCCAGCTAAAAGACATCACTGGTGTACAGATATCACGCCGTCCGCGCGCCAGGCGAAGCGCTGCGTGGGGGGTGCTCGGCCTGTTCGCAGCCATCGGTGTATGGCAGGTCACGCCGAGCACCACCGTTGGAATTGCAGCGGGGTTGGCGGTCGCGGTTATATCGCTCATTCTGATGGCCGATTACTGGATCAGGCCTGCCGGGGTTCATCTGGAGTTTCAGACCGCGGGCGGGACGATTGCAGGCGAGGTGGACGAAAAGATCGCCGTTGCGATGGAGTTCGCTCGCGATGTCGAGGATGCCAAAAGGCGAATCGTCCCGAGCCGAGTTAGTACGCCATACAGAAACTACCCTTCGGGCTGACTGCTGGCCGGCTAGCCGGGTTTTCTTAAGAGGTAGTCGCGGTGTTCATCAGGCTTCAGCTGAATCCAAAATTAATTCAGGCTTAGCCTGCTAGTTCCGATTCTCAGGTTTGGAATCACGTCGAGATCCCAGTCGTCTCTACGGCCGTTCCGGTAGTTCACGAGCCCGCTCATGGCAATCATTGCACCGTTGTCGGTACACAGCTTGAACGGCGGGATGGCCACTGGCAGAGGCGACTTCGCAACAAGTGTCTCCCGAAGCGGCCCATTTGCCGCAACACCACCGACCAGCACAATGCCAGAGCAGTTTTCACGTTTGGCTGCACCGATGGTTTTCGTGACCAGCACATCGACAACTGAATCCTGAAACGCCCTAGCTAGAGCAGCAATAATCTGAGGATCAGCCGGCGACGCCGGGTTTTCAACAGGCGGGTAGATTCCTAGTTTGCGGGCTCGGTTGAGGACTGCTGTTTTCAGGCCGCTGAATGAAAACTCGTCGGTTCCGCGCATCCATGCCCTCGGCAACGGTTCTACATCTGTTGGCGCTCCTTCAGCCACTCGCTGAATTTCGGGACCGCCCGGGTATCGCAGCCCGAGAACTCTCGCGGCTTTATCGAACGCTTCACCGGCCGCGTCATCCCGAGTTTCGCCGAGCAACCTGAACACCCCGTGCTCTTCGAGAAGTACAAGCTCGGTATGCCCCCCCGATACGACCAGACACATGATTGGCTGCTCGCCAACCCGTTCTTGAAATGGTTGAAGACCGTGATCTCCGTCGTCATCTTCTGGTGGCCGCGCCCACGCCCCGTAAACGTGGCCGTCCATGTGATTGACCCCGACCAACGGCACCCCGAGTGCAGCCGACAAACCCTTTGCAAAGTTGAGACCGACTATCAGAGAGCCTGCCAGCCCGGGCCCGTGCGTTGCGGCAACCGCGTCGATGTCGCCCCAGTCGATACCTGCTTCGGTAACAGCCTGTTCGCACACCGGCCGTATATCGAGCACATGCTGCCGGGACGCCACTTCAGGAACGATCCCGCCGTACCTCGCGTGGATGTCGATCTGGGTCGCTATCACGTTCGATTTGACACGTCCGTCGCCGTCGACGACACCCACAGATGTCTCGTCACAGCTCGTTTCAATTCCTAAAATATTCATATCAATAGGAATAATGTACAGCCGAAACAGGTGATTTCGCCTGTTTAAACCCAGTACGATGCTGCATAATCGTTGTTTTCAAGATTACGCACAAAATTCACTCGTCCAGCGTCGCATGGGTCTGGCAGGGCTAAATAGGAGAGAGTTTGGAATCAAGTAACTGGCCTGAATGTATGAATTGCGATGAAGGCCGTTTAGTGCCATTGTCTGATTTCGGAGCTCAGGGTGCGGCTGTCCACTACAAAGCATGGGTTTGCACGAATCCTGAGTGCGAGTTCAACCTGAAGATTCGAAACGGCGAGATTCACCTCAACGAACCGATTATCCGAGGTGCTCGAGTCCGATAGCATTAAGCCGTCCAATCCGCAGCGACACCTAAGTCGTACCGTATCTACAGATGGCCAACACGAATCCACCACAAACACCCGAGCGCCCGGCACCTCAAGAAAAGGCCCGCCGGGCCAGTAAGTTCTCATTGATGACCGTCGCTGCCTACGCGGTAGCGGCTGTGGGAATCGTCTTGATCGTTGTCTCGGGCGTATACATATACTCTCGATCCCGATCGGGATCTGACGCAGACGAATTCGCATATTCAATTTCCGAGGGTTCGCTGGATAGCTATTTAGGACGATCGGCGTCACCGGCAAACAGCTCGGAGGGTTATCCCTCGACCGTTACAGATTCTGGTGCTGAATCTGGTGATCAAGAGCCGATCCCTCTCGAACCGATCGTCGCCCCCGCGGTCACCCGGTTCGCAAACCTGTATCCGGGCGATCAGCTGAATCCGAAATACTGGTCCGAGCCCGAGTGGGCAGGATCAGATCCCTTTGGTGGTCCAACCATTCCGGACGATTTCGTTGCGGTTCTTTCTACCGATCTATTTCGGGATTTCGATCCGACTGCCGAGGCAATTCGAATCAGAATCCCCTCGATTAACCTGACCTCGAGTGTTGCCGAACTGGATATCGTCGATCTGGGCGATCAGAAGTCGTACCAAACCCCGGACAACACGGTTGGCCACATTCCTGAAACTTCATCGCCGGGACAACAGGGTAGCGGCTGGTTTTTTGGACACCTTGAAAGTTTTGCAGCCCGAGAAGGCAGCATTTTCAGACATCTTCCCGAGATTACCGAACTGATCAGACAAGACCCGGTCGACGTATATCTCGAAACCCCTGACGCTGAATACATTTACCGAGTAACAGGCACCAGTCAGATACATCAGAGCGAGCTGCATCTCTCGAGCACCAGTGATGCGCAGATCACACTTGTAACCTGTTGGCCTCCGCGTGTTTACGATCAGCGAGTTCTGGTCGATGCGACGCTCATTGCATACAGGCCGCTCTAGCGGCGATTCGTATTAAGGCAAGGAATGATAGCGCTCATTCTGAGTCTCACTTGCTTCGCTATTGCGATGAAAATAAATACCGAAATACCGACTTTTGCGCGATCATTATCTTCATAAGAATTATCAGGTCATTTGAGGCGGCTGATCGCCAGCCCCTCAGGCTCGTCATTTCCTAACTCGAAACCGGATATAAATGGAATCACCAGACCGTCGCGCGCCAGAAACCAATACAGAAAACGTTGAGATCCCTCCTATCTGGCGAGATAAGTTGCTGCTCACTCTGCTTTCGATAGCGGTGCTCGGGATCGTCTTGCAGATCACCCTTGGTGGGGTTGTTCGAGTTACCGGCTCTGGCGATGGCTGCCCCGACTGGCCAACCTGCTTCGGTCAATGGTTCCCACCGCTTGACCAAGCAACTATAGACCGTGAGTACGATGGTCCTCGCGCCACAACTCCCCGTCCGCACAATGTGTTGCTGGAATACAGCCACCGCACGGTTGGCACGTTGATTGGGATCATCCTCGCCATAGCAGTGATACTTGTTTGGGTGCGTCATCGATCGAACAAAGTGGTTGCATGGCTCGCGACTGCCGAACTGACAGTGATTTCTGTAGTCGGAGGGCTTGGGGGGCTTGTCGTTTTAAGCGATCTCGATCCTGCGATTCGAACAGTTCATCTGTTTTTGGCTGAAATCGGGGTGTTCCTTGCAGTTCTTGCGCTTGTTGCAGCCGCCTACGCAAGACGGTCTCCTGAAGCCGACAGCGGTAGCTCGAAATGGGTCTGGGGCACGGTTAGCGATGAACACCGGAAGGCGCTGAACCTGGCAGCGATAGCGGGAGTGATGACGCTTGTAGCACTGCTTTCCGGATCGTACGCAGTATGGAAAGAGGCGGGGGCTGTGTGTGCATCGTGGCCGATTTGTGGTGGTGATTTCTTGCCACAGTCGGGGCTGGCGTGGATACACATGACCCACCGGGTGCTGTCGTTCGTATCGATCGTGGTCGTACTGTACGCAGGTCACAAAGTGTGGCGCTTACCCAATATCTCGGGTGCACTTCGTTCGGCAGCACTTGCAGCGGTAGTTCTGATTTTTTCCCAGATGCTTATGGGCGCAGCCAACCCGTGGACCACATTCGCTGAATGGGCTCGTGCGGGGCACTTGAGCCTGGCAACTCTCGTCTGGGTCGATATGGTATTCATCGTCGCGCTGATCCTGCGACCTATTCCGGGGCGTGAACTATCTATTGCCTCCTCTATTGCGTCATCGGGCGAAGCAGGTGATATGAACGCAGAAAGCGCGTAGACCGGCTAAGATTCCAAGATGACAGTTAACGAGACAGTTAAGAGTGGGTCGGCAATGACCGTGGTGGGCGATTTTGTTGCTCTTACCAAGCCGCGCGTCATGTCGCTTCTTCTCGTCTCGGCAGTTGCAGGGGCGTTTCTGGGAGCGGGTTCAACCCCAACGCTGGAGGTGCTGATCGCAGTACTGGTGGGTGGTGCGCTGGCTTCGGGAGGAGCCGCATCGCTCAACATGGCCTACGAGGGTGATCTCGACCGTAAGATGGGGCGTACAAAGAATCGACCGGTTGCTGAACGACGTATTTCAGCCCGTGTCGCTGTTGCCTATGGTCTGTTGCTAAACGTCGGATCGTTTGCAGTTCTTGCATTGATGGCCAACGTTTTGGCTGCCGCTCTGGCGATTGTTGGAACGGTGCTCTACTTCGGGCTGTATACGGTCATTTTGAAGCAAACCACCACGCAGAACATAGTGGTTGGCGGGGCAGCGGGAGCAGTGCCACCGCTTGTTGGCTTTGCCGCGGCATCGGGGACTCTTGATCTTTCTGCTTGGTACCTGTTCGTCATTATTTTCTTCTGGACGCCACCGCACTTCTGGGCTCTTGCGATCATGATTAAAGACGACTACGCCCGAGCCAACATTCCGATGCTTCCGGTAGTGCGAGGTGTCGAACACACCAGCATTCAAATCCTGCTGTACACAGCTGTTCTTACGGCCCTGACAATTCTTTTCGTAATCGTGTCGGAACCACTTGGCTCGATCTACATGATCGGTGCGGTACTGCTTGGTGTAGCCTTCATCTGGTACGCCGTACAACTTACTAAATCACCGATCAAATCAACGGCCACAAGCCTGTACAAGTACTCTCTGCTCTACCTGGCGCTGTTACTGGTTTTGGTGATGGTCGACGCGGTTATCGCCTGATTTTCTCCCGCCCTAAAATCACGTTTACGCGTTAAGATGTGACCGTGGGATTTATCAAAACAACTTTTACACTGCTTGGTCTCGCCGGTGGCAGCTACATCGGCGTTTCTTCGGCTATGGCAGCCAATCTAACTCGAACCACTCGAGTGAGGACAAATCCGGAAGATACTCCTGACTCGGTAGGCCTCGCATACAACGACGTCAGCTTCACGAGTCGTGGGGGCGATGCGAGGCTTTCCGGTTGGATTATTCCGCCTGAATCTGGAGCCAACTCGCCTGAGGCCACAGCCCGCGGCACATCGTGTATCGTCATGCTGCACGGCGACAACGCCAATCGTAGTGATCCAAAGACCGGAACCCTGGGTATCGCCCGGGCGTTGAGCCGGAGGGGGTTCGGCATCCTGATGTTCGACCTGCGGGGACGTGGCGATTCACCTGCTGCAATGTCGTCGTCGGGGTACTTCGAACGGCTCGATTTACAGGGAGCGTCGGACTATCTGGTGAGCAGGGGTGCCGATAGAAGCCGAATCGGTGTTCTTGGCTTTTCGCTGGGAGGGGCCGTTGCGCTGATGGCCGGATCGAACCCGAACAATTTCGGAGCAGTGGTTTCGGATAGTTCGTTTGCCGACTACACATTGGTGCTCAGGAATTCGATGACCGGCATCAAGCGCCCGTTGACACTGTGGTTCCCGGGGATGAAATTCATGGCCAGGTCGATCTACGGAATCGACATTACCGACATCTCTCCGGCCAGGGCGATCACCCGCTCCGATACTCCAGTATTGGTGATTCACGGCGAAGATGACGAGGTAATACCGGTAGAACACGCCCGGCTTCTGGGTAGGGCCATTGGAGCCAGTTTCGATGAAATCGAGACCGGTGAAGAGACCGTGTGGATAGTTCCGGGCGCGGGCCATACGGGGGCGTTTAGAACAGATCCTGATGCCTACATAAAAAGATTGATTAAATTCTACGAGGCGCACCTTGGTGCGCCTCGTAAATCACATGCGTCTCAGACTGATGATCCTGAGATTACGGATAATCTCTAGAACCTCTTAGAGAAACTAAGCGGGCAGTGCTGCCTGTGCTGTCTTCACAACTTCGGTGAAGCCTTCCGGCTCTCGAATTGCGAGTTCAGCAAGGGACTTACGATCAATCTCGATTCCTGCAAGAGCCATACCGTGAATCAAGCTTGCGTAGTTGATTCCGAGTGCTCGTGCAGCGGCGTTGATCCGAACGATCTGCAGTGATCGGTTCGTGCGCTTCTTCAGTCGGCGATGTGCCGTTGAGTATGCCTGTGCGTGAGTCAGCGACTCTCGAGCAACGCGGTAGCGTCGGCTTCGTGAGGCCCTGTGACCACGCGTGGCTTTGAGTACGGCTTTGTGCCGCCTTCGTGTTGTAGTTCCGCCCTTGACCCTGGCCAACTTGCTTCTCCTCGGTCAAACGATTGCCGAACTCGAAAGTGAGCTCGGCAAGTTGTTCAAATAATAATGCAGTGCACTTAGTGAAGTGCGCTGATTGCCTGCTTGATGCTGCGTGACATTTTTTTAGAGTCGAGACCGACCTTGCCGCCAAACAGACGCTTAACACGGTTTGCCTTGCGTCGGCGGAAGTGACTCTTGGGACCCTTCGAGCGCAGCACCTTTCCGGTGCCACTAACGTGGAACCGTTTCTTTGCGCCCTTGTGGGTCTTCATCTTCGGCATATCAGATTGTTTCCGTTCTCAGATCTCAGTACTCATGCCTGAACAGTAATTGTTCAGAGTTATTCCTCTGTTGCAGCGTCTGCGTCGGTCGATCCACTACTTACAGCCACGGCTGCTTTTGGTGGCGGAGTCGACTTTTCTTTTCGATCCCGTTCCTTCTGTTGGGGCGATGGTGCCAGCAATATGCTCAACACACGCCCTTCCATTCCTGGCGGCTTCTCCAGCTTTGCGACTGATGCGACGCCTTCAGCGACTTTCCTCAACACTTGCATTGCAATTTCAGGGTGGGCTCGCTGCCTGCCCCGGAACCGCACAAAAACCCTGACCTTGGCTCCTTCAGCGAGGAGTTTCTTGGTCATGTTGATTTTAGTATCGATGTCGTTATCCGACATCACAGGGCTGAGTCTTACGTCTTTTTGCTTACTCGCACTCCGTGAAACCATTCGAGCTTCACGTTGCTTTTTGCTCTGTATAAATTTGAATCGACCATAATCCAGCAAGCGACACACTGGTGGAGTCTGGTTAGGGCCAACCTCAACAAGGTCGAGACCTTCGTCCTGCGCCATGTCCAGTGCGTCACGTATGTGCATCACTGTCGACTCCGATGAATCCTCGCCACGAATTACCCGAACCTCTTCGGCTCGAATGCGTCGGTTAACCCTAAATTCTTTTGCTATGTTCGCTCTCTCCTGGACGCTGGGTGGATTAATTGCACCGAATTGTGTACTTGAAAACGGCCTAAATCAAACGGCCAGCACGCAGTTCTCGCCAATGTCTAATTGGTCGAACTTCCAATATACCAACCATACGACCGATACTCAATTGGAAACCAGTACGAATCTTTACACGGTTATTACACGTATTACTGGCTGACTCCAATGCGGCGTGAAAACGCCGCTATGTTACGATTACAGGGCTCTGGGCGTTGTGAATTAAACCCCCATTTATGCCCATGAAATATTCGGTTGAATCGTAGTGAACGGAAATCACATCCAACTTAGGTGTTGAGTGAAGTTTGGTAAAACCGAACCAGAGCCAGTAGTAGCAGTCAGTATTAGCAGTAGGACGGCCAGGACAAATGAACAACCGCTGGATGAGGAACAGCCTCGTCTACCTAGTGATCATCGTTGCAGTGATTACGATTTTCTTCATGTTTGTCGATCAGCCAGTTAACGGCACGACAGATATCGGCGTTAACGAAGTTATCGAGTTGGCCAAGAACAGTAGTGGGTCTAATCGGCTCGACATCATTGTTAAAGGTGACTCGCTGACTATCACCGACGGTTTGAACACGTTCAAGTCGCAAAAAGAAGAGGGCTCGAGCATCGGCCAGATGCTAATCGATGCCGAAGTACCAAGTAGCAACTACAAGCTTGAAGTTGATTCCGGCGGGGGCTTCGGCAGCCTGTTCGGAATATTGATCGGCTTCCTGCCGCTCATTCTTTTCGGTGGAATTTTGCTGTTCATGATGCGTCAGGCACAGGGCAACAGTAATCAGCAGATGGGCTTCGGGCGAAGTAAGGCCCGTTTGTTTGTTGGCACGAAGGCAACCGTGACGTTCTTCGACGTTGCAGGTGTACCAGAAGCCAAAGAAGAACTTGAAGAGGTTGTTGAATTTCTTAAGTACCCGGAACGGTTCCAGGCGCTTGGCGCGAAGATTCCATCGGGTGTACTGCTTGTAGGACCTCCGGGAACCGGTAAAACGTTGCTTGCACGAGCAGTTGCCGGTGAAGCCGGTGTGCCGTTCTTCTCGATCTCAGGTTCTGAATTTGTAGAAATGTTCGTTGGTGTTGGTGCGTCTCGCGTGCGTGATCTGTTTGAACAGGCCCGCCGCCACTCACCCTGCATCATCTTCGTCGATGAAATCGATGCTGTTGGTCGACACCGTGGTGCTGGTCTTGGTGGTGGTCACGATGAGCGTGAGCAGACGTTGAACCAGATTCTTGTCGAAATGGACGGTTTCGATTCGGCTACCAACGTCATCGTTATTGCCGCTACCAACCGCCCCGACATTCTTGACCCCGCGCTACTGCGTCCGGGTCGATTCGACCGGCGCGTTATTCTCGATAGCCCGGACGTTCGTGGTCGCACGGCGATTCTCGATGTTCACGCCAAGGGCAAGCCGCTCGAAAAGGGCCTCGATCTCACCGACGTTGCGAAGCAGACTCCCGGGTTCTCGGGTGCTGACCTTGCAAACTTGATCAACGAGGCAGCTCTTATGGCTGCCCGTAACAACCAGAAGACGATCACCCACGACAATCTAACCGAGGCGATCGACCGAGTTTCGATGGGACCCGCTCGCAAGAGCAAGGTGATCAGCGAAAAAGATCGCAAAATTACTGCCTATCACGAATCAGGGCACGCACTTGTTTCGCACCTGATGCCCGGCGGTTCGCCGATTGGCAAGATTTCAATCATTGCCCGTGGGCAGGCCGGCGGATTCACTCGCTGGCAGCAGGAAGACAAGTCTTACGCTTCTCAAGAACAGCTCGAAGCCCAGATCGCCGCGGCGATGGGTGGCCGTGCAGCTGAGGTTCTGAAAGTTGGCGATGTCACTTCTGGTGCCTCAAACGACTTCGAGCAGGCAACGGCTATTGCACGTGAGATGGTTATGCGGCTCGGCATGAGCGATAAGTTGTCGAACCGGTCGTTTGGTAAGCGTCAGGGTGGAGCGGTATTTTTAGGCAGAGAGATGTCTGAAGAGCGGGACTACTCGCTGAAGACCGAAAGCATCATCGACGACGAGATCAACCGGTTGCTACGAGAGGGCGAAGAACGGGCCAACAAGCTCCTGAAGAAACACGACAAGGAGCTGGAAGGCATCGCGCAGTTCTTGCTTGAGCACGAGACGATCGACGCGGAGCAGTTCGTTGCGATTATCGAGGGAAAAGACCCGTTGCTTGCCAGCCCGCTGGCTACCGACGATCCGACCCAGTCGACAGAGCCCCCAACGACAACTGATCAGGTTGATGAGGTTGGAGAGGTCGCCGACCCCGAGCCACAGGCGACCTAGATTGTGCAAGTGGCACGATTAATTATGAGAAAATGCCAGAGAACACTCTGGCGTTTTCATTTCCCGAGCGAAGTCTGCGAAGTCGTAGGAAAACGGGTGTCGAGTTAGACATAATAAAAATACTGAAACGGCGCTACATGCGCCGTTTCTTTTTAGCGGATCATGGGTTCGATTACTGATTGGCTGGCAACAGATATGAGCATCGTCTTCACTGGCAAGTACTGGTCGATTCAGCGATTCGTTTCGGGGTTCTCAAACAATGCGTTCCTGATCACCTGCGCCCGCACCAATAACTCCGTCATCATCGACACCCCTGCGAATCCGGTCGAGCTGATCGAGGCTCAAAAGAAGACCAACCCCACGTTTATTCTGATCACTCACGGACATCGTGACCATCTTGAGGGGTTTAGCGACGTCAATAGCGATGAAAGCCAGTTGGTCGGTATCGGGCAGGACGATAGAAGTTCACTCCCAAACCCCGATACTTTCGGTATCGATGTGTCAACGAATCAAGCGCTGAACGTCGGTGACATTTCGCTACATTGCGTGGCGACCCCCGGGCACACCCCCGGCTCCACTTGCTATCTACTGGAGTCGTCTGAGTCGAAAGCTGCTGGCGAGGTATCTCACGTATTCACCGGTGACACTCTTTTTCCCGGCGGACCGGGCAAGTCGTCATCGCACGCGGCACTTAACCAGATCATCGATTCGCTCGAACAGCACATCCTCACGCTGCCTGATGCAACGGTTGTTCTCCCCGGCCACGGGGAATTCACGATAATCGGAGATTCAAAGAAGGAGTACGCTGCGTTTTCATCCCGCCCACTGGACCCGGATCTATTCGGCGACGTGACGTGGGACTGAACGCTCAGGTATTCCAGAAGATTTACGTGAACGAATAATCTCTTGATCCCACCTCAATCACCTTCTACCCCTGAAAAAAGATGGAATGACATTTCACCTCCGGAAGTGAAGTGGGGACCATTTGCCGTTGTTGTTGCAGCCACCGTCACGATGCTGGTTGTGATCGCTGTTCTGAGTACCGGCGGTGCGATTGGCACCGATGCCGGTTACGACACCACGATCGCGTCACCGGCTGGCTACTGGGTAGGGCTTCTGGCGGCAGGACTGGCACTGATACTACTGCGGTTGTTTCGTTCCCCACTCTGGCCAATATCGCTTGCTCTGGCGGCCGGCGTAGGCGTTGTCGCCGTCAGCTATCAGCTCGCTGCCGACTCCGGTGCCAACGGAAATGCCGTAGTTGTTGGCGTGCCTGTGGCGATCATTTCAGCCACTGCGATGTCGGGTGCGTTTGCCGCAACCGGGTTTTCGTTCTCGTTAGTGCTGTTCAAAGAGCCGTTACGTGCGCTCGGGTTCGTTAAGACGATCGGCATCAAGCCCTACCTATTTGCGGCAGCAATGTGGATAGTCGGGCTGAGTGTGCTGATGTTATGGGTTCAGGCGCTGATCTGGTTCGATGTTGACCTGCTGGTTCCTCCTGACACCGCGCAAAAAGCCCTCGACGAAGCCGGCGGCAGCATAGTCGTCACCATTATTCTGGTTGGGATTCTGGGTCCAATTGCCGAAGAAGTTTTCTTCAGGGGATTCGTACTGCCGGGTCTTATCAAACGCTTCGGAATTGGCCGTTCGCTGCTGATTTCATCGCTGGTGTTCGGTCTGTTCCACATCGATCCCGGTGCTATCGTGCCCACTTTCGCATTGGGATTGGCGCTTGGCTGGGTGTACCTTAAAACTGGTTCAATTTGGCCGGCGATGTTTGCTCACGGACTCCACAACACCGTGGCGGTACTCGTAGCCAAGTATGTGACCATCAGCTGAATCGGCTGGCTGGCCAGATTTTCTATTCGAGCACGGGCATTCATCCCGATAAGGAACTACCGAGCCATATGGCAACCGACAGAATTCGAGAAGCGTTCGATAAGGCCAAGTCTGAAGGCCGCATTGCGCTTCTTCCTTACGTAACAGTCGGGTTCCCAGAAATGGGGCTGACGACCGATATTGTTCGTTCAGCCGTTGAAGCCGGAGCCGATATCGTTGAGCTTGGCGTGCCGTTCAGCGATCCGCTTGGCGATGGCCCAACTATCCAGGCTTCGGGTCACCGAGCACTTCAAAACGGTGTTACACCGGAAACTTGCATCAACACTGTTAAGGAAATTCGAGCTGCCGGAATCGATGTGCCGATTGTGTTCATGGGCTACTACAACACGATTATGGCGATGGGTCTCGACGAGTACTGCACGCGAATAAGCGATGCGGGTGTTGACGGAATTATCTGTGCCGATCTTCCTGCTGCCGAAGCTGGTCCCCTTCAGGATTCGTGCGATAGCGCCGGACTTGTGCTCATTCCGCTGGTGGCACTTACATCGACCGATCGATCGATTGAACACGCGTGCGAGCGCGCCGGTGGTTTCATCTACTGCGTATCCGTTCTCGGCGTTACTGGCGCACGGGCGACTATGTCGGAGCGGGTCGAAGGACTTGCCGAAAAGGTTCGAGGCTACACCGATCTTCCAATTGCTATCGGATTCGGCATATCGACGGCCGATCACGTAACCGCAGTTGCCAAATTTGCTGATGGCGCAGTTGTTGGTAGTGCGCTTGTCGATGCGCTTGCCGATGGCGATGCCGCAGTTGCTGCCGAGCGTGCGGGAACGTATATCCGCTCGCTAACACCCGGCACGCCACGAAAAGTCATGGCAAACTAGGTCGCCAGTATCACGTATCGCATTAATTGGTTATTTCGAGGTAAAGATTGGCAACGAAGGTTCGCGGCGTCAAAGGCGCAACAACCACCAACGGCACAACCGCAGAAGACGTTCTGACTGCAACCGCACAGCTGCTGAATGTTCTCATCGAGGAAAACGGCATCGATCAGGATGACGTTGCGGCCGTGCAGTTCACTACGAGTCCCGATCTCGTGGCGGAGTTCCCGGCTGTTGCTGCCCGAGAACAGCTCGGGTGGAACGACGTGCCGCTCATGTGTAGTCACGAAATGGCACGACCCGGTGCGTTAGCCCAGTGCATACGTATACTTATTTTCTGGAATACCGACAAGGCTCAGAACGAAGTGAAGCACGCTTACCTGAACGAAGCTGCTAAACTTCGCCCCGATCTTTCAACGGCAAACACCTAAAGACATGTCCGAACGCAACTTACAGATGAATTCTTTCTCAAACCGAAGCGATTCCCGCTCGGATGGTTTCGTCTTCTCGCGTTCATCCGTATTTAGCACGTCATATTTTGGCTATAGCTATACCGGCCGGCTGTTTACGCACGGACTTTCATATCGCAGCTAGACCTGCCTGATCGTCCGCAGCCCACACTGGATTCACTAAGCTCTCCTTCCCACAGCACGCAACTGTGCCGGTCCGACCGAATGAATCACGTAACACCAGTAATTTCATTCAACCAGAAGCTCTAAAGAAACCTTAACTAATCATGTCTACGTCAAATATCCGAGTCACCGAACTAAAACCGCTCAGTTCACCAAGATCATTCATCGACTCGCTGCCGATCACTCCGGAGATCGCAAAGACCGTTACCGAAACTCGTACTGCCATCGAAAACATTGAAAAAGGCACCGATTCACGATTGGTGATGCTTGTTGGACCGTGTTCTATTCACGATGAGAAGGCCGGGTTCGAGTACGCAAAGAGGCTCGCTGTTCTCGCCGAAGAAGTGAAAGACACGATTCTTGTTGTGATGCGGGTGTATTTCGAAAAGCCCCGCACTACCGTGGGCTGGAAGGGCCTGATCAACGACCCGAATCTCGATGGCACCTTCGACATGCAAACGGGTCTTGAGCGCGCACGTGCGTTCCTGATCGATGTACTGAATCTCGGGTTGCCAGCAGGTACCGAATTCCTTGATCCGTTCACTCCGCAGTACCTTGCAGACCTCATTTCGTGGGGTGCAATTGGCGCTCGAACGACTGAGAGCCAGACTCACCGACAGATGGCGAGCGGGCTTTCGATGCCTATTGGCTACAAGAACGGAACCGGTGGGAGCTTGCAGATCGCAGTCGATGCGATGATGGCGGCTCGGTCACCACACGCATTTCTCGGTATCGACCTCGACGGTCGAGCTTCTGTGGTCAACACAGCAGGAAACAAGGCGCAGCACCTCATTCTTCGAGGCGGGGCTTCCGGCCCGAACTACGACGAAGAGCATGTGATTCTGGCTTCTAATCTCTTGAAAGAGGCTGGTCTCCGACCCAACGTGGTTATCGACTGCTCGCACGCGAACAGCAATAAGGATCACAATCGCCAGCCGATCGTTTTCCGTGACACGATTCGTCAGCGCACCGACGGCAACAGTGGTGTTATCGGCCTAATGCTGGAGAGCCATCTGAACGAGGGTAACCAGTCGCTGGGCGACGATCCTTCCGATTTGAAGTACGGTGTTTCCATTACCGATGCTTGCATCAACTGGGAGACCACCGAAGAGCTTCTTCGCGAGGCGCACGCAACCCTAAGCTAGGAACCACAGCCAATGGCTGGTTTTCATCGGGCCATAGAATCCAACGGCTGGTTCTTTTTGGGGTTGGTGGCCGGTTGGCGAGACGTCATGTCGATTACTGAATTGTTCGATTCCATAGACGCTTTAGAGGGTCCGACGGTTGCCACCATCGGGACTTTCGACGGGGTTCATCTTGGGCATCAGGCACTGTTACAACGAGTGCAGGGTGAGGCGGCAGCGCGTGGTGCGAAATCGGTCGCACTGGTTTTCCGAGAACAGCCAAGGGCGTTCATAAAGCCGGGCACTTCCGTGACGTACCTCAGTGACTTCAATACGCGCCGAGATATCTTGAACGAAATGGGTATAGATCATGTCGTTCAGCTCGATTTCGGTTCGGCGATTCAGCAACTTTCATCTGATGATTTCATTACTGCTTTGCAGGAGCGCATCGGCCTGGTTTCGTTGGTTCTGGGCCCTGGCGCGTTGATCGGGTCGGATCGTGCCGGTGTGGAGCAACTTACGGCCACTGGTCGGCATTCGGATATCGACTTTCTCGGCGTTCCTTCTATCGTTGTCGACGGCGAGGCGGTTTCGAGTTCGGTAATTCGTATCGCGATTGTGAGCGGTAACTGCAAGCTGGCGTCGAAAATGCTGGGTCGGAACTACTCTATTAGCGGGGTTGTTGCGAGTGGCGAAAAGCGCGGTCGAGAGATCGGATTTCCCACCGCCAACATCGAACCTGAATTTCCAGTAACCATTCCAGAAAACGGTATTTACGCGACCGTGGCTGAAGTTGACGGCGTGATGCACAACGCTGCCACGAGCATTGGCGTTCGCCCAACGTTCGAAACCGATGGAGGTCGCACTATCGAGGCGTTCCTTCTAGACTTCGATGGGGATCTGTATACGAAGCGGCTTCGACTTGAGTTCGTCAAACGACTCAGGCCAGAAGTCGCATTTGAATCCGTTGAACAGCTAGTAGAACAAATGAATCAAGACGTCGAACTGACCCGCCAGATTCTGGCAGGTAACAACTAAAAACCTCGACTCCGCATTCAATCCCCAAAAATCCGGCGAACCGGTCAGGACACTCCTATGACCACAAATACAGAATTTCAAAACGTAGCTGAAGACCTTGAATGGCGTGGCGCGCTGTACAATGCCACTCCGGGAGCAACGCATGCCCTCGCCACCGAAAAGATCACCTGCTACATCGGCTTCGACCCCACGGCCAGCAGTCTTCACATCGGCAATCTGTTGCCGATCATGGGGCTCGTGAGGCTCCAACAGTACGGGCACACGCCTATAGCTCTGGTTGGTGGCGGAACGGGAATGATCGGCGACCCAGGTGGACGGTCCGAAGAGCGAACACTGATGGCAATTGATGAGATCGACGCAAACGTCGCAGCGATTCGCCTTCAGCTTGAACCGTTTTTAGATTTTGAGGCGGTGTCGAACCCGGCTCGGATGGTCAACAACGCCGATTGGCTGCGACAAACCTCGCTTCTGCCGTTCCTACGGGATGTCGGAAAGCACTTCACTGTTAATTCAATGATGGGGCGCGATTCTGTAAAGGATCGTTTCACCCGCGACAACGGAATTTCGTTTACTGAGTTCAGCTACCAGCTTCTTCAGGCCTACGATTTTATGATGCTGTACGAAAAGTACGGAGTTAATTTCCAGGCTGGCGGTAGCGACCAATGGGGCAACATACTTGGTGGGGTCGATCTGATTCGACGTATTCACCGTGCAGATTCTGAAGGACGTCCGCGGGCGCACGGTATCGCATACCCGTTGGTGGTAAACGCTAGTGGCGAAAAGTTCGGTAAGTCGATTGGTGGCGCGCCGACGCTCGATCCGAAGCAGACTTCGCCGTACAAGCTGTACCAGTTCTTCCTCAACGTGGCCGATGCCGACGCTATTCCGTACGTGAAGCTGTTCACGATGTTGAATCAAGTTCAGATCGGCGGGCTAGCTGAGGCCGTTAGCGAGGAGCCGCAGAAGCGGGAGGCACAGCGGGCCTTGGCCGAGGAAGTCGTGCGGACTATTCACGGTCAGGGCGGGCTTGATCAGGCGCTCAAAGTAACTCGTGCATTTTTTGGTGGTGATATTTCCGGGCTATCAGCAGATGAAATGGAAGATGTTCTCGATGATTCTTCGGTTACCGAAGTGAACCGGGACCAGCTTTCGGGCGAAGGCATTCGATTTTCTGAGCTGGCTGTTTCGGCTGGTGCAGGCAAATCGGGCGGTGACGTAAAACGCACCATTCAACAGGGCGGCATGTACCTCAACGGCGAACAGATCGAAGACGCAGGCCGGCTTGTTGGGGTTGAGGACCTCGTAGAAGGCCGCCTACTGGTAATCCGTAGAGGCCGCAAAAACTACTCACTCGTGAAGCTGGCTGAGTAAGGGTTTAGCTTACGGAGCTTCGGTTCGAAACCTGATTCCACTCGCTGAGTGAGTGGTGGATCGACGCCACCAGGCGTTCAAACGTTTGGTCTGGATCAGCACCGAGTCTGAACCCATCGATGGAGTTCACGAGGGCGAACCCATGAACAGACGTTCGGAGAACACGCGTAGCGTGATCTCCTTCTTCGCCTTCAATGCCGTAACTTTGAATTACAGCCCTGAAGATCCGTACGGGACCTTGCCATAACGCATTCAGTTCTTCGTCGCCCGGAGTATTCGCTGCCACCGAGACGGAGTAGAGACCGGGCCGTTCGAGAGTCATATCTTTTTGTGCCTCAGCGACAGAGTGAAGCAGATCGAATCCGCTTTTGCCGATCGACGCGCCGGTCAGTCGTTCGGTCAGCACCGATAGGCCGAGCAATGACAACTCGCGTCTGAGTGATTCCAGGCCCTCTAAGTAGTTGTACATCGAGGGGGCTTTCACACCAATTTTCTTGGCGATCGCGGCGATCGAAACGTTTTCCAGTCCGATTTCATCCGCCAGATCACCCGCAGCTTTCAGGACCGCGGGCTTACCGATTCCAGTTCGAGGAGACAATTTTGAACTCCGGATGCGGAGTCACGTTAGTTCACTACGCGTCGTGGTCAGCTCGCATAGGATGGCTGCTGAAGAACTGAGTCGCAGACGGCACTCTCCACATAGACTGCCATCACGATCCCCTCATCAACATCGCTCGGCGAATTTACATCCGTTTTACAAAGTGAGAGTTAGAATCTTTTGTGGTTGTTAGCGATAACGGCCACTATCGAGTTAATTCCCAGTCATAATCCGCCATAGGGCATCCGCACGAAACGAGCACTTCAGTGAGCAGCCAGAACCAGCCAAATCTTCGAATCCCAGGCCCTGTACCCCTTCCTGACGATGTCCTTGCACTCGCCGGGTCGCAGATGATCAATCACCGGGGTCCCGAGTACGCCGACATGCTTGATCGCATGACACGGAATTTGAAGACCGTTTTCATGACCCAGAACGATGTGTACTTCATCACGTCGTCGGGAACCGGGGCTATGGAAACAGCTGTGGTGAACACCCTTTCGCCCGGCGATAAGGTTCTGTCGATCATCATCGGGGCCTTTGGCGAGCGATTCGCTGAAATCGCCGAAGCTTACGGCGGAGACGTCACTCGACTTTCGTTCGATCTCGGTGAGGCTGCCGATCTCGACAAGGTGCGAGAGACGCTTCAGGGTATGAGCGACGTGAAGGCAGTGATCTTCACCCACAACGAAAGCTCAACCGGTGTTTCCAATCCTCTAGAGGACCTTTGTGCGGTCATACATGAGGAATCAGATGCGTTGATACTCGTCGACGCTGTTTCGAGCGCCGGTGGTGTACCGATCGCGGTCGACGCATGGGGCATCGATGTTGTTGCAACCGCGTCGCAGAAGAGCTGGATTTCACCTCCCGGTATCTCGATGGTTACATTCTCTACGAAGGCATGGGCGGCTTACGAGCAGTCGACCACTCCGAAGTACTACCTCGATATCAAGCAGTACGAGGACCACCTCAAGATAGGCCAGCCGCCGTTCACGCCGTGCCTGCCAGCAATATTCACGCTTGAAGTTGCCCTGCAGTCGATGGTGGACGAGGGAATCGAGAACGTATTCGCACGACACCACGAGATCGCACAGCACACACGTGACGGTGCGAAGGCTCTTGGGCTCGATCTGCTTCCCGATCCGAAATTCGCTTCAAACACCGTTACTGCGATTCGTTTGCCGGAGGGTCTCGACGGGAAGGCGTTCCTTGCAGAAGTGACCAGGAACTACAACGTAATTCTTGGTGGCGGTCAGAAGTCGCTGGTTGGCAAGATTTTCCGAGTTGGCCACATGGGCTGGGTCGAAAAAGAACACATCGACGAGGCTTTGAAGGCCGCTGCAGAAACCCTGAACAGCATGACTTCGTAGGTGTCACCAGTGACCGTTTATTAATAGGACGGTCGTATTAAGTCATGAAAAATTTGAAATGGCGCAGTCGTAAGTTGGCTGCGCCTTTCTAGATCACTGCAAAACCAGTTTGGATTTCGAATGCTGATTGGGACGAGGTTAGTGCGACGAAGCCGAGCTTCGATTGCGATTACGTTGCTGATCGCAATGTTGTTTGCACTGGCTGCTGCGTGTGGTGGCGAGACGACAGCTTCAGGTGTCGCTGCCGCTCCTTCGGCTGAAGCAGAGCACCCGCCTTCTTCACCAACCGCATTGCCAGCAGCAGCGGGTTCGTCTTCGGAATCTTCTAGCGAACCTAAAGCTGGGCTGGGCACCCCCGCTCCGACCGCACGCGCTGACACATCAAGCAATCTCAATCCCAAAGTTTCGGACACTCCTATACCAGGTAATTCTGAGCCCGGATCGATCATTCAACCGGCCCCTGATCCCACTGAACCGCCGCTCGTCAACACGCCGAGTCCGGTCGCCAACACTGCTCCCGATTTCACGCTGCCCTCTATTCAGGGAGTTGATTACACGCTGTCGCAGTTCCGGGGAGATCGACCCGTGGCTGTTGTTTTCTACCGGGCGTACTGGTGAACGTTTTGCAGAAGGCAACTCGGGAAGTTGCAACGTGCGCAGGCTGAACTCGATGCTTCGGGTGTTCAGATACTCGCTATAAGCACCGATAACCTCGATGGTCCGGCTGCTCTCGTCGCTGCGCAAAACTACGAATTTGCGGTGCTTTACACATCGCTCGATACCTCGATTACCGAGTCGTACGGCGTGTTCAATCTGTTCGGTGACGGCCTCGCTTCGGCTTCGGTGTTTCTGGTCGATATGAACGGCGAGATAGTGTGGCAGAGCATTGGGATTAACTACACGCATCAGGTGGAAGCGGCAGAGATTATCGAGCAAGTTGAGCTGCTGAAGTAGCGACGGTTTGATGGCCGTAACGGATTTCACTTGTCCGAACGATGATTCTGCTCAGAACTGTCATGCTGAATTTATTTCAGTATCTTTCTCGTTTCTTTGCAGCGTTTGTGACTGAGGTTGTGGATTGTTGCAGCTGACACCGCGCGTCCCCACCAGATCCCTCGGCTCCGAGGACGCCGCGCGGGAAATCCGGGGGTTGCTGATAATGGGATTGATGGCTGGTGAACTGGTTCTTCAAGGTCGATTATCATTTGGTGAATTTCTCTATTCGAAAATTTCTTTCTGTTGCGCTGGCGTTCGTGTCGGTCGCAGTATTTGCCGCGTGTTCGAGCGCTGAGAAACCGCCTACCTCCGAACCCATCCCAACTGAACACGTCTCCCCCCAGCCAACACAGGCAACCGAAGAAAAACCGCCCCTGGCGGCACCAGTTTTTGCGGTGACTACTGCTGATGGCGAGACTGTCAAGCTTAAGGAACTTGTTGGCACCGTGCCGGTGTATGTGTTGTTCGTTCCGAGCACCGTCGACGAGCTTGATCGTGAGCAGTTGAAGATTATTCAGGCTCGATACGAAGTATTCGTCGAACTCAACGCCAAGGTTGTCGTGGTGGTTGCCGATCTACCGACGAACGTGATCGACATGCGAGACGAACTTGGTCTTGAGTTCGCCCTTATCGCCGACCCGCTTTTTGTTGTAGCTGCTGACTGGCGGGTGTTCGATCTCGACGGTGAAGGCAAGGTCAGCCCAGCAAGCTTCGTTTTCGATGCGTTCGGAAACTTGATAGCCCGACTGGTTGCAGCGGTGCCTGACGATCGGCCAACAGTCGACGAAGTGCTGTTCGCTATCGAAGCATCGCTCAGTTCAGCCGCGGCTTAAGCGGAAACAACCAGCGGTAGCCCCAACCTGGCCAGCCACCCAGCCTGCTAAAGCGTTTCGCCAAACTGCTGAATAACGGCTCCGGCCGGCGGCTTCGGATAGAAGTTAGTCGCCTTCGCAGGTAATCGCCATCCGCGGGTGACGATCGCAACAAACTCATCGAGCGGTACTGGTCGCATGATGAACGCCATCCGCGCCTCACCATTTTTGATCTGTCGTGCGATCAGCCCTGCATCGTGGTGTGGACTAATGATTTCCTCTTCACGCTCGGCAGAAACGGCGGGTCGGATCACATAAGAGTGCAGCTGAGAATATTCGGAGTTTTCGAGCGCATTTTCGGCTGGAGGAGGCGATTTCATTCGGGCGATATGGAATTTTCCAGCTTCTTTGGCATATAGGCCAAACACGACTTCGTCGCCCTCTCGTTCGCCGAGTCCAACTGAAAACTCCTCGATCTGATCGGCGGTAGATAACCCATCACTGGCAGTCCACTCTTCGAGATCACATGTGTTTTCGATCGATTTCATGATGTCGGCGAACTCGTCATCGGTCGCAGATTCGATTAAGCGGTGGTAGCCGCGGGTGATGAGTCCCGGCTCGTCGAACGAAACCATCAGCATGATTCGGAAGTTGATCGACTCGTCGTGCCCAACTTCCCGCTCGGCACGCACGCCGCCTCTGTAACGCAGCGCTGCCTCGTAACGATGGTGGCCGTCGGCAATGAATATCTCTGAATCCTTGAGGGCGGCCTGAAGCACACCAATCGTTCCGGGATCAGATACTCGCCACAGTCGAAACTGTGGCATGCCGGGTGGGTCGAAGACTGCCGTTGGTTCGCCGCCGGCGATGGCGCGAACCAGGTTGCCTACACTCGAACGCAGGTCGTCTCGATAGATCACCAGTAATGGGCTGTAATTCGATTGCCCCGCCGCCATTACCTTCACGCGGTCGGCGACCCACTCGCTTCGGGTTCCTTCGTGTGGCAGCACAACTTCCTGATCGTAGTCTTCGAGTCGAACCGCTGCGACGAATCCTCGCCTGCGTAGTGTTTGACCCCGATACTCGAATTCCTCTTCGATCACGTAAATCGACGGGGCTTCTTCGTGCTTTAGAACGCCTGAGTCGGTCCATGCCTGTTGGGTTTCAGCGGCCTGTTCATATGGATCGGCAGCCAAACCTCGCCGCGCGAGTTCGAGCCGCACGATGTTGTAGGGCGAACGGTCGTACAACTCCTGCTGAAGCTGGGGCGTAATTACGTCGAATGGCGGGCATACGTGAAGGCTCACGTCGCCTGCGACATCGGGGTTGTAACGTACTGCCCTGAAGGGCTGAATTTCTGCCATGCATCAATCTAGATTGATTTTGGGGTAGGACGGCGGGGATAGATCCGATCACGATCAGACGTTTGAGTATAGCCCTGCGTTTGTAACTCATCTGTTCTGGGAAGACCGGCTTCCGTGTGAGGTTTTGATGCAAGTGCCGCTTTAGGGGCGTTGTTATACTCGGCACACCACTTTTTTGACGAGTTTTTGGGTAACCAAGCCCGGTTGTTCACTGCTCGCATTTTTATGTCTCTAGAGACCCTCGTGCCAGATCAAGATTCCACGATTCCAATGCAGTTTGATTCCAACTCTTCGGTTCCCGATGATGTTGCCGCGAGAGCCGCCGAGCTGCGTGCCGAAATCAACCGGGCGAACCGGCTGTATTACGTAGAAGATGCGCCCAAACTCGATGACGCCGAGTGGGACGGGCGCATGCAGGAGTTGATCTCTTTAGAAGAGGCGCATCCTGAGCTTCAAACGCCCGATTCGCCTACTCAGCGTGTTGGTGCGACACCGTCTTCGGGGTTCGATGAAGTAGTTCACCCGGTGCCGATGCTGAGTCTTGGCAACGTTTTCGATGAAGACGGGTTCAAGGCGTGGTACAAGCGAGCACTCGATTATCTGGAGCTTGAAAGCACACCGATGGTGTGTGAACTGAAGATCGACGGACTTGCGCTGGCGATCACATACCGAGATGGCGTTATGGAGCGTGCCGCCACACGCGGTGACGGCGAGCGCGGCGAGGATGTAACTGCCAACGTTCGGACGATTCGCAGTGTGCCCCTGAGGCTAGAAGGAGCCGAGGGCACGATTCCTCCGGTGATGGAGCTTCGTGGCGAGGTATTTCTTCCCAACTCTCGATTCGTTGAGTTAAACGCCGAGCGGGAAGAGGCTGGACTCCCGGCTTATGTGAATCCTCGCAACTCGGCTTCTGGATCGCTGAGGCAGCTCGATTCGACCGAGACGGCGAAGCGGCCGCTAGACATGTTCTTCTATGCGCTTGGGTATGTTGAGGGCGCGGAAGAAGAAGACAACCTGTCCAGCCATTGGTCGATCCTGAAATCGATGGGGGCCTGGGGATGCAAGGTCAATGAATTGGCACGGAAGGTCGATTCGGTGGAAGAGGTGATGGATTTCATCGCCAATACGGGTGAGCAACGGGAAACGCTCGACTATGGCATCGATGGGGTTGTTATCAAGATCGACTCTATTTCGTTGCAGCGTCGGCTTGGCTATGTTGGGCGCGATCCGCGCTGGGCGATCGCCTACAAGTTCCCTGCCGAACAGGTCGAAACTACTCTCAAGGCGATTCACGTAAACGTTGGGCGCACGGGTGCGCTTACGCCGTGGGCCGAGCTTGATCCGGTGGTGGTTGGTGGCGTTACCGTGGGGCGTGCCACACTTCACAACAAGGATGAGATCGCTCGCAAGGATTTTCGTGAGGGCGACCGTGTTGTGGTTCAACGAGCCGGGGATGTCATTCCGCAGGTGGTCGAGGTTTCTGCCAAAAACAAGCGCTCTGCCGATTCGGTTCCTTACGAGTTTCCTGACGCTTGCCCATCGTGTGACACGGCCACTGTGCAGACCGAAGACGAGGCGGTAACTCGGTGTGTAAACGCAACCTGCCCGGCGCAATTCGAGCGATTGTTGGAACACTTTGCTTCACGTGGGGCACTCGATATAGAGGGGCTCGGCGAGCGGGTTGCGCAGGACTTGACACGTCTGGGCTTCGTTTCGAATATCGCTGATATCTATCGATTACATGGTCGCCGAGAAGACCTGCTTGAACTCGACAAGATGGGCGAAACGCGAGTCGATAATCTTCTGCAGGCAATCGAAGCTTCACGTTCGCAGCCACTGCCGAAATTGTTGTTTGCACTCGGCATTCCGGGGATCGGTTCTGAGAGTGCTGAATGGCTTTCAAGGCGATTCTCAAGTCTTGCCGGTGTGAGGGATGCGACCGAAGAAGAGTTGCTGGCGATCGACGGAATCGGCCCTATCGTAGCGACAGCTCTGATCGACTATTTTACGATCGAGCAGAACCGTCTGGTAGTAGCCGATTTGATCGAACTTGGCGTGAATCCGATAGACGATACGCCCGAGCCATCAGCCGATCATCCTGCCAATGGTGTGACATTCGTGGTTACAGGTCGGCTGGAGACTATGTCACGATCTGAAGCGCAAAGTCGAATAAAGACGCTGGGCGGTAAGGCCACGGGTTCGATTACTAAGAAAACCAACTACCTTGTGGCGGGTGCTGAAGCGGGATCGAAGCGGGAAAAGGCTCAACGCCTCGGGGTTCGTGTGATCAACGAGGATGAGTTCATCGCGTTCATGGACGGCAGTGTTGTCCCTGAGCGTGAGATTCTGGCGCCAGACGAATCCTGAAAAGCCATCTCCCCTCCCGGTGTTGAATAAACGCTGGAGAGATCGTTTTGGTTACGTCTGCAAGTCGAGTCCTGCACGCCAAGCCTGTGCCATTTTCGTTCGCTGAGGATTTTCTTGGACGACCTCAACTGGTTCAGGTTGTTCTTGGCGGGTTCGAGTATCCGGGCGAGGTGATCGTCACTGCGGATTGGTTGCCTGAATTTGGCGAACCGTTGAGCGGGATTTCGATGTTCAGACCGGTGCTGCTTCAGTCGAGTTCAGGGCCAACTTCTGACGAAATTGCCGATTCTCGAATCTGTGTTGCGGTTCAGGAGGCAGTGAAATCGGATGCCCACCGCATTGGTGAATCCACGGTTACGTACGATGTGGGCAAGGCGGGCTCTCGATCCAAACTCGCGGCCCAAGCCGACATCAGATCGCTCCGCGAGGTGCGTGAAAACTACGTAACGGCCAACGATCCTGAGTTGAGCAAGTTGGTTTCTGAGTTTGCTGAGTACGAATCGCAAATCAACAACTCACTCGCTGGCGATTCGTATAGGCGCTGGAAGTCGGGACAACTAGTCACATCGCATTTACTCGAGAACCCCCCGGTAAATTCGCAGCAGGTATTTATTCTGGAACATCCTGAATCGTGGCTGGAAATTGCTGGTGGCAGCGTTCTTGACCATCTGAAGTTTTCTGAATCGGAATCGACCTGTATCCAGATATTCCAAGATTTTCAGTCCGGTCGGATCGTTCATGCGAAGGAGAAACTACGCCACTTGAGCGGACTTCGACTGGGCGATTGGACACCGCTTGAACGTATTCAGGGTTTGCTTATCACCACTGAAATTTCGTCGAGCCACACTACCGGTTCCGCATTAGTTGATTTACTGATCCACGAACTTGTGTACCCACCCGTGGTCGCTTCCTTATGGATTGTCGCTTACATACTTGAACACGATTCCGAAATCGAATTGGCTCTGGCGACAGGCGAGCGAAAGTTCGTGTCGATTGATGATTTTGAAGATTGCGGTGTTAGTGATGTTTCGATGGATCAGATTGCTGTTCTTCGCGCTGATAAGTCAGATGATTGGGATGCCGTGTTGCCGTTCTTGCGGCTGATCGCACCGCATGCCAATTCGACCCGGTACGGCGGTGGGAGCGAGAGCGACGCTGAGGAGTTCAACTTACAGCTTTCGACGGTTGGTAATCGCGTTCGGCAGGCGACTCCTGTGATGTTGTCGCTTGAGATCGCAACAGGATCTGCCGACAAGCCGCTCACCCGCAACGTAAATCAGTTAATTGGGGTGCTCAGTGCCAGTTCGTGGCGTGAATATGTTGCGCAGGCGAGGGTGGTTTTCGGGTCGGTTTCAGCTTTACGAAACGCGCTTTCGGGTGCGGCTCAGCACTGAGCGTTGGTCGCAGTAGCACCGGAAATCGAACAAGCTATCTACTATCTTGATCAGGTCGAGTTCGGTCGTATCGATCACACTCTGGCTGTCGAACGGCAACTACTTAGATCACGTTTTGAGCTGAATTCACTCATCGATAGTCCGTTGAACTGGTTGTCGCTTCAAGACGAGTTCGAGCGCTGGCGACAGGAGTACCGGCGGGCTTATCTGGAAGATCACACCGAGCGACAGGAGCGCAACCGCTTGCTCCAGCGGCAGGTCGACCAGTCGACAATTCGTGTCCATCAGATCCAGTTGCTGGAGCAGGTAGAGGCGATTCGACTTGATTCTGATGTCGATGTTGCCGCTCTCTGGAAAGAAACAATTCAGTTGTTTACCGTTTGCGAAAACGATGGCGCGGGTATTTCATTGATCGATAGTCCGGCCTGCCCCGAATGTCACGGGCGGCTCGGGCAACCCACCAATCACACCGACATTCTCGATATGATTTCCGAGATAGATCAAATCTTCATCGGATATCGTGATCGATTGGCGTCTGTTTCTTCGGAACTTGTGCTGAAGTCTGGCAATTCTGATCAACTTCAGAGTCTATTCAGGCTCAATTCCGCTGGCGATTTGTCTGACCTTGCTAACGTTCTTGACGATAAGGTCATATCGTTCTTAAATGAATTGTTTGGCAAATCGAACGAATCAAGCGGAAATAACGGCGATTGGGCGTCTCCTCACTCTTAGACAAACTGTTTCCTGGCGGTAAAGGCGGTGGTTCGGAAGAACCTCCGTGGATAGTTCTCGGCCTCGGCAACCCCGGTGCTGAGTACAGGAATACGCGCCACAACGTTGGTTGGTGGTGCATGGACGAGCTCGTTCGTCGCACGAATGTCGAGCTGAACCGCAAACGCAAAGAACTGCGATATGCGGAAGCCGATCTCGGTTGCACGCAGGTGGTCCTCGCCTACCCGCGAACGTTCATGAATCGCTCTGGCCTTGCGCTGAGCTATCTCACAAACAGGTACAAGACGGGCCCAGAAAAAATTCTCGTCATCACTGACGACATAAACCTGTCGCCCGGTTCCGTTCGTATACGTAAGAAGGGCGGTCCGGGGGGCCACAACGGCCTCAAGTCGGTCATCACAGCACTTGGCACCAACGAGTTCCCACGGGTGCGGATCGGGGTTGGCAATCCCGAAACTTCTGACGAGCAAGTCGATCACGTTTTAGGTACATTTGATCCAGAGACTCGCGAACTGGTGACTGTGGCCTCGATACGCGCGGCCGATGCCATAACGATGATCGTAAACGGCGAGATCGATAACGCAATGAACAAGTTCAACAACAACGGCGAAGCACCAAAAGCAAAGTGAAATTGCTTGGTAACCCATTGATTCAACTTCGACGTTTTGCACTTACCGTCACTCTGCTTATCGGCCTTAGCATTGCCCTCTTCGCAGTTGCCTGCGAGGGTAGCGAGAGCAACAGCGATGCACAAAATCAAGATCCTATTACGCCCCTAGCATCCTCTGCGCCGGACGAATCACCGCCAGTTGAGACCGCAAAGACGCCAAATCAAACGCCAACTCCAACCCCAGGCGCACCCGGTACGCCAGCCGCAACGAACGTACCGGAACCAACAGCGCAGAAGTCGCCCACCAGCACCGTCGTCGTGCCCCCTACCGGCACAACCTCCGCTGGTTCGCCAGGTGGTTCGTCGTCCGTGCTGAACCTAACCGAAACTCCTAAACCAGTTTTCGTACCGGCTCGACCGGAACCCGCCATACCTGCTCCGCCCGATCGTGATCTGCAGGAACTGGGAAAACGGCTGGTCGAAGGCTACACAGAACCTAAAACCGTGCTTCCTTCGGAGCCGTTCGTGATCGGTCAGAAGGTCGATTTATGGATTTCACGAGATAGCGGAAGCGCGGTCGTCAGCGGTGAGGTTTCCTACATATCTGAGCACGCCTACTGGATATTCGAGAACGGCTACCTACCTTCATCAGAAGACATCATGGGGGTCGCTGAAAAATTCGAAGATCAGGTGTGGCCGGCCGTGACCGAAGTGTTTGGCACGCCGTTAACGCCCGGCATAGACGGCGATAATCGGATAGTTGTTTACACCGCCGTTTTGCGCACCGGCGTGGCCGGATATTTCTCGGCTGCCGATTCCTACCCGCAAGAAATCAGGCAGCACTCGAACCAACGAGAAGCCCTTTATATGTCGGCTAATCGAGTCGATCTGACAGGCTCTGAGTACCTCAGCGTAATCGCTCACGAACTCCAGCACGCCAGCCATTTCGCAGTCGACTCAAGCGAAGAATCGTGGGTAAACGAGGGGCTGTCAGAGGTTTCTGCGGAGATAGCCGGATTCGCCAGATCGGCAGCTTCGGCGTTCGTCCGAACACCTTCGACGTCGCTAACGGCATGGGCGCAGGACATCACCGTTTCGGCGGCAAATTACGGCGCTGCGAACCTCTTTTTCGCCTTCATAGCGTCTCACTACGGTGGAAACGAGATGCTTACTGCTATCTCACAGGATCAGAACGACGGCATCGAGTCGATCGACAGTGCGCTCGCCACGCAGGGATTCGATGTGACGGCCAATGATGTTTTCGCTGACTGGCTGATCGCTAACTATTTGAGTACCGACGAAGGTCCGTACAGCTATGCTGAACATGAGGTTCCTCCGGTCAGAAACCGTTATAAAAGGGCACCCGATTCATTAATCGGAACGGTTAAATCGTTTGGTGCCGACTACGTTGTCACGTCGAGCGGATCAGGGCAGATGACTATCGATTTCAGTGGTGAGGCCGAGACCTCGCTGCTGAATGCTGCTCCGCATTCTGGCGCTTCGTGCTGGTGGTCGAATCACGGCGATTCGATCGACTCGACGCTTACCCGCAGTATCGATTTGCGCTCACTCGATTCGGCGTCGCTAACCTACTGGGTCAACTACGAAATCGAGGAGTTCTGGGACTACGCCTATGTGATGGTTTCGACCGATGAGGGCGAGACGTGGGACATTCTGGATACCGGGCGTGCGATCAACTTCAACCCCAACGGAAACGCTTACGGAGCGGGCATGACGGGGACGAGTCTCGGGTGGGTTCAGGATTCGGTTGACTTATCGGATTACGCCGGCCAGCAGGTGCTGCTGCGGTTCGAGTACATCACAGATGATGCAGTTTTCTCGAAGGGTGCATGCTTCGATGATTTCAACATTCCAGAACTGGATTGGTTCGACAACACGTCGACCGCCGGTGACTGGGTATCGAACGGCTTCGCCCGCGTTGAAGAGACAATCCCGACGCAGTATCTGGTGCAGGTGATTCATGAGAAGAAAGTCGGGGATTCGGTGGTTTACCAGATTCCGATTGGTGCTAATGCGAAGGGCAGCCTGACTGTTGAAAGCGTTGGCGAGGATGATCTAATTGTTACCGTGATTAGCGCGGTAACTCGCCATTCAACCAATCCAACGGAATACACTCTAAGTATCAACCCTTAGCGATCAAGTTTGTGCAAGCGCGCCCATCACCTGTAATTTCCTAATCTAGAGAAGATCTCATTAGCAAGCTATTCACTCCCCTCGAAATTCGAGGCGAGACCATACCGAACCGTGTCTTTTATCCACCCATGTGCGAGTACTCGTGCAATGGAGATGGCATTGCCACTGACTGGCACATGATCCATCTTGGCTCGAAAGCCGTTGGTGGATCTGGACTCGTTATGGCCGAGGCAACTGGAGTCGTTCCTGAAGGCAGGATCACTCCGAGCTGTCTTGGGATCTGGTCTGATGCGCACGTTGACGCGCTGCGACCGGTGGCAGCTTTTATCTCAAGTCAGGGTTCAGTTCCTGCGATACAGATCGCTCATGCCGGTCGAAAGGCCTCTCATTCCGAACCGGGGAAAGGTGTTTCACGGCATCTCGAATTAAACGACAGAGGTTGGCAGATTGTGGGGCCGAGCACGATTCCGTTCGATGAGACTTATGGGATACCTAAAGAAATGACGAAACAGGAGATCGCCGAGATTACGCAGGCGTTTGTCGATGCTTCTCTTCGCTCGTTGGACGCCGGATTCAAAGTTATTGAGCTTCACTTTGCTCATGGATATCTTGCAAGTTCGTTCATGTCTCCACTCTCGAATCACAGAGAGGATGAGTACGGTTGTTCGCTAGAGAATCGATGCCGGTTCGCATTGGAAACTATCGCTGCGGTTCGCAAGGCAATTCCGGACTCAGCACCGCTGTTCGTTCGAATTTCCGCTTCTGAATTCATTGAGGGTGGTTGGGACATCGATGATTCGATTCAACTTGCCAGATGGATGAAAGATGCTGGTGTTGATCTGATCGACGTCTCGGGAGGTGGTAATTCGGCAAATCAGGTGGTCGAGCTTAAACCCGGGTACCAGGTGCCGCTCTCGGATGCGATTCGGGAGCAGGCGGGTATACTGACCGGCGCGGTAGGGCTGATCACCGAGGCTCACCAGGCGGAAGCAATTCTCGAAGCCGGGGAGGCCGACGCTATATTTCTTGGCCGAGAGATCATGAGGAACCCGTACTGGCCGTTGTACGCCCAGACTCAGCTCGATGGAGAATCGGATAGCTGGCCGCTCCAGTACGCTCGCTCGGCGTTTGATGGGACTTACGCGGGCCCGGTGGCGTAGTCGAGCTTGTTATATGGCTTTAGCTGATGCCGAAGTTGGTGTCAGCTAAATCGTCGAGTTCGCTCAACAGATCGGCGGGTAGTGGTTCCATCTCAGCCGCGCCAATCGCCAGCTCGAGATGTTCCAACTCGGCCATCCCAACCTCGACCCCTGATACGCCGGGATTTCGGAGGGCGTAGCGAACGGCGACTTGAGCACGCTCACCGTGTTACGGTTTCAGCAGAGGGAGTACAGCGTTCATTCTTTTCACGTCCGATTCGACATCGTTGTCGAGTGCGACTCCACCCTCTTTTCCAGTCCGAACGTCGGTTGCGATAACTCCAGCTGCAAGGACTCGGATGACCATCACACCGACTCCATTGTCGGCGCAAGCAGCGATGATGTTCTTGTGGTCGTACGCCGACCAGTTCGGATGCATTTCACGCCCTGCCGACGGATTTAACAGGTTTGTAGTAGACCTGTGCGCTCTGGAAGCGTTGGCTGGAGATTACTTTGTGCAACGACTCAGCTTCGCCTGTCGAAGTGAAACCGATGTGCCGGGTAAGGTCTTTGTCGACGAGCGACCGCATTACATCGGCAATTCCGCCTGCTCTCAGTAGATCGTCGGGAGTAATTGCGTCCTCTAAGGCGTCTGAGGAACCCGCTATACGATTGTGCACCTGATACAGATCGACCCTGTCCATCTGGAGTTTTTCCAGGCTTGCGGTAAGTGCCCGTTCGGCCTGACCGGCGTAGTCGCCCGCCGTCTGATCAAACGCAGTCTTGGTTGAAATGTACGGGCGGTCGCTTTCGGGAACCTCTTTCATCAACCAGCCAATGGCGGTTTCGGAAGCTCCGGTGCCATAGCTAGCAGCGGCATCGATCCAGTTAATCCCGGCGTCCAGCGCCATACGCACAGCTTTTCGCCTTGTGTCGTCGTCGGCACCGATCAGGATTCCACCAACGGCTCCGCCACCAAAAATGACTTCCGATATCTGTAGTCCCGTGCTGCCGAGATTTCTGTATTTCATATGATTTCTGTCTCCGAAACGATCTAATAGGGACAATCGGCACAGTCCATTTCCCGACCGAAGCGGAGGGAAGTGGAGGGAAGTGGAGGGATCTCGCGAGAATCGGCTGTCTTGCAAGGGACGAGTGTTGATCTTCAAGCTGGAGGATATCGTCACTTTGTTGGCTTTGATGTTAGCTGCACCCATCGTGGCTCCTCCACTTCGCTTTGCTTCGGTCGGGGAATCGAGAGGGCCGCATCGATACAGGCCTAGTCGGCTTCGATGCGGCTCCAGCCGGTGTATGGGATCAACACTTCTGGGATTTCGATCGAACCATCTTCTTGAAGGCCGTTTTCTATTACGGCTATCCAGATTCGTGGAAGGGCAAGGCCCGAGCCGTTCAGCGTGTGCGGCAGCCTGGTTGATGCGCCTTTTTTGGGGCGATAGCGAGTGCCGTTTCGGCGTGTCTGGAAATCGGTGCAGGTAGAAATTGAGCTGACTTCGAGCCACTCGGCTGAACCCGGCGACCATACTTCGATGTCGTAGGTTTTAGCCGATTGGAATCCGATGTCGCCAGCACAGAGTTTCAGCACTCGGTGTGTAAGACCCAATCGTTCGCAAAGCGTTGTCGCCTCGCCGACCATCTCTTCGAGTACTTCTTCCGAACCCTCTGGTTCGACGTAACGGAACATTTCGACTTTTTCGAACTGGTGGACGCGCTTGATGCCGCGCACATCACGTCCTGCAGAGGTGTGTTCTTTTCGGAAGCTGGGGGTTTGTGCGACGTACTTTAGGGGCAGCGTGTCGGGGTCGATAATCTGACCCTGATGCAGGCCGTTCAGCGCGACTTCAGCTGTGGGCACAAGCCACAAATCCGATTCATCGTCGCGGTACAGATTGTCTTTAAATTTAGGCAAGTTACCCGACCCGGTCATGGTCTCGCCACGAACCAATAACGGTGGATCGATCTCGGTGTAGCCGTGCTCTTCAGTCTGCACATCGAGCATCCACGCGGCGAGTGAACGCTGAAGTTTTGCGCCCTTGCCCTTTAGGACGAAGAAGCGTGCACCTGAAATGCTGGCACCGGCCTCGAGGTCAAGAATTCCGAGTGCGGGGGCTATATCCCAGTGGGCATTTCCATGCGTTGAGGTGTCGCCTTCCGAGGTGCGAATGATGACGTTCGACTCTTCATCGAGTCCGTCTGGAACGTCGTCCAGTGGCGTATTCGGAATCGGCAGAAGTATTTCGTTCAGCTCTTCGAGAACGGTCGCAAGTTCAGCCTCGACGGTCTTGATGCGATCACCAGTTTCTCGCATCTCTGCGATCTCTTCTGGTGTCGGCTTTCGTTTCTCGTTGCCGATCGCCTTGCTCACGTTATTGCGGCGAGCACGGTCGGTATCGGCCTCCTGAATTAGCGCTTTCCTGCGCCCATCGAGTTCGAGAATCCTGTCGATCGGCGGGTCTTCTCCGCGTCGAACCAGGGCGGCTAGGAATGTCTCAGGATCTCGGACTATCTGTTCCAGTGAAAGCATTTTTTACTCAGGGCTGCTTGTTGACGGCAGATTCGCTTGAAGTTGATTAGATCAGGAGTTGCGCATGGCTGGAAATAACAATATTTCTCGAATTGATTCTTCGCCAGCGATCAGCATGGTTAGCCTGTCGATCCCCAGTCCAAGTCCACCGGTTGGTGGCATTCCGTGTTCGATCGCAATAAGGAAATCTTCGTCGAGCCGGTCGGCTTCGTCATCGTCGAACTGATCCCGCATGCGCTCCTGTTGCTCGAATCGTGAGCGCTGATCAACCGGGTCGTTCAACTCGGTGAAGGCGTTACAAAGTTCACTGCCCATCGTAAACGCCTCGAAGCGCTCGACGATTTCGTCGGCGCCGGGTTTGCGCTTGGCGAGGGGTGACATCTCGACCGGGTAGTCGACGAGGAAGTGCGGCTGAATGAGATGTGGTTCGACTTCCGAAGATATGATCTTGTCGAGAAGTCGTCCCCACGCCGAGCCTGCTTCAACATGGATTCCACGTTCCCGCATGGCGTCTGAAAGCGATTCAACATCTCGGTTCTCCGCGAAATCGATACCGGTGCGTTTCTTGATCTCTTCACGGAGATCGAGTCGGGTCCACGGCGGTGTGAGATCGATCTCAGCCCGAACACCGTCAACCGCTGGCAATACCATCGATCCGGTGGTTTCTTTGGCAATAAATGAAACCATGTTCTCTACCATTTCCATCACGTCGTTGTAGTCGGCGTAGGCCTGGTAGCTCTCGATGGTTGTGAACTCGGGGTTGTGATCGTGATCGAGCCCTTCGTTGCGGAACAGACGGCCGATTTCGAACACACGCTCGATGCCGCCAACGATCAGTTTCTTTAGATAAAGCTCGGTTGCGATTCGCAGGTAAAGGTCGCGGTCGAGCTGGTTGTGGTGCGTTTCAAACGGAGTTGCCTGCGCGCCGGCTGCAACCGGGACTAGGATCGGCGTTTCGACCTCGATGAACCCTCGGTCATGCATGAACGACCGCATTGATCGCACCACGTTCGAACGAAGCAGGGCGTTCTTCATCGCCTTGTCGTTAGAGATCAAATCGAGATAGCGCTGCCTGAATCGAATCTCCTGATCCTGCAGTCCGTGCCACTTGTCGGGAAGCGGTCGGATGGCCTTTGTGAGGACGGTGATCTTCTGGGCCTCAACGCTTATTTCGCCGCGTCGCGTACGAATCACGGAGCCTTCGACGCCGATAATGTCGCCGATATCAAGTAGCGCAAGAATCGCATACTCGTCGTCGCCCATCGTGTTCTGTCGGGCGAATGCCTGAATCGTTCCGTGTCCATCTTTGAGGTCGATGAACGCAGCCTTACCCATTCCGCGCCGTGCCATAACCCGGCCGGCAACGCGAACGGTTTCGGTGCGGGGGTGCTCAGTATCGTCGCCAACACCGTTGCTCGCCATGACCTCGGCGTACTCGAATAGCTTCGTTGCTTCTACCGATGTGTGGGTGCGATCGAATCGTGCCGGGTACGGGTCTATCCCCTGGGCCCTTATCTGGGCGGTCTTGGCGAGACGGTCTTCGATGAGTTTCTGTTCGCCTGCTGCCGACTCTTCTTGATTCGGCTGTTCTTGTTGATCTTGGTTGGTCATATTTCTCGGCGCAAATAGTGGTTACGTTTTTTCAACTCTTACCCTGCCCCACTGGCATGGCAATTCATTCTAAGGCAGCGCTCCGGTGAATTCAGCAGATAGAAGAAGAAGCACTGACGGTGTGGGTCAGACATCGGAGCGTGGGATCCCGACCCGATGGTCTTTTAAAATCCTCTCCATTAGGGAGAGGACTTAGGTGAGGGGGAATGCTGGGGCTGGGCCGGGGTCCTCGGATGTTGATGTTCCAACGTTCCCATACTCCCTCAACCTAACCTTCTCCCTCTAAGGAGAAGGGATAAAAGGAAAAACTCCTTTTGCGCAGGACATTTCGCCGCATCAGACACACCCACAGTGGCCTCGCTTCCGTGTAAAACGCCCGAAACCTGTAACAACCCACGATGGTTAAGAATCGGCTGAGACGTGAATAATCAGTTCCACTCGAAATTACATCAAGGGTTTCAGGTGCGGATCGAAAACGCGATGAGCAGCAGACGCAGAGGATCTTCGGATTTTAAATTCAGGCGGGCTTCCAGTTCCAGAGGAAGCTCTCTTCGTCCAACCACATCCAAGGTGAGATCAGCGATTTTCTCGATGCTCGGTCCCGCGGGAGCAAGTGGACTCCGCGTTCTCGACATCTACGCCGGTACTGGTGCTCTCGGGATTGAAGCTCTTCAGCGCGGCGCCGAAAGTGCCGTGTTCATCGAGCAAAACGCGCGTCGATGCGACGACATTAAGAAGTCGCTGGAAAAACACAGGTTGGCAATGCAGGGTTCGGTACAAAGAGGAAGCGCACTCACAGCAGTCGGAAGACTGAAGGCCGAGTTCGACCTGATTTTTGCCGATCCGCCGTACGATCTGATCGAGTTCGAGTCGCTTTTCGAGCGGGTCAACGACGCAAGATTGATCGCACCAAACGCGATCGCATTTTTAGAACATTCGAAGATGACAACCCTGCCCGATTCACTGCCGGGCCTGGCGTTATCGACTCACCGGCTCTACGGCGACACCGCAGTTTCGGTTTACAAGTCCCTTCCAGAGGGCGCATCACCAAAGTCAGGGGGCGAATAGATGACGAAGGCGATCTATCCCGGCACGTTCGATCCTGTGACAAAGGGTCACGTAGATATTGTCGAAAGAGCATCGAAAGTCGTGGATCACCTGACAGTCGGTGTGGTTACAGGCTCGTTGAAGCGAACATTGTTCACTGTCGACGAGCGAATTGAAATGTTTGCCGAAGCGGTGGGTCATTTGACCAACGTAACGGTGCAGTCGTACTCCGGCCTAACGGTCAATGTCGCCCGAGCAATCGGTGCCGACTCGATCGTACGTGGTCTGCGAATCACAAGTGATTTTGAGTACGAAAGTGAAATGGCACTAATGAACCGCAGGTTGGCCGAAGACATTGAAACTATTTGTCTTTTCAGCGCTCTGGAATACCAGATCCTGAGTTCGTCAAGAGTGAAAGAGGTGGCAGCATTCGGCGCTGATGTGTCGGATCTTGTTCCACCGAACGTTTGGAAGCCTCTGGTTGAGAGGCTCGATGAACGAAAGAAAAGCAGCAGTTAGCAAGCACGCGTCAGTCGACACGCATGGAGGTAGTAATGACACTTATGTCACAACTCGAAGACCTGGAGGCGATGATCGTCAAAGGTCGAGTACCCGGAACAGCACGAACGCTCGTAAACCTGGAGAAAATCACAACTCTCATCACTGATATGAAGAGCGAGATGCCCACCCAGATGAACGAAGCCGAAGGTGTGGTTCGTCAGAAGGATGCAATCATCAAGCAGGCAGAACTCGAAGCCCGCAGGATTCGCGCATACGCCGATGAAGAGGCAACAACTATTCGCCAGCTGGCCGAAGAGCAGTCGAACACGCTGCTTACGAGCTCGCAAGAAGAGGCTCACCGGATGGTTCAGGAGACCGAGATTACTCGTGTGGCCAACGAGAAGGCAGCTGAGACCAATGGCGATGCCCAGAAGCGCGCGAGCAAGTTGATCGATGATGCTGAGAACAGTGTGAATGGAATCTTGAAAGAAGCCGAGACTTCAGCAGTAGCACGACGCAAGGGCGCAGATAACTACGCTCGCGAGGTGCTGTTTACGCTGGAAGAACGAATTGCCGACACGCTGGGTCAGGTTCGAGGTGGTATCGACCTTCTCGACGCCCGCCCAACAGCAGCCGTCGCCGACTAGTTCTGGTTTGTAGATAGTCGCACAGCCACACAGAATTCAACTGCCGACGACGATTTCCCGAGTGAAGTCATCGTAGCCGAGGGATCTGGAGGGGTCGCGCGATAGCCTCAAGTTCGACAATTGGCCCATAAGCCAGAAAAGAATCAACCACTCAGCCCTGCGTTGGCTCGAGTTCTACGGAACTCGGGTGAGCGCAGGGCTTTGTTGTTTAATTTTCCTGCAACTCGTCTAAACTGCGGCGGTCGATTCGACCGGTGCTTGACCCCGAGCACCGACACCATGCTCATGGGACCAAAACGTTGCAACAGATAATTCCGCCGCCTACTGAGGATCTTGCGTGGGTGATTGGGCCGTATCAGGAGCCAATCGCCCGAGTCACGCCGGGAGAGACAGTTCAGATTTCTACGCTCGATGCGTTTGGAAATTTGATCGATTCGCCCGATCTTAATCTCAGCGAGATTATCCAGGTGCCGTTCGTGAACCCTTGCACCGGTCCGATTTACGTTGAGGGCGCTGAGCCCGGCGATACGCTTGCGGTGAGAATCGACTCGATAGAGATCACTCGGGATTATGCCGTTAGCTGCCTGATTCCCGAGTTCGGCGGGTTGTGCGGAACACCGTTCACCCGGGTGTTGAACGAACCATTGCCGCAGAACATCATGCTGCGTTCGCTCAACGCCACCGAGATGATCTACGACCCGAATCTCAACATCCTGCCAATACCGGTCGAGCCGTTCTATGGCACGATCGGCACCTCGCCTGCGGTTGAGGCGATATCAACTCTTTCGCCCGGATTTCATGGTGGGAATATGGATGCTGTTGACATATGCCCCGGCAACACGGTTTAACTGCCGGTGAACGTGCCGGGTACGTTGCTGTTTCTGGGCGATGGGCACGCCGCACAGGGCGATGGCGAGGTTTGCGGGGTTGCGGCAGAGGTGCCTACCAAAGGAACGCTTACGATCGATGTGATCAAGAATCGGACTGTCGCAACGCCTCGTGTTGAGTCAGACGAGTTCCTGATGTCGATCGGCAGTGCGCGTCCGATGGAAGACGCCGCTCGAATTGCGTTTTACGATCTGGTTACGTGGCTATCGACCGACTACGGATTCGAGCGGCTTGAGGCGTATCAGCTTTGTTCACAGATGGCTAAGGTGCGGCTCGCAAACATGGTCGACATTTTGTACTCGGTAGTCGCCAAGTTTCCAAAGCGGTATTTGACCCGGGATTAGATCACTGGGTTGTGAACGCTCTTCGAAAGTCCTCTCCATTAGGGAGAGGATTTAGGTGAGGGGGAATGACGGTGCGGGGCTGGGGACAAGACTGGATCCGCGTCAACGTTGGCATGCCCCCTCAACCTAACCTTCTCCCTGAGGGAGAAGGGATTTGGGGAGATACGGCGGTTTGCGGGGCATTAACTCGACGCGGACAGGCGAGGTCCTGAATCAAGTTCAGGATGACGGTCAATCCAAACTACGAGCATAAACGAACTGTCCGGTTAGGTCGGGAAATAGCCCTCCAGCCTTTACGGATGCAGAATGACCTTTGTGTAGCCGTCTTCTCGGCGGTCAAACTTTGTGTAGGCGTCGGGGGCTTCTTCAAGCGATACTTCGTGCGATACGACGAAGCTTGGCTTTGCCCGACCTGAGATGATCAGGTCACGCAGGTTGGCGTTGTATTGCTTCACGTTGCACTGTCCGGTGCCCAGCCGTAGACCCTTTTCGAACAGCTGCCCGAAGTTGATAGTGAGCGCACCCTTTTTGGCACGCTCGTCGACTCCACCGGGATCAGAAGGAACGTAAAGCCCCGGGATTCCGAGTGCTCCGGTTGGGGCGACAACGTCTATCAACTGGTTGAGGACGATGTTCGGGACCTCGTCCTGCTCTCCACCAACGGCTGACGAGCCCGCTGCGGTTGCCTGGTAACCCACGGCGTCGATTCCCTTGTCCACCCCCACGCTACCGAGGTGCGACTTGATCTGCTCGACGGGGTTTCCCTCGTCGTAGTTGATCGGTATCGCCCCGATTTCGGCTGCTTTGTCGAGTCGTTCTTTAACGTGATCAACCGCGTAGACCTGCGATGCGCCTCGCAAAATAGCGCTGTACGAAGCCATGAGGCCGACGGGTCCGCAGCCGAAAACAGCAACGGTTTCACCCGGTGTTACGCCAGCAAGTTCGGTACCGTGATAACCGGTTGGGAAGATATCGGCAAGCAGCGCGAAGTCGGCTTCATGTTCCATGCCTTCGGGCAGTAGAAGGCAGTTGAAATCGGCGAATGGAACCTGCATAAGCTCGGCCTGTCCACCAACCCACGGGCCCATCGAAACGTAGCCGTATGCCCCGCCGGCAAAACCGGGGTTCACGGTTGTGCAATATCCAGTGAAGCCGCCAAGACAGTTCTTGCAGAATCCACAGGCGACGTTGAACGGCATGACTACACGGTCGCCAACTTTGCGGTCTTTGACAGCGGGGCCAACCTCAACGATCACTCCCATGTTCTCGTGACCAAACACGATGCCGGGTTCGGCTGCTGTGCGACCTTCGTACATGTGGAGATCGGATCCGCAGATGCAGGATGAAGTGATGCGGACGATGGCGTCGTTCGGGTGGAGGATCTGTGGGTCTGCAACCGTTTCAACTGCGACTTTGAATGGCTCTTTGTATACAACCGCTTTCACTGCGACGACTCCTGCTGGTACTCGAAACTGGTTTAGATGCTGTGCACACTATGGTTTGACTTTCGCAGTTTGTCCAGAGAAAAACAGCCAGTGGCTGATTTATTGGGGAGAGATGGAAGGTTTCGGTGGGGTTGCACGTCTCGGTCGGAGCCAGGGAGATTAAGGCGTTAAAGTCCTCTCCATTTCCATTAGGGAGAGGATTTGGGTGAGGAGGAACGCTGGGGCTAGGCGGGGGTGAACGGTTGCAGTTGCCACAACGTTTCCATTCCCCCCTCAACCTAACCTTCTCCCTCGAGTGAGAAGGGATTAAAAGAGAGAATTCAGCCGATGATATCGCGCTCTAACACCTTGCGATTTCGCAGTAGCCATGAGGCCGAGCGCGCTCGCCACGCGAGACCCCATAGCCCCTCTTGATCGGTTGATTCACGAGTAACTTCGGCTGCATCGGTCTGAAATGCTGTGTCGTGAACAACGTACTCGACCATGAGGTCGAAGAAGCCCTGACGTTGAGATTTCGTTAGGCCGTAGGCGTCGAGCATTACGCGAGCCTGTTGTGCTCTGTCGGCCAACGGCGCTAGCCCCTCGTGCTCTGCGATATCGTCACTAAAAAGCCTCACGTTCAGCGATACTGCCTGCGCCAACTCGACCAGAGTATCGACAGATCCTGCGTACTCCCAGTCGATCAATCCCACGGGTAGATCGTTCTGAGAAACGATGTTCCAGGGGGCGAAATCGCAGTGGCTGATAATTCGGGTTGAACTCCCGAGTTCACGGCCGAAAAATGGAGGCCATACGGCATTAGGTTCTGGTTTGAACGAAGCGGAAGCACGGTAGAGATCTCGAAGCATTTCGCCGAGTTTGGCAACGCCTTCAAGACTCCATGGTCGAGGATTAATGACTTCGCCCTCGATGAAGCTCAACGTTTCACGACCGTCGTCTGCATATCCCGAACCAACGACTTTGGGTGCGGCTGTGAAACCTTCTGCCTCCAAATGGCGGAGGAACGAGTGGACTGATGCGTGCCACGGGCCTGTTTCTCGCATTACTACGTCGCCGCGTTTGTACACGACTGATCGCTCTTCACTGCTCAGCCATGCTCTCCGCATTGGTTCACTGAGCGGGATTTCAGATTCGTCTTGAGACATGTGAACAACATACCAATTTGACCAAGCAGAAACCGACGGTCGACCAACCGCATCGATCGCGATTAATGTGGAGTGAGTTCGAGGTCCTGAATCAAGTTCAGGATGACGGCTGAACTACACCCCTATGAAAACGCCGCAATGCGGCCCTAAACGCGAGCGAATTTTTGCAGGCGGTTGTTCCCGCCGACCTCTGCGACATATATCGACTCTTCACTGTCGATATAAACGCCATGCGGTGAGTTCGTAAAGTGGCCAGCGCCTTCGCTCTTTTCGCCCCAGCGACCGATCAAAGTGCCATCAAGCGTCCGCAGTTCAACTCCAGCGTGACCGACGATGTGCATCACGCCGTGCCTGTCGATCACCGCATCGTTCGGGCCAAGAACCTCTGGCCATTCCCGTAAATAGTTGCCGTAGATATCGAATATCTGGCATCTGTTGTTCGAACGGTCCATCACGTAGACATTGTCGTCATCGTCGGCGAGAACATGGTGGGGAAGGTTGAATTCGCCCGGGCCAATTCCGGCCGTACCGGTGATTTCCTCGCCACGCCAACCCTGAATAAATACTGGATCGCCCGATCCGAACGACAAAATATGATCGCCCTCCGAGCTGTAGCGATGAACCCGGTTTTGGCCGTAGCCGTCCGACACCAGAATATCGCCCGACCGAGTCTGAGTCGCACGTGTACACATGTTGAACGGCTCGCCCGGTGCACCCGGGTGACCGTGGGTGCCGAGCGTCATGAGCACTTCGCCAGATTTCGAATACTTCGTCACCGTGTGGTGACCGCAGTCGGCGTGAAATATCTCGTCAACATCATTGATCCACAATCCGTGGGGAGACGATAGTTTTCTATCCTCACGAGTCTCGAGCAGCGATCCATCACGATCGAACACCAACATGTGTCCCGTTCCGGGCGTGATGTCGATAAAGTTGCCATCGGCTCTGGGGTCTCGAACGACAACGTAAACGCGGCCCTCGGAATCGCCCGCGACATCGGCAGCGACTCCGTTCACGACCACCTGCGGCCAGTTTTCTACCAGCTCGTATCGATAGTCACCAACGCCCCATTGTCGTGCCATGGTTGTCGCTCTTTTCGTAGTCGATCTTGGATCATTCAGCCCTATTTAGCAGTGCTCAGCGCTGCGCGTAGCTGCCCAGTGCATACGGCGTCGGGAGTATAGACCCGCGGGCGAGGTTCTGAATGCGATTCGACTTAGGTCAAATGGATTTTTTGGGGATGACGAGATCTTAAAGTCCTCTCCATTAGAGAGAGGACTTTAGGTGAGGGGGAATGCAGGGACGGGGTGGGGTAAAAGGTTCGGGATGTTGCAAAGTTTACGTGCACCCCTCAACCTAACCTTCTCCCTCGAGGGAGAAGGGACAAACGAGGCCGCAGTGAGATGCCGCACCTAGACCAGGCCTTCGGCCCAGTCGCCTGAGAGGACTGTTTCGAACATTTCGGCGTGCTCGTCGTTCCAGCCGAAACGGTTGACGAGGTTCAGGCGGTAGATCAGTTCGAGCGTGCTGAGTCGAGCCGAGAGCGCATCATCGCTGAGATCGCCCTTACACAGTTCTACGAACGGCTTCATTAGCTCGATGTCGAGCGGGTCGTCGTACACGGCTTCGAGTTGTTCAGGCACAAAATTCCACGGGTAGCGCCAGAACCTCAACAGCATGTCCAACTCGTAGTCGGCGGGCGCAAGTGCCATTCGGTCAAAATCGAGAATCCCTGCGAGTCCGCCATCGTTGTCGACCAGGATATTGCCGAACCACAGGTCGCCGTGACATAGCACCCGCGGACGATCCACAAGTGCTTCTGCCCACTGTGCGAACGCCCCTTGAGAAGACGTAAGAATCCTTCCCGGCACGACAGCGTCGACTGCTCTCAGGGCACGGTTGAACGACGTTCTGATGTGCTGCGCCCAGTCCTTGGTTTCGGCGTGAAGCATGCCCTCATCGGGTGTGAACAGCTGCATGTGTCCGAGTGCTGTGGTGAGTTGGCTGGTTAGCTTGCTGCGACCGACTGAATCAAGCCCCGGCCAGACGTTGTAGCCGCTCGACCCTTCGAGTCGATTAAAAATTACCCACGCCCTACCTTCTAGTGCACCGGTTTCCAGTACGTTCGGGGTCGCTACGTTTGGGATTTCCATCTGGCTGACCGCCAATTCGTGGCTGAAACGTTCTGGGCGACCAACCTCGGGGTCGATCTTGATGACCGTTTCGTTGCCGATAAACACCCATGTGCCGTAGCCGAATCCATAGTCGACGTTGCTACCGAGCTTGTTTGCGGCCCATTCACGAACGCGCCCCAGAGCGGCGTGGTCGTCTTTTTCGTAGTTTCGAACCCAGGGATTTATCAGCATAGCGATTTACCAGTGTAATCGCGGAAATCGTCGATGAACGGCAATGGTCTAAATAATTAATCGGCCGGACGTTTTCCTGAGACGACCCACGCCCGAGCGATTAGATCGAGTGACCCATCGGGCGAAAACGTGAGCGCGGAGTGAAGTTGATCTTTAAGCGACCCACGGGATTTGTCATCGAGCGATGCGACATATCTGGGAGCGGATCTCTGGTTTCCAGTGAACGGGGTCCAGTAGTCGTCGAAGTCGACGAAATGGGCCTGGGCATCGATGCTGTGAACGGACACGCCCGTTAGTCCAGCTGCTTCGAAATGTGTGGTCAGCGCATCGGGGTTGCACAATGCTGGCTCGCGATTGCCCTCGTCGAACTTTGCTGCGTTTGGGTCGAGCGTCACAGCCGTGTCCCAGAATTTGCGCATGATTTCCATCTTGCCGCCGTAGTCCCAAACGTACGCCGCTACCACCCCTTCGGGTTTTACGGCCCGCACCATCTCGGCTATTCCAAGTTCGATATTTGGGATGACGTTGAGAACGAGTCCGGATACGACCACGTCGAATGCGCTGGAATCGAATGGAAGGGTCTCGGGCTCGAACACCTCGAACGATGCGCGCTGATCGGGTATTACGTGTCTTGCCCGTTCGATGAAGCCGGATGATGTGTCAATGCCGTGAACCGTTGCGGGATTACATGATTCGAGGATCGCCTGAGTCAGGTTTCCGGTTCCGCAACCGACGTCGAGCCATTGCGAAGACGTGGTCGCGTCCAGGTCTTACAGGAACGCGGGTGCAATCAGGCGGCTCCAGCGCCCCATATAACGCTATAGGCGTCACTGTCGTTGCCGAACATGCTGGGGTGGACTCAGGCACCACACGGCACATCCCTACTGGGCACGCTTGAACGCCCTTATCGTCAGGCTCGTTAGCAAAGAACGCCATTCTTCGTGGCCTTCTGGGCCTGAGCGTTCTTCCAGGATTTCGACATCGGTGAATCCGGCGCTTTCGATCATGGAGAGATAGTCGCTTTTCAAAGCAGCACCAGCGACACATTCGACCCACTGACCTGTTTGATCGCGAACGCTCTCCGGGAGCAAGCTCGTGGTTACGACGTCGGAAATAACGAATCGACCACCGGGTTTCAGGACTCGGTAAATCTCGGAAAAGGCCATGTGCTTCCACTCGGAAAGCGCGATGACGCCGTTTGAAATAACCAGATCAACCGTGGTTTCTTCCTGCGGAATCTGCTCTATGTGACCCCGTTTGAGCATCACATTTGAGGTTTCCAGTTTGTTAGCGTTATTGCGCGCCAGAGTAATCATCCGAGGCGTCATGTCTACGCCGATGACACGACCCGTTGGGCCAGCCTCTTTTGCTGCGATAAAGCTGTCGATACCGCCTCCACAACCGAGATCGAGAACCGTCTCTCCCGCTTTTATATCAGCGAGCGCAACCGGGTTTCCTCAGCCAGTCGAAGCACCAGCCGCTTCATCGGTAATGAGTGATCGCTGAGCTTCGGTGTAGAACCGATCTGCAGCCCGGTTATCGGATGCTCCAAGTCCGCGTTTGCCAGATCGTTCGGCAAGCGCACCGTAACGCTGCTTCAGCGCGTTCGTAATGTCTTGGGTGTTGCCGGAAAGGACTACGCCTCGAAATCGCAGCAGCCAGATCCGCAACAACCGTTCTCGGTTATTGAGCTCCCGTAATCGGGCGAAATAAATACGAATGTTCGGGCTTCAACCAACGCACATCTCCATTGAGGCGGATTCGGTAGACATCGTACTTCAAATCGAGTGGATGATGCTCAATTCGACTGCTACAGATGTATGGCTACCCAAGTGGCTTGACCGCCCGCAGGGTCAGGTTGATCAGAGTTGTCTGCCAGTCGGTGGCGTCGGGTCGGCTCCGCTCTTCTTTGAGCACTTCAATGCCGGTGAATCCGGTTTCTTCAACCAACTCCAGATACTCGCTCATCACTGCTGCTCCAGCGACACAAGACACCCATTCGGCCGGCGATGACTGCACCTCTGCCGGAAGCGGCTTATCGGTAACCATGTCGGAAATAACGAACCGACCGCCGGGTTTGAGAATTCGCAATATCTCGGAGAACACTCGATCTTTTTGTTCAGAAAGTGCGATGACGCAGTTTGAAATTACGAGGTCGACCGTGTTGTCGGCCTGTGGAATCAACTCGATGTGACCCAGCTTGAATACAACGTTCTCGGTTTGCAGCTTGGCTGCGGTTTCTACCGCGAGTTCAAGCATGCGGGGAGTCAAATCGATGCCGATTACGTGGCCTTCGGGTCCAACTTCTTTGGCTGCAAGAAAGCAGTCAATACCGCCACCGGAACCAAGGTCGAGAACGGTCTCACCAAGCTTTGCATCAGCGATACCAACCGGGTTACCGCACCCAGCGGAGGCACCTGCGGCGGCGTCTGGAAGGGCATTTCGTTGATCGTCGGAGTAGAACTTGTCGGTTGCTTTGACTCGTGACGTGTCGGCCGCTCGTTCGGTGGCGTTTTCAGCGAGCGAACCGTACTGCGCCTGAACCGCAGCTGAGATTGATTCGAGCTGGCCATGCGTAATTTCAGCAGAAACATCGCCGCAGCAGTCATCTCCACAGCAGGCTGCATCTTCTGACGCATTTCCGGCGGCGGCCAGGGTTCCAAACGGATTCTTTTCCAATTTCTTATTCTCCAAAAATGCTGGAATCGATAACAGTTGTGCTGCAGCAGACGGTTTCGACGCCTGCTTCTTTCACGGCGGTTTCAAGTTGTGGCAAAACATTCGCTGACGCTCGGTACGCCTCGATTCCCAATGCTGAAAGCGAGTAGTTTTTTCGCTTTCGACTGTTTATTACGGACGTTTCTAGTTCGA
>DUCO01000028.1 GCA_012959765.1 Dehalococcoidia bacterium | reverse complement strand
TTCGTTCTCAACAGGTCAACGTTCAGCACCGACTTAGTGGCAAAAAACGAGGATGAGCTCTGAGTTCTGACAGAACCCTTTGATGTCACTACTGATGAAGTTTTTGCCGAGTATCAAGAAAAAGGAATTAATACACGGTCACAAATGTCGATTTCCAGAGAAGAAAGAGATGCGAATCCCGTGGCGTGTTACCCGGATAGTGGGGGAGGTAAATTCATTCCTACCGGGGATGAGCTTTCATTCAATTTATGGCAGGCAGGTCTTGATAACTGGGTGTTTTTATCACCCTGAACAATCTGTACTAGCCCGGGCAGTGTTGCCATTCACCATCTCGGAAATACGTCCTGTTAACTCTTATTAATGGCTAACTACCCTATTTGATATTCACTTATAGGTAAGAACTCAGACCATGAATGATTTGTTAATCGTCGATTGCCGCATTAACCAACGCCTGTAGCTCTCGGCGAATCGGGTATGTATTCGAGGGCATCAGCTGAGTCATGAATACGACGACAACTTCTTCCAACGGGTCGATCCAGAAGGCCGTGCTCGCTGCGCCACCCCATGCGTACTGACCCTTCGAACCGACCAATTGCGAAGCCGCGGGATCGAGTACGATCGAGAAACCCAATCCGAACCCAACGCCACCAAAAGTTGCTTCACTCCACATGCCCTGCACCGCGCGTTCGGCAAGCGATTTGCCGGCTGGCAAATGGTTCGAAGACATTAGCTCGATCGTCTTGCGGCTCAGGTAACGTCGCCCGTTCGACGCCCCTCCGTTCAGCAACATCTGCAAGAACGTGTAGTAGTCAGACGCCGTCGAAACCATCCCTCCGCCACCTGACAGGAATTTTGGGATTTTCCGGTAGTCACTGGTTTTTGGATCGTCTAGCAGTTCAATCTTCTCGTCATCGGTTGGCGAATAATTGGCGGCAAATCGACCAAGCTTCTCATCGGGAATAGCGAACGAGGTGTCGACCATTCCGAGCGGTTCAATTATTCGTTCGTTCAGGAATGCGTCGAACTTCTGACCCGATAGAACTTCGATCAGGTATCCGCACAAATCGGTTGCGACCGAATAGTTCCACGCAGTGCCTGGCGAAAACATCAGCGGGATGCCTGAAAGAAACTCAGACCACTCAGAAAGCGATCCGTCGAACATGTCTCGACGTGCAAACCGCTGGTACGTGCGATCAATGGCATTTGTGTCGACGAACCCGTATGTCAGCCCTGATTGATGCGACAACAAGTCGCGAATCGTCATCGCTCGTTCCTGCGGTCGGGTCTTGAAATCCGGGTACTCCCCGCTCACCCAAACTTCCGTGTTCTCCCATTCAGGAAGGTACTTGTACACCGGATCGTTGAGCTGGAACCGACCCTCCTCGTACAGCATCATTAAAGCCACGGTCGTTATCGCCTTCGTCATCGAATAAATGCGGTAGATCGTGTCTTTTTCAGTTGGCGTGTTGCGCTCCGCATCCATGTTTCCAAGCGCAGAAAAGTGAGCGATTTCACCGCGTCGGGCGACCAACGTTAACGCGCCGGGAAGCTTTCCAGTGTCGATGTAATGCGTTTGAATTAACTCATCAATCCGCTGCAATCGCTCGCTCGATAGGCCTGCTGTCATATGTTCGAACTCTCCGTAATGCCCCCGACATCAAAAATGTGATGCAACGGCATGATAAGCGAAGAAATTGGAACAATGCAGTATCGGTCAAGCCGTACTTGAACCGCGGCACCTGGCATTGTCATGCTGAATCAGGTTCAGAAGGATCTGTCAGAACTCAGAACTCAGAACTCTGGGGCAAATTGATGCCCAAGCGAGTCCGTCAGATGTTCGATTTCGTTCTCAACAGGTCAACGTTCAGCACCGACTTAGTGGCAAAAAACGAGGATGAGCTCTGAGTTCTGACAGAACCGTCGCTTGCCTGCATGCCGAAGACTACGGATCCTACTGGCACCTGGCATGGTAGTTGGGGGGCGCAAGTTCGAAGTTTGCCATCCCGACCAACACAGAATCCCAACGAAGACCCAGCCGATGGTTGGGTCTTTGAGTTTAAACCGTTTCGATCGATCGACAGAAAGGGATTATTGGTGGTGTACTGAGCAGAGTCGGGCTGGCGGGTGAACACGGTTCCAAAGTGAAATCCCGAAAGTTATTTGCCCAACTTGATCCCCTTATGCAGAATCGATTATCTCGAATTATTCCGTTCGAACATTTATGTCTGAGGATCGTCGAGGTAGTCCCACTCGGGCTTTAATTGCCATCTTACGGTGTCGGCCGGGGCAGTGTTTTTAGCCCACGGGACGAGGATTTCAAGATTAGCCGACTGCTCTCGGATTTGAGCATCGATCCATTCAGGGTCCCAGTTATCGAGAACCATCTTTGTCAATCGTCGGGCAACCTCGGCGTGCTCAGGTGCCTCGATAAGGTCGTTTAATTCGTCGGGATCATCGGCGAGGTTGAACAGCTGAGAAGGCATTTGATGGTAGTAGTTCAACTTCCAAGCGCCTTCACGCACCATTCGGTTTTGCCAGATATTTTCTCCATCGGAGTGAGCCGGATCGCCAGGTTCAGTGCAATACTCCGAGAAGGCGATGTCATGCCAGTCCTTGCTTGCTGGATCACTCATGAGCGGCAGTAACGATCGGCCCTCCGAAGAGGGCAGTGCCGGGGATCCCGAAGCGGCAAGCATGGTCGCGTTTAGGTCGAGCTGGCTAGTCACACGGTCAACACGCACTCCCTGCGGCAGTTGCGCCGGCCAGGAAACGATCGCGGGAACTTTGACGGAGTCTTCGTAGAACGTCTGCTTCCACCACAGACCCTTCTCACCAATCTGTTCGCCGTGGTCGGCGGTGTAGATAATCAACGTGTTTTCGAGCAAATCATGACGCTCAAGCGTGTCGAAAATGTCGCCGAGCAGCGTGTCGAGGCGAGTCACCAAGGCGTAGTAAGCAGTGCGGCATCGGTCGATTTCTTCTTCGGTCACATCTTCCAAACCAGTGTTGGTTTTCCACCACTTCAAGTAGGGGTGAGTCTCGTCCTCGAACCGTTTCGGGTTCTTTGGGGCGGGAACTTTGCCACGGTATTTGTCGTAATCCTGTTTTGTGGCGACAAACGGCTGGTGAGGCAACATGAACCCGACCGAAAGGCAGAACAGATCATCGCTTTTCGCAGCAGCATGATCGTCGATGAACTCGACAGTACGAGCGGCGACCATCTCATCGTGTACCTGGTATGAGTTTAGCCCGTGTCCGGATAGTTTCAGGCTAATGCGGGCAGGACCTGCCGTTCCCGACAACTGGCCGTGATCGACCTCATCGACACCCATGTGATTCGAGTTGTGGTCACCGACGAATCGCTCGGTAAATCCGTGGAATTGATCGGGCCCGAAAAAGTGCATTCGACCGATCTGTACGGGCTGGTATCCGCCGGCACCCAGGGAATGAGCAAACGTCGGAATGCCTGAATGCAGGAACTGGCTGTTCGTCCATACCTCGTTCTGGTAGGGGAATCGCCCTGTCATCATCGCTGCCCGTGACGGCACGCAGATTGGGGATGCGCAGTAATTGTTTTCGAAGGTAACGCCACGCGCCGCCAGTGCATCAAGGTTCGGGGTGCGAATCACCGAGTCACCCGAGTTGCCCATGATTGCCGGATTGTGCTGATCCGACTCGATGAAAAGGATGTTTGGACGGTCGTTTGGCTTTGTTGAAGGTGAATTTGACAAGTTGAAACCGCGGCTAAGATTTGTCGAAAATTTTGTTCAGTTTATTTGGTTGTGATCGTCCCGGATACAGCAGTTGTATCGTTCTGACAGAACCAGTCCGCCGTACTCGCGCCGCCAACGGTAATAGGTTTGCTCTGTTACCGCTATCTGTCTGACTGCTCGTGCACCTGCCTCGCCTTTTGCCAGAGCTACTTCAATTTCTCGGAGTTTCCGTAAGATCTGCTCCGGGCAGTGTCTCTTTCTTGGTACTTCTACCCCTTCAAGAACCAGAGTTTCTAATATTTACCCTGGTCTACTTATTGGGGGGGCAGGTCACGAACACCTGATATCGACTATGAAATATCGAATATGGTATGGTCGGGGTGAGGGTCGGGATGTGAACGAATACATGCCTTGGATGCATCATATTCGTCCAAGCTTTAACGATCATCTAAAACAAGGAGAAAAGTATGTCTTTAATCACAGGGGCAGGTCGTTCTGGGCTGGACCCGGTCGCTAAGTGGTCGCTAATATTCGCTCCCATTCTGTTTATCGTTGGCGGCATGATGACTGCCCCTTTTGGTTCCTATCACATGGGACTTGTGCAGGAGATAGCTGCGAATGGTGATACTGCCAAGCTCGGATTAACTATAGGCCTCGTTGGTGTTGCTTTATATGTGCGATCGATTTTGGGTTTGACTCGAATTACTCCTGAAGCGGGTAACGCTCTGGCGCGCATGAGGGTTGCAAGCGCAGGTGCGGTCGCATTATTGGCCATTCTGACGATTCAATCCGGAATGGCGATGGGAATAGCAGGGGCGGGGGTAGAAGGAATGGCCACTAGTGGTGGTGGCGCGTTCCTTGGAGTTCAGACAGCAGGGACTATAGTAGCGTTGCTTACGGTAATACCTCTTGCTGGCGGCCTTGCTGCCGGTGGCTTGGTAAGTAAATATTTCGGTTTCGTACTGCTCGCGTTAGCCGTGGTTGGACTGATAACCGTTTTGGCGATTGGTCTTGACACAGAGACCGGAGGGCTTATTAATGGTGTCCTTCAGGGTGTTTGGGGGATTGTGATACTCGTTATCGGAATCATCATGATCAATGGAGATGGTGACTAAACAGTTTCTGTCAAAGATTTTTGCAGGGTGCGCAGTTTTGCGCACCCTGCATTTTTTAAGCAATCTGGCAGCGCATTAGCTTAGGGTTGTTTTTGTTTCTTTTCTTACCTTAGATATCTTCGATCTAATAAATGGGCTACGGAGTTGGTAAGCCATTCTGTTTGTTGAGTTAAATGGACTTAATCGGTTAATCAGTGACCTGCCCCCCTCAAACGTATCCAGTTGAAAAATCGGATACTGGACGTTTTGAAGGAAGGAAGAAATGCCAAGAAAAGGTCATAGTCCGGAACAGATCCTGAACAAGCTCCGGCAAGTCGAGGTTGCCGTTGCGGACGGTAAGAGCGTTGGGCAGGCAGTACGTGGGATCGGCGTCACCGACCACACTTACTACAGGTGGCGGCAGGAGTACAACACGATATGACCACACAGCTCACTTGGATACCGTCCACCAGTGCCCGAGACAATGATGCCAGCGCTTCGGTTGGTCGCAAATCCGAGATAATAAGTGGTAACGCTATCGGGGGCAGGTCACTGGGTGGATAAAATGCACGAAATAGTCAACGACCCGCAACAAATTTGTAAACAGAGCAAAGCATCGATACTTTGGCCATGAAAATGCAACGGAAATTTGGGTATAAAATTCCCGAAATGCGACGAACCAACCCGCTTGAAACCTACTCAGACGGGCGAAATTAGGAGAGCAGCGAAATGCCGGGAACTCCACGGCCACAGATTGAGTTTGGCTACAACCCGCCATCGGGCGATCGGGGTAAAGAGACGATCAGGCCGGACAAATACCTCGATGATCTCAAACAAGCGCTCGACGTTGCCACGCAGGGGTTCAGCTCAATCTGGGTGTCCGACCATCTGAACTACGCTGCGGAGTGGCGGCTCGAATGTTGGACGCTGCTTACCTGGATAGCGTCCAAGTACCCAGATGTCGACCTCAGCACAATCGTGATGAGCAACTCGTTCCGGAATCCAGCGCTTGTTGCGAAAATGGCAGCCAGCCTCCAGGTGCTAAGCGGAGGTCGGTTCACCCTCGGCTACGGCGCAGGCTGGCACGAGGGCGAGCACAAGGCGTTCGGCTTCGACTATCCACGTTCCGGTGAGAGGGTGGACAGACTCGAGGAGGCGATACAGGTGATTCGTGCACTTTGGACAGATTCGCCGGCGAGCTTCTCAGGGCGCTTCTACTCGATCGACGAAGCCAGCGCCGAACCGAGGCCTGATCCGGTTCCAAAGATCATGATCGGTGCTTCTGGGGAGAAGAAATCACTTCGGGTCGTTGCGAAATATGCGGACTGGTGGAACGATGTGGCACGTCCGATCCCCGCCCTCCAGCACAAGCTGGACGTGCTTCGCTCTCACTGCGATGACGTTGGCCGTGATTTCGACTCGATTCGAAAAACTCTGTCGATCGGCACTTTTATCGACAAAAAACACTCAGTCGCACTGGAGCAAGCGGGCCTTAGCAATCAGGATGGGAAGACCGCCACCGGACGAAATCTGTATAACGCCGATACCACCGTTATTGCGGGTGATCCATCGGCTGTGCGTGATCAGTATCAAGAGCTAAGTGAGATGGGATTTGATCTGATCGTTACGTACTTCGAGGACTTTCAAGACCTTTCGGCAATGAAACTGTTTATGGATGAAGTCATTCCGGAGTTCTCATAGAGATTCACATCCAGTTCGACTCAGTATTCCCGAAAATGAATCGTTGATATGACATCTCAGCCAGACACCCCGGAAACCTACGATGTTGTTATCGTCGGGGGCGGGATTGCGGGCCTGACCGTCGCATATCAGCTCAACAACAAGAACGTTCTGTTGCTTGAAAAAGAAGAGCATCCCGGAGGCCGAACTCTCTCAACGAATATGGGCCCATACGTATTCAATCAGGGTGCCCAGATGATTCCCGGTGGCGAGACGAACGTCGCGAAACTGGCCGACGAACTGGGTGTGACCCGCACTCTCATCGACAAGACAAAAACTTCTACATATATGAATGGCAAGTTCGTATCCGGTTCGTCAGATTTCAAATTTCTCTTGGGTCTCCCGATTCCATTCTTTGAAAAAATCAAGATGGCGTTTGGAATCATGCGAATGCGCTCTCGCTACAGCGGGATTGTCGATATTTCGCCGCGCCCTGATGATCGAGTTTTACAAGAACTTTCTGCGGTAACCCTCGTCGAACGACTGAACATTCGGCATCCGGACGTAAAAGCCTTCTGGGATTCGGTTTCTAAGTCTTCAAGCACACTGGCTGCTGATGAAGTCGCTGCGTTCCAGCCTGTGAACACGTTTCTGCACCACGCTGCCGATGAGTTCTTCGTCGAAGGTGGAACCGTTCAGGTCACGAAAGCACTTGCTGAACAAACCAAGGCGAGAATAGAGACCGGAGCGACTGTCAAAGAAGTTGTTTCGAACGAAACAGTAGTGTCGATCCAGTACGAGAACAACGGGGCGTCTTACAGCGTTCAGGCCAACCAGTGCGTGATGGCGGTTCCAGCCCCGCTCGCCCTGAGCGTTCTTCGTGATTTGCCAGGTTTCAAGCGAACTGCTCTCGATCAGTGCCAGTACGGAGCCATGTCTTCGGCGGCATTTTTAGTCGACAAACCTTCTGAGCATTTCTTTGGCAAAGGAAACTGGCGCGTTCCAGTAGTCGGCATGACCACCATTGGAATCGGCGACCCAACGTTCACATTCTCAGGTGATATGAAGCAGCAAGACGGTCGAGGTCTGATCAGGCTGTATGCCGGTGACGATGGTTCACAGATGCTTCAGAAGTTGTCAGATGACGAAGCGCTAGACGTTTTCGAAAATGACCTGTTAGACATCTTCCCATCCGCCCGCGGTCTCGTGCTCGATCGCGCCCTCAAACACTGGCCACATGCGATCTGCCCCTGGCGTGTAGGCAGGTTGGATCTGATTGACGACATTCGAGCCCCGCACGACAACATTCACTACTGCGGAGACTACACCGAGAACTCGGGTCTCGAGTCCGCTGTGTTAAGTGCTAAACGAGTGGTTTCCGAGCTTGCGTTCGGGCAGCAGCAAAACGCCGGCGTCTAGTGACGATGTATGTGCGGATGTACCTCGGGACCAGATGGCGGGTCATCGTGGCTGTGGTCGTGCTTTTGCCAATCGTACGTTTGTAATTCATCGGTCAAAGTAACTTCGCCGTCGAATACGGTTTTTACTTCAGCGATTCCACGCTCACGGTTTTCGGGCGCCGATAGATCAGGACCAACGTGAACCAGAAATAGCTCTTTCACGCCGGCCTCGGCTGCCATTTCGGCAGCGCCAAGCGTTCCGGTTTGCCCGATATCGTTAGGCCTTGCGTCGTATACCGATTCGAAGTTGCCGCACATCGAAACGAGTGCATCCGCCCCACGAGCCAGATCGACGATTCGCTCACATGGTTCGGTATCGCCGGTGAACACAATCGAGCCTTCTGAGGTGTCCAAACGATATGCCAACGAATCGTGATACGGCTCGACATGCTCTGCAGGTGCGGCGGTCACTTCGAAATCATTCCCGGTAAAAACCGTTCCGGGGCCCACATCTTTTGCTATCACGTTCATCCGCGGTCTTGGCAAAATTCCGCCTCGAAGTTGATAAGTCGATTTGCTTAGCGGGTGGTTGGTGCGAGCATTAATGTCGTATGCAAAAGCACCTTTTTCGCCTATCAGCCGTTCTGTAATCGACTCTGTGTTGTTCGGGCCAAAAGCTTGCAGCGGCTCTTCTTTTCCGATGCTTTCATCCCAGCGAGTCATCATGAAACATGGGTAATCAACATCGTGGTCGAAGTGGTGGTGCGTGAAAAACAGATAGTCGATGTCTAGCGGGTGAAGGCCGGTCTTCGCCATTTTGTAGGTAGTTGCCGGGCCACAATCAAACATGATCTTCCTGCCACCAACATCGACCACGTGTGAGGATCCAAATCGTGCCTTTATCGGTCTCGGTCCACCTGATCCCAGCACATGTAATTTCGCCAAGATTTGTTCCTTCGCTCGTGATTGCCTGTGTGAATGCGCAATCTTCCCGAATTCCCGTGATGAACGCAACTTTGGGGGTGATGGGATTAACTGCCTGACGACTACAACCACCTCAGATAGGGATCTGTCAGAACTCAGAGCTCTGGGGCAAATTGATGCCCAAGCGAGTCCGTCAGATGTTCGATTTCGTTCTCAACAGGTCAACGTTCAGCACCGACTTAGTGGCAAAAAACGAGGATGAGCTCTGAGTTCTGACAGAACCAATCGTGCCGTCTTCAAGTGGACTGAAACCTTGAAGCGATGTGTCTGCACAATCTCGCAAGTAAATTTGAGAGCCATCAACTGGTGATTCTGGCTGCATGCAGAGGTTGTACTGCTCTGCCATAAGCTGCCCGGTCTGTGACTTGGTAGTGAACTGCTCGTCCCGATTGTTATTCGGCTTACAGGTATGCGCCTGTAAAGAATTCTGCAACTGGATGTTGGAGCCGAATCCTCGTATATCAATGCAGTAGTGATCCGGGTCATCCAAAGGATCAACTAGCTTGATCAGCCGATTAGGTTGAATGTCGGGAGTAGCCGGACTGGCGGCACTGACAGGGCTTGCGGGACTGACGGTATCGGTTGCAGCCTCGTCTTTCGCACCGCCGCCGCACGAGACGATTACCACGAGCGCAATGCTTGCGATAAAGAAACTTAGTCTGGTCAAGCGGGACATGGATTTCACCGTTAAGGGAGAGTCAACCGGATCGCTGAGCCTACAGCACCCAATGTGGCAGGAAGAGGATTATATTGCGCTCAACTTCATTTAATTGAGCTTAGACCCGACGCGAAAGACCCTAACAGTGATCATAAAAACACCCATTCCGAAAATCGATATCGAACGACCTTCACCGGATTTGATTAAGCGGCTTCAAGGTATCGGGAGTGCCATGGCTTCGGGCGAACTTCGGAGGCTCGGAATCAGTGCGTCTGTTCTCGATGGAATAAAAACATTCACTCCCGGAACAACCGTCGTAGGACCGGCAATAACGCTTCAGTATTTGCCGAAGCGAGAAGATCAGTACCCGGAAGGCGAGTATCGCGACCCCGAGTCGCAGGTGCATCGTCACGCGCTGTATCACGCTCAGGCTGGCGACATCATCGTTGTCGATGGGCGGGGTGAAAATACAAGTGGTGTTTTTGGCGACATGATGCTGACGTATCTGAAAGGCCGGGGCGGCCTGGGCATCATTATCGATGGAGCGATTCGTGACATTCGGGGTGCTAAAGAAACCGGACTTGGTATATGGCTGACTGGTGTGACTCCTTATGCCCACACGCAGACGGTGCAGTTCCCGTACGCCTACAACGTGCCGATCGATTGCGCTGGAACGCTCGTCATGCCCGGAGACATTATGATCGCGGACGATGACGGCGCGGTTGTTGTCCCCAAAGAACTTGCCGAACAGCTCGCAGAGTCGGGCGGCAAGCACGCTGAGTGGGAGGAATTCACACGAATCAAGCTTTCAGAAGGCGGCGATCTTCGGAAGTATTACCCGCTCTCCGATGAAGGCAAGGCTGAGTACGAAGAATGGAAGAAGACCAACGGATAGCTGAGCTGCGTTGGGGCTTCGACCGTTCTTTCGATACCAAAACAATCCTGAAGCCCGGCGACTTGTCGGGCTTCAAGTTTTAAGCTGTTGAACACTTAACTCGACCGGTTGGCTCGAAACAGGAAGAAAAATAGCGAATGCCGTTCAATGTGGCGTTAGTCGCGCCAGAAATACCGCAGAACACAGGCAACATTATTCGGTTGTGTGCGAACACCGGCGGGCGATTGCATCTGGTTGAGCCGCTGGGATTCAGCCTGACAGAGAAACCATTGCGCAGGGCAGCACTGGACTATGGTGATCTCGCAGATGTTGTTGTTCACAAATCGGTTGAAGCGTTGTTCGACTCGATCGACATGACTCGAACATTCGTAACCACGACTGGCGGCACAACCACCTACGATCAGGTCGAGTTTCAAGACGGCGACACGGTGATATTTGGCTCCGAAAGCAAAGGCCTTTCCGATGCTCTTGTTGCCGGGTTGCCCCCTGAGAACCGCATCAGCATTCCAATGATGCCAGCGAACCGCAGCATCAACCTTTCAAACGCAGTTGCGCTGGTGCTCTACGAAATGTGGCGCCAGCAATCGTTCGACGGTAGCGTAAACCCGACTCCGGGTTCGCGTGAGTATTTTTCGTAACCTTTGCTTCAGCCCTCGTGATCCCATGACGCGCTTGGTACAGCATGCGCGGTAGGATGGTCGCTCATTCTCACCCCTGGAGCAAATCGCCGTGAACAAACAAGCCATTGTCGGGTCAACGATTATCGATGGCACTGGCAACGCGCCAATTACAAACGGAACTATCGTTATCCACGATGGAAAAATCGTTCAAGTAGGGTCTGCTGATCAAGTTCAACTAACCCCGGATACTGTCCAGATCGATGCAACCGGCAAGTTCACCATGCCCGGGATCATCGATTCACACATTCATGTCACTCCGAATCAGGACGTCCCAAACGATGTCCGCATAAATCTGAGAGTTGGCTTTAACGCGATCAACACGCTCCGTCAGTCGCTGGGAGCCGGGGTGACGACCGTTGTCAGCATTGGCGGCGGTCCAGCGGCCGTTGAACTAACCAATGCGATAAAAGAAGGCTACGTCGATCGGTGTGCAAATCAGATTACAGCGGGCGTGGTAAACGCTTCGGGCGGGCACGTTCGTGGAAGGCACGCCGACGGGCCGTGGGAGATTCGAAAGGCGGTGAGGGAGCTCGCTTCTGCTGGCTGCACGATGATCAAAACCGCAGCGACAGCAGGGTTTCAGTGGGAGCACGAACGGGTTCACTGGCCCGACTACACCGAAGAAGAGTTGACCGCGTTGGTTGACGAAGCTCGGATGCGTGACATGCCGGTGGCGGCGCATGCACACGGTCACGAGGGCCTTAAGTATGCGGTCAACGCTAGAGTCCACATGATTCACCATGGCGCATTGATCGATGATGAAGGACTTGAAGCCATCACGAAAGCGGATCTGTACTTCGTGCCGACTCTGTTCACTACTAGCATCGGTCGAGTCGCATTAGTTGAACAGCCGTGGACAAAAGAGCGAATGGAAGCCGCTTATCCGATTCACCGAGAAGGCGTTTCAAAAGCGCACAAGATGGGTACGAAAATTGCACTCGGCACCGATGGTGGGCCCGGTGATGCGATGATCGAGCTGTCTGAATTTGTCGATTGCGGACTTTCGCCTATGGACGCGATCGTGGCGGGGACGCGCAACACGGCGGACGCACTGTCGATTCTTGATCGAGTTGGCACTATCGAGTCTGGTAAAGATGCAGATCTGTTGATCATCGACCAAAATCCCCTTGACGACATCACCACCCTGCAAGATCAGCAAAATATCGCCCTCGTGATGACCCACGGCAAGGTTCAAACCACATCCGACGAGATGAAAATCTACCTCGACCCTCGCCTAACCGGCCCGCCCAAGCGCATCGTCCGTGTGAACGCAGATATGTAGTAGGTAGGCGTAGCGGATCCTCGCCAGCGCTACCCCCGCTCGCCCTTGTCGTACTCGGCGTATATGTAGGGGTGCTCGGGGTCGTAGTGCGTGAGCGTGTCGGGATTGTCGACTCGGCCAGAGAGCCGAACGTCGTTGCCGAGAATGCCGTTCACCTGGTCTCCAAGATCCTGTTGACAGGCCGCGATTAGCCCCGCTAGGCGAGCAACTACATCTGGCTGACCCTCGAACACGTTCATCGTCTCGCCGGGGTCGTTTTCGAGATCATAAAGCTCGTCGACCGGCTCTTCTTTTTTGCGAACGTGTAGCTTCCACTTGCCATCTCGAACTGCCTCAAGATTATTCCCGTCGTAGTAGAAGAACTCGCTTCTCGGTGATTCTGCAGGCCCGCTCGCAAACATTAGTGGCGACATATCAACACCATCGGTCGTGCGATCCTGCGGAACCTGGGCTCCTGTAACCGCGGCGATAGTCGGGAAGAAATCAATCGACGAAATCAACTCATTACGAACCTCACCCGCCGGAATTCGACCCGGCCACCGCATCATGCAAGGCACTCGCTGTCCGCCCTCCCAGGTCGTGCCCTTTTGACCGCGCAGGACGCCATTGCTGCCACCCTGATTGTCGAGCCGTGACCCGTTATCACTCGTGAAAATCACCAGAGTGTTCTCGTCCAAGCCCTGTCGTTTCAACTCATCGAATAGCACTTCCGCCACCCAGTCGACCCCCGCAATGCAGGCACCGTAGTCGCCGTTCTCCGAGGCGTTTACGAGATTTTCGGGTGCATAAAGAGGGAGATGAACGTACATGTGGGCGAAGTAGAGGAAGAACGGGTTGTCACGGTTTCCTCGAATGAATCGAACTGCCTCTTCGGCGTAGCGTTCGGTAAGCGCCCGCAAATCGGGCTGTTCCTGAATTACTTGGGCATCACGAATCAAAGGCAACGGTGGGCGGCTTCGCAAGTGCTCCAAACGAGTGTGATCGTCGATAGTCGGGTCTTCCACCTGCCGACCCATGTCGTTGCTGTAGGGCAGCCCGTAATAGCTGTCGAAACCATGATTCGTCGGCAGAAACTCTTCCTGATCGCCGCAATGCCACTTGCCGATGATCTTGGTCGAGTAGCCGACGTCTTTCAACACCCCTGCAATGGTTGTTTCATCAGGATTCAGACCAATGCCATCGCCCGGAAACAACACCCGGAAGCCATCGAACTCCCCAAACCCAATTCGCTGCGCGTAGCAACCGGTAAGGAGCGCCCCTCGTGAAGGCGAACAAACCCCCGAAGCCACGTAAAAATCGGTGAACCGAACGCCTTCGGCCGCCATTTTGTCGAGCGCAGGCGTCTTGTTGATCTTCGACCCGTATACGCCCAGATCCCCGTATCCAAGATCGTCGCAGTTGATTAGTACGATGTTTGGCTTGTCCATTAAAACCCTTTATTCAAACTGGTTCACGTCAAAAAACTTGGCACAGTTTGCACTTTATTCGAGCAAGTGAACAGTCGCTTAGAGAAGAAATGGCCCGCATTCGTCGACAACCGACTTGCTGTTGCGCATTGGCGAATTTTAAGGTGATGGGTAACATGCGGGTACTCGGGAGTTTTCGGAAAGCCGAAGCATTTAGGGCTGGAATCACACTGGAATCTGGGGAATCTGGCACCATCCGAATATACGAACGTGTAACTGGAGTATCGCCGATGTTGTTCTTCCTGCTCGCTAACCTAACCGACGATGGTCTGCAGGCATGCGTTGAAAATCCCGACGCCTTCGCCGACGCATGCGATTCCGTGCGAGTTCCCGGTGCGGAGCTGCTGGCCCGGTACGCAACTCTCGGTCAATACGATTTTGTAGTGATGGTTGAAGCCGACAGTGCACAGACGATGTCACGGCTGTCGGTTGTACTTGGCGCAAACGGCCATGTTCATGTCGAGTCGATGCAGGCGATCACGGCGCACCTGATGTCTGATCGTGAAGAGGCACTGCTGCATGGCGGAACTGGAAGCGAAGCTGAACCGGCTGGGGCTGCGGGTTAGGCTTCGTCTCGTTTTTGGTCGGTTTTGCCGGGGTGGCAACTACTCACCGATAAAGTCGACGCCATCTGGGATGGGATCCGGGAACGACTCGACCCAGTAATGAATCTCAAACGTTGCCGTCTTAGTATCGGTCTGACACACGTCGGCCAGGCACGAAACGATGAATAGCGTACCGAGGCCATCGGCGAAAACACCCTGATACTCGGTCTTGTCGGGAGTAATTATCTCGGCGTCATCCCGACGCCCGTTTGCCCCGTTCTGGTCGAACAACGGCAACGCCAGTTTTAGATCGAACAGAATGCCGTCTACGGATGTCGCTTCGATGTGTTCAATGACCTGGATTGGCCCTTCGGGAATCTGAACCGGCTCCTCGGTCGGGGGAACGGAACTAGCTGGATCATCGCCACCACCGCAAGCGACGGCAAGCATGGCGAGTGCTGCGAGCAGAGTGGTAATTATTGCTCTCGAAGACAGCGTTCCACGTTTTGTGTTCAATCTATGTTTCCCTGTCATCCAAGAATCAGAATCAGTTGAATTTAAGTTGATTCACGATGCAATTTACCTGAATCTTTGCTCCGTAGTTGTTCGGTCTTTAGTATTCCAACGAAATCGACAGGTTGATTCAAAGCACGGGGGCTCGTGACCTGCCTCCCTTCAATACATCCAGTATCTGATCTTTCAACTGGATACGTTTGAGGGGGGCAGGTCAGGGACAGTGAATCTAACTAGGCACGACTTCACTGTAAACACGGCTCAAAACTCCGAAAATCAAATCTTATTCCGGGCTTGGAACGGTGTTGTGAGTGTTTATGTCAATGAAGAGCTTGCTGCAGAGATTGAGGGTATGTGGGACGTGCCAGGAGTTCTTTCAGTTGGTACCAACTATTCAGGATCTGAAACCGCTCAAGATTTCGCCATGATGGCGAAGAGCATTTCAGCTGTTTCTACTTCTCCGGTCAGAGATCAATCATTTGATCTTGAAGTAGTTTCACAAACTGAAAAACATGCGATCATTCCGACCGATCAATTTGATGAAATGTCAGCTAGTTTCAAAGACCCATTTACTACTAACCCAGAACTGCTCGATTACGGAATTCGCATAGGTTTACCCAACTCCAACCGACACTTCAACATTGAACAGACCAATCACCCAGATGGAACCCATACAGTCCGTATGACAGTAACTTTCGATCACAACGGGAGTGTGTTTTGGTCAGAATCCATAACTCAGGAAAACTACACCCCAAATCAATTTAGTATTCGAGTTATCAAACTAAACACAAAACTCTTCGTGGTTCTGGATGGGGTCAAACATAGCGTCAACGCAAATTTGGATTTCGATTTTGACGTGTTTCAGAATCTTAATTTTTTTGTGAACAGTGCTGAGGTTGTAGTTGACAGCCGTGATGCTCGATTCCTCAGTTCGCCATATGTACGAGTTACCGAGTTCGGATTATGGAGTGATTGACAGTAGTTTTGACAGCAACACCGACGAACGAGAGCGGTGCCGAAAGAACAACATCCGAGCATTTCACTCAAAATTCGAGGTGCAGGAGAACTCGAGGGAACGCAGGCAATATGCCAGCTAAGAGATTCGTTGATACCTGCAAACAACTAGTGCTAGATGGTGGTTTTACAGATATGCCTGAGCATCTGTAAAGTCTTCATGGCGAGCAAATCGTTCCAGGCGACACATACGAGGTGGGAGGATTCACAGCGGACGCGATCGAAGTACCTCACGCTCCTGAGATCCAGTCTTTGTCGTGGCGAATTCGATCGAATGGTTCAACATTGATCGTCTCGGGTGACCTTGCGACCGACAGAATGTTTATGGCTCCTTTCGCGGCCGACGCAGATTTGTTGATCCATGAGAGCTATTCGAACGAGGCACTTGATGCGATGGCAGCGGACCTCCCGAATCCAGAGAGTCGGGATCGGTTCAGAAGGCTGTTCCCTTCGAACCACTCAGAAATCTCGGTCGTGGCAAAAAATTGCTGAAGAGGCCCGAGTGAAGCGGCTGGCTTTGACACACCTGCTGTCGGTTGCAGGCGAAATCGTGTTGGTCGGTACTGGTAAAGAACACTACAGCGGCGAAGTTTTCGCGGCGCAGGTCGGTGAATCTCTGGAGATATAGCGTTCGGATGCGGCCATGATCGTTCTCGCAGCAACGATCTTGTCGGGTCGCACATATACTTCCGCATCTTAGATTAGTAGCACTTCAGGAGATTCAGATTGCCAGATTCAAGCTCAGATTCGGCGCCCACGCACGTATCGGACGAAATACTTGATCGCTTTCGGAAGGTGACGGCTGCAACTGCTTACAGCGGCACGTGGCGGTTGGCTCCTCCGGATGGGCAGGAGTGGTTTGCTTCAGCGAACTACCAGCTGTGCCTGATGCGAGGCATCAAGGCGTTTACTCCAGGCAAGACGCTGGTTGGAAGGGCGCAGACGCTGCGTTATGTTCCTGCTCGTCCTGACTTGCTGAAGCAGACTCGCAAAGGTGGCAATTCACCCGAGTACAGGGCGATGGCGAAGTGTGGCCCTAACGACGTTCTGGTTGTTGAGGCACACACGTTTGATGAGTATTCGTGCACGATGGGCAATATGAAAACTCGGCAGCTGTGGCACAACAAAGCGCAAGGGCTGATTACCGATGGTGCGATTCGTGACCTGCAGATGATTTCGGATGACTACGATCTTGCTGTGTTTGCGAAGAACCGATCGCCAGCGGGGAACTTACCGTTTCTGGAGTCGTTCGAAGATGGCGGGATTATCAATGTTGGCGGGGTGCTTGTGATGCCGGGCGATGTGATTGTTGCCGACGACGATGGGGTTGTTGTGGTGCCGGCTGATCGCGCAGAGGAAGTGATTGACTGGATCGAGGAGCAGGAGGAGGCCGAGGAGTTTGTGATTGGCCTCATCGACGAGGAGCAGGTTCCACCGGGCACGTACTACCCGATTTCGGAAGAGACGAAAGAACGGTTCAGGAAGTGGAAGGCATCGAAGTGACCTGACCCCCTCAAACGTGTCCAGTTGAAAGATCAGATACTGGATGTATTGAAGGGAGGCAGAAATGCCAAGAAAAGGACATAGCCCGGAACAGGTTCTCAACAAACTCCGGCAAGTCGAAGTTGCCGTTGC